>JYJJ01000058.1 GCA_003263775.1 Vibrio maritimus
TTGCTACAGTCACTTTAAACTCAGTCACGCCGGCTGGCAGAGTCACGTTGCCATCAGTAATAGTAAGAGGTACATCAGACTCACCGTTGTTATAGGTGGCCGTAATGGCGCCAATGTCGCCATCTTCAGCACTGTAATCACCATCCGTTGCGGTCGATAAATTCAAGACCACATCCGCTTCGGTCTCTTTCGATAAGTTGACAGTGAACATAGCACCCGTGCCTTCGTTCACAGACACCGTTGGCGTGATAGAAAGCGCTGGACGGTCATCGTCCGGATCGGGATCAGGACCTGACCCATCATCAAGAATGGTGCCCACACCTGTCGCAGAGCCGTTGGTGGTCACATTGTTGTTGTCGGTGACGGTCACGCCGAAGGTTTCAGGGCCTTCGAAGATGTCATCCTGCGTGGTTGCCACAGTCACTTTAAACTCAGTCACACCAGCTGGTAGGGTCACGTTGCCATCGGTGATGGTCAACGCGATATCAGATTCACCATCGTTGTAGCTCGCAGTGATCGCGCCAATGTCGCCATCTTCAGCACTGTAATCACCATCCGTTGCTGTGGCTAAATTCAAGACTACATCTGCTTCGGTCTCTTTCGATAAGTTGACCGTGAACATGGCACCCGTGCCTTCGTTCACTGACACCGCAGGCGTGATAGAAAGCGCAGGGCGGTCATCGTCTGGATCGGGACCAGGTCCAGTGCCGTCATCAATTATGTCCGCATCACCAGTCACAAACAGGGTACCGTTGTCGTCAAATGTGCTGCCATCGCCCTGCTGCGTTACACCCTCAATATCTGAGACTCGAAGGCCAAAGCGTTCTTGTCCTTCAAATATCGAGTCTTGCTTAGTTTGAACACTGACAATGAGCTCAGTCACTCCAGCGGGAACATTCACTTGCCCATCACCGATGCTTAGAGGTTGTATTTCCCCATTACTATCTACATAGAAAGCGCTGATAGACTCCAAGTCTTCAGGTTCTGCGTTGTAGCCGTCTTCATCGGTTATCAAACTCAACCCAAGTAGTATTTCACTCTCTGATTCGGCAGATAACCTAACAACAAACTCAGCACTTTCGCCCTCGTTCACTTGCTCTCCACCCGTGACGCTCAAAGTGGCAGGAACAACTTCTTCTTCAATCTGAACAGGTTGGCGAGCAAACTGGAGCAAAGTTAAAGACTGTGTTGCCGACAACCCTTGCGCTTCCAAACCTGTCGTGTCGAATTGGGTCGACGCCAATACTTGAGTGCCGTCGCGCTCAATAACCCCAGTAGTAGTCGGACTCGAGCCATTTTCTTCGCCTGCTGCCGTCTCTTGACCTTCCACATCCGTTGGGTCTTGCCCCGATTCGATCTGAGCGATGATCGCGTCCGCATCCAATGCCGTAATCTCTAGCGTCCTCGCTGACCCATCGTCTTGAACAACAACGACGTTCACATCCTCTCCGACTTCTGCATCCTCTAAAATGTCGATCACAACATCACCCGGACGAGGGTCTAACCCCTCAGGAAGGATTGTCAGCCTCCCCTGAGCATCCACCACTAACGTACCTGAAACTTGCACTGCACCAAATAAGGAAAAACCACTCATGTTCGACTCCTTGAGACACCCTGTGACGATCGGGTAACTCTGAAATATTACCTAGCCCACTCGTTAACACTGCGTTGGAAAAAAGTTGAATTTTTATTTGTCGTATAAAGGTAATATCAGACATCTCGAATATTGAGTATTTTTTGGCAAGCTAATTAATCATCTGTCTCAAAAAAGAAATTGGGTATCTCAAATTCGAGAATTATGGGTTTCTATCAGTATTTTCCTATTTTTTTATTAGTGAATGAAATTAAAGGAGAAAATGGAATCAAATGTACCTTTTTCATTTTGAAATGGATACTTATAAGTGTTTAAGTGCATAGCAAGGAATAATTGACGCAACCACTTGTCACGAGTCAATCAAAACTTAGCAGGTATAGCTCTTAAGACTAGCGGTTCAACCATTCACGCTCGTCTCATCGTGGTTTAAGCAGAAGGTAGACTGGATAAAAGGTGTGAAAAACGCAGTCTATTGGAAGTGAGAATTATTGAGTTCACTAAGCATAGGCGAATAAAAAAGCAACCCAAGGATTGCTTTTTTATAATGTTATCAATTAGCTATCTTGAATAATTAAAATATTACTTAGAACATTATTATCAACGCCAACAACACCTTCAAGTTCAATGGTAACCGACTTACCATTGCCTTTATCGACATTAATTAATGTACTACCGTTGTCTTCGGAAACAACAATTGTATTGTCAGCTAATAGGTCATCCAGTGAGTCTGTTTCTTCAAACAAGTCTTTAAGATCAATGACATCATTGTTTCCATTTTCCCTTGAGAAATCAGTAATAACATCACGATGACCGTCCAAATCGCTTTCGGTCCACTTAAAGGTGTCGTTACCCTCACCACCTGTCAGAGTATCACTGCCTTTACCACCGACTATTAGATCGTCTCCATCACCACCTATGAGCAAGTCATCGCCTTCCGTACCATATAGATACGAAGTCGCTGTGCCCTGTGCGGCAAAGTCATAATCTCCATCGTCGTTAGAATCGGTAAAGTTGCCCTCTGGTGAGATATCTATGGTTACCGTAGCATCATTACTGCTTCGCGCGCCGTCATCATCAACCGCTTCATATTTAAAGCTATCTGTAACATCCGTATCTACTGCCTCAAATCCTTGTAAGACAAACCCTTTACCGTTTTCATTGGTCAATACAACCCTTACCTCATCAAAAGGCTGTTCAGATTGAATATCCATTGTCGCGACTTTAGAACTGTTGCCTGGGGCTTCATGCAGGTCAGTATCAGGATCAAGCTGCTGGGCGCCGACATAGTTTCCATCAAGATATAAGAAGGCCGTAATGACCGCTACCTGTGCATTTCCTTTACCCTGAACGATATTGCCCGTCAAACTAGCAAGAGTGAGCAGGGCATGAGTCATACTCCCTGCGGTATAGCGAACTGCTATATACTCGCCTTCATCCGTGTTACTGCCATTTCCGTGTTCGTTTTCTTGCCCATTTTGACCAGTTTGCTGAGTAAAGAAACCACTGTGTTTATCGTTACCATTGTCATCATAGTCGATGTTAGCTAGCTGATCTGCTGAGATTAAATCAGGGTCAGGGCGTGCTCCAGTATAGATACCGCCACTAATTTCGATATTCTGTTCTAGTAAGGCAGAAAGACTTGGATCGAAGCCATCATCATTTGCAGAGAAACCATTATTGAGCTCATATTGGATAACCGTTTTGTCGACAACGGTATCCCCTACTTCAAGGTACAACCTACCGTCACCATTCGCTTCAACGTAGAGTTCCCCATATTGTGGCAACTCGGTAATTTCAACCATGGTTTCTTTGTAGCTGTTTGCATCGTCCTCAATATCGGTAGCAAAATCAGCAAAATATAGAGGAATCGTATCTTCACCCGCGAACACATCAAAGTCGACGACTTCTGGTGGTGTGTTATTCGCGTCATTCACATCTAAAACAATGAGGTTGATGGTTTTAACCACCGACTTATCGGCAACTGGGTGCGCTATGTCTCCCTCTGATGAGGTGGCAGTGACGGTAAGCGTGTACGTATTTGGATCGGCCACCACAACTTGAAGATTTTCCAGGCTGATGTCAGTAGGTAGCTCCGCAACGCCATCAATCACCGTTAACTCAGCACCATCCAACCACAGGGTGGCGCCATCAGGAAGACCTGAAAGTTGTAAGGTCAATGATTCTGAACCATCTACATCTGTTAGAGCCGCACTAATATCACTAAGATCAATTAGGGAATCTTCGTAACCGACATTTTCCGTGGCAGACAACGTGATATTGTCTAGAAGAGCACCGTAACTGTTTTGCTCAGGTGACTCAAAAACGACTCTGTAGTTACCATCATCAGGAATTTGGAAGAACACTTGCTCATCTCTAGACCACTGCCTCACGTCAAGCTCATAATCGCCACCGTTAGAATAAGATCTCAGCACCTCAACGTCTTCCCAAACACCAGGTGAGGTCTCTTTCGTTAATACGATGTCCATTGGCGAGTCATTTCGCCTTGCCGCTGCATCAAAGTTTAACTCATAAAACTGACCCGCTTCTCCATCAAACTCAGTAAACAAGGAGTCAGTTTGGCCGCGGCGACCCTCGATTTCAAAAATCTGGTTATCACCCCACTGCCCATATAAACGCGCTCTTTACCAACCTCTCCTCGATCAGTAATGACTCCCCAATCACCTAAATTGAGCCCATCTGGCGTATCGACGCTAAGCTGAGTCCCATCGATATTACCTTTCCAACTTCTATTGCCAAGATTGACATTCTCGAAGTTGATAGCAGACAGGATTTGTTCACCCGATACGGTTAGCGTCGGCATATCAGTAACAGGTTTTACAGTGACCGAAAGATCGTGTATTTCAACGGAAGTTCCGTCACTACCTACACCATCTACAGTCAAAACGAAGTCTTCATCACTGTTCTGTGGTGGCAAAATGGACAGTTCGGCAAGTTGTGAAGGCAATACTTCAATAGAATCGCCAGTAAACGTTAGCTCGGCGTCATCATCAAATAGCTTAGCGCCACTCGGAATGCCAGAAATCACAACCTTAGATACGTCACTAGCTGCCGGTAACACAATGGCCAAATCGATATTGGTATCTTCATCACCTTCTGCTGGCGAAACAACGACATCAGCCACCGCGCTTACATCAATCGTCGACACAGCGGTATTAGACGGAAGCGATTGATCGTCAAATGTAGTGATCTCAATCACTCGACTTGTTTGGTCCGGGTTTTGACTCGAGTTTTCAAACTTAATCAGTTGAATAGCCGCTTCATAATCTGCTGGAGTTGCCTCTCCTGTTAGCGTGATCTTAATCGACTCGGTTGGTAATCCCTCATCAATGACCTCGTAACCATATTGAAGACCGCTGAGGAAGAAATCGCCGTCTTGTAAACTAGCAATCTCGAAGGTATCTCCCTCTTTAGGATTCGTGAACAAGATTTCGGCAGAGCCGATAACATTGTTTTCATCAAAAATGGTGATGTCATCATCGACCACTTTGATTGGCGCATCACCCTCGGTAAATAAGGTGTCAAAACCAGTTCCATCAGCACTTAGGTCTAAATCGAGTGTTGGTGCAGCATTGTTATCCCTCTCGTCAACGATAGTCACGACTGACTCTTCGCTCAGTGCCTCATCATTATCTACCGCTTTGTATTTGAAGCTATCGTTGAGTGCTGTATCCAGATATCTTAGCTCCCAGTTACCTGGTCCAGAAGTACCAACACTGATTCCAGTGATCAGGACGCCCTCATCAACACTGGATAGGTCGTCTACAGAAAAGCTGAGTGCATGGAATAGTTCATTGTTACCTGAACTATCCTTTTGAAAATCGGGGATGTACTCTACCGTTGAGCCATCACTTAGCATGACTTCGATTGTCACTGCCGACTCATTATCGTTATCAAGTCCACTGTAGAAATACCCACCATGCCATCAAGACCCAGCTCCACATGCGTGGCGGGACGAGAAGCAAAATCAATAGTGAGCTGCTCACCCTCGTTTATCCCTTTACCGCCACCAATACCCAATCCATGGCCAACATGGTTATCTTGTGCATCTCCGCGATACTGAGTGAGCTTGCCCTTATTGGAGCTAATGGTGATTTCATCGCCATTAGCTAGCTCTAGAACGCGGTTTTTACCATCGACCTTGTTCCCCCAGTTGTAAAATTCCTTTTGAGAGCTTTCTAAATCATTTTCAGTCGGAATTACCTTGGTTCCTAGAATGAAGCCTTGAGCATCTTCACTTGGTTCGTAAGAGATCTTAGTTGGATCGAAAGTATCGCCGTTTTCGACGTGCGATTGAGTTATCTCATCGCCGTCATAGAATAGCTTTCCGCCTACAGGAAGCTCTGTGATAGTTACCAGAACTTGCTGGTTATTCATATCATCTTCTACATCAGAAATATGATCGTCACCAACACCACTGTCCACTCCATCAATAGGCGTAGCTCCTGAATCAAACACAACAGGAGTCGGATCGTTGTCATTAATAACGAAGCTAAAGTCCTCAGATTCGGGAAGATCGTTTACTGGCACAACAGTTATCGTTGATGTTGCGACATTGGATTCGACATTTTGATCATCAAACACCGATATTTCGATGACACGATCGACATCATTCGGATCTTCACTGGTATTGTTGAATTGGAGCTGTTTGAGCGCTAACTCGTAATCCTCTGCAGAACCTTGACCTGAAATGGTAAGCACTATCGCACCACCCACTGTCGCCGTAGAAACACTAAGACCATTAGGCAATGTTCCTACATGGGTCAACGCATCATTCGTTTGAGGGTTGGTGAGTTTTATTTCTGCTTTTGAAATGAGATCGACATCGTCAGTCACCACCAGATCGTTGTCGACAACCATAATAGGCTCATCACCCTCGGTGAACAGTGCTGAATAACCCGTTCCGTCTATGCTGCCATCTAAATCTATGATCGGAGCATCGTTAGTGCCTTTAACGTCGATAGTAATGACTTGCTCATCTGTCGCACCGTTATCGTCTGTCACAATAACCGTGTACTGAATAGTCTCAACATCACCTTCACCCAGATAATTTGCTGCCTCATTATCCAGCGTGAATGTCCACTTACCAGCATCATTAATGGAAAGCTCCCCAAGTGGGCTACTTCCTTGAATACTGTATTCTAACTGCTCTTTAGTATCATCGATGTCTTTAGCGACGACTCGACCAGAAACAGTATCACGGCCCGCGCTATTGGTACCTGCTTCAGTCACTTCACCAGTGAATTTACCACGCACAATATCTGGAGCATCGTTGGTGCCTTTGATATTGATGGAGATAACTTGCTCGTCTTTCGCGCCATTGTCGTCTTTCACCACAACAGTGAAGACGGCGGTTTCCAAATCGCCGTTGTCTAGTTTTTGCGTTGCTTTCGCATCATTATCGAGCTCAAAGGTCCAGTTGCCATCCTCATCGATGGTCAAATCACCGTAAGGGCTGTTGCCTTTCACGCTGTATGTCAGATCATCTTGCGTGTCATCCACATCTTTGGCGACCAAACGGCCAGTCACCGTATCTTTACCTTC
>JYJJ01000059.1 GCA_003263775.1 Vibrio maritimus
GATGACTAAGAACCAAATCCTATCGCAAGCATCAAGTTCAATCTTGGCGCAAGCGAAGCAGGCGCCAAATGCGGCACTAAGCTACTGGGTTAATCAAAATACCCAACCAGTTTTAAAACCAGAGCTCCGGCTCTGGTTTTTTTCGCCTTGTTAGTGCTCCTATGGCTGCTGGCAGCCTCAGTCATTTCCTACTTCTGATACACCTTGCCTATCACGATCAAGCTCACATTTATTCAATCAATTGAATTTACGACAAAAAAAACACACTTTTTTCTAAAGCTTCTAAATGAATCGCCGTTACAGGGATTGAGAGAAATGAAATCAGATGTGCCAATGTGAGGTGAGAGACACAGAGGCCATCTATCCCTAAATGCCTAAGGAGATCAATATGGCAATTAATGTAAACACTAACGTGTCTGCAATGACCGCCCAGCGTTATCTAAATACCGCTGCGGAAGGTACACAAAAATCAATGGAGCGTTTGTCTTCTGGCTATAAAATCAACAGCGCAAAAGACGACGCTGCGGGTCTACAGATTTCTAACCGTTTGACATCGCAAAGCCGTGGTCTAGACATGGCGGTGAAAAATGCGAACGACGGTATTTCTATCGCGCAAACAGCAGAAGGTGCGATGAATGAGACCACCAACATCCTGCAACGTATGCGTGACCTATCGCTTCAATCTGCTAACGGCTCAAACTCAAAGTCAGAGCGTGTTGCTATTCAAGAAGAAGTGACAGCGCTTAACGACGAACTTAACCGTATCGCAGAAACCACCTCTTTTGGTGGTAACCGTCTTCTCAACGGTACTTACGGCACACAATCTTTCCAAATCGGTGCCGACTCTGGTGAAGCAGTTATGCTAACTATGGGTAACTTACGTTCTGATACAACAGAAATGGGTGGTAAGAGTTACGGTTCAACCGTCAGCGCAGATGCAGACTGGGCAGTTGGCGCAGGCGCTAACCTAACTATGTCTTACACTGACAAACAAGGTGATGCTCAAACTTTAGACATCCAAGCTAAAGAAGGCGACGATATCGAGCAGCTAGCAACATACATCAATGGTCAAAGTGAAGATGTGAAAGCGTCTGTTGGCGATGATGGCAAACTGCAGCTGTATGCTTCAACACAAAAAGTAACAGGTGATGTGACATTCGGTGGCTCTCTAGCAACTGATCTTAGTATCGGTGCTGGTCAAGATGTCACTGTGAAAGACATCGATGTGACGTCTGTAGCTGGTGCTCAGGAAGCAGTGGCAATACTTGACGGCGCACTGAAAGGTGTTGACTCTCAACGTGCTGAACTTGGTGCTTTCCAAAACCGTTTCAACCACGCTATCAACAACCTAAGCAACATCAACGAGAACGTGAATGCGTCAAACAGCCGCATTAAAGACACGGACTACGCAAAAGAGACGACAGCAATGACTAAGAATCAGATCTTGCAACAAGCAAGTACGTCGATTCTTGCACAAGCGAAACAGTCTCCATCGGCGGCACTTAGCCTACTAGGCTAATATCGTCGTAGACCTTAGGCAGGTTGGTTGGCGGTAACATCCCTTTACCGCCAACTTCCAATTTCAATGCTATTGCTCAACAAGAAGTACCTTTGTTGGAGTTGGACAATACAAGGTTAGAAACGGGAGAGCGAGAATGGACATTTCATCCTACGCATCGAACCTTCAGCCTTTTGCCTCATCGAGTGGCACAGAACTTGCTTCAAAAAATACTAAAGATGCCGCCTCGCAACAGGTAACGACCGAGAATAAAGAGAAGTCTCAGTCGGTTGACGAGGTCAATAAAACCGAGACACCGGAGCTGACTAACAAGAAAGCGACCGAAGTCATTCAACGCATTGCCAACGAACGACAGCAGCTTAATGATGCTGAGCGCGAGAAAATGGCTGAGCGACTGGATAAGTTTTTGAGCGACATGAATACGGGATTATCGTTTAGTGTCGACGAAGAGTCTGGGCGCAACATTTTCACGGTGTATGCCAAGGAAACGGGGGATGTGATCCGCCAGTTTCCGGATGAAGAACTGCTCAACGTTTTACGCCGCATCGAACAGCATGGCTCGTTAACGATAGACATGCTGGTGTAATGCTTGACTCAGTTGAGTTCAGGTTGGTATAGATTTGAAGTAGTTTGGTGAATAATGGGCCCGATAGGGATGTCATCTGGCATGGATATCAATTCCATGGTGAGCAAAATCGTTGATGCGGAGCGCATACCAAAGCAGCAACGCATTGATTTTGAACGCGCAAAAATTGATACCAGTATCAGTGCCTATGGACGGCTCCGAGAATCACTCGATACGATGAAGAACCTGATGGCAAATTTTCGTCAGGAAAAAGCGTTTGCACTGCGCAGTGTAAACAGTACTGAGGAAAATATTGTCACAGCCACAGCGACCACAGATGCGATCGCTGGCAAATATGCTGTCGATGTCTTGCAGCTTGCACAAAGCCACAAAATTGCCTCAGACGTCATCCCTGATGACACGCGATTTGGGCCGGGTAAGCTGCAAATTTCCCTTGGTGACGAGCAGTTCGATTTATCCCTTCGTAAAAACTCCAGACTCACCGACGTGGTGAGGGCCATCAATGGCGCCAGCGATAACCCCGGTGTTCGAGCTTCGATCATCAAAGACCGCAATGGCCCAAGGCTCATTGTTGCCTCCGATCAATCAGGTGCTGAAAAAGCGCTCACCATTGGCGTGCAAGCCGAACCAGGCAATGACCTGTACCGACTTGAGTACAAGACCATAGAGCAGCGAGTACGCGATCTAGAACAAGCCCAAGAGGAAGCCTTAAGTCTACTAGGTATGCCATCAGAGCCTGAGAATGAAGACAATCCGCAGCAAGAGGTCGCTGAAGCGCAAGACGTGCAGCAGCCAGCGGATGAAGCGAAGGTAAAAAGGATACCGCCCAAGAGGCAACTTCTGGCCGCCCTGAAGATACCATTCCTGGCTGGACCGAAACGGCGTCCGGCACCCTAATGGATTCCTATCAAGCTCCAGAACCTGAGCTTGATGAAAAAGCGATTGAAAAATCGAAACAAGTACCAGGCTGGTCGAACACCGCCTCTGGTACCTTAACCGACTCTTACGTCACCCCTGAAGAGGCGCAAGCTAAGCTCGAGGAAGAACTCGCAGCGGAAAAAGCTGCGATAGCGAAAGCTGTGGCCGATGGTGATATGACGGAAGAAGAGGCTAAAAAGCTAGAGCGCGAAAAACTGTCGCCAGAAGAGCGCGAACGGTTAGAAAAAGTCGAGGCAATTCAATCAGAACTCGCTGAAGCTCAGCGTTCAATGCAAATTTACATGGGGATGACAGAGGTGCAATCCGCACAAGATTCAGTCGTCCTTCTCGATGGCGTTGCAGAGCTCTCAAGTCACAATAATGTGATTGAAGATGCGATTGAGGGTGTGGACTTAACCTTAAAAGGCACCACCAAACCTGGCGAGCGAGCGGCGGAAATTGGCGTTGAGTACGACAGAGATAGCGTGCGCGCCGACATCGAACAGTTTGTAAATGCCTACAACCAGTTCTTTCAAGTTTCTCAGGACTTATCCAAAGTTGATCCTACCACGGGAAGTGCGGGGCCACTCGCGGGTGACAGCATCGTACGTAGCGCCGATTCTAGGTTAAAAAGCGTGTTTTCCAGTAGCATAGAAGGCGCACCAAAAGATCTGAGTTCTCTTACTGAGTTTGGTATTACCACGACTCGAGAAGGGCGCCTTGAAATTAATTATCAGCTGCTTGATAAGCAGCTTAACAATAACTTTGGCAATCTGGGTGATTTCTTTGGTGGCAATAACGGATTTGCCAAAAAGGTCGAAGATGCCATTCACAGCATGACGGGAATGACGGGCTCTATCCGTACTCGAGAGAAGAGTCTGTCAGAGCAAAACTATCGCCTCAATGACGACCAACCTCACTAGACCGGCGTATGGAAGGCATTGAGAAGCGAACTCAAGATAAGTTCGCCGCGATGCAAGATGCGACCGGAAAAATGCAAGCACAGCTCGCTGGCATGATGAATGCCTTGTCATGATATTTATCCGTACGGAGTTAATTAAATGCTTATTTTCAATGAGTTAAGTGATTTAGATCACCGTTTATTATCTCTGATAGAAAATATTGACCCAGAGACTGAAGAAATTCATCAATTGGTCGATAAAAGAGAACAGTTAATCAAAACCATTATTGATGTCTGCAAAAGGAATCCGAACCTGCAGCAAAGTGCTCAGTGGCAGCAGGTGGTCGAGTCGACTCGCCATATTGCGCAGCTGATGGAATCAAAAACGGAACAACTGGGACAGTCGTTAAGAAAATACCGACACGGTAAACGTTCCTTACAGCAGTACAAAAAATTTATTTGAGAGGATAGTGATGCGTGGTTCATTGCAAGCGTACAAGAAAGTTTCTGTAGACAGTCAGTTGACGGCTGCCTCGCCGCACAAAGTTATCCAAATGCTTATGGGTGGCGCTATCGAAAGGCTAATCCAAGCAAAAGCAGCGATGGAGCAAGGCAACATTCCTGTAAAAGGTGAGCGTATTGGTAAAGCTCTCGACATCATTATTGCCCTGCGTAGCTGTCTATCTATGGACGATGGTGGTGATATCGCTAAAAACTTAGATCAATTGTACGAATTCATGATCGGCCAAATTACCGAGGCAAATCATGAAAACAACCCGCAACCAATTGATGACGTCATTGAGATCATCCGTGAAATCAAGTCAGCGTGGGACCAAATCCCTGCTAACTATCACAACCTAACTGCTCAAGAAGTTGGTATTTAAGCGGAATAAACCTCTTAAACTGGCGGTGTGTCAGTTGCCTTCTTATATTAATGCCAATAGAATAGACGCCATTCTTAGCCTAATGGCGCTTTTTTTGTACCTAAGCATCTGTTTTATAAAACTCTTATAGCGTTTATAAAGCGCATTTGTCGCACAGTTTTTGCGGCTGTGTGTGGATGCATAGGTTGACTTATCAAGGCATTATTCCTGACACATGCAAGACTTAGCTAAACTTCTTGTTATTGCTGACGACTCGCAAGTGCGCAATAACCTTCAGACTATCCTCGAGTTTGTAGGTGAGCACTGCGTTGCAATTTCATCGAACGACATCAATCAAATTGATTGGACTCAGACTTGGTCTGGGTGCATCGTCGGTGCACTGCAAAGCGCGACGCTCTCCAACGCCTTGCTGGCTCAGCTTGCTGTGTCGAATCATATCCCACTTCTTGTCACGAGTGAGTTTACGGGCGCCGTTGAATCCCTGACCAGCTTTGTTGGCGAACTTGAATTCCCACTCAATTACCCACAGCTCAGCGATGCTTTGCGTCATTGTCGTGAGTTTTTAGGGCGTAAAGGCGTTCAAGTCCCCTCCGCGACGCGCAAAAATACCCTGTTTCGCAGCCTAGTTGGCCAAAGCTCTGGTATCCAAGAGGTTCGCCACCTGATTGAGCAAGTTTCTGGCTCAGAAGCGAATGTGCTGATTTTAGGTGAATCGGGTACGGGTAAAGAAGTGGTCGCGCGTAATATTCACTATCACTCCAGTCGTCGCAAGGGCCCGTTTGTACCGGTTAACTGTGGTGCAATCCCACCAGATCTATTGGAAAGTGAACTGTTTGGCCATGAGAAAGGGGCGTTTACAGGTGCAATCACTGCACGTAAAGGGCGCTTTGAGCTCGCTGAAGGCGGCACGCTGTTTCTCGATGAAATTGGCGATATGCCAATGCCAATGCAAGTGAAGCTTCTGCGTGTACTTCAAGAGCGAGTATTTGAACGCGTTGGCGGTACATCAGTGATTAAAGCCAATGTTCGCATTGTAGCGGCGACGCACCGTGATCTTGAAAGCATGATTCAAGAAACTCAGTTCCGCGAAGATCTCTACTATCGCTTGAATGTGTTCCCAATTGAAATGCCATCACTTCGCGAGCGCAAAGAGGATATTCCACTGCTACTTCAAGAGCTTCTCGCTCGAATGGAAGCGGAAGGTGGTCAACCCATCTGCTTTGCACCGCGCTCAATTAATTCGTTGATGGAACACGATTGGCCGGGTAATGTTCGCGAACTCGCTAACCTAGTAGAGCGCATGGTGATCTTGTATCCAAACAGCCTAGTCGATGTAAACCATCTTCCGGTGAAGTATCGCTATAGTGACATCCCTGAATTCCAACCAGAGATGAACACACTCAAGACCATTGAAGAGCAAGAACGAGATGCGCTGGATAGTATCTTCTCAGATGACTTTTCTTTTGATGATGAACCTGAGTTTGACTCACAACATGCGCCTCAGTCACTGCCTCCAGAAGGTGTGAACTTGAAAGAGATGCTCGCAGATCTTGAGGTGAATATGATTAACCAAGCACTGGATGCGCAAGATGGCATCGTTGCTCGTGCCGCTGACATGCTAGGTATGCGCCGTACCACCCTAGTTGAGAAAATGCGTAAATACGCTATCCATCGCTAGGTGTTCATCGCTTTCTCTTAGCGACAGACAGAGTAAATTTGACGCAGTTCACGCTTGAAAATTGACGACAAATAATTGACGCAGTTAAGTGTCTGAAAAATAACAAATATAGCTCGGCATGCCTTTTGCATTGTCGGGCTATAGTCTTTTATGGGCTTACGTATTTCTACGAGCAGTATTAATGGAAGGAAAGCCTCGTACATGAATCAGATGGTCAACGAAACCTCGCAGTCTGAACCTGAATCCAGTTCGCACTTAGATTCTCTTGAGTCACAAGTTGAGCGTTATCAGCAAGTCATTGAAGCGATGCCCGCTGGTGTGATTTTGCTCGATAGCCAAGGGGTAGTGCGTGAAGCGAATCCCGAAGCCCACCGAATTCTCGAGATCCCGCTAGTGGGTCAAAAGTGGTTTCACCTTATTCAAGTCGTATTCGACCCAAAAGAGGATGACGGGCATGAGGTTTCACTGCGTAATGGCCGCAAAGTACGTTTGGCTATTTCAGCGTCATCGACTGGGCAACTGATCCTAATTACCGATTTGACGGAAACGCGCTTACTGCAATCACGAGTCAGTGATTTGCAGCGTCTGTCGTCATTGGGGCGCATGGTGGCTTCATTGGCACACCAAGTCCGCACTCCGTTATCGAGTGCGATGCTATATGCCTCAAACTTAGCCGCACCTAACCTTCCACAAGCGACGCGCGAGCGTTTTCAAGTCAAATTGGTCGATAGACTGCATGATCTCGAGAAGCAGGTTAACGACATGCTGCTGTTCGCCAAGGGCGGCGACAACAAGGTGATTAAGCCATTTACTATTGGTGATTTGGTTGCCGAATATCAGCCTATGGTCGAGACCACGCTTAAAAGTAATCAAATCGACTACTGCTTGGAAGTCGAACAAGAACAAACACCGCTATTAGGCAACGTAAATGCGCTAGCGTCAGCACTGAGTAATTTAGTGTTAAACGCGGTGCAAATTGCAGGCAAGGGCTCTCAGGTTGATGTGTTCTTTAGGCCGGTAAATAACGAGCTAAAAATCTCGGTACAAGATAGCGGTCCTGGCGTACCGAAAGAGCTACAACAAAAAATCATGGAACCCTTTTTCACTACACGTTCTCAAGGCACAGGTCTTGGACTTGCTGTGGTGCAAATGGTGTGTCGTGCCCACGAGGGACGATTGGAATTAATATCAGAAGAGGATGATGGTGCTTGTTTTACTATGTGCTTGCCACTGGAAAAAACACCGTCGGATCAAGAAGTAACGGACGAAGGACATAACTGATGGCTCAGAGCAAAGTATTGATCGTTGAAGATGATGAAGGTCTTCGCGAAGCATTAGTCGATACGCTGGCGCTTGCTGGCTATGAATGGGTTGAAGCGGATTGCGCGGAAGATGCGTTAGTGAAACTAAAAACACAACCTGTCGACATAGTGGTTTCTGACGTTCAAATGGCCGGTATGGGTGGTTTGGCACTGCTTCGTAATATTAAGCAGCACTGGCCGAATCTACCGGTTCTTCTCATGACGCTTATGCCAACATTGAAGATGCTGTGGCGGCAATGAAAGAAGGCGCTATCGACTACATGGCAAAGCCATTTGCTCCTGAAGTTCTGCTTAATATGGTTAGCCGTTACGCACCTGTTAAGTCGGACGACAATGGCGACGCAGTAGTCGCAGATGCGAAAAGTATTCAGCTACTGGCGCTCGCGGAGAAAGTGGCTAAAACCGATGCCAGCGTGATGGTACTCGGCCCAAGCGGCTCAGGTAAAGAAGTGATGTCTCGTTACATTCACAACAAGTCACTGCGCGCTGATGGCCCATTTGTTGCGATTAACTGTGCGGCCATCCCAGACAATATGCTAGAAGCAACACTATTTGGTTATGAAAAGGGTGCCTTTACCGGTGCTATCCAAGCTTGTCCGGGCAAATTTGAACAGGCGCAGGGCGGTACTATTTTGCTGGATGAAATCAGTGAAATGGATCTTAACCTGCAAGCTAAACTGTTGCGTGTTCTGCAAGAGCGAGAAGTAGAGCGTCTTGGGAGCCGTAAAAGTATCGCCCTTGATGTTCGCGTTCTAGCAACCAGCAACCGTGATCTTAAACAGTACGTGCAGGAAGGCAATTTCCGTGAGGATTTGTATTACCGTCTAAACGTGTTTCCAATTGCGTGGCCTGCATTACGTGAGCGTACCGGTGACATCGCCCCTCTCGCACGCCACTTAACGGAGCGTCATTGTAAGAAATTGGGTATGCCGGTGCCAGAGTTTACTGAGCAAGCTCTAGCGAAACTGCAAAGTTATCCTTGGCCTGGCAACGTCCGTGAGCTCGACAATGTGGTGCAACGTGCACTGATTCTTTGCGATCAAAGCCAAGTCGCCGCGGAGCATATTTTGCTCGAAGGCGTAGATTGGCAAGATGCATCAAGTCTACAAATGGCAGTATCAGACCCAGTATCTGTTGCAGCGCCGATCGTTGCGCCGGTGGCGGAAGTCGAGTCTGAACTGGCTCGTCCGGTGGCGAGTAGTGAAGGGCTTGGCGGTGAGCTTCGAGACCAAGAGTTTGCGATCATATTAGACACATTGAAAGAGTGTGAGGGTCGTCGTAAAGAGATGGCTGAGAAGCTGGGCATCAGCCCACGCACTTTACGCTATAAGCTTGCTAAAATGCGCGATGCGGGAATTGAGATCCCTAGCTAAACGTCACAATTTATTTGCCCTCGGTGCTGGTCAGCATCGGGGCAAGCGTGGCATAATTTTTGCTGTTTTATTTCCATAAATTAGAAATATCAGAATTTAAAAAGGAAACTGTCAATAAATTGACAGAAGATGGTACAACATGAAAGTTGACGGACTACACCATGAAATGCAGGCGATGATGTTTGAAGCCTCAAACGCAAAGCCGACAGCGACCGCCCATCAAGTGGGTGCCAACTTTGGCGACATGTTGTCCCAAGCAGTGAACAACGTAAATGGTCTTCAAAAAACCTCTGGTGATCTACAAACCCGTTTTGACCGCGGAGACGCCGATGTCTCCTTGTCAGATGTCATGATTGCTCGTAACAAGTCGAGCGTTGCTTTCGAAGCAACCATCCAAGTGAGAAATAAGCTCGTCGAAGCCTATAAAGAACTCATGAACATGCCCGTGTAATCTAGGTAATAAGAAGTGGCTCAAGATAATCAGTCGACCGACGTCGCAGTCATGGATAGTGGTGCGGATACCGCCATGGTCTCTAGCACAGACATCTCAACCGATAGTCAAAATCCTGACATCAATGAAAAAAGCAGCTCCAAATTTGATTTGGCCGTCGGCGATCTCGATCTGCTACGACAAATCGTACTGGTTCTGTCGATCTCAATCTGTGTCGCCTTGATTGTGATGCTATTTTTCTGGGTCAAAGAGCCAGAAATGCGCCCGCTTGGGGTATACGAAACTGAAGAACTGATCCCGGTTCTTGATTATCTCGATCAACAAAAAGTCGCCTATAAACTCAATGGCAACTCTTTGAGCGTACCTGCAAGCGAGTACAACAGCCTCAAACTGGATATGGTGCGTGCTGGACTTAACCGCTCGTCGAACGCTGGCGACGATATCTTGATGCAAGATATGGGGTTTGGTGTATCACAGCGTCTTGAGCAAGAGCGTCTTAAACTTAGCCGTGAAAGGCAGCTCGCCAAAGCCATTGAACAAATGAAGCAAGTGCGCACCGCGCGCATACTGCTTGCACTCCCAAAACAGAGCGTGTTTGTCCGTCATAACCAAGAAGCGTCTGCTTCGGTATTTTTGACACTGGCGATGGGCGCGTCACTTAAACAGCAAGAAGTGGATTCTGTGGTCGATATGGTAGCGAGCGCCGTACCGGGCATGAAGCCATCTCGCATTACCGTTACTGACCAACATGGTCGTCTTCTTAACTCAGGCTCTCAAGATGCGACGTCAATGGCTAGACGCAAAGAGCAAGAGCTAGAGCGTAATCAAGAACAAGCACTGCGTGAGAAAATAGATTCAGTCCTTATCCCAATTTTGGGTTTGGGCAACTACACCGCTCAGGTTGATATTGAACTCGACTTTAGCGCTGTAGAGCAAACGCGTAAGCGTTTTGACCCAAATACCCCAGCAACACGAAGTGAATACACGCTAGAAGATTACAACAACGGCAATGTGGTTGCCGGTGTACCAGGTGCGCTGAGTAACCAGCCGCCAGCTGATGCCTCGATCCCAACCGATGTGGCGCAGATGAAAGATGGCTCTGTGATGGGGCAAGGTTCAGTACACAAGGAAGCCACTCGTAACTTTGAGCTCGACACCACCATTAGCCATGAGCGTAAACAGACGGGTGTGGTTAACCGCCAAACTGTTGCGGTTGCGATTAAAAATCGTGCGAAAGTCAATCCTGATACCGGTGAAGTGACCTACGAGCCGCGCTCTGAAAGTGAGTTAGCAGCGCTCCGTCAAATACTTGTGGGTGCGGTTGGCTTTAATGAAAATCGCGGCGACTTATTGAATGTTCTTAGTATGACCTTCGAAGAGCCAGCAGCTGAGCTTCTGCCAGACGTGCCTATTTGGGAACATCCAAACTTCAATGATTGGATTCGCTGGTTTGCAAGTGCGCTGGTGATCGTCGTTGTTGTGCTGGTGCTTATTCGTCCAGCGATGAAGAAACTGCTTAACCCTGCTGCCGCGGAAGAAGACGAGCAGCTATATGGTCCTGATGGTCTGCCGCTTGGAGCGGATGGTGAAACCAGCCTCATTGGCACCGATATCGACGGCAGTGAGCTGTTTGAATTTAGCTCCGGCATTGATTTGCCGAACCTACATAAAGATGAAGATGTGTTGAAAGCCGTGCGTGCACTGGTGGCCAACGAACCTGAACTGGCTGCGCAAGTAGTGAAAAACTGGATGGCTGAGAACTAATGGCAAACGATATTGTAACGGCCAATGGTGGCCAAATAGTGGAATCTAGCGTTGATATCTCCTCGATTGGCGGTGATGAAAAAGCGGCAATTTTGCTGCTGAGTCTAAATGAATCTGATGCGGCGAGTATTATTCGCCATCTTGAGCCTAAGCAGGTTCAGCGTGTCGGTAGCGCAATGGCGAAGGCCACCGACCTTAGCAAGATAAAGTCGGCGTCGTACACCGCGCATTTTTGGAAGACATTCAGAAGTACACCAACATCGGTATGGGCAGCGAAGACTTCATGCGTAATGCGCTAGTTGCTGCACTCGGTGAAGATAAAGCCAACAATCTTGTTGACCAAATCTTGCTCGGTACCGGTTCAAAAGGTCTCGATTCATTGAAATGGATGGATCCACGCCAAGTAGCGAGCATCATCCACAATGAACACCCGCAGATCCAAACCATTGTGCTTTCTTATTTAGAAGCCGATCAATCAGCAGAAATCTTGTCACAGTTCCCTGAACGTGTTCGCCTTGATTTGATGATGCGTATCGCCAACCTTGAAGAAGTTCAGCCGTCTGCACTTGCTGAGCTGAACGAAATCATGGAGAAACAGTTCGCAGGTCAAGCCGGTGCTCAAGCTGCCAAGATTGGCGGCCTGAAGGCAGCGGCGGAGATCATGAACTACCTAGACAACAACGTCGAAGGTATCCTCATGGATCAAATTCGCGACCAAGACGAAGACATGGCGACTCAGATTCAAGACCTCATGTTTGTGTTCGAAAACCTTATCGAAGTCGACGACCAAGGTATTCAGAAGTTGCTTAGAGATGTTCCACAAGACGTGTTGCAGCGTGCACTGAAAGGTGCAGATGAAGGTCTGAAAGAGAAGATCTTCAACAACATGTCGAAACGTGCTGCTGATATGATGCGTGAAGACATCGAAGCGATGCCACCAGTGCGTGTCGCAGATGTGGAAGCGGCGCAAAAAGAAGTGCTGACTATTGCAAGGCGTATGGCAGACAATGGAGAGCTGATGCTGTCCGGTGGTGCTGACGAGTTCTTGTAATCCCAGTTAAAGGAAGGTTTGCCGATGTCTGGTGATCGAAAACGTGGCTTTTTACGCCCATCTGAAGATAACACTGTAGAGCAGGCTCACTCGTGGGGCTTGCCTGACTACACCTCTCAAGTGACTCAAGAAGCAAGAGAAACGGCGCTTAACTACGATCCGAGCTGGACGCCTCGTGAAGAGGCCGCTCAGGAAGAAGAGCCGTTAATGCTCACCGAGGAACAAATCGAGCAAATCAAACAAGGCGCTTATCAAGATGGTCTTTTCCAAGGCCAAGAAGCAGGCTTTAAGCAAGGTTATGACAAAGGCAAAGAGGAAGGCCTCGCTGCCGGTCATAGCGAAGGTTTAGAGCTGGGTAAAGCGGAAGGCGTTGCGGCTGGTGAAGAGTACATCAAACAGCAAGTCGACACCTTCATGGAATTAGCCAATCAGTTTTCGAACCCGCTTGAGCTGATGAACAACCAAGTTGAAAAGCAACTGGTGGACATGGTACTCGCACTGACCAAAGAAGTGGTGCATGTCGAAGTTCAAACCAACCCACAAATCATCCTCGATACAATTAAACAGTCTGTAGAAGCTTTGCCTATCTTAGGTCATGCGATTACGTTAAAACTCAACCCGATTGATGTTGATATCGTGCGCGCCGCTTATGGTCATGATGAGCTAAACATTCGCAATTGGACATTAGCCGTTGAACCGTCGCTTAATCGCGGTGATGTGTATATTGAAGCGGGTGACTCTAGCGTGAGTTATAAACTGGAAGATCGCGTTAAAAACGTTCTGCAAAGCTTTTGCGGTGCCAATCGCCACCAAGGGGGCGAGTAATGCAGCCGCTGGCTCAGCGACTGGCCAACTACAAGGTCGAAGGCCATAAATCTCGAGCGACCGCTTCCGGCAAGCTGGTTCGTGTGGTGGGTTTGACGCTCGAAGCGATCGGTTGTAAAGCGCCTATCGGCAGCCTGTGTAAAGTGGAAACCATGCATGGCGATATGGACGCCGAAGTGGTTGGCTTTTCTGGCGAACATCTTTACCTAATGCCAAGTGAGCAAATCACGGGCGTATTGCCGGGGGCAAAAGTCACCCCAATGGCGTCGGAAACGGGGTTGCCTGTTGGAATGGAGCTCCTTGGCCGCGTTATTGATGGCGTGGGTAATCCACTTGACGGCCTTGGCGACATCTACACCGAAAAGCGCGCTTCATTTAATGCTGAACCCATTAACCCATTGGCGCGTAAGCCATTACTGAGCCTTTGGATGTTGGTCTTAAAGCCATCAACGGCCTGTTAACGGTTGGTAAAGGTCAGCGTATTGGTCTGTTTGCCGGCTCCGGTGTAGGTAAGTCGGTAACGCTTGGCATGATGACTCGCGGCACGACTGCGCAGGTGGTTGTGGTTGGCCTGATTGGTGAACGTGGCCGCGAAGTAAAAGAATTCATAGAAGAGATTTTGGGTACCGAGGGACGCCAGCGCTCAGTCGTGGTTGCCGCTCCTGCTGATGCTTCACCGCTGATGCGACTGAAAGGCTGTCAAACCGCTTTGACTATTGCAGAGTATTTTCGTGACCAAGGGCTGGATGTGTTGCTGCTCATGGATTCGCTAACTCGTTTTGCTCAAGCGCAGCGTGAAATTGCCCTCTCTGTAGGTGAGCCGCCGGCGACCAAAGGTTATCCTCCATCGGTGTTCGCTAAACTGCCCGCCTTGGTAGAGCGCGCCGGTAATGGTGACGTTAATCAGGGCTCGATTACGGCATTTTTCACGGTACTGACGGAAGGGGATGATCTACAAGATCCGATTGCCGATGCCTCGCGAGCCATTCTAGACGGCCATATTGTGTTATCACGTGAAATGGCGGATGCAGGTCATTATCCGGCCATTGATGTCGAAAAATCGGTGAGTCGTGTCATGCCACAAATTACTGATGATCAGCATGTCCTGATGTCGAAAGCTGTGCGACAAATTCTGTCCGTTTGCCGTAAAAATCAAGATTTGGTATCGATTGGTGCCTATAAACCGGGAACCGATCCAGCCATCGATAGTGCGTTCACCTTGAAACCAAAACTCGACCAATACTTACAACAAAGTATGCGAGAAACCGTGCCTTACGACATGTGCCTTGGCATGTTGAAACAGCTTCTTTCCGTAGAGTAGTCATTGCATGGAAAACGCCCTAGAGTTCTTGCTTGAGCAAGCGAAAGATAACGAACAACAAGCGGTGCTGGCACTAAATAAAGCTCGCACTGAACTTGAAGGATATTATCAGCAAGTGCAACAAATTGAGCAGTATCGACTTGATTACTGCAATCAGTTGGTTGCTCGCGGACAAGAGGGATTAACGGCAAGCCAATATGGGCACCTCAATCGCTTTCTCACTCAGTTAGATGAAACGCTCACTAAGCAAAAGTCAGCCGAGGGGCACTTTAAGCAGCAAGTGGATGACTGTGAAGAGTTTTGGCACAACACTCGTAAACAGCGTCAGTCTTACGAGTGGTTGATTGAGAAAAAAGCCAAAGAAAAAGCCCAGCTCGAAGCAAAGCGCGATCAAAAGCAAATGGATGAATTCTCGAACTTGTTGTTCGCCCGTCGTCGCCAAGCACGTTAATTTCCCGTCTCGATTTTCTGGCCTCCATTTTCTGACTTACTTAGGCACGATACTCGGTATAAAAATTGCATCGACCTGTCTAGTAAATATGGGCGGCAAGTTTCCGCCGAGTCAGCAACCTTTTTTAAATAACGGGCGTAAATGGAATGAGTCTGTCGATTTCAAATAACAGCGTATCGAATAGCGTGCTGCCAAAGAGTGAAGGTAAAGCTTCAGTCTCTGAGAGTGATGCTGGCGAAAGCCCGGGATTTTGGGATAAGTTCAAAGACGCGCTATCTCCAGAAAAGTCTCAAGCTGATCAAAAGGTTGAGAGCAGTGCAACCAAATCAAAGACAAGTTCTCAGTCAACTGATGCCATGCTGGAAGATGCGGCAACGCAGACGAAATCCAGTAAAGAGGACTCCTCTGATGAAGAGGTGTCTGATGTAAAAGCGGAAAAGACGGATAAGGTTGATACTGCCACGCAGGGTAAAGAGTCAGAAGCGTCTGTCAAAAAAATGACAGATGAGGCAGCGTTGGCTGGTGCTACTCAAATTAACACTGAAGAGCCTGCGGATTTAGCCGCAGCACAGTCTTCTGAAAACAAGACTTTTGAAAACAAGCCTTCTATAGACAAGTCCAGTAGCAATTCAGCAAAGGTTGGCGCAGATGCTGAGCAAGCCATGTCTGAAAATGCAGAGCTGCTCTCACGTCTCGACGAATCCAATAAAGCCCTTAAAAAGCCCGTTGATGGTGAGGCAGAGAAGGTTGCAGGCGCAGCAGTAGCGTTGCCGCCGCTGAGCAAGCACAGCCTTCATTGCAGTCTTCTTCGCAAAACTCTGAACAAATAGCATCTTCGATAACGGATGGTAAGGCAGAGTTAGCAGGTAAACAGGCTCAAGGTTCGAATACAGTATTCGCGGCCTCCGCGGCGGGTGCACACGCTTCTGACGGTAAATTGACGCAAGCTTCTGATGCTAAGACTGCACTCGTAGCGGAAGGCGAGGGCAAGGCGCAAGCAAACATTGCTTGGAGTAAATCCGACGCGGAACTTGCCGCCAAATCAGAAGCGAAAGCAGCACTTGCAGGTGCCGCTATTGCAGCAGATAAAATGCCGCCTTCTGCAACGTCTCCTACGGGCGTATCTTCTACTGGTGCCGCTCTTCAAACTCAGTCGCAAGTGAGTGCACAAGCCAGCTCAGCTCAAGTACCGGTTCAAGGAGCTCAAGTCGCCAGCCAACCTGCTGGTGAAATGGCCGCTGCCGCAGCGATGATGGCAGGTGGGAAAGAGCTTGGTGGTACCGATGCAACCAAAGCAGGTTCACCTATGGGTACGCAAGTGGCTGGCGCGAATATCAATGGAATTAAAGGCGCTAATAAAGCTCAAAATCCGGCAGGCTTAGGCAATGACACTGCGCTACAAGCAACTGGCGCATTAACTGCGACCCAGCAATTGCGCGCTGAGCAGCAGGCGCCCGCAGCCTCAGCGGTTCAATCACCAATGGTAATGACAAAAGAAAATGCCAGCGACCAGGTAGCTGAGCGTGTGCAAATGATGATGTCGAAGAACTTAAAACACGTCGACATCCGTCTTGATCCACCAGAGTTAGGCCGTATGCAAATTCGCATGAGCCTGAACAACGATTCGGCAACGGTGCACTTTACCGTTCAAAACCAGCAGACTCGCGACATGGTTGACCAAGCGATGCCAAGGCTACGTGAGATGTTGTCACAGCAAGGCATTCAGTTGGCGGACACATCCGTACAGCAGCAAGGTCAGCAGCAGCGCCATGCGTCACACGGGTCCGGTACAGGCGGCTCAGGTAATGGCACATCAAATGGTGGCAGCGACGTTGATAGTGTTGAGAATGGCACTAGCGTTGAAGTTGCTGTAAAACAGAATAAAGATGGCATAAGTTACTATGCATAAAGTAGAAAATTACGATGCATAAAGTAACAAGTGATTGTGTCGAAAACAAAATAACGCAGTAGTTGAAGAATTATGGCTGAAGAAAGTTTACAACCCGCAAAAAACAACAGCAAAAAGATGCTGATTATTATTGTTGCCGCTGTCGTGGTACTACTGGGTGTCGGCGGTGGCGCATATTGGTTTTTGAGCTCCGATGACACAGTGAGTGCATCACCGACACAAAGTGCTTCGGGAGGTGCTGCGGTGCCTGTTGACCCTATTTCTTATGTCAACCTTGCCCAGCCGTTTCTGTTTAACGCCACCGGGAAGCAGCGCGATCGTACGGTGCAAATTAAAGTTCAGCTTATGGTTCGTGGCTTAGATAACGAGAGCCAAGCGCGTTACCATTCACCATTGATTGAAAGCACTCTACTTTCAACGTTTGCCTCTGCGACGGTAGAGCAACTGCGCAGTTCGACAGGTCGTGTCGAGCTTCGTGATCAAGCGACCACTGATGTTCAAGCAAGCCTCAGTCAAGTAGTAGGTTCACCAGTGGTTGAGCGTGTGTTATTTACCGATTTTGTAATCCAATAGGTGCATTGTGACCGATTTATTAAGCCAAGATGAGATTGATGCGCTACTGCACGGTGTGGATGACGTTGATGAGGTAGAGGACGAGCTGGATCAAGATCCGGCGGATGTCGTCCATTTCGACTTTTCATCTCAAGACCGCATTGTTCGCGGTCGCATGCCAACGCTTGAGCTGATCAACGAGCGCTTTGCGCGCCACATGCGCATCAGTTTGTTTAACATGCTGCGCAAAACAGCCGAAGTGTCGATAAACGGTGTGCAGATGATGAAATTTGGTGAGTACCAAAACACTCTGTATGTTCCGACTAGCTTAAACATGGTGAGATTCCGTCCACTAAAAGGTACGGCACTGATCACCATGGAAGCGCGCTTGGTGTTCATCTTAGTTGAGAACTTTTTCGGTGGAGACGGCCGTTTCCACGCCAAGATTGAAGGTCGTGAGTTTACTCCAACCGAGCGCCGTATCATTCAGCTGTTAATGAAAACAGTGTTTGAAGACTACAAAGAAGCGTGGTCACCGGTGATGGGCGTCGAGTTCGAATACTTAGACTCAGAAGTAAACCCGAGTATGGCGAACATCGTCAGTCCGACCGAGGTCATTGTGGTGAGTTCTTTCCACATTGAAGTCGATGGTGGCGGCGGTGATTTCCACGTTGTGATGCCTTACTCCATGGTAGAGCCCATTCGTGAGCTGCTTGATGCGGGTGTCCAGTCCGACAAAATGGAAACCGACGTACGTTGGAGCAGTGCGCTACGTGAAGAAATCATGGATGTTCCCGTCAACTTTCGTGTCAACTTGTTAGAGAAAGACGTGTCGCTACGCGATCTCATGGAGCTGCAAGCAGGCGATATTATCCCAATCGAGATGCCTGAAAACGCCACTATGTTTGTCGAAGACTTGCCAACCTTCCGAGTGAAAATGGGACGCTCTGGCGAGAAAGTCGCGGTGCAAGTGTCGGAGAAAATTCGCCGCCCGGATGTGGTGAAAACCGATTTGGCTTTCCTTGGCAAAGACATCATGGCTGAGCTTGAGCACGTCGAAGATTTAGACCAAGAATAATCAAACTGCGTGGGTGCGCGGTGCAACAGAATAACAGAAGTAGAGATAACCAATGACAATCAGTGATGACCAAAAATTAGCGGACGAGTGGGCAGCGGCACTGGGCGAAGATCCAATGGCGCCTGATGTAGATGTGGATGAAGTACTGGCGGCACCGTTGGATGAATTAGAAGATTCACCAGCCCCAATTACGGATGATGAACGTCGTAAGCTCGACACCATTATGGATATTCCGGTCACTATTTCGATGGAAGTAGGACGCTCGCAAATCAGTATTCGTAACTTGCTACAACTTAACCAAGGTTCGGTGGTTGAACTTGACCGTATTGCCGGTGAGTCGCTCGATGTGATGGTCAACGGCACTTTGATTGCCCACGGTGAAGTGGTCGTGGTGAACGATAAGTTTGGTATTCGTTTAACGGACGTGATCAGTCAAACTGAGCGCATTAAAAAGCTGCGTTAATCAAAGTTAGTGAATGGAATGAGACTGATGACACTGAATCGATATTGGTTGTCCACGATTGGGGCGGCGCTGTTGATGACTTCTGGAATCGCCAATGCCGCGGCAGAGGTATCAGCTAACGGCGGCTCGCCTTTTGATTTTGCAGCAACACTTGGCTCACTCGTTTTAGTGATTGCTGTGATTTTGGGTTTAGCGTGGGTGTTGAAGCGCATGAAAGTGCCATCTTTGGTCAATCAGCAAGGGCTTAAGATTGTTCGCCAAATCCCTGTTGGAACCAAAGAGCGAATCGCGATCGTAGAAGCGGGTGAAGAACAGTTTTTAGTGGGCATTACCTCACAATCGATTCAGCTTATCTCAAAGCTTGAGAAGCCGCTTGAAGAGAGTGAAGTCTCACCCCCCGCATTTGCTAGTCAGCTGTCGAAAATCATGAAAAAGCAGACTCACAATGACTAATTGCATTCGACTAGTTTTTGCTTGCTTATTGCTGATTGCAGCGCCACTGTTTTCGGTCGGTGTGAGTGCTGCTGAAGAAGAGTTAGCAACGCCTATTTCAAGCTCTGCTGCCCCAAGTAGCAGCGTTACCGTAAGCGAAATGAGCAACGACCGAGGCGCAGCCGGGGCAACCACATCCAGTGCTTTTGGCACAGGGCCGGGTATTCCGGCGTTTACCATGACGACTAACCCAGACGGCAGTGAAGACTATTCAGTCAACTTGCAAATATTGGCGCTGATGACCATGCTGGGCTTCTTGCCTGCTATGGTGATTTTGATGACGTCCTTCACCCGCATTGTTGTGGTGATGTCTATCTTGCGCCAAGCAATGGGTTTGCAGCAAACGCCGTCCAATCAGGTGATCATTGGTATCGCCATATTCTTGACCTTCTTTATTATGTCACCGGTGCTCAATCAGGTGAACGAGCAAGCTGTTCAGCCTTATCTCAATGAGCAAATCAGTGCCAAGCAAGCCTTTGAACAAGCACAAGCGCCCATCAAAGACTTCATGCTTAAGCAAACACGTGTTAAAGATCTAGAGACCTTTGTGGAGATGTCGGTTCAACCGCGCAGAACCCAGAAGATGTGTCTATGGCGGTGCTTATCCCGGCCTTTATTACTTCAGAGCTGAAAACAGCCTTCCAAATTGGCTTTATGCTGTTCTTACCATTTTTGATCATCGACTTGGTCGTGGCGTCCATTTTGATGGCAATGGGTATGATGATGCTTTCGCCGATGATTGTATCCTTGCCGTTTAAACTGATGTTGTTCGTGCTGGTGGATGGGTGGAACCTCATTCTTTCCACCTTGGCCGGCAGTTTCGCCTTGTAGCTGGAGTAGCATTATGACTCCTGAGATGTTTGTCGAACTGTTTAGAGATGCTCTATGGATGGTACTCCTACTAGTTTGTGCCATCGTAGTACCGAGCCTTCTAGTGGGTCTTATCGTGGCCATCTTTCAAGCTGCGACATCGATTAACGAACAGACGTTGAGCTTTTTGCCAAGATTGATTGTCACTATCTTGGCACTGATGGCGTTCGCCCATTGGGGCACGCAGATGATGATGGAGTTTTTCTATGACATCATAGAGCGACTGCCATTGGTATTGTGGTAAACCTACATGGAATACCCGGCGAGTGATGTCCTCGATTGGCTAGCCAACTTCTTTTGGCCTTATGTGCGTATTTCTGCCATGTTGATGGTGATGTCCGTGACTGGGGCTAACTTTGTGTCACCTCGCATTCGATTGTTCTTGGGGTTGGCGCTCACTCTGGCGGTGTCTCCTTCAATCCCAGCTATTCCTCAAACCATCGAGTTACTGTCCTTCCATGGCTTCTTAACGGTTGCAGAGCAGATACTTATCGGCACAGCGATGGGCATGGTAACGGTATTTATGGTGCAGACCTTTGTTATGCTCGGCCAGATATTAGGTATGCAATCGAGCCTAGGTTTTGCTTCTATGGTTGACCCAGCGAACGGTCAAAATACGCCCGTATTAGGTCAGCTATTTCTGTTTCTCACCACGATGTTTTTCCTTGCGACCGATGGTCATCTTAAGATGATTCAGTTGGTGGTGATGAGCTTTAAAACTTTGCCGGTTGGTTCAGGCCACCTCTCAAGCGCCGACTTTCGAGAAATGGCTGGCTGGATGGGCATCATGTTCCAGACGGCATTGAGTATGGCGCTGGCCGGTATTATCGCGCTTTTGACAGTCAACTTGTCTTTTGGCGTTATGACTCGTGCAGCACCACAACTTAACATCTTCTCACTCGGTTTTGCGTTTGCGTTACTTATCGGTTTGATGATCTGCTGGTACATAATGGCGGGGCTGTATAGTCACTATCAGCTCTATTGGTTACAAGTAGAAGGTCAGGTGTGTCGCTTGATCGATCTCGCGTGCTAGGGGAGGGCTAATCATGGCAGAATCCGACGGCCAAGAACGTACCGAAGACGCCACCCCCAGCGGCTTAAACAAGCTCGCGAAAAGGGGCAGGTGGCGCGCTCCAAAGAACTGGCATCTGTTTCCGTACTGATTGTCGGCTCACTATCACTGATGATGTTTGGTGAGGGGTTAGCACGCGCCTTGTTTAGTTCAATGGCGAGACTATTCACCTTAACCCGAGAAGAAATCTACGATCCCACCAAACTCTTTGATGTCGTGCTCGGTGCACTGTCGAGTTTGCTATTACCGTTGACACTTATCTTGGTTGTGTTGTTCGTTGCAGCGCTTATTGGCGCCGCGGGCGTCGGAGGCATTAGCTTTTCTGCCGAAGCTGCGATGCCAAAGCTGTCGAAAATGAACCCACTTAGCGGCGTGAAGCGAATGCTTGGGATGCAAAGCTGGGTAGAGCTTATCAAGTCGATTTTAAAAGTCGCGCTTGTCGCCGGGATGGCATTTTATTTGGTTAACGCCTCGCGAGCGGACTTATTCCAGCTCAGTATGGAGGTCTATCCTCAGAACATCTTCCACGCGCTGGATATCTTGCTTAACTTTATTTTGCTGATAAGTACGACACTACTGATTGTGGTAGCGATAGATATCCCATTTCAGATCTGGCAGCACGCCAACCAACTGAAAATGACCAAGCAAGAAGTAAAAGACGAATATAAAGACACCGAGGGTAAACCAGAGGTTAAAGGACGCATTCGTATGTTACAACGGGAAGCCGCTCAACGGCGAATGATGGCCGAAGTGCCGCAAGCCGATGTGATTGTGACTAACCCGGAGCACTTTTCCGTGGCGCTTCGCTATAAACAAGGCCAAGACAAAGCGCCGATTGTGGTCGCGAAAGGCGTGGATCACATGGCGCTGAAGATCCGTGAAGTGGCAAGAGAGCATAATATTTATGTTATTCCATCGCCTCCACTGGCTCGTTCGCTCTATCACACCACAGAGCTGGAACAAGAAATCCCTGATGGACTGTTTGCTGCGGTGGCGCAAATTCTCGCTTATGTGTACCAGCTTAAGCAGTATCGAAAAAAGGGTGGACAGCGCCCTAAGCTGCAAAATGAGCAAATCACCATCCCGAAAGATATGCGCTACTAGCACGGCTTTGTTGGCGTTGGTGGCAGAGTATTGGTGTCAAAAAAATGGCGTGCGTTAATGGCGTAATTCTTGCACATTAGCCTTTATTAAAAGAAACAACCCGAGTCTCCAAGGAAAGTGGAGACCAGCAGTGAACTATCCGCAATGAAATTGACGTTACCTTTTACCGATAAGTTGCCGAACATTCCGCGTCGTGCGCTACCTGCTATCGGTGCACCGGTTATGGTGCTTGCCGCGCTTGCGATGATTGTATTGCCGATCCCGGCAATTCTGCTCGACTTGTTCTTCACCTTTAACATCGCATTGGCCATGGTGGTCTTGCTGGTATCGGTCTATACCCGTCGTCCTCTTGATTTTGCCGCATTCCCAACCGTGCTGTTGATTGCGACGCTCTTGCGCTTGGCGCTAAACGTTGCGTCTACCCGTGTGGTATTACTCTATGGTCATGAAGGGGGCAGCGCTGCCGGTAACGTAATTGAAGCGTTTGGTAACGTGGTTATCGGTGGTAACTACGCCGTTGGTCTGGTGGTGTTTATGATTTTGATGATCATTAACTTCATGGTTGTGACCAAAGGTGCGGGACGTATTTCTGAGGTAAGTGCTCGCTTTACCCTTGATGCCCTACCAGGTAAACAGATGGCGATTGATGCCGACCTTAACGCCGGTCTCATTGACCAAGACCAAGCACGCCTGCGTCGTTTCGAAGTCACCAAAGAAGCGGACTTCTACGGCTCGATGGACGGTGCGTCCAAATTTGTTAAGGCGATGCCATTGCAGGTATCTTGATCCTGTTTCTCAACATCGTTGCGTCTCAGCATTGGTATGATGCAGCACTCGCTTGGCTTTACCGAAGCACTGCAAATCTACACCTTGCTCACCATTGGTGATGGTCTGGTTGCTCAAATCCCATCACTACTACTTTCTATTGCTGCTGCTATCATGGTGACCCGTCAAAATACTGACGAAGACATGGGGCAGCAGGTCGTATTCCAGCTTTTTGATAACCCGAAAGCACTGACTATCACCGCCGGTATTTTGGGCGTGATGGGTATCGTACCGGGTATGCCACATTTTGCGTTTCTACTTTTGGCACTTCTTGCCGGTGGTGGTGCGTATTGGATGCACCGTAAACAGCAAGCGAAAGCGGATGAGAAGAACCTTCCGGCTGAGGTGGGCGCGAACAGCAGCGACCCGCTGCGCCGCCAAAAGAGCTCTCTTGGGATGATGTTCAACCTGTTGATGTGATAGGTCTTGAAGTGGGCTATCGCTTAATTCCATTAGTAGACAGAGATCAAGGCGGTGAATTGCTTGAGCGAGTGAAGGGGGTTCGTAAAAAACTCTCCCAAGACTTTGGCTTTCTTATTCCCGCAGTTCATATACGCGATAACCTAGAGCTGACGCCTAACTCTTACCGCATTACCTTAATGGGTGTCGCGGTGGGCGAAGCGGAAATTCGACCTGACCAAGAGCTTGCGATTAACCCAGGACAAGTCTACGGCCTGATTGATGGTGAGCAGACCATTGACCCTGCATTTGGCCTCGAAGCGGTGTGGATACAAGAAGCGCAGCGAGAACACGCGCAGGCGCTCGGTTACACCGTTGTAGACTCATCTACTGTGCTCGCTACTCATTTGAGTCAGCTCTTAACCAACAATGCAGCACAGCTATTGGGTCACGAAGAAGTCCAGAACCTTCTGGAAATGCTTGGCCGAAGCGCACCGAAGTTGGTGGAAGACTTTGTCCCAGAGCAATTGCCGCTGGGTACTGTGGTCAAGGTGCTGCAGAACTTGCTGCATGAAGCGATTCCTATCCGTGATATTCGCACCATCGTCCAAACTTTGGCGGAATACTCCGGCAAGAGTCAAGAACCTGACGTATTGACGGCAGCGGTTCGTATCTCGCTGAAACGCCTGATTGTTCAGGAAATCAACGGTATAGAGCCAGAACTTCCAGTGATTACTCTGATACCTGAACTGGAACAAATTTTGCATCAAACTATGCAAGCGTCTGGCGGTGAATCCGCTGGCATTGAACCTGGATTAGCCGAAAGACTTCAAGCTTCGCTAACACAAGCGACTCAAGAGCAAGAGCTAAAAGGAGAGGCAGCTGTGCTGCTAACATCGGGTGTATTGCGTTCGACGCTCGCTAAGTTCGTGAAAAATACCATTCCGAACTTACGAGTCTTGTCTTACCAAGAAATTCCCGATGAAAAACAGATTAGAATCGTGCAGGCCGTAGGTAATTAGCCTTAGCATTGGTCGCCGGTCTTACGCCGACGAAACACGATATTGCACATTGAATGGATGTAACACTTGAAAATTAAACGATTTTTCGCCAGAGATATGAGGCAAGCTCTGCTCCAAGTTAAAGAAGAACTTGGTGCTGATGCTGTGATCATGTCGAATAAAAAAGTGGCGGGCGGCGTAGAAATCGTGGCTGCTATTGATGGCGATACTGCGCAGCCAGAGCGTCAAATGGGCAGCAATGCTCTAGCGGCACCATCGCGTTCGGCCTTGCCGAACTATGGTCGCGACCTCAAAGACGATGTGGTGAACTTGCAGAAAAGCAGCGCCGCACCGACCGGTAGCGCACTACCATCAATGACCGATCGTTTTGCGAATATGCTAAAAAGCTATCGCGGCAACGACAACGAGCAAAGCAAGCCGAAGAATACACCACCAGATTCACTCTCAGCATTACTTGAACGTCAATCGGAGCGCAGTAAGTCTGCTGGCGACTCTCGTTCAGTGAGTGATGGCTATCAAAACAGCGACCGCTTGCAGTATGCTCAGCAAAACCGAACTGAGTCGCTTTCCGAGACCGCCAAGAAAGTGCTCGTCCCTCTTATCGCTCTGACGATGGCTATTTAGATAATGCTCGTGAGACGCGCAGACCAAATAGTGGTCGCGATGGTAAATTTGGCGAAGAGCTCGAAGCGATGAAAGAGGATATGTCCTCGATCCGTCGTTTACTCGAACATCAAGTTTCCGGATTAATGTGGCAAGAAGTGGAGCGTCGTGAACCGTTGCGCGCCATGTTGATTAAGCGCCTTGAGCGTATGGGGATCTCTCCTGAGCTTTCTGACCAGCTTGCTTGCTATATTCCAGAAGACACACCGCCACAAAAAGCGTGGAAAGCGCTGCTGTCTTTGGTTTCCGACCAGATTGTTATTAGTAAGCAAGATATTCTGCGCAAAGGCGGCATCGTTGCCTTACTCGGCCCTACTGGCGTGGGGAAAACCACCACTGTCGCAAAACTTGCTGCGCGCGCGGCGATGGAATATGGCTCAGACAATGTCGCTTGGTGACCACTGACACTTATCGTATCGGTGCTCATGAGCAACTATCGATTTACGGTCGAATTATGGGTTGCCCAGTAAGAGTTGCTAAAGATTCTGAAGAATTGGCCGATGTACTCTATCAGTTGAGAAATCGACGTTTGGTGTTGATAGATACTGCCGGCATGGGACAACGTGATGTGCGTTTGTCTGAACAGTTAGACACTCTGATGCAAGAAAGTGGTGAAGTGATCCACAGTTACCTTGTTCTTCCTGCCACAGCGCAGAGACAAGTACTGCAGGAGACACTCGATCACTTTAGACGCATTCCGCTATCTGGTTGCATTATGACTAAGCTGGATGAGTCGTTGAGTTTGGGTGAGTTTATTAGTGTCGTTGTACAAAATGCACTGCCGGTGACCTACATTGCGAATGGTCAGCGAGTACCGGAAGACATCGTGATCGCGCAGCCAAAATACATGGTCGCGAAAGCCAACGAATTATTAGAGAAGTCGACAGAGAATGAACCTCACTTCTGGAACAGTGATATGGAGGGGGTTTAGATGCAAGCGAAAATGACAAATAACATGATACATGATCAGCCAGTGGCCTAAGACGTTTGACTAAACCAACTTTGACTAAAGTTATCTCTGTCACCGGTGGCAAAGGCGGCGTTGGTAAATCCAACGTGACGCTTGGATTGGCGATTTGTATGGCGCGCCAAGGCAAAAAAGTGATGGTACTCGATGCCGACTTAGGTCTGGCTAATGTCGACGTCATGCTGGGCATCCGACCTAAGAAAAACCTGGGTCATGTTCTGGCCGGCGAATGCGATTTAAAAGACGCTATTGTGGAAGGCCCACACGGAATCAAAATCATTCCAGCGACTTCAGGCACCCAAAGCATGACAGAATTGAGTCATGCACAGCACATGGGACTTATTCGTGCATTTGGTAGCTTAGAAGAAGAAATGGACGTGTTGCTGGTGGATACCGCAGCAGGTATTTCTGACATGGTGGTCAGTTTCTCACGCGCCGCGCAAGATGTTGTAGTGGTGGTCTGTGATGAGCCAACGTCGATCACTGATGCTTATGCATTGATTAAATTGCTGAGCCGCGAGCACCAAGTGCAACGCTTCAAAGTGGTAGCGAACATGGTTCGTAGCTACCGCGAGGGCCGAGAATTGTTCACAAAATTGACATTAGTCACAGAGCGATTCTTGAATGTGAGCCTTGAGCTAGTCGCCTGTATTCCATTAGATGATAAAGTGCGACAAGCGGTGAAGAGACAAAAAATTGTTGTGGATGCATTTCCACGTTCACCGGCGGCATTGGCGATGAGCTCGCTTGCGAACAAAGCGCTCACTTGGCCAATACCAAAAGTACCAAGTGGCCACTTGGAGTTTTTTGTCGAGAGACTACTCAACAGACCGGAAGTATTAGAGGAACCGTTTGGTGAATAAAGCTTTGACCTATGACCAGCATGCCAATTTGAGTGGTCAGCAAGCTTTCTTGGAGAAATACTCAGTATTGGTGAAACGAATCGCTCACCATTTAATTGGGCGTTTACCACCTAACGTGTTGGTTGAAGACTTGATTCAGGCTGGGATGATCGGCCTGATTGAAGCACAAAAAAATTATGACGGTAGCAAAGGTGCAAGCTTTGAGACCTATGCTGGCATCCGCATTCGAGGTGCGATGCTAGACGATATTCGTCGCGGTGATTGGGTGCCACGTTCGGTACACAAGCACAGTCGTGATATTTCGCAGGCGATTTCGGTATTGGAGGTGGAGCTCAACCGTGACCCGACCGATACAGAAGTCGCTAACCATTTAGGAATGAGCCTAGAACAATATCACAAGGCATTGTCAGACATTAACTGTTCAAAACTTGTTGGTATTGAAGATCTTGGCGTTTCCGAAGACTCTGTATCTGTTGCAGATGAAGAAGATAACTCGCCTTTTCAGGGTGTCGCGGATGATGCATTTCGCGAAGCGTTAATAGAATCAATAAAATCGCTCCCAGAGCGTGAAGCGTTAACGTTATCCCTGTATTATGACGAAGAGTTAAATTTGAAGGAGATAGGTGAGGTATTGGGCGTCAGCGAATCGCGCGTTAGCCAAATACTGAGTCAATCCATGCAGCGTCTTCGCACCAAGCTAAGTGCTTGGACCGATAATAATTAATAAACACTGATTTTGCTTTCAGTGGAGGCAACTTTGAATAAAAACATGAAAATCTTGATTGTTGACGATTTTTCAACAATGCGTCGTATCGTTAAAAACCTTTTGCGCGACTTGGGTTTTAGCAACACGCTAGAAGCCGACGATGGTTTGACGGCTTTGCCAATGCTCAAGAAAGGCGATTTCGACTTTGTAGTGACTGACTGGAACATGCCTGGCATGCAAGGTATTGATCTGCTGCGCCATATTCGTGCCGATGAAGAGCTAAAGCATTTGCCAGTTCTTATGATCACTGCAGAAGCTAAGCGTGAGCAAATTATTGAAGCGGCGCAAGCAGGTGTAAACGGCTATATCGTTAAGCCTTTCACCGCGGCAACACTAAAAGAAAAACTAGATAAGATCTTTGAGCGTTTATAAGACGCCTTAAATAGCAGACGGCTATATCAGAATGATTTCATTGGAACAAGCTAAGCAACTTGTTGATTTGTTGGAACAAGACAAGCAACAAGAAGCAGACGAGCTGGTCATGATGATTCAAGGTGGCAGCGAGCGCAAAGTGCTTCAAGAAGTCGGTGCGCTAACCCGTGACCTGCACGATGCATTGACGGAGTTTAGTTACGATACTCGCCTTAACGAGATCGCGACAGACGAAATCCCAGAAGCGCGTGATCGCCTTGAATACGTCATCAACAAGACCGAAGTCTCAGCGAATACAACCATGGATGCGGTGGAACGCTGTTTGCCAATGGCAGACAGTCTACATGAGTGTTTAACTCAAGTACGCCCTCAGTGGAACGAGCTGATGCATGGCAGGCTCGAGCTACAGCAATTTAAAGACCTGTGTCATCGCATTGATGACTTACTTAGTCAGGTGGAAGGGGACAGTACCGAGCTGCGTACTCAACTGACCAATATCCTTATGGCACAGGACTTTCAAGACCTTACTGGACAGATCATCCGACGCGTCATCACGTTAGTGAGTGAAGTGGAGACGCGCTTGGTAGAAATCTTGAAAGTGTTCAGTGACGAACAACAACCAATAACAACAAAACCAAAGCAAGCGACCTCTGGCGTTGAAGGACCAATCATTAATCCTCATGAGCGTGACGATGCCGTTGCTTCGCAAGACGAAGTTGATGACTTACTGTCAAGTCTTGGGTTTTAGGGGTGACTATGAGCTACGAATTAGATGAAGAGATCCTTCAGGACTTCCTAGTGGAAGCGGGGGAGATCCTAGAGTTACTTTCTGAGCAACTTGTTGAGCTAGAAAATAATCCAGAAGATAAAGATCTGCTTAACGCGATTTTTAGAGGTTTTCACACCGTGAAAGGTGGTGCCGGATTCTTGGCGTTGACCGAGCTGGTCGATACCTGCCACGGCGCAGAAAACGTGTTCGATATATTGCGTAACGGACAGCGTTCCGTGAATGCTAGCTTAATGGACACCATGCTAAAAGCGCTGGATACGGTGAACATTCAGTTCCAGTCAGTGCAAAACATGGAGCCGATTGACCCTGCCGATCCTGCTCTGCTTGAAGAGCTTCATCGTTTAAGTAGCCCAGAGTCTGCTGACGAAGCTGCAGCCCCACCTCCACCGCCGCCAGTTGTCGACGTTGTTCCTGAATCCGTTCCTGAAGTCGTGGCAGAAACACCTGCTGCGGAGATCTCTGCGAGTGGTTCGATTGATGATATTACCCAAGACGAATTTGAACGTTTGTTGGACGAGCTCCACGGTAAAGGTGGCAGTCCAACGAAATCGACCGCTAAACCGACCATGACTGTGGTTGAAACGCCAGCGCCAACATCAGCGCCGAGCGATCTTCCTTCATCGGATATTACCGACGACGAGTTCGAAAAGCTTCTAGATGAGCTGCATGGTGTCGGTAAAGGTCCATCTGCAGCGGATGTTGCTCAACCAGCACCAGTTGCACCGTCTAAACCAGCGCCAGCACCAGCAGCAAGCTCTGCGAACGACGGCGGTGATTTGATGACAGATGAAGAGTTCGAAAAGTTATTGGATGAATTGCACGGGTAGGTAAAGGTCCGTCTCCTGATGAGTTAGATGTTGCGACTAAGCCGGCTTCAATGAATGAATCACCTGTTGAGTCAAAGCCAGTTGAGTCTGCTGCTCCTGTTGCAGAGCCAGTCGCTGCTGCACCAACTGCCGCACCTGCTAGCGTTGGTACCAGTGAAAAATCACTACCGGCTGAGAAAAAATCGACGGCGGTTGCGCCTAAGAAACCACAAGCAGAAGCAAGCGTTCGCGTTGATACGTCGACACTAGATACCATTATGAACATGGTAGGCGAATTGGTATTGGTTCGTAATCGTTTGGTGAGCCTTGGCCTTAACAGCAATGATGAAGAGATGTCGAAAGCGGTCTCAAATCTCGACGTTGTTACCGCAGATTTGCAAGGTGCGGTAATGAAAACCCGCATGCAACCGATTAAAAAGGTGTTTGGCCGTTTCCCTCGCGTGGTTCGCGATTTAGCACGTAGCCTAAACAAAGACATCGTACTTGAGATGCAAGGCGAAGACACGGATCTGGATAAGAACCTAGTGGAAGCACTTGCGGATCCATTGATCCACTTAGTGCGAAACTCGGTCGACCACGGTATTGAAATGCCGGACGTCCGTGAATCTACCGGCAAGTCTCGCACGGGTAAAATTACCCTATCAGCCTCTCAAGAAGGCGATCATATTGAGCTTGCTATCATCGATGATGGTGGCGGTATGGATCCAGATAAACTGCGCGCCATTGCGGTTAAGCGCGGAATGATGGACGAGGACGCTGCGTCTCGCTTGACCGACAAAGAGTGCTTCAACCTTATCTTTATGCCTGGCTTCTCAAGTAAAGAGAAGATCTCTGATATTTCTGGCCGTGGTGTTGGTATGGATGTGGTGAAAACTGCCATCAACACTTTGAACGGTTCAATCGATATCGATTCAGAGCTTGGCAAAGGCACCAAGATCACCATTAAAGTACCGCTGACTCTAGCGATCTTACCGACCTTGATGGTGGGTGTTGGTAAAAACCCATTTGCACTGCCACTTGCAAGTGTGAATGAGATTTTCCACTTAGATCTAAGCCGGACTAACGTGGTTGATGGTCAGCTGAGATTATCGTTCGTGATAAGTCTATCCCGTTATTCTATTTGCAAGACTGGCTAGCACCACATGCAGGTCGAGCTCAGCAGCGTACCGGACATGGTCACGTTGTGATTGTTCAAATCGGTAGTCAGCGTGTTGGCTTTGTTGTTGATACCTTGATTGGTCAAGAAGAAGTGGTGATCAAGCCACTCGATAGCTTGCTACAAGGTACGCCGGGTATGGCAGGAGCAACGATCACCAGTGACGGTCATATTGCGCTTATTCTTGACGTGCCAGACTTACTTAAACAGTACGCTGCAGCATCGCGTATCTGATAAGGAAGTCTATGTCGTTAAAAGTATTAGTTGTAGATGACTCTAGTTTCTTCCGTCGCCGAGTCAGCGACATTATCAATGCCGCGCCACGTCTGGAGGTTATCGACGTGGCCATTAATGGCAAAGAAGCGGTAGAAAAAGCGCTGGCATTAAAGCCAGACGTGATCACTATGGACATTGAGATGCCCGTCATGGATGGTATTACTGCCGTCCGTGAGATCATGAGCGCTCAACCAACCCCTATTTTGATGTTTTCTTCATTGACCCATGAAGCGCTAAAGCCACGCTGGATGCGCTAGAAGCCGGGGCGTTGGACTTCTTGCCTAAGAAGTTTGAAGACATCGCACGAAATAAAGATGAAGCAGTTAGTTTGCTGCAGCAGCGCGTGCAGCAAATTGCTAGCCGCCGCGCGTTACTAAGACGCACTGCAGTACGCCGACCTGTATCAACGCCAAGTGCTGCGCCTAGAGCTGCTGTCACTCGCCCTAATGATGATGTATCAGCGACTAAAGCGGCGGCACCTGCTGCTCGTTTTCGCAGTAGTGGCAAAAACTATCAGTTGACGGCGATTGGTACCTCGACAGGCGGCCCGGTTGCTCTGCAAAAAATTCTGACTAAATTACCAGGCAACTATCCTCATCCCATTCTGCTGATTCAGCACATGCCAGCGACCTTTACCGCAGCATTTGCAGCTAGGCTTAATTCGCTTTGCCAAATCACGGTGAAAGAGGCTGCTAATGGCGATGTATTGCAACCAGGCGTGGCTTATCTTGCTCCTGGCGGTATGCAAATGATGATCGAAGGGCGCCCTGGGAATGCGAAAATCCGTATTCTTGATGGCGGTGAACGCATGAACTACAAACCTTGTGTTGATGTGACTTTTGGCTCTGCGGCTAAGATTTATCACGACAAAGTATTGTCGATGGTACTGACTGGAATGGGGGCTGATGGTCGAGAAGGCGCACGCATGCTGAAGTCGGCAGGTTCGACGGTTTGGGCTCAAGATGAAGACTCTTGCGTGGTTTACGGTATGCCACAAGCAGTCGCTAAGGCAGGGATCTCCACAGAAGATTTACCCCTTGATCGTATTGCCGAACGCATTTTGGTTGAGTTAAAGAGGTCGTAACATGATCGTATGGAGTGTTGCTAACCAAAAAGGCGGTGTCGGTAAAACGACCACTACTGTTACGTTGGCGGGGCTTTTAAGCCAGAAAGGCAACCGTGTCTTGCTTATTGATACCGATCCTCATGCCTCATTGACCACTTACTTGGGTATGGATTCAGATCATCTGTCACATAGTCTATTTGATCTGTTCCAGCTTAAAGAGTTTAGCGATAGCCGAGTAAAACCGCTGATACACAATACAAATATCGATAATATCGACATTTTGCCAGCTCACATGTCGCTGGCAACACTTGATCGAGTGATGGGTAATCGTAGCGGTATGGGACTTATCCTCAAGCGTGCTCTAATGACTATTCGTGATGACTACGATTACGTGTTGATTGATTGTCCACCTATTCTTGGGGTCATGATGGTGAATGCACTGGCGGCAAGCGATCGCATTCTAATTCCTGTCCAAACAGAATTCTTAGCGATGAAAGGCTTAGAGCGTATGGTGCGTACACTTGCGATTATGCAAAAGTCGCGTCAGCGTCCGTTTAAGGTCACCATAGTGCCAACCATGTACGACAAACGTACGCGCGCATCGCTGCAAACCTTGACTCAGCTTAAACAAGATTACCCATCGCAAGTGTGGAGCTCGGCAGTACCGATAGACACTAAATTTCGCGATGCCAGTTTGAAGCATTTGCCTGCATCACACTTTGCCGCGGGAAGTCGAGGTGTCTTTGCTTATAAACAATTGCTGATTTACTTGGAGAGGCTAGCGCAAGATGAAAGCTGATACTGCGCCGCTTTCAAGTGAACAGGCGCTGGATGACTACTTTGCGTCTCTGCTTGGTTTAGAACAAGACGAGTTATTGCTTGACGAAGAGCAAGTGCTTGAAGATGCTCCTGTTGAGCCAGAGCCAGAGCCAGAGCCAGAGCCAGAGCCAGAGCCAGAGCCAGAGCCAGAGCCAG
>JYJJ01000060.1 GCA_003263775.1 Vibrio maritimus
CTATCATCGGTTTTGGTTCACCAAACAAAGCGGGCTCTCACGACTGTCACGGTGCACCACTAGGTCACGACGAAATTGCAGCAGCACGTGAATTCCTAGGTTGGGAACACGGTCCATTCGAAATCCCTACTGATATTAAAGCGCAGTGGGATGCCAACGAAGTAGGTAGCGCAAAAGAAGCAGCTTGGAACGAGAAGCTAGCCGCTTATGAAGCGGCTTACCCAGAGCTTGCAGCTGAGTTTAAGCGTCGTGTGAACGGTGAGCTTCCAGCACAGTGGGAACAAGAAGCCAGCAAGATCATTGCAGACCTTCAAGCGAACCCAGCAAACATTGCATCACGTAAAGCATCTCAAAATGCACTAGAAGCGTTCGGTAAGATGCTTCCAGAATTCATGGGCGGCTCTGCTGACCTAGCGCCATCAAACCTAACCATGTGGTCTGGTTCTCAGTCGCTAACAGCTGACGACGCGTCTGGCAACTACATCCACTACGGTGTACGTGAGTTCGGTATGACGGCGATCATCAACGGTATCGCGCTACACGGCGGTTTCGTACCATACGGTGCAACATTCCTAATGTTCATGGAATATGCTCGTAACGCAATGCGCATGGCAGCACTGATGAAAGTGCAAAACATCCAAGTTTACACTCACGACTCTATCGGTCTGGGTGAAGATGGTCCAACGCACCAACCAGTTGAGCAAATCGCATCACTACGCGTAACGCCAAACATGAGCACATGGCGCCCATGTGACCAGGTTGAGTCTGCAGTGGCTTGGAAATACGCGATTGAGCGTAAAGACGGCCCAACATCGCTTATCTTCTCTCGTCAAAACCTAACGCAGCAAGATCGTGACGCCGAGCAGCTAGCAAACGTTGCTAAAGGTGGCTACATCCTGAAAGATTGCGAAGGTACGCCTGAGCTGATCCTTATTGCAACAGGTTCTGAAGTTGAGCTAGCAACCAACGCTTACGCTGAACTGACGGCTGAAGGCAAGAAAGTACGCGTAGTATCTCTTCCTTCAACTGACGTATTTGACGCGCAAGATGAAGCATACCGTGAAGCGGTTCTTCCAGCTGCAGTGACTAAGCGTATCGCGGTTGAAGCGGGTATTGCGGATTACTGGTACAAGTATGTTGGCTTCGGCGGCAAGATCATCGGTATGACGACATTCGGCGAGTCTGCACCAGCTGGCGAGCTATTCAAGATGTTTGGTTTCACAACGGAAAACGTTGTCGCGACTGCGAAATCGTTACTGGTATAGAACTGGTTCGATTAGATACGGTATGGAAGAGCTGAAGTGCTCCATGCCGTGCTACCCCTCTGCAAGTAGACTGATGATTTGGCATTATGAATCCATAGTCACACTTTATTAACATTTCAATTTACACCTTTCTTGTCTTTGCTATTTTCATGCGTGCACCAGTTCATATCTGAAAGGAGTCAGCATGCACGCAACATTGAGTCAAAGCCTGGGCATTAAGCTCGATATTATTCAAGCGCCGATGGCGGGCGTTCAAAATTGGGAATTGGCGTTAGCTGTGTCTGAAGCTGGCGGCTTGGGCTCGATCCCTTGCGGAATGCTGACGCCTGAACAAGTCGTGTCTGAGATTGAAGCTTTCACAGCGCGCAGCAGTAAACCCTATAATCTCAACTTCTTCTGTCACGACATGCCCCCAATCGATGAAGAGGCACTTGCGACTTGGCAGTCTACTCTGCAAGGCTATTACGATTTGCTCGATGCAAAAGTGCCAAGTGAAATTGGCGGACTGCGTTATCCTTTTGATGCTGATATGGCAGATGCCATCGAAGCCTTTAAACCTCCGGTAGTCAGTTTTCACTTTGGACTGCCTTCACCTGAACTGGTGGCAAGAATTAAGTCTTGGGGTTCGGTGATCCTCTCTTCGGCAACCACACTCGAAGAAGGTGTATGGTTGCAAAACAATGGCGCTGACATGGTGATTGCCCAAGGCATTGAGGCGGGTGGTCACCGAGCGATGTTTTTAACCGACGATCTCTCCAATCAAATGACCACTAATGACTTGGTAAATGAGCTAAAGCAACACCTGACGGTTCCAATTATCGCCGCTGGTGGAATTGCCTCTAGCGCTGACGTTGAACGTTTGATTACGATGGGCTGTTGCGGCGTTCAGATAGGTACAGCGTTTCTACTCTGTGATGAAGCCAAAATCAGTCAAGTGCACCGCTCGGCTATTCAATCTGGCAATAGCAGAACAGAAATCACCAATGTTTTCTCTGGTCGTCCAGCGAGAGGAATCATCAACAAGGTCATGCTTGAACAAGGTTTTATCTCGACAAATGCCCCTGCATTTCCTTATGCGTCCATTGCGATGGCTCCACTTCGAGCAAAGGCAGAATTGCAGGCTAGTGGTGACTTTAGTCCGTTGTGGGCTGGGGTGAAATTAGATGGTTGTGCAGAGGTAAAAGCCGCAGATCTAATAAATACGGTGATGAGAGAGGGGCAAAAATGAAAAGCGCTAAAGCTTATTTAACGTTGTCAAAGCAGACTATCCAGATGATCGACTGGCGAGGTGCAAAAAAGGGTATTGCTAGGGCTTGGAAGGTTCTAGCGACTTTTGCTGCAATACATACAGGGCTATATGCGCTAGCTGACTCTGTTTACCAGAGCTCTAAATCACGTCTTGATAGTCAGTTTCAGATCATTCTTTCTGGATTGGATAAGAAAGAAACAAGAGCATTATCGCTTAACAGAATTGTCGATATTCAAAAATATAAGCTTTCAGACAGACCGAGTACGATAAATCCACTTCACAACTTGGGAATAGTTTTCGGGCTTGAATCAACTTATGGGACTCCTGCTGATTTTGAAAAAAAGTACCTGAGGAAGTTAATAGAGTCCTATAAAAATCAATTCAGCCAAACATACTTAGTAGGAATCGACTTGTCTGGAACAGAAACGGAAAGTGACATTTCGCTAATGGGTAGCAATTTTTCATTGTCTAACTTATCGAAAGCGAACTTATCCAATTCTGACTTCAGCTATTCAAATTTCTCAGGTGCACGGTTGATTGAGACCAATTTGTTTAGAACAAGTTTACATGGCTCGAATTTTGAGCAGGCTGTTATTGTTGATGCAAAGTTTTTTGAGAAAGGTAAACATGACGAAGAAATATATGATGACTCACTGGAAGCTGAGCTTTTTAAGGATGCTTGTTACATAAGCCCGGGTAGTCTGCCCAGTGATATAGAAGACGAGTTACTAAGAACAAACCATCACGTATTGAGTCAATTATCCGGCCCCTGTGGTGAAGTAAATATTCATCTATAGTCTAACTTTCTAGTACCAAATACGGATGAAAGGTAGATGATGTTTACATATCATCTACCAACTCCCCCGTAAACCTCTCCGATACCTCTTTAAGCAACCCCCATCAATATTCGGCAAGCCATCAGAAAACAAGATTTGCTTGCCTGGGGTGAAGCGCATGAGCACGTTGGTTTGCTCGCCTTCTTCGTTGGAATTGTTGATTGCGTTGAGTTCAATCAACTTGGCGTAGAAGTCTTGTTCGAGTTGTTCTTGTTGAGTTTGAGTGAGGCGGATACGACCGATGCAAAAGCTAGGGGCAATCGGGTGGGAGAGAGACTCGTCTTGGAAGCGCTGTCGAAACAGAGAGTCCAACTCTGAGCCTTCTTCAGTGAGAAAACGGCTGCCTGATTGGTAGATGACGCCGTCGCCATAATCTTCGATGTAGCCAAGGATCTCTGCGATGCGCAGATAGAAGCGCAGGCTGGTGTCATCGAGGTTGTAGGTTTTGGCTATCTCTTCTGGAGCAATGTTCCGAGCGGTCAGCATGTAGACAAAGTCGAGCAAGTAGGGGTGCTCAAGAAACAGCTCACTGAGATCGCCGCCAATCATTTGCGCATTTTCATGCTGTATTTGATTGGCGATCTTGGAAAGCTCTACTAGGTCGGTATTAAGATAGTTCACATACATTAAGATCTTGTCTAGACCTAATGTTGGGCTGTGCAAATGACGTTTAATGGTAGACAGTGGGATACCGGTCTTTTCGGACAGCGCACTGTACCCCAGTCTTTCGTCTTTGAGTTTTTTGCGGATCGCCGCAAGTATAAATCGAGGTCCTACATGCATCCTTGCTTACCTCCCAAGCGAGTCTAACGTCACTTGCCAGCTTGCTTTAAGCTGGCGTATTTTGCCTCTCAAGCAGCAGGTCGCGAATGGCGTTGCCCGCTTCGATAATGTGTTTTTTCAACAGATATTTTGCGCCGTCGACGTCTTTGTTTCGGCACATGTCGAACAGTGCTAAGTGTTCATCTTCTGCCTTTTTAATGCCAGTCGTGAATAGAAGCTGTAAGCGAATATAGCGATCGCATTTGGTGTTGAGGTTGCTGATCACATCCATGGTTTCCGGCATGTTGGCTGGACTATAAAGCGCTTTGTGGAACTCAAAGTTGTAGTTGCTCCACTCTTCGACTTCATCACCGCTGTTGACCACACTTTCAAAACGTTCGCGCACTTGTTGGGCGCGGGCCAGATCGTCTTCGGTCATGTTTTGAATCGCGCGTTCAAGGATGTGGCATTCGATGACGGCTCGCAGCTCAAACAGCTCATCGATTTTATCCGGTGAAAGCTCAGTCACCGTGGCACCTTTATGTGCTTCAAAGCTAACCAGTCCTTGAGCCTCTAGCTGAACCAATGCTTCTCGCACAGGAATGCGGCTGACGTTGAACTCTTTGGCTAAGGCGTCTTGTCGGAGGGGCTGCCCGGTTTGCAGTTCACCTTTGAGGATTTGCGTACGAATGGCCTCTTCAACCAATTGAGTTCGGGTTTTAAAAACAGGCTTTTGTGACATCCAAGTCTCCAAGAAAAAGATATTTTATCCAATATACACTGAGTGTAGCGAATTTGGCGATGGTTCCGACTAGATTGCCACTATTATGAGAAGCGCGAGGCAACAAAGGCACCAATCGGTGCCTTTTTGAACAGTCATTAACCAAGCGCGTCAAAGTTTTGTGGCACCGACAATGGGTTGCCTGATCTTAACGCTTCAGGTAACAGGGCATCGGGGAGTGCTTGATAGGCAACAGGTCTGAGCCAGCGTTCGATAGCGCTCGCTCCAACCGAGGATGAGGCTGCACTGGTCGAGGCTGGGTAGGGACCACCATGAACCATGGCGTAACTCACTTCTACTCCCGTTGGCCAGCCGTTAAAGATGACTCTACCGGCCATCTCTTCGAGTCGAGCCAGTAGCTGTTTCGCGGCAGGGTAGTCAGCTTCTTGGGTGTGAAGTGTTGCAGTCAATGAGCCTGTTAGCGTTTCACTAATCGCTAGCATGTCATCGACATCTTTGCACATCACCACCATGGATTGCGGGCCGAAAATTTCCTCTTCCCACTGTGGGTTGGCACGCCACGCATCGCTATCGGTAACAAACAGTGCACTTGTTACTCGGAAAAACCTTGGTCTTGGGTGGTGCACATCAATCCCGCTTCACTTGCTCGTAGTTTGCTTTGCTCACAATAGCTATTGCGAATGCTAGGGGTGAGCAAAGTATGCGGCGCATGCGCAAGAAGCAGTGTCTGAGCGGACTCAATAAACGCGCTGGCAGGGTCACTATCGACAACAAATACCACCCCCGGCTTAGTACAAAACTGACCGCTACCTAATGTCATCGATTGAACATACTGCTCAGCAAGTTGCTGCGGATCATCGAGTGCTGAAGGCAGAATAAAGGTTGGGTTGATGGCACCCAGCTCACCATAGAATGGAATGGGGACCGCGCGCTGCTGAGCAAGATCAAACAAGGCACGACCGCCAGTGACAGAGCCAGTAAATCCAACGGCCTGGATCCTTGGATGCGTCACTAACGATGTACCAAGTTCGCGTTGATTACCTTGAAGTAGCGTGAAGATGGCTTGAGGAAGGTCGCACTCGGTGAGCGCTTGCTCGATACATTTAGCGACCAGCTCACTGGTTCCAGGATGTGCGCTGTGACCCTTAACAATCACAGGGCATCCTGCAGCAAGTGCCGATGCGGTATCGCCGCCAGCCGCTGAGAAGGCTAACGGAAAGTTGGATGCGCCAAAGACAGCAACAGGGCCAATGGCAATGTGCTGTTTGCGAATGTCAGGTTTTGCCAGAGGCGTTCTCTCAGGGTTTGGTGTATCCAGCGTGGCACGTGACCAAGCACCTTGTTTTAATACCTCAGAAAATAAGCGCAACTGATTGGCGGTGCGGCCTATCTCGCCGTTTAGCCTGATTAAAGGTAGCGCCGTTTCCAGGTGTGCACGCTCGGCAATGACACTGGCGTTTTGTTCTAGTTTTCCGGCGATTGTGTCGAGAAGCTGCGCTCGCTTTGCGGCACTGAGTTGGCGAAATGATCGCGCTACCGCTTGGGCATTTTCACAGGCGACATCCACATCCTGCTTACCATGAACGGGAAAATCATCCGCTAATGGCTCACCAGTGAAGGCGTTGATGGCTTGAAATGTAGGGGGCTTGAGCATGGTGGTCGTTTCCTTCGTTGCTATTTGACTTCAAATCCATAGGCGTATGGGTCGTTGTCATCAACCCAAATTGTGTTGTGTCCGTAAACCTGAGCCCAACCTTCGATGCTCGGTAATATCGCGGGGCGGCCATTGACGGTGGTCTCTGATTCAATTCGGCCATGAAATAGACTGCCGATGATGCTTTCATGGATAAAATCATCACCAGGTTTGAGCAGCCTTTGGCGTGCCACTGTGCCATACGTGCACTGGTACCCGTGCCACAAGGTGAGCGATCTAGGGCTTTATCGCCATAGAACACAGCATTCTTCGCCGTGGCATTTGGCTGGGTTGGCGTACCCGTCCAAAGTACATGGGAGACCCCTTTCACGGTTGGGTCGTCGGGGTGCACGCACTCCACCGCTTCTGACACTGCTTGGCGAACTTTTGGACTGAGCATCAAAATCTCATCAGGAGAGTAATGTTCGAGTCCCGGATAATTCTCTTGTGGATCGACAATTACGTAGTAGTTGCCGCCGTAGGAAACATCGACGCTGATCTCTCCCATACCTTCCACGTAAACCTTCACATCTCGATGAGCAAGATAGGCAGGCACGTTGTAGATCTTAACGGAGGTGACTTTGTGTTCTTGCATTTGGTAGTCGATGCGAATTTGTCCTGCTGGTACATCAAGGATCAACTTACCCGGCTGTTTTGGATGGATAAGTTTGTTTTCGATGGCAGAGGTCACGGTGCCAATGGTGCCGTGGCCGCACATGGGCAAACAGCCACTGGTCTCGATAAACAGAATTGAGGCATCGGCATTATCACTGCATGGTGGCAGCACGACGGAACCCGACATCATGGAATGGCCGCGTGGCTCAAACATCAACGCCTGACGGATCCAATCTAAGTTCTCCATAAAGTACTGGCGCTTTTCGCTCATGGTGGAGCCTTGTAAGGGGGGAACACCGCCAGCGACGAGTCGCACCGGATTGCCACAAGTATGGGCATCAATACAGAAAAACGTGCCTTGTCTCATTTTCAGATCCTCTGATAAGAAATTGGTTGAATTACACTCTAGCAATGTTACTTTGATGTTAAATATATTTTATACAATTTATTTTATGAAGTGTGACACGGAGCAAGATCATGACCGCTAAACAAGGATCAACTCAACAGAATGTCGCCGTGATCGGCGCGGGAGTTATCGGTATCACGTCGGCGCTGAAATTACAGCAGCTCGGATTCAATGTGACGATTTTTGATCCCCAAGGTGCCGCGCAAGGATGTTCAAAAGGCAACGCGGGACACATCGCAACAGAGCAAGTTTTTCCCCTTGCTTCACCCAGTACAATCAAACAAATCCCCAGTATGTTGTTTGCACCGCAAAGCCCATTATCCATCCGCTGGAGAGATGTGTTGAGCACTTTGCCATGGATGGTTCGCTTTCTTTTTAGTGCCAGAAAACGGTCATTTGATGCGTCGACGCGTGCCCTAACAGAGCTTAATCAGCATTCATTACCGAGCTGGGAAACACTACTAAGTTCTATTGACGAAGAGGGATTAATCAAGGTCGATGGCTCTCTGCTCGTGTTCGAAAGCGAGACCCTGTTTGAGTCCTATCAAGAGACGCTTAATGCTCTAAACCAAGCCGGTGTAGAATACCAAATTTGGGATCAGATTCGTTTGCGAAGAAAGCTGCCGAAGCTTGGTTTACAGGTTCGTTATGGGGTCTTTTTTCCTAACACCGGACATACCATAGAGCCTTATAAACTCTGTGTTTCGCTCAATCAACGCTTTCAAGAATTGGGTGGTGAATTTGTCGAAAAAGGTGTGCTTTCGCTCACCAAGCAAGGCGAAGTCATTACCGAAAATGGTGCTCAACAATTTGATCGCATTGTGCTCGCTGCGGGTCTTCATTCTGCGCCTATGGTGGCGTCGTTGACGGGTATCAAAGTGCCGATTCAAGCTGAACGTGGCTACCATGTCATGGTGGAGAAATTTGACCATGAATTACCGATGGCAGTAAGCAGTGCCGACCGAAAATTCATCATGACCCCGATGAAGCATGGCCTTCGATTAGCGGGCACCGTCGAGTACGGTTCGCCTTCTGCTCCCTTTAATCATAAACGTACCGACCTGTTGATAAAGCAGGGCGATATTATGCTGCAAGATGGGATTGATCGTCGCGCTGTTGGCGATCACTGGATGGGGGAGCGGCCATCGACTAGCGACTCTTTGCCAGTGATCGATACGATCTGCGATGACAAGATCGTGTTGGCATTTGGGCACCAGCATCTTGGGCTTACGCAGGCGGCGATCACAGCGGACTTGGTCAGTCAGTTGATCACCAATCAACAAACTTCGATAAATGTGGCGCCATTCACACTACGCCGATTTAGCTAAAAAATTTTAATATTTAATATTGT
>JYJJ01000061.1 GCA_003263775.1 Vibrio maritimus
GCCATCCACCGCGACATCTTCTTGAGCAAGAACAGAGTCACCCGACACGATAGTTGGAATGTCGTTAACACCATTAATCGTGATAACGATGTTTTGCGGGGTGCCGTCTTCACTCAAGACCTGGAATGTTTCTGTGAGTGAATCGCCTTCACCCAAGCCTTGCAGTGTTGGATTAGTATTGTCGACTTCATAGCTCCACGCACCAGTTTCAGTGATGGTGAGCGTACCCAGAACGCTTCCTACTGGCGTCACTACCGTTTGGAACTTGGCTTCGCCAGTATCCGCATCAGAAATCGTTAACTGGCCGTTGTCTTTAAGGAGGTCACCGGTTTGTACTTCGAAGTCTTCCGTGACGCTGCCCACGGCATTACCGCCAATGAGCGGTAAGTCGTTAGTACCCTGGATGGTCACTTCGATGGTTTCCGTTTTTGAGCCATCGATTGAGGTAACAGTGAAGCGCTCAACGCGAGTATCGCCATCACCGAGAGATTGGATCTCCTGAAGTGTATTCGAGACTTGATATGACCAGTCGCCATCTTCGGTGATGGTTAAGGTGCCAAGCGGAAGCTGGCCATTGTCATTAACAACGCTGGTGACTTTAGTGCTGAACTTGTTCTCACCAACGTCATTATCAGTAATCGTGAGCGACAGATTATCACCCGCAATAAGAAGACCTGCATCCAAATCCGTGTCTTCTTTTACTGTGTCGGTCGTTGGCCCGGTAATGATGGTTTCATCTTCGGTGCCGTTGATAGTAACAGCGATAGTATGCTCGGTGCCGTCGATCGAGGTCACCGTAAACTCCTCAATAATGGTATCGCCAACGTCCAAAGACTGAACCGCATTCAAAGAGTTATCTAGGTTGTAAGTCCAGTTGCCATCGATATCAATAGTCAACGACCCCAGCGTAGAGCCAACGGGCGTGGCAACTCCAGCATTGAATATGTTTTCACCGGCATCTGGATCGGTAATGACAAGCTTATCGCTGGCAACTAAATTTCCAGCAGCATTGACAGCAGCATCTTCAATGACAGAGCCGCTCTCCCCACTCACGACAACAGAAGAATCGTTGGTACCAATAATAGTAATGGCAACGGTTTCTCTACTGCTTGCGCCAAACTCATCCGTCACTGACACGACGTAGTTAATGGTTTTCGATTCCCCTTCAGCCAGTGACTGAGTTGCATCAGCATTGTTATCAAGCTCAAACTGCCACTTACCTTGCTCATCAATAGTAAGCGTTCCGTATTCCGTCTGGGCTGATTCAATTTGATAACTGAGAGTGGCGTCTGCATCCACATCAGACGCGGACAACAAGCCATTTGCGATATTATCGCTACCGATACCATCTCCCTGCTCGGTCACAGTACCAGCAGCATCGCCACCCGCATCGAATGTCGGTAAATCGTTAGTGCCATTGATAGTAAGCGTTAGTGTTTCGGTAGTGACGGCGCCTTTATCGTCGGTGACGGTCACTTCAAACGCTATGTTTATTGAGTCACCTTCTTTTAAGCTTTGCGTCGCAGAGGAGCTGTTATCTAGGGTGAATACCCAATCGCCGGTTTGAGGATCGACACTAAGCTGACCATATTCATTGGTATCGTTTTTTACACCATAAGTCAGCACAGCATCCGTATCGTTGTCGGACGCACTAATGCGACCGGAAGCCGTATTCACACCCTCGACCATTTGGCCGTCATCGAGGTTACCACTCTCAACCAAGATGCCTTGCCCTACTTCGTCAATAACTGGTATGTCATTGATTGGGTTGATCTCTAGTAACACACCACCCGTTTGAACGGAATCTGGTTGTCCCCGACCATCATCAACGCTGTAGGTAAACTGACCTGCATCTTCACCAAGGTATATTCCTGGGGCGCATCGAACTGTAGATTCTCAAATTCAGCTTGAGTCAGGATCTGTCCCAGACTAACCGGTGTACCGTCAGCGAGCGTCACTTGTCCAAGTTTAGGAAGTTCTGTGACTGTCACAGTCAGTACGTCACCGTCTGCATCCGTAGGAAAGCTCAAACCCAAGTCACTGTCTTGTGACTCTTCATCATAGTTTCGAGCTTCAAATAGAGTAACAGGTGCACTGTTCGTTGCGATATCTAATAGAGCATTGGTCTGTGTTTCTGTCAGATCTTGTCTGTCGAGACCAAGGGTTTCGAAAAACGTAGCGGCTAGGACTTGTGGATTAATTGCTTCGACGGTGGCGGCGTCAGTGATACTAGAGCTTAATGAGCCACCTGCTGCTGTGGCTTGGTCTTCATTTTGAGTGGGATCAGCGCCAGCCTCGATTTGAGCGATAATAGCGTCAGCATCGAGATCGTTGGTTGAAATACTTGAGATATCCTCATCCTGATTTTGAGCGCTAATCTGAGCAAATAGTGTTTCCCGCAGTTCAACATCAGGAACCAGGTTATCAGGCGACAATTCTATGTCACCTGGTCTCATTTCAGCGCCCTCAGGCAACAAGACAATTTTGCCATTTGAATCAAGAACTAACGTTCCCGATAGTTCCACTAGACCCAATAACGCAGCAATACTCATGGCGAACTCCTTGAACAACCGTCGCAACACACTCAGTCAACTGTCCACATTCACTGAAGCAACTCATTGTTTATTAGATAGTTTTATATATGTTCAGTGTAGGACTGTAAAAGCAGATTTCTAGTTTACTTTACTAACTAATTACCAATAAAAATCAGGCTTTTAAACCTATAGCGATCAGAAAATGTGCAAATTCTCAAAAAAGACATGAACTGTATCTCCAATGAGAAGATTCATTGAAGATAGAGTGGGATGCAACGGATACTTGGTAATGGTTTGTCGAGATGAGTCTACAGCGTGTCAAGAAGATCCGGATTCACACCAAACCCAGTTTTATGCTCTTCTATTACGACTTCACTTCTGGTCTGTATAACACCCGGCAAAGTGCCCAACTTGGTGGACATGAAAGATTGATAAGACTTCATATCTTTGGTTCTCACCTTGATCATGGTATCAAAATCACCGGAGAGCGAGTAACACTCTTCAATTTCAGGCATCAGCTCGACAGCCTTAGCAAACTTTTCAAAAATGGAGAAACTTGTCTGATCAAGACGGATATGAATAAACACTTGAACATCCAACCCTAGTTTCTCTGGGTTGAGTTCAGCGTGGTAACCTACAATGAAACCTTCTTTTTCGAGGCGTTTCACGCGGTCTGAGCAAGGGGAAGTCGTCAAATTGACCAGCTTAGCCAACTCAACTATTGGCATACGACCTTTGCGGCTAAGTATGCGCAGTATTTCTAAATCGATTTTATCTAAAGCAAGCGAAGCCATTGATTTAACTCAAGTGAAAGGGATACTTCACGATTGTAAATCAAAGGTTATGCATGTAAAAAGATGTGAGATCACAAAGTTGTGACAAATGCCATCAATCGATATCAGTTTACAGTGTTAATTTATGTGAGATCGCTTGTATACAAGTGAACTCTTACGCAAGATTTGTTTGACCGCTAAGCACTGTCTTCACTGTTTCTTGGTTCTGCTTATTGCATACACGGCAATAAAGCTGGCGCTCTAGCTTGTAGTAGCCGCTACCGTTAACCAATTGAGACATTAACATTTGGAAGTTTTGAACGATAGATGAGTTATCGTTGTGGCTGCGTCGCATCACTGCTTTGTGTGCCGTATCCTTTTTGCACGCGGTGCAGTAGTTAGTTGGCATTTCAAGTCTCTCCATCTGTTCTGAATAATTCGTGACCATATTGTGTTTAATCTTGGTCGTTTGGCAAAACGATCATGCCAAAAAATGTGGTTGGTATTCCAAAATAACGTCATTATTTTGCGAAAATTTGATCAAGATTTCGAAATTAACTTACAAATCGCTCGTTAAAGCCGATGAATACCGAACTCGTCCGCAAAAAACACAAAATTGCGGCGAAATTACGAGAAGCGTGTTCAATTTTGCAATCGCAATAACGCAAAAAGCCTGCAATAAATGCAGGCTTTTGATCATATTCACTGTAATTTCAGCTATTTCGCCGGTTTCACCTTAAAGAAAATGGCAAACAGAACTGGCACCACAATCAGGGTCAGCACAGTTGCAAACCCTAGACCCGCCATAATGGTGATCGCCATTGATCCAAAGAAGGCATCAAACACCAACGGTATCATCCCTAAGATGGTAGTAAGCGCCGCCATACTCACTGGACGCACACGACTTACCGCACTATCAACCAACGCTAAATAAGGGTCTTTGCCACTATCAAGTTCCAAGTTGATTTGATCCATAAGTACAATACCGTTTTTAAGGATCATGCCACTAAGACTAAGTAGACCCAGCAACGCTGTGAAACTGAATGGCATATTAGACACCAGCAAACCAAACGCCACACCAATAATAGAAAGCGGCACCGTGAGCCAAATCACCAACGGCTTCTTAAACGAGTTGAAAAGCAACATAGTGATGATGAACATCAGCAGATAGCCCATCGGCAGCGACTTAAACATCGCCTCTTGCGCGTCTTTTGATGACTCATATTCGCCACCCCATTCGATCGTGTAGCCAGCAGGTAGAGGCAGTGATTCTACCTGTGGCTTAACACGAGCGAATAAACTTGCCGCCGTCTCATCGCCCAACACATCATGGTCAGCGAGCACGGTTAGCGTACGTTTTCTGTCACGACGTTGAATAATCGGCTCTTGCCATTCCAACGTGACGTTATCAATCACCTGCTCCACAGGCACATACGTTTGCAGCATTGGGCTCCAGATGGAGATGTTTTGCAACGACGCGTAATCAACACGCTCTGCTTCCGTTAATCTGGTCACGATTGGCAGCATTTGCGTACCATCGCGGAACACACCAATGGTGTTACCGCCGAACGCCAATTGCAGCGTACTTGAAAGATCTTCTTTTGAGATACCCAAGCGGCGCGCTTTTGACTCATTAAACTGAGGTACCAACTGCTTAGTACGCTCACGCCAGTCATGACGAACGTTTCTTGAACCAGGGTCGGCAAGCAACACATCTTCAACTTGCACCGCGATATCACGCAGTACCTGCGGATCTGGACCAATAATGCGTGCCTCAATCTTTGACGCTGGCGACGGACCAAATTCCATCAATCGTAGCTGGAACGTAGGTGCTGCAAATTGAGAAGACAGTTCCGCGTCTAGCTTGTTGAGCAATTCGAACATGTTATCGCGACTCGTCGTGCGCACTTGTAACTGCGCAAAGCCTTCATAACTCTTCTCTGGCTGATAAGTCAGCATGAAACGTTGCAGGCCTTGTCCAACCGTCGAAGACACAAACTCGACATTGTCCTGCTCCTGGATATACGCTTCTACCTGCTCGGTTTGCTTGAGCGTTTGGCGAATGTCCGTGCCTTCTGGCATCCACATATCGACAAAGAACATTGGCGTATTTGACGGTGGGAAAAACGACTGTTTTACCAGACCAAACGCCATGACAGCAGAGACAAGCAGCGCAATCATACCTGCACCGTGAGCCAACGTAGTTTTAATGCCAACTCCAAAGACCAACGGAAGACAGTAAACAGAACGCCTTTGTAAGGGTCTGCATCTGCAGCTTGGTCATTCTTATCCGACTCTTTTAGAAGGATATCGGCTAGGAACGGCGTTAAAGTCAGTGCTGTGATCCAGCTTAGGAACAACGAATAGCAAAGTACCCAAAACAGCGAACCCATGAACTCACCTGTCGCGTCTTGTGACAGACCAATGGGAGCAAACGCCGTAATAGCGATGACTGTTGCACCAAGTAGTGGCCACTGGGTTTGTTTAGCAATACTCATCGCGGCTTGCTTCTTGGTCTGACCTTGCTTAAGGCCGACCAGAATGCCTTCAACGATCACAATGGCGTTGTCCACCAGCATACCGAGCGCGATAATCAGTGCGCCTAACGAGATACGGTGCAGCTCGATATTGTTGATACTCATCATAATGAAGGTACCAAACACCGTAAGCAGCAGTACCGCACCAATAATGATGCCGCTGCGCATACCCATGGTGAATAGCAGCACCACAATCACGATACCTACGCTTGAGCTAGACTGACAACAAAGTCTTGTACCGACTTATCTACCTCCGCCGACTGGTTATAGAAGTAATCAAGATTAATGCCTGCTGCTTGATGTTCTCCAGCGCTTGAAGCTGGGCATCTAACGCTTTACCCACTTCAACCACGTTGACGCCCGCGCCAAAAGAGATCGCTAAATTGATGGCAGGCTTACCGTTAAAGGTAATCACGTTTGATGGCTTTTCTTGGATCCCTTTAGAAATCTCGGCCACATCTTTTAAGCGGATCAGGTTGCCGGTATCTCGGCCGTGAATAATCAGGTTTTCCAGTGACTCTACAGAATCCAGGTTACCATTTGGGCGAATTGCTAAGCTCTCACCATTGATCATGATTTCACCGGCAGACTGGACGCTGTTTTGCTGATTCAGCAATCCCATAACGGTGTTCATATCTAGATTGAGTGCAGAGAGACGCTCCAACGATAGCTCCACAAACAGCATCTCTTTTTGGTCACCTGCAATCGACACTTTGCCAACACCATCGACCAACTCAAGTTCACGACTTAGATAATCGGCATACCGTTTAAGCTCCACATAATCGTAGCCGTCACCGGTCAGCATGATCATTACACCGAACACATCACCAAAGTCATCGATGATTTGAATCGAGTTCACACCAGACGGCAGGTTTGGTCTTAAGTCATTAATTTTGCGTCGCATTTCGTCCCAAATTTGCGGAAGCTCGTCTGGGCCATAGTCCATTTCCATACTGACCATGATTTGTGACAGCCCTGCAGATGACGTCGACTTAATGTTCTTAATATAAGGAAGCTTGCGGATCTCCTTTTCCAGAGGATACGTGAGCTCTTCTTCTACTTCCGTCGATGTTGCACCGGAATAAGTCGAAATCACCATCGCATCTTTAATGGTAAACGCAGGGTCTTCAAGACGGCCTAGATCATTAAACGACTGAATACCACCAATGGCCAAAATGACCAGAAACAGCCAGCTAATGACGCGGTTTTTAATTGAATACTCGGTCAAACTCATTATTTATTGTTCTCCATGAGTGCTACTGCTTCGCCATCTCTGAGCTTTCTCAAACTTGAGCTAATTAGAACGTCACCTTGAGCAACGCCAGAATCGACAATCACGCCAAAGCTATTCACTTGATCGACACGCACTGGTGTTTTCATTGCGACGCCATCCTCATGCTTCCAGACGAAAAACTGTTGCGGCTCAACACCTGCTTCTAGGACTGTCATAGGGAGCTGATAACCTTGAATTGTGCTCAAACCAGCGGCCACCATATCAACATGAACAGACACACTGGTACCTGGCAAAATCTTTGCTTTGGGCTGAGGCATTTGTAGCCACAACTCATAGGCTCGGCTTTGAGCGTCGGGCTCGCTAGAGTGCTCCAGATAGGTCATGGTGAAGCTGTCCTCAACCCCAGAGAAAAACGCACGGGCTGATAAGCATTGCGCTGAGCTTGTGGGGTAATAGACGCTAGAATGTGATCAGAAAGACTGATCTTCACATAGACTTTGTCATCCTGATAAATGGATACCACGGTTTCACCTGGGCCAACGTTCTCAAAACGTTCTTTGCTCACTTCCGCCACGACACCGGAAAACGGCGCTTTTAGGCTGGTGTACTGAATTTGATGCTGGATATTTTGATATTGCGCTTTCGCTAGCTGACGGTTTGAAGTCAACTCATCCAATTCAGAGTTTGAAATCATGTCACGAGCGTAAAGCTCAGTACCACGACGCAATTGCTTGGTCGCCAGTTCATATTGAGCCAGCGCATCACGATATTGCTGCTGGAGTTTTTCATCATCCAACTTAGCAACAACCTGACCCTTCTTCACCGACTGACCTGGTTTGACAAGCAAGTGAGAGATTTCACCTTGAATTCGAAATGACAGCTTGGTTTGCTCTGCTGTCACGACTTGACCTTTAAACTCACGATATTGCTGCTCGACGGGCTTTGATACTTCAACGGATTCCACCATCAGAGGGGCACGTTCACGAACAGTGATATCGGAGTAGCAACCGGTTAACGCTAGCGATGCAAGGCCGATAGCAATCATTGACTTTTTCACTAGATACCACCCTCACGTGTCCATAGTTTTACTCGTTGTCCCTCAACTAGGTTTGCTGCACCCGCAACCACGATTTGGTCCCCCTGCTGCAAGCCAGCTGTCACTGCGCCGCTTTCATTGGTCGACAGTTGGATTTGGTGAATTTGCTCTGTCATCGGATCAAAACGCCAAACTTTACCGCTGCTATCTTGCTGACTAATCCACGCGCTCGCCGGTAGTGAAAAAGCACGCTCTTTGGCTTCACTTTGGATATGCACTTGACCAGACATGCCTGACAACACATTGATGTTATGCGGTTTTCCCATTGTTACTGCCGCTGCATAGCTATTGGTATCCAGATCTGGCTGCATAGCAATCTCACGGAATCTTGCTTCAATACGCTGATTACGGTGGCTGTCTAACGTCACAAAAAAGTGCTGATTTTTTAGCTCTTCTAGCGTCATCGCTTTGACTTCTCTTACAGGGATAGTGAAGGTGACATCGAGATCATCACTGCTAATCAAGTTCAAGATGGGTTGCTTAGCACCAACGACTTCAAACGGTTTTTGGTAGGTCAAAGAGACCACACCATCAAATGGGGCGATAATTTGGGTATAACCAAGATCCGCTTTTGCTTGTGCTAGTGAGGCTTCCGCCGCTTTATATTGCGTTTCGTTGCGGTCGAATTCATCAGCGCTAATGAGTTTTTTTGCAAACAGCTGTTTTGCTCGCTTCCACTGGGATTCAGCAAGATCAAATTCTGCTTGTTTAGCGTCAAGTGCCACTTGATAGTCGGTTGGATCGAGCGTCGCTAAGATTTCACCTTTCTTAATGGCTTCACCCATTTTGACGTCTATCGACGAAATCTGTCCCGCCACCTGAAAAGAGAGTTGTGCGCGATCGGTTGCATCAACTTGTGCTAGGTAGCTGCTGACAGGAGCAAAGTTGAGCTCAGGCACCTGAACCACTTTAACGGGTTTAATGACCGGTTCATTGATTTCTGATTGAGCTTGATTACAACCGGAAAGACCGATGACTGCCAACAAAGGCAGAACCAGCATACTGGCTGTTTTGAATAGACGATGGGTTTTCATAGTATTTATCCCAAATTATATTTTACGGGTGTGCAGTAAATTAACTTTACAGTTGTGCAGTATATGTATAATTTGAAAGAGATCAATACATGCTGCACATGCGTGCAGTATAATTTTTTCGATGAGCTTCATCGCTTTTGGTTATATAGAAACCCTCAAACCCCGGTTTCAGTAGATTTACGGCATTATGCGGCACAGTTGATGTGCATCTTGTCGATAGGTAGGTAATTCAGTACCCTGTATAGGAATGATTAATTAAAAAGGTATCGAGTGGAGAAGAAAAAAGGTCGTCGCAGCGCCATGGCGGCAGAAGAGACGAAAAACCTGATCATGACGGTCGCCGCAGACATGTTCTGTGAACTTGGTTACGAACGCGTATCGATTCGCAATATCAGCGATCGTGCTGGGGTATCTCACAGCCTAATTCGCCACCACTTTGGCAGCAAAGAGCAGATCTGGTACGACATCAGTGACCATATGCATGCTTATATGCAAAAGTACATCATGCACCTTCTCTCACAACTTCCAGAAGACACACCAGCGAACATTAAGCTATATCGATTTGCGACTGAAATGTTGGCCAATCTACTGATCAACCGCCAACCGATGCAATTAATCGCTGATGCTATGCGTCAAGAAAACGAGTTTTTCGATTACTTTATTGATAGTAAAGGAGAAATTGAATGTATCGTGATGGCATTGGTGAATGAATACAACCATGGTCGCAGTGAGAGCGAGCAGTTCAATATGCATGAGCTCAAGTGGCAAATGATGCTCTATGCGTATGGCTCTGCGTGTATGATGCCAATGCTGAAAGAAGCTTGGTCGGAAGTGACTCAAATCGACGATGAATGCTTACTCAAACACTGGCAACTTTTTGAACAATTAACTGCACACAAGCTACAAATAACAGAACAAGATCGGCTCAAACCAAGCAAAGTCTCTGATCTCGTCTACCATGTAAAGTGCGATTGGGGCGAATGCCCGATGTAAACGGAACCTTTAAAAAAGCAGCCCTAACGCTGCTTTTTTTACGCACCAAAGGACGATCAAAGTGACCATCTCAAGCGAGCAAATAGCAACCTTCGACGAGCGCGGTTATTTAGTGCTAAAAAATGCCATTCCAGCGTCACTACTTCGAGATCTGCGTCAGTCCTACGACACCTTACAGCAACAGCTACTAGAGAATGCTCAATTTGATGGCTTGATGAACAACGTTGCCATTGTTCATCAAGGCGGCCAGAATTTTATCGCAAGAATAAACAACTTGTTTTCTTTCGACACGCCTTTCTTCGTCCAGCTACTTGGGCTTCCAACCCTGCAGCAAGCAGTACAAACCCTAGTTGAGGGTGACGCCATTCCTATCTACGAATCACTGCTCATCAAACAAAAAGGGGATAACCAGAACATTGAGTGGCACAGAGACATGAACCACCAAAGCGACTCTCGGATCTTTACCGTTGGCGTGTACCTCGATGACTCCAAAAGCCAGCAAGGTGCGTTGCAAGTCATCCCAAACTCTCATCTAAGCTCTGATTCCATTTGTGAAATCACGCGTCGCTGGCAACAAGGCGATTTAACAAGTGCCGAAGTCACAACCGAAGCCGGGGACATCGTCATTCATGACGTCATGCTCGTACACAGCTCTCCACCGATTACCGAAGAAGCACGGCGCCGCACCGTTTACTTTGAGTTTCGCTCCCTTGAACACGCCCAAGCCAACCCACTCTTCTCCGTATCTTGGATACAACAACGCCAAGAGCTAAACCGCTACGCTTGCCATCTTTGGAGCCAATCACGAGCCTCTATAATGGATAATGAATCCAAATTACAAGACCTCTACAAACAGCAGGTGCGCTATGAGTGTGCAGAATACTGTTTTGAACCACCTCTGGACTAAATGGACGTTAGAGTAACGACCACCCATCATTTCATATCGCGTTTTGGGTGCGACCATTTACAGGTTACCAAAAGTATACTAATTGCAAATAGTTTTCAGGTCACTTTAATATACCACACAGGCGCTCGGGGCAGTCCCGAGTCATCATGAAATTTAGAGGTCTAACCCCATGAGCAATGTACTAATTATCAATGCACACCAACCTTACCCATTCTCTGAAGGCAAGCTTAACGCCACTCTGGTCGACAAAGCGGTAACGCTATTGGAGCGAAAGGCCACCAGACTCGCGTCGTCACTATGCAAGAAGAGATTGATGTACCAGCACAATTAGAGAACTTCAAATGGCAGATCGAGTGATCATTCAATCACCAGTGAACTGGATGACTGTGCCTTGGAGCTTTAAAAAGTACATGGATGAGGTGTTTACTGCTGGCATGGGTGGTGACTTGTGTTTGTTTGATGGTCGCTCAGAATCAGAGCCTAAGAAAAACTACGGTACAGGTGGCACGCAAACTGAGTCTAAGTACATGCTGTCTTTAACGTTCAACGCGCCAGAAGAATCGTTCAACGATGAATCTGAATACCTTTTCCAAGGAAAAAGTGTTGATGACCTAATGTTCCACATGCACGCCAACTTCCGCTTCTTTGGTATGACAGCCATGCCAACCTTTGCGGCCTATGACGTGATGAAAAATGGCGATATCGACAATGACTTTGCTCGATTTGAAGCGCACCTGAATCAGCACTTCTAACGACATCAAGCTTAAAGCACGTTATTACTATGGCGGCTGAAGCGGCCGTCATAGTTGATGAATCATCTGAATCTAACGTTGTACAAGCGTTGCAGACGGACTCTCACCAAACAGCTTTTTGTAGTTCCCAGCAAAAAGGCCTAAGTGATAGAAGCCATGATTAAACGCGATATCATAGACGGAGTGCTCGCCGTCACTGTTGATTAGAGCTCTTCGAGCTTGGTTCAACCTGACTCGCAGGAGAAACTGGTGGGGCGACATGCCACAGCAAGAGTGAAACGTGTTTTGCAATGTTCGGCGACTCACATGTACGGCACGACAAAGCTCGCTGATGGTCATTGGGTGAGACCAATCACTGCTCTCCAATGTTTGTTTCACCCGCCTCATGACTTTAGCGCGTTGAAACAAAGGCTCCATTGAATCGTTACTGTTACGAGACGAGCAAATGACATCAGCAACAAAATCCAAAAGTAGCGATTCATGAGTATGGCAAGACCAACCTACAGGTTGATTCGATAGCAATATAGAGAGGTAAGCTTTTAGTTGCTGAGCATGAGACGTCGATACCACTTGGCTGAGCATCGCCAAGCTGTCTGTCTCGACATCCAACTGGTCAAGAATAGTACCTAAAGCTTGCTCGTCCAGCACCACGCCGTAAATCGAAAAGTCTTCCGGCGTCACCAACTCAAAGTCCAGTCCCCCCGCGCGAAGCAACATATCGTCAGCGTCTTGCTGGTGATGATTAAGATAAAGAGACTTGTCGGTCGCACTTAACCCCAGCCACAGCCCACCTTTGGTCACTTGGCAATCCTGCCTTAAACCTCGATTGCTCTCTTCACGAAACACATGAACCTTAGAAAAGCGTCGCTCAACAATTCGACCACGATACGCACCATCAGTGATCTGATCATAGGCTTGAGCCCAATTGAACAAGTCGTCTGCTTGTTGGTTTGCATCATTAGAGGGACGAATGCACAACTCTGGCGCAAACTTGCAAATTTCATCCATCACGACTACTCCTTCTAAAGGGATTTTTGGTGCCCAACCATGGAGCATAAGCTCTATAAGGCATTGTTTATTAACAAATTTAATAGTTGCCATTTTTTGATATGCACATGGAACGCTATTCGCAGACTCACTCATTAGCTGCGAGACACGTTCAGCAATAAAGGCAGCAAGAATCGAACCATTAAAGGAGTAGTCATGACAGCGACGTATCGTCGACAGCCTTATCGCAGACAACAAGGAAGCCATGTATTTACGTTTAGTTCGCTTGCGGAACTAATGGCAAAAGCGACCCCAGAACGCTCTGGAGATGCCTTAGCTGGCGTATGTGCAGAATCTGCAGCAGAGCGCGTAGTGGCGCAGATGACGCTTGCAGATTTGCCGCTCAAAACGTTTCTCAATGACGTCGTGATCCCGTATGAGAGTGATGAAATTACCCGACTGATCATCGATAGCCATGACAAACAAGCCTTCTCACTGATCGAGCACCTCACGGTAGGTGATTTTAGAAACTGGTTACTTAGCGAACAGGCTGACTCGGAAACACTGGCGCAAATAAGGTCGGGACTGACGCCCGAAATGGTGGCGGCGGTAAGCAAGATCATGCGCAATCAAGATCTCATCTTGGTGGCTAAGAAGTGTCAGGTTGTGACTGCTTTTCGAAATACCATTGGACTGCCGGGCCGCCTTTCCACTCGTATGCAGCCCAACCATCCGACTGATTCGCTCAATGGCATTGCCGCGAGTATTTTCGATGGCCTGATGTACGGTAATGGAGACGCCGTCATTGGCATCAATCCAGCAACAGATAACGTTCCTCAAGCGATAAAACTCATGCAACTTATGGATGAGGTCATCCAGCAATATCAAATACCAACTCAGTCCTGCGTTTTAACTCATGTCACCAATACCATTGAAGCCATTGAGCTAGGAGCGCCTGTCGATTTGGTGTTTCAGTCGATTGGCGGAACCCAAGGCACCAATGACACGTTTGGCATCAACCTTTCTATTTTGGAAGAGGCCCAGCAGGCTGCACTGTCACTCAATCGCGGCACGGTGGGTAACAACGTCATGTATTTCGAAACGGGTCAGGGTACCGCACTGTCTGCTAACGCTTTTCATGGCGTTGATCAGCAAACCTGCGAAGCACGAGCCTATGCGGTGGCACGTCAATTTGACCCTTTGCTAGTCAACACCGTTGTCGGCTTTATCGGCCCGGAATATCTGTTTGATGGGAAGCAAATTATTAGGGCGGGATTGGAAGATCATTTCTGCGGAAAACTGCTGGGCTTACCGATGGGCTGTGACATTTGCTACACCAATCATGCCTACGCCGATCAAAATGACATGGACAATCTACTCACCTTACTCGGTGTCGCTGAGTGCTCCTTCATTATGGGGATCCCAGGCTCTGACGACATCATGCTCAACTATCAAACCACGTCATTTCACGACGCGCTCTACGCTCGAAAAGTGCTTGGCTTGCGACCTGCGCCCGAATTTGAGCAGTGGCTGCTAGAGACGCAGATTTTTAACGATGTCGATAAGGTGCGTTTAAACGACCAACTCGCTTCCCCCTTCTCTAAGGTCATCAAACAGGTAAGCTAAGGAAAGTAACATGACAAAGGTAGTGAACATTAACAAAGCATCAAACTCTGTGGTGTCCAGCCCTTGGCAACAACTGCGTAGTTTGACCTCAGCACGAATCGCACTAGGCAGAACTGGTAACAGCATTCCGACCGACGCTCTCTTGTCGTTTCAGCTTGATCACGCCCAAGCGATGGATGCAGTGCACTGCGCACTAGATACCCAAGCCTTAAAAATTGAGCTTGAACAGTTACCTATGCTTCAGTCCGTCGCGTCAGGTGAAGTTCAAGTTGTCGAAAGCAAAATAACCGATCGCTTAATGTATCTTCAAAGACCCGATTTAGGGCGCCAACTCAGTGACACATCTTGGGCACAACTGAAGAAACAGGCGTCCACCTCTCAAACCCAATACGATCTCGCTATCGTCATCGCTGACGGATTGTCATCAACGGCGATACAAAATCACGCGACTCCCTTTTTAGAGCGACTTCTTCGAAAACTGGACAAAAGCAAATCATGGCACCTTGCGCCCATTACTATCGTCATGCAAGGGAGAGTCGCGATTGCCGATGATGTTGCAGAATGCGTTAATGCTCGAATGGCGCTGATCTTAATAGCGAAAGGCCCGGATTATCCTCTCCAGATAGCATGGGGTTATACCTAACGTGGGGGCGAAGCGAGGCGCAAAAGACTCGGAACGTAATTGTATCTCAAACGTCAGGCCTGACGGCTTGAGCTACGACGACGCCTGTCAGCGAACCCTATACCTACTCGAAGAAGCAAGAAGATTACATCTCTCTGGTGTCGATCTTAAAGACCGCTCTGAGATTGACGACGACAGCAGTTCAACACTCAATCAAACTCATTCTAACAACTTTCTTATCAACCGTTTGTAGAAGGATCTACTATGACCAAACATCAGGAATACTTGTCGAAAAGACAGCTAAAAAGAGGCACCGCAGGGTGGATTTTACTTGCAGGCCTCGGGGTCTCTTATGTCATCTCCGGCGACTTCGCTGGCTGGAATTTTGGCATCGCGCAAGCCGGCTGGGCTGGTTTTCTTATTGCTGCCATCGCCATGGCTGTCATGTACTTTACTTTAGTACTCTCACTCGCTGAAATGTCCGCAGCCATTCCTGCCGCTGGAGGGGGGTACAGTTTTGCTAGGCAAGCTATGGGCCAACTGGCGGTTTTGTCACTGGACTCGCGGTACTCATCGAGTATGCACTAGCGCCGGCGGCCATCGTCATATTCATTGGCTCTGCGGTGAATGAGTTGATAGGCATCGATGGGCCCGTCGTTTATGCGCTATTTTATGCCGCATTTATTGGTATTCACCTATTTGGGGTCGGTGAGGCGCTCAAGGTTATGATGGTGATTAGCGGTCTAGCCGTTCTCGCTATCATACTCACCGCTGTTGCACTCGTTGGTCACTTTGATGCCAGTAACCTGTTTGACATCGCACCAACAACCGCAGAAGCGACTGAAATCCTACCTTTTGGTTGGTATGGTGTTTGGGCTGCATTGCCCTTTGCGATGTGGCTGTTCTTAGCCGTTGAAGGGGTGCCCCTCGCCGCAGAAGAAGCCAAAAACCCAGCGAAAGATGTACCTAAAGGTATTATTGGCGCGATGGTATTCCTACTCGTCACTGCAGCGCTCGTTGTCTTTTTACTTGCGGGCGCTGCGGGCTCAGAGCTGATTGGCGCAAGTGCAGTACCGCTGGTCGATGCACTAAAAGTAACAAACAACCCAACGATTGCAACCTTAGTCAACATGCTTGGACTTGCTGGCCTTATCGCTTCGTTCTTCTCAATTGTTTACGGTTATAGCCGCCTTGTTTTCGCCTTGTCGAGAGCTGGGTATCTACCGAAAAGCTTATCTTTAACCAGTAAGAACAAAGTGCCCTCTCGCGCTTTGATTGTTCCAGGCATCTTTGGGTTTGCTGTTTCGCTTACCGGCGAGGGAGACTTGATTTTGGCCATGGCCGTTGTCGGTGCCACTGTGTCCTATGCCTTGATGTCACTTAGCCACATTCTGCTGAGAGTAAAACAGCCAGAACTTGAGCGTCCGTATCGCACACCGGGCGGGGTTGTTACCTCTGGGATCTCACTCATCTTATCGCTAGTCGCACTTACAGGTGTGTATGCGTTTGACCCATCGGCTTTCTATATGACATTTGGGCTGTTTGTCATTGGTGGGGTTTACTATGGACTTTATAGTCGCAACAACTTAGTCGCATCTAGTGCTGAAGAAGAATTTGCAATGTTGTCCGTCGCGGAGCAGGAACTCAATACTGATGTAGGTTAATGTCAACAAGGGTCAGACATCGCATTTGGCAATGCCTGACCCTCTCAATTCATTTGGCCAGCTACTTATTGAGCAAGTAATTCTTGCAATACCTGCTTATATACCTCAACCGGCTGTGCGCCCGTCAATGCACTTTGACGATTAAATACCACCGTCGGCACCGAGCTGATTCCTAAGTTCTTCCAAGTCTCTTCCGCTTGCTGCACTTCTAGACGAGCGCTTGGATCATCTAGACGTGCAATTGCATTTTCACTGTTCAGCCCAACCGCGGCAAGTTCATTCGCGAGCACATCGCGATTGCTGATATCTTTCCCCTCTCCGAAGAACGCGCTGAAAAGACGGAGTTTCAAATCTGTTTGCTTACCTTGCTCTTTGGCATATTCAAGCAAAATATGCGCTTCAAAAGTATTGAGCATCTTCATCTCATCGCTGTAGTCAAACGTAAACCCAACCTCTTGACCTAACTGAGTCAACTGCTCGCGAGCGCGAATGCTGTCTTCTTTCGTGGTTCCGTATTTTTCTGCTAGGTGCTCACGCAGGTTTTGACCTTCCAATGGCATATGAGGATTGAGCTCAAACGGCTGCCACTCAAGATCAATACGATCCTCAACACCCAGCTCTCTAATCGCTTGTTCCAAGCGCTTATAACCGATAATGCACCATGGGCACACCACGTCCGATACCACATCCAGTTTGATTGTTTGACTCATAATGACTTTCTCTTTGTTTTATTCGTTTTCTTTGATTGAATTTTTAGTAACCAGGTATATTATGGTGACCTAAATGTCTGTTTCAACCAGTTACCATTTGGTGACCTAGGAGCTCTAATCGTGGAAAGCCAGATCAAAATTGATAATCGTGGCCGCAAGTCTGTTGAAAATGCCTGCTTAGAACCCTGTGCAATCGAAAAAGGCATGCGCCTTATTGGTGGAAAGTGGAAAGGCTCAATTATTTATCATCTCAAAGATGGTCCGGTGCGCTTTAATGACCTTACGCGCCTTTTAGGCGGTGCCAGTAAGAAAATGGTCGACCAAAGGCTGAAAGAATTGGAACTGGAAGGCATGGTAGAACGCAAGGTTATCAGTGACCGCCCCATTGCCGTAAGCTACGAGCTGACTGAATTTGGCCGCACTGCGCTGAAGATACTCGATGATCTGCGCGTATGGTCAGAGACCTACGACATTCAAATCCGCTCGTGATATGAGCGTCTGAACGACAAAAGGGAGCATGATGCTCCCCTTTGTTTTCTCTATCGTTCTGCGAATTAGTAGTCTAGCGTCCCGCGAATTGGGTAGTGATTATTCGGGTCTCGGATCCAAGCGAGGCCGCGAGATAACGCACCTAATTCCGGTCTAACAAACGGGTTGTTTGAGATATCGACGACATGCAAGTTACCGTGCTCATTCACCACGAAAAGTCCAGGCTCTGCAAAATTGTGGTCGGTTTCCTGCTCGGAGCGCGGCAATGAGATATACAGGCCAAGCTGCTTCATTTGCTCTTCCGTCAGACCGTAAGCAAGTGGGAAGCTAACATCGAGCTTCTCTAAGTGCTGCTCTAACTGCGCTTTCGAATCCCCTGACACCGCCAAAATATCCACACCCGCAACTGCAAATGCCTGTTTGTATGACTCCAGCTCATTGAGGTATTTCGTACACAGAGGGCAGTGTTTGCCACGATAAACGAACACCGCTTGCCACGTTAAACCGTCTTTGGGCTCTCCAAGCGCTACCGATGTACCGTCCAACAAGGTAGCTTGCAGTGATGGAAACGCATCGCCCGCTTTAAGTTTTACCGATGTAGACATACTTACTCCTTAGCACACGTTTTTCAGATCGCTTTTGATTGTGGGTCGAGTTCCCTATAACTTCAAGTAGTTAACTTTTAGTAACCTAACCCGAAGCATATTTGCTAAATTTGCAAAAATCATTTGTTACAACTGCTGTTTTTCACAATTCAACTTTCTTCAATAATGCGCTCAACAAAACGAAAGCAGTTCACATCTTTAATCTGCAACTGCGAATTATTGGAGAAATACAATGCCTATTGCACTTTTTGCATTAACTCTCAGTGCCTTTGCTATCGGCACCACAGAGTTCGTTATTGTTGGGTTAATCCCAACTATGGCCGCTGATCTGGGCGTATCGTTGCCTTCAGCGGGTCTATTAGTCAGCTTATACGCGCTTGGTGTTGCTGTCGGCGCACCCGTGCTCACTGCTTTAACCGGCAACTGGAAACGTAAGTATGTTTTGCTTTCTGTGATGAGTTTGTTTGTTGCGGGTAACCTCTTAGCTTGGCAAGCGCCTGGCTACAATACACTGGTTCTCGCGCGCATACTGACAGGTCTTGCTCACGGCGTGTTCTTCTCAATTGGGTCGACCATTGCAACCGGATTAGTTTCGAAAGAGAAAGCAGCCAGTGCGATTGCGATCATGTTTACCGGCCTCACCGTAGCACTGGTTACTGGCGTGCCTCTTGGTACCTACATAGGGCAAACTTTTGGCTGGCAAACCACTTTCTTGGTGGTTGCAATACTCGGCCTAATCGCTCTCATTGGCAGCGCATTCCTAATACCGAGCAACCTTAAACAACCACCAGCAGCAAAACTGTCTGCTCAACTCAAGGTACTGGCGCAACCACGTCTGTTACTGGTTTATGCCATCACCGCGCTAGGTTATGGCGGCACCTTCACTGCTTTTACTTATCTAGCTCCTATCTTAGAGCAGGTGTCAGGTTTTGAATCGAGTGCAGTAAGCCTAATCATGTTGGTCTACGGGGTATCTGTTGCTGTGGGCAACATCTGGGGTGGCAAGATGGCGGATTCTATGGGGCCAATCAAGGCACTCACCATTATCTTTGCAGGCTTGGCGGGCATTCTATTGGTATTTAACTTTACCGCAGTAAACCCGATTGCCGCTGTTATCACTATTTTAGTTTGGGGAGCCTTTGCCTTCGGTAACGTGCCGGGCTTACAAGTTTACGTGGTAAAGCTTGCGGAGAAGTATGCGCCTGATGGTATCGACGTCGCTTCAGGCCTTAATATCGCAGCCTTCAACGTTGGCATTGCCCTTGGCTCTTGGGGTGGTGGTCACATCGTCGCTGAAGCCGGACTCATGCATACCCCTTGGGTTGGAGCAGCGATTGTTATCCTAGCCTTGTTACTTACTCGATTAAGTGGCGCACTGGACAACAAGTCTATCGCCCAGCTCAGAACGGCATAACGTTCACTCGAATTATGCAGTTAGAAATTTCGAAAGCAGTCGCAAATCGACCATGCCACTTTTCTAACTGCACTTTCGAATGAAGTTCGGTAAAAAAGTAAAGAAATACCAACATTGCGGTCTAAGTGTCGACTTTTTATTTACTTTTTAATCAATACGCTGTTACTCCCGCCGTTACTACATAAGTGGTATACAAAAATAATAACAAGGTTATACTATCGAAATTGAAAGAATACGAAAGAGTATAAAGGGGTTGTGATGAATCAGCTAGAACGTAGAGAGACTATCCTTCAGTCATTGAACGAGCATGGCCAAGTGCTTGTCAAAGACATGGCCGTCACACTGAATACGTCAGAGGTTACCTTACGTGCTGATTTGAAAGCTCTAGAACAAGAAGGCAAACTTAAACGTTTTTTTGGCGGAGCACAATCCATCAAACACCTCCCGCTATCGCAAATCGATAGCGAAGTACAAATTGACCGTCGTTACGAAATCAACGGCGAGTCAAAACACAAAATCGCCGAAGCCGCAGCGGCTATGATTGCCCCGTCTGACACCATCATTCTCGATAGCGGCAGTACCACACACCTTGTGGCCGAGCAACTCGCCGTTCGCGGTGGCAACACCATCATTACCAATAACCTAGCAGCCTGTGTATCTCTTATGGATGCAGAAAATACCACTCTGGTTGTCATCGGCGTACGTACCGCAACAAAACTAAATCTTTGCACGGCTTTCGTGCTGAGCAATGCTTAGATGGCGTTCAGGCCGACATATTGGTCGTCGGGGCTGATGGCCTTGATCCGGAGAAAGGGATCACAACATTCAACGAGGGCTACGCGATTACCGGTGTTATGGCAAAATGCGTCAAGAAAGTGATTGCAGTTGTCGACTCCACAAAACTCGGTCGAATCGGGTTCAATCAGGTCCTGGATATCGCACGTATTGATGTGCTTGTGATTGATGAAGGTATTAGCCCTGAAGATAAAGCACGATTTGAGCAGTGTGGCGTCCAAGTCGTTGTAGTATAAATCTTATTATTATTTTCTTTTTGGCAATGGCCTATAGATTTTGCTCCATAGGGCTTGCTATCTCATCGTCTAAAACAGCATGCACTAAACGGCAACGACATGGATGCCTTGAGAGCGGAATCGCGCTACATCCTCACTCGAAATTCCGTTATCAGTAATCAGCATGTCTATCTGTTCAGGCAATAGCACTTGATTAAACCCAGAGCGCGATAATTTAGACGAGTCCGCTAAAATCACCACGGTTTTGGCGCACTTCGCCATCGTTTGTGTGACGTTATAGCCTTCGTTAAACGTTGTCACCCCTTTCTTTGGGTCTAAGCCATCCGCGCCAATAAACGCGATATCCGCGTACACTCCCTCAAAAAACTCTTCCGCTTTATGTCCATGGATCGACTGAGAGACATTGCGATATACACCACCACTGATCGCGAGCGTAATAGAGCCAATCCCAGCCAACGTGGAAGCCGCCGCTAGATTGTTGGTGATCACGGTGACATTACCCGTATCCGCTAGTGCCTGAGCAAGCAAGTGTGTGGTGCTGCCACTATCGATAATGATGGTCGAGTTTGATACGACCAGCTCAGCAGCTTTTGCGGCAATTTTGCGCTTAGCTTCATCATTAATTTGGTAACGCTGATTGACGGCAAGCTCGCGATCTAACCCGTTTGGGGAGGCAACAGGCATTCTCATCAAGCCGGCAAGGCCGCACCACCAAAGAAACGTTCGAGCTTTCCTTCTTTTTCGAGACTGGTAAGGTCATTTCTGACCGTAACATGAGACGTGTTTAGTTCTTCTGCGAGAGTTTTCACCTCTACCGTCCCTTGTGCACAGAGTAAATCCAGTATCTTCTTTCTTCTTAAAGTGACATTCATAGGACCCATCCTTAACGCTCAACAACAAACGAAGCGCCAAAGCGCTTCGTCCCTCGATATCAGATTATTGACAGGCCTCTGAATACTGGCCGATGACCTCTTGTATCTTATCGATAATCAGAGCATGAGCCTTTGCTTCAACCTCTCCCGAGCTGACTTTAAGATATTGATTTGGCATGTATTGGCTGAGCATAGTCAGAGGAATTTCAACCTCATTGAGGTTCTCTATCAAACGGCTCTGAGCCGCTTGAATACGTTCATCTGTCCAGTAATAGCGAATGCGATCTGAAAAGCTGAAATGAATATTATTGATAATATCGGAATGCTTCTCACCGTAGTAAGACTTCCAATACTTAGGTGTATCGAGCAGTACATCGTCGACCACTTTCTTAAACTGGCTGTTGTGTTCAGATTTCACCAAGCAAGTTTCAATTTCAGCAAGAGCGAACAAAGCTTCGCGCAGGGCAAACGTCAGAGCAGGCCCGACTTTCAAAATCGAAAAATGAGTCTGAACGAGCTCCTTTAGATGCTTAGCTGTTTGGTAATCGGTAGAGTGCGCTTCATAAATCCAAGGCGTGTCTTCTATGTAATGTGAAATTTCTTCCGCTGCAGACTTCTGATAGCGAATGACTTTACTGTGGTCAAACTCGACGCCCGGTTGAACCACTACACCGACAACCTTATCGATGGCATGGCCAATGCCTAGCGCTTCAAAGGCTGTAACATGGGTATCGATGGTATTGCGTACATCGGCAAGTTCAGTGACATGAACCGTATCGATCTCAGAAGCTTCGCCGCCAGGCACTGGCACTTCCGTACCAACAATATAAGTGATCTTATCTCTGTTCTCTGTCGGTACAAACTCCTCTGCTACGGCACAAAGCTCCGCCGCTCGCTTCGCAACGACCGAAGGCTCTAGAGGTACGCTGTCATCGGAGCATGACATTGAGGCGTCGAGGTGAATCTTAGTAAAGCCCGCCTCAACATACTGCTTGATGAGTTCGCGGGATTTTTCCATCGCTTGGTCAGAGGTTTCGTTTTGCCAGCAATTAGGGCCTAAATGATCACCGCCAAGGATAATTCTCTCTATCGGAAAGCCGACTTCATTTGCGATTTCGTAAACGTAACTTACGAAATCCTTTGGTTTCATTCCTGTGTAACCACCAAATTGGTTTACTTGATTCGAAGTTGCCTCTATTACTACGGGCAACGAACTATCAAGTTCGTAACGAAATGTCGCCTCAATCACCATTGGGTGAGCGGAACATACTGAATATACACCTATATTATTGTTTGTTTTATGTAAACCAACGATCTGCTTCATAACTTACCTCATCGAAAACGAAAGCAATTCACACTTTCGAGTTTGCAACTTAATTAAACGAATACCCAGAAACATACCAACAAAACTTACGAATGTCTTCGTTAATTTTTGTTTATTTTCGTAAGTTAACGAAATGTGCGGCAGATCGCTTTTTTATTCGAAGGTTTTGATTATGATTACTCCGAAGCAAAACGAAAGGTTAAGAAAATGATAGAAACTCAACTTTTGGTAAACACCGATGTTGACCTAAAGACAAACAAAGAAGTACTCGACCACCTAAGTGACTTCTTAACAGGCGAAGGATTTGTAAAGGAGAGCTATCACGCCGCGATTCACGAGCGTGAATCGATTTTCCCAACAGGCATTGACCTAGGGTTTGGTGCAGTGGCAATTCCCCACTGCGACGCATCTCATGCGAACAAACCTTGCGTCTATTTGATTAAACCATCTCAAGGGATCCCTTTCGAAAGAGCGGATGATGATGGAGAACTGATCGCAGAGCTAATTATTGCCCTTGTGGTCACAGACCCTGCAGAACAAATGCAGCTATTACGTGCCTTGTTCACCTCATTGCAGGACGAAGCATTTTTTAACGAACTCAAAAACGCGCCATCGATTGAAGCAATCACGGCCACATTCAGTTCGAAAATATTAAACAAAGATAAGGAAGTAGCATGAAAAAAGTGATTGTAGCGTGTGGCGGTGCGGTAGCAACCTCAACCATGGCAGCAGAAGAGATCAAAGATCTGTGTGAAGAACACAACGTAGATATCGAAATTGTTCAATGCCGCGTTAACGAGATCGATACCTACATCTGCGATGAGGTCTCTTTTATCTGTACCACAGCAAAAGTGGATCGCACGTTTGGCGACATTCCTCTGTTCCACGGCATGCCATTTATCTCGGGTGTGGGCGCAGACGAACTAAAAGAAAAAATGCTGGCTGTTGTTCTTTAATAATCCCTGTTCAATGGCACCGTTCTCAAACAGAGTGCCATCGAGAGACTAAAGGAATACCCTACTATGTTAAACGAAATTATCAGATACGTGCTCGATCTCGGGCCAACAGTAATGCTGCCGATTGTGATCATGATTTTCTCAATGGCATTCGGAATGAAGCTCGGCGATGCGTTTAAGTCAGGCCTTCATATTGGTATTGGTTTCGTCGGTATTGGTCTCGTCATCGGCTTGATGTTGGAATCAATTGGTCCAGCCGCTCAAGAGATGACAGCTAACTTCGGTATTGAACTAAGTGTTGTCGACCTTGGTTGGCCAGGCACCGCACCGATCACTTGGGCAAGTGAGATGGCGCTAATTGCCATTCCAATTGCTATCGCAGTCAACATTCTCATGCTGGTATCTAAGATGACTCGCGTAGTAAACGTGGATATCTGGAACATCTGGCACATGACTTTTACTGGTGCGATGGTTCACATGGCAACCGACAGCTACATGCTAGGTATTGTTGGCGTTATCATTCACGCTGCGTTCGCTTACAAGCTGGGTGATTGGTTCGCAAGAGATACGAAGAACTACTTTGGTCTTGACGGAATTGCGGTTCCACATGGTACATCAGCATACTGCGGCCCTATTGCGGTAATGGTTGACGCTATCATTGAAAAGATCCCTGGTCTTCGCAATATCCACTTCTCTACTGATGGCATTCAGAAAAAATTTGGTGCATTCGGTGAGCCAGTAGTGGTTGGCTTCATCATGGGTCTAGCGATTGGTTTGCTAGCAGGTTACGACCTACAGAACGTGCTGCAATTGGCAGTTAAAACCGCCGCGGTGATGTTATTGATGCCTCGCGTTATCAAACCAATCATGGATGGTCTGAACCCAATTGCGAAGCAAGCTCGTGCTCGTCTACAAAGCAAATTTGGTGGTGATGACTACTTGATCGGTCTAGACCCAGCACTACTGCTTGGTCAAACCAACGTAGTATCAGCAAGTTTAATGTTCATTCCATTGACTATTTTCATTGCTGTACTGCTACCAGGTAACGCGATTCTACCATTTGGTGACTTAGCAACGATTGGCTTCTTTGTTGCGATGGGTGTTGCGGTTCACAGTGGTAACCTATTTAGAACCATCATTTCTGGCTCTATCATCATGCAGGAACGCTTTGGATTGCGACGCAAACCATCCCATTCCTAACCAAACTAGGTCAGACAACAGGTCACGTAACAGGCAGCAACCTAATCGGTTCTATGGACCAAGGCGGCGCACCAATCACTTACATCTTGATTGAGCTGTTCAGACTAGAAAACTTAGGTGGCCTCATCATTATCGGTGGTATCTACGCAGTCGCTGTTGCTATGACATGGTCTCGTGCTAAGCAATACGAAAAGCAAGTCCAACAAGAGAAAGAAGCGCTAACAGAAGCTAACGCTTAATCCAATTCGCTGGCAGGGCAACCTGCCAGCCCTCCACTCTTTCACATTTAATACGTTAAGTAAGACCTACACACTTTTTGATGTGGGTGTCGTTGCGGGTAAAAACTATGAATATGAATCATCATGTCGAAGTCGTGGAGAACCAAGTACTCCAACTGACTGCCTACGACATGCCAGAAATAGGCGCAGACGAAGTGTTGGTCGAGGTGTACTACTCAGGCCTTTGTGGCTCGGATGTACCCCGAGTGTTCGATAAAGGCGCACACTTCTACCCTATCACGCTCGGCCATGAGTTCTCCGGCAAAGTCGTTGCTGTCGGCCAAGGTGTTGAAAAATATACAGAAGGGGACAGTGTTTGCTGCGCACCACTGGTTCCTTGCCAAGAGTGTGATGTCTGTCAGAAAGGGTTGTATTCCCTTTGCAAACACTACTCTTTCGTCGGCTCTCGCCGTCAAGGCGGTAACGCACATTACGTCGCCATCCCACAAAAGTGCTGCTTCAAGCTTCCAAACACAGTATCCCTGGTTGAAGGTGCATTTTTTGAGCCTATCACGGTCGGTTTGCATCCCATCGTCATGGCTGGCGGCTGCAAAGACAAGCATGTCGTCATTGTTGGTGCAGGCACAATTGGCCTACTCACACTGCAAGTCGCAAAAGCGTTAGGCGCAGCTCAGTGACCACCATTGATATTTGTGATGACAAGCTCGAAACAGCGCGTCAATTAGGCTCTGACCGAACAGTGAACTCTCTCAATAGCGAGCAAATGGCTGAATTTACTGAGCTATCTTCATCAACTCAGAATCAGATGATCATTGAGCTCGCAGGTGTGCCTGAAACCTTTATGCTCAGCCTAAATATCGCAGGCCCTCGCGCTCGCATCTATCTGGTTGGCACCATACATAAAGATTTCAACATTGCTTATAAAGACTACGAAAAAGTGCTTCGCAAGGAACTATCGATTGTCGGTAGCTGGATGAACTACTCCTACCCATACCCGGGAGAAGAGTGGGATATCGCCTGCCAACTGTTCTCTGAGGCAAGGTCAACACTAACGTATTGCTCGATGGTATCTACGAGCCAGATATGTACATCACTCGCGTTTCACAACTACCAACACAACCAATGTCAGGCAAAATTTTACTTAGCTGGGGTCAAGAAGATGAATAACATTATCAATAGCAATTACTGGTTACGACAAGCACGACGCGATGGTTACGCAATCCCAGCGTTCAACTTCCACAACCTAGAAACAGTGCAAGTTATTTTAGATACTGCGAAGTCATTGGAGTCGCCTGTTATTCTTGCGGGCACACCTGGCACCTACGGCTACGGCGGCTCACGCGAACTTCTGCACATGGTGAATGCCGCAGCACGAGAGCGTAACATGCAAGTCGTGGTACACCTTGACCATCACCATGATCTTAACGATATTCGTGAGAAGGTAAGACTCGGTATTCGCTCAGCCATGATTGATGGAAGTGCACTGCCTCTGCAAGAAAACATCGCGCTAACACGTGAAGCGGTACAGATTTGCCATGCTTATGGCTGTTCTGTTGAAGCAGAAATTGGTCAGCTAGTTGGTCAAGAAGACGATCTTATCGTTGAGTCTGTGAACGACCCATACACGCATCCAGAAGATGCCAAACTTCTCGTAGAACAAACCGACGTCGACTCACTTGCCATTGCCATTGGTACCGCTCATGGCATGTACAAAGAAGAGCCGAAACTGGACTTTGAACGCCTAGAGAAGATTGCTTCGATGATTGATATCCCACTTGTCCTTCATGGTGCGTCAGGTGTTGCCAGCCGTGATGTACAACGCTGCATCGACCTAGCATCGCCAAAGTGAACGTGGCAACAGAGCTGAAAATTGCTTACTCAGATGCACTAAAAGTAGTACTTAAAGAGCAACCAGGTGTTAACGACCCTCGTGTTTACAACGAGCTACCAAAAACTGCCATGGCGAAAGTGGTAGAAGACAAAATCATTATGTGCCGAAGCCAGGGCAGACTCTAGCTCGCACATTTTGAGTAAAGCAGTCCCCCACTGCTACTCCTGATAATCAAAGGCCACTTAGTGGCCTTTTTTATCAGAACTACAAAGAAGCACTGAATACAACCAACCTGCAATCAGCCCCCACAAGGTCGCATTAATACCCAAAATCGTCACACCCGATAGCGTCACCACCAGCACCAATAGAGCAGGTTCCCGATAGTCTGGCGAATCAAACGCACTATGCAAACACATCATCAGAGTTCCAAGCAGTGCAAAGCCTGCAAGCATATGGGTGATTTCCTTCGGAAAGGCTAAAAACATAGAGACGACCACAGAAGCTAATAGCCCAGCTATGAGATAAAACACACCGGCCCAAATCACAGCTCTGTATCGCTTGCTCTTGTCTGCGTCTACATCGTCATTCATACAGATCGCTGCTGATATCGCCGCTAAATTGACACTAAAGCCGCCAAAGGGTGCGGATAGCACGTTTGCAAGCCCCGTCCCCACGAGTACAGGCTTCACGGGCGTCTCATATTGATAGCTTTTCATCATTGCCACGCCAGGCAGATTTTGAGACAGCATGGTTACAATATAAAGCGGCAAGGAAATATTGAGAATCGCTGACCAATCTAGTACGGGTGTCATCCAACTGGCTTGGGCGATAACCAGGTCGGGGTTTGACATTGATTCACTATCAGCAGAAAACGCCAGAGCGCAGCCCACAACAAGCAGCAGCAACATCGTGTACTTGGGCACAAAGCGCTTGCTGACGATAAAAGTCAGAAACATCCATACAAACGCATAAGGTGTCGTCATGGCGGGCTCAAATGCGCGAACACAAAATGGCAATAAAATCGCACCTAACATCGCGGTCGCAAGAGGGGTAGGAATACGTTGCAACGCTCGAGAAAGAGGAGAGACAAGACCAGTAATAACAATCATTACACCTGAAACAACAAAGGCACCTATCAAAGAAGGCATGTCGTATTCCGCAGCTGAGCTCACCAGTATCGCAGCACCCGGCGTCGACCACGCGGTCAGAATTGGCATTTTGTAATACCATGAGAAACCTATCGACGTGATTCCCATCGTTACACCAAGCGCGAGCAACCAACTCTCAATTTGCGCGGGTGACGCCCCCGCTGCCGTCGCGGCTTGCAATATGATCACCACCGAACTGGTATAACCGACGAGCACCGCCGTAAAGCCCGCCGTGATGTGGTGCAACGTGGAAATATTTTGGCTCATTGTCATCCCTTTCTGTATAGTAACTCCATCTGTGCGCAATAACGCACAAAACAAAGATAGCACTGTGCGCTATAACGCACAACAGGAACAAAGCCAATGCAAGACTCCAAATTTAGGTCTGAGATCGCCCTGCATCTAAAATCAGAGCGAAAGAAGAAGAAATTAAGCCTAGATGCGACATCCGAACTCACTGGCGTATCCAAAGCCATGCTTGGACAAATAGAGCGAGAAGAATCGAGCCCGACGATCGCGACGCTATGGAAGATCGCGAGCGGACTTGAGACCTCATTCTCGGCGTTTTTTGCCAACGAACCAAGCTTGCAAACTCCCGAACGCCTGTTTCCTGACGATCCACGAATGAAGGTAAAGCCTCTGTTTCCTTTTCAAGAAGACACAGGCATAGAAGTTTTTGAGATCACACTATCTGGGCACCATCAGCAAATGTCGAGTCCACACAGCATCGGCGTGATTGAACATGTACATGTGATAAGTGGCCAAGTACAGGTGTTCTTTGACCAAGAGTGGCACCTGCTGGAGACAGGGGAGAGCTTGCGTTTTTTCAGTGATCAACCACATGGGTATGAGGCTGTGTCAGAAAACGCAGTATTCCATAATATCGTTAGCTATCCTAGATAAAAAAGGCAGCCATTGAGCTGCCTACTCTTACAGCGCAATACTGTCATCAATACTGCCAATGGAGTACAGTACCAACTCTTCTGAGTTCCCCCCACACCTAACAAGCGAACATCCTCCTCTTTGGCAAAAAGCTATATAATGGTGGCTAGGGTTCTAAGCTGAGGTACTTGATGGAAAGTAATCATTTGACCCGGTAATTTTGTCCAGAACTCGCCTAACGTTATCAATAAATAAACGAGATTTATCTGGCATATACTGCCTGCTTGGATAGATAGCATAAATGGGAAAAGCGAACTTCTGTGGTTCGGTACAAGCAAGCGCTAGTTTACCTCTTTTAACATGTTCTTGAGCTAGAAACTTAGGAAGTCTCGCAACTCCATGATGAGAAAGTGCAAGTTCCAGTGAAAGTTCAGGGCTCCCAACCGTGTATTGCGGTTTGAGTTCAATGGCTTTAAGCTCATCGCCAACCGTCAACTTCCATACCTTTGGAGCATCAGGAAGAACCGAAGAATATATAGTGCTAAGTCGACCGATATCACTGTCACTACTGATACGTCCATTTTTCGCTAAATAAACTGGGCTAGCATAATAATCTAACTCAACGTCTCCTAGGTATTGCCCCACCATTTCAGAGTCTTGCGGCGTATCAATATGTAACATCACATCGAAAGCGACTCTGTTGAGCTGAGTTTGCCTTCCTTCACTCAACACCCACTTTATCGTCATGTTAGGGGCGTTAAGCGCAAGATCATCTAAGACCGGCATCACCAACTTCGCCATACCCAGAGAAGAAAAAACGGTCAGTTCACCTGAAAACTCACACTGATGACTCTGAATTTCACGTTTTGCTTGTTTAAGATTGTCTTGAATCTCTATTGCATAACCATAAAATAACTCACCACTGTGCGTCAAAGTGACCCGTGCGAGTCTCGGATAAGCAATTGAGATTGAAGTGATTTTTCAAGAGATTGCACACGGCGGCTCAATGCAGAAGGAGATAAATTTAGGTAGGCGGAAGCACGAGAGTAGCTTTTATACTCCACTACGGTCACAAACGCTTCGATATCATTGGTGTTCATAGCAACCTCCCTGTTTTTGCCCAAGTAGGCTAACACAGTTTGGTTGCGAAGGAGCGAGTTAGGCCAGTAATTGACTCACTGAAATGTAAAGAATTATTGATGCACTAAAGTACGTCGAGTACGTTTACATAGGTAATTGTCCAAACATACTTCATACTTATTATTTGAGTAGGCGATAAGTAATTGGAAGAATACGAAATGCATACCTGGCCAAACTACCCCGGACATAATGAAAGTAATATTCAAGAAAATAGCCGCAAAGCAAACCAACACCCTATAGAAACCCAAGACAAGGAGAAGGCCAATTAGGACCTCCAACATGGGGATGAATATATTGAAAATAGGGCTTAAAGGTATGAAAACGGCTTCCACAAACCATAACCACACGGATGCTCCCCACTCCCCTTTAGATGCTTGAAACTGAACAATGGCATGTTCAGACAGAACAAAGTAATTGAAGAACCCAACAATATTAAAGTCCGAAGTAAGCTTGTTAAAACCTGCAATAAACCATTGATAACCGTAATAAACCCTTATCAAAGACAGTCCGTATCCTACTATCCTATTCTCTGCTAAACATTGTGTCAGGCTACTGATTCGAGTCATGTTTTCTCCATAGTATCTCGATAATTGGAAGCCCTGCTATTATCGAAAATCTGCACGTTGAGGAAAACCGCAGTTTATGCAACCTACCATTGCAGATAGCACAATCTACGAGACGTTTCTGAACGAAATAGTGCTTTCTCTCAAAACACTTCCATAGACAAAACTGTATTTGGGCCTGTGTGTCAGCACTAAAAACACATTTCATCTACATAACTTTGTTTATTCGCAATCAATAAAAAAGCCCCGAATTAATCGGGCTTTTCAAAGCATTGAAGTTATCAACTCTAAATTAATCTAGCTCAACAAGGTTCTTCTCAAACGTTGCGTGCTGCGCTTGAACTTCTTTATCTGGACCACCAGTCATAGCACTCACTACCATGATAGAGATCCAAGATAAGATGAAGCCTGGAACAATTTCATAGATATCGAAAATGCCGCCAGTTAGCTGCTTCCATACTACGATAGTCACACCACCAACAATGATACCTGCAATAGCTCCGTTACGGTTCATACCTGACCAGTAAAGGCTTAGTAAAATCGCAGGACCAAATGCCGCACCGAAACCAGCCCAAGCATAAGAAACTAGACCCAATACCGAGCTGTCTGGTGTCATCGCAAGTACCAGTGCGATAACTGATAGCAAGATAACGCCAACACGACCAACCATCACCACTTGCTCAGAAGTCGCGTCTTTGTTGATGATTTGTTTGTAAAAATCTTCGGCTAGTGCGGAAGACGATACCAATAGCTGAGAATCCGCGGTACTCATGATTGCTGCTAGGATTGCCGCAAGCAAGATACCCGCAATCACAGGGTGGAACAGAGCGTTTACTAGCAGCATGAAGATTTTCTCACCATCTGCCAGAACATCACCGCCCGTGTTTGTGATGTACACAAGACCTACCACACCAACTAGCATTGCACCAATCATAGAAAGACCAGACCACACGACTGCGATGCGGCGCGCTGTTGTCAGATCTTTATTAGAGCGAGACGCCTTGAAACGTGCCAAGATATGAGGCTGACCAAAGTAACCAAGGCCCCATGCGACTAGAGAAATGATGGCGATAGCAGAAAGCGGCTGTCCTTTTGTATCATTCCATAGCGTGAGCAGCTCAGGGTTAATCGCTTCAAGGTCTGCAGTAAGCTGACCAAGACCGCCTTGCATGCCAATGACTGGCACAATCATCAGTGCAGCAGCCATGAGTAGACCTTGCACTAAGTCAGTCCAGGATACCGCTAAGAAGCCACCAAATAGCGTATAGGACACCACACACACGGTGCCGATAATAACCGCGATGGTGTAATCTAAGCCGAATACGGTTTCAAACAGTTTACCACCTGCCACTAGACCAGAACTGGTATAGAAAAGGAAGAAAAAGCAAAATAAAGAAACGCAGATACAACCTGAATAACCTTTGAATTGTCGTTAAAACGACGAGATAGGTATTCTGGAAGGGTCAGAGCGTCAGTCGTAATACTGTATGTACGTAGTCGTTTCGCGCAAATCAGCCAGTTGAGCCAAGTACCCACAAGTAGGCCACCCGCCAACCAAAAAGCTTCAATACCAGCCGCATAGGCGTAACCTGGTAAGCCAAGTAGTAGCCATCCACTCATATCTGATGCGCCGGCAGATAGCGCTGCAGGCCAAGGGCCTAAAGAGCGTCCACCAAGAAAGTAGTCGCTTGAGCTCGCTGTGCGCTTATAAGCGATCACACCGATAGCAAGCATCATCGCCAAGTAAGCGATAAAAGTTGTCGTAATAGCGAAGCTATTTTGAATCATTATTGTTTCCTCATCCTAGAATTCAGCCTCCAACATGCTGAGTGCTGGAGGCTGGTAGGGCGGCGTGGAGCGGGTCCGAGGACCTTAGCCACTAGCTACCAAGTTCAAGCAAGGTAGCGTTGCCCCCACTGCTGTGATGTTGATGGTTCTTGTTCTTTCCGTTATGAACCTCAACACTAGATTCGGATCGTGCGACGTTGGAAGTGACGCCAGATCCGTTTCAGACACCAAAAGACCTATCGCTCCATCGCGATTAGCCAGTTGATGGTTAACCTGCCATTGTGTTTCTTCAGAGCCTACAAGACCGACTACACGCACATCGAAATCGATAAAGGTAGTGGCTTCTTCTAAAGCGACAATCTGGACTAGGTTAGAAGCAATTGAGAACGCTCAACTGCCGAAATTAAAATTTGATTAAACTTCTCGTTACCAGAGCAGACAATGACGCCATTACCAGCAATGAGCGCAGCGGTTATCTGTGCCACTGCTGCGATTTTGGCTTGCGCCTCTTCACTCTCAAGCACAACTAAAGCCACGCCACGACCGGCAGCATAAAGCTCATTGGTTTCGCCTGTTGGCCCCGGCATCACATGCGGGTTGGCGAGCAGGATATTCGCTTGCTGAACATGAAACGCCATCACGCTTGCTAGCGTCGCGTTCAGCTCTGCCATATTGCGCTGAACTGAAAGTAAACACTCACGTTGCTCAGCAAAATCGGTAACATTCCAGCTCTCCCATGCATTCAAAACATCAGAGAAAATTGTTGCGTTATTAACCATGACTCTTTCTCCTTACTTTGAAATGGAAGCGGTACCGTTGACGACATCCGTGAAACGATACAGATAGTGAGGACCACCAGCTTTTGGCCCCGTACCCGACAGGCCTTGTCCACCAAACGGTTGAACACCGACTACCGCACCCACCTGATCTCGGTTGATGTAGCAGTTACCGACACGAACGTGTTTCTCGATCCATTCGTAAGTAGACTCATTACGGCTGTGTACGCCAAGCGTTAGACCAAAGCCTGTCGCATTGATGCTGTCGACCACTTTCGGCAGTTCAGACGCTTTAAAACGAACAATGTGTAGGATTGGACCAAAGTGCTCTTCAGTCAGAACCGAGATATCCGAGATTTCAAACGCACAAGGTGGAACAAAATCGCCCTCTGCACATTCATCATCGAGAGATAGCTGGGCTACTTTCTTACCTTGCTTAGTCATCGCTTCAATATGAGCAAGAAGCTTTTGCTTCGCATTGGCATCAATCACAGGGCCAACATCGGTTGAATGTAGGTATGGCAAACCAACTTTTAGTTCATCCATTGCGCCTTGAATCAAATTGATCACGCGCTCTGCAATATCTTCTTGGATATACAGCACGCGTAGAGCACTACAGCGCTGACCCGCCGACGCAAACGCAGAGCGAACCACATCACGCACCACTTGCTCTGGGAGCGCAGTAGAGTCCACAATCATTGCGTTTTGACCGCCGGTTTCAGCGATAAATGGCACTGGTGCCACTTGGCGTGCGGCCAAGGTACTATTGATGCGCTGCGCTGTTGGAGTCGAGCCAGTAAAGGCAACACCAGCAATCGCGTTGTGAGAGGTTAGAGCATGCCCCACATCCGCACCGCGACCTGTAATAAGCTGGATTGCGCTTGCAGGGAAGCCCGCTTCAAGCATCAGCTCAACTGCACGCACAGCAATGAGAGAGGTTTGTTCTGCAGGTTTAGCAACCACCGTGTTACCTGCAACCAAAGCTGCGGTCACTTGGCCTAGGAAAATAGCCAGTGGAAAGTTCCATGGGCTGATACAGACAAACACACCGCGACCACCGCGAGTCATCGACTTAGATTGACCATCAAAGCCAAGTACCGATTGTGTCTTAAAGATGTGTGGCTGCTTAGCGTAGTAACGACAGAAGTCGACCGCTTCGCGCACTTCGTCAATGCTATCATGAATGGTCTTGCCCGCCTCTTGATGACAAATCGCTACCAGCTCATGCAAATTCTCTTCTAGCTTGTCTGCTAGATTAAGTAAGCACTGACTTCGCTCGGCATAAGGAAGCGTTGACCAAGATGCGAATCCTTCCTCAGCACCTTAATAGCTTCGGAAACATGATCAAGGTTAGCCATAGTCACCTGACCAACAACGATGCGACGATCATACGGCGCAGTAATCGTATCTACTGTCGCGCCTGCCTTGATCATGCTTTCGTATTGGGACTGTCCATTGATAATTGGCGCACCCTGCCACTGCTTGCTGCGGAATACGTCCACTTTGTGTTCGTACTCTTTTACTTCGCTCTCGATATCAACGTTCACGCCAATCGAGTTTTTACGATCGCTAAAGATCGCAGGTGGCAGTTCAATGTTGGCGTTATGCAAAGTGTCGTTGGCGTTGAGTGCATCGACCGGGTGAACCGTTAGGCTCTCAACCGGGCAACGAGCATCAACTAGACGATGTACAAAGCTGCTGTTCGCACCATTCTCTAGCAGTCTGCGCACCAAATATGGCAGCAGATCTTTGTGGCTACCTACCGGTGCGTAGATTCGAACCGGTTGCTTGTGAGTATCCATCACATGGTCATAAAGGGAATCACCCATACCATGTAGACGCTGGAATTCATAATCAGTGTGCTGCGCCATGGTCGCAATTGCTGTCACGGTGTGTGCATTGTGGCTCGCAAACTGCGGGAAAATGTTTCCACGTACGTTGTCACTCAGTAGGAAGCGAGCACAGGCTAAGTATGCCACGTCAGTCGCTTCTTTACGGGTATAAACAGGGTAGTTGTCGTAACCCGCTTGCTGAGACCACTTGATCTCGCTGTCCCAATACGCGCCTTTCACTAGGCGAAGCGGGATCAAATCACCTTGCTGTTTCGCTAGTGCATTGACCCAAACCAGCACAGGCAGTGCACGTTTAGAGTACGCCTGAATAACCAGACCAAACTTACCCCAGCCTTTAGCGACATCACTGCGGTAGACCTTTTCGAATAGTTTTAGAGAAAGCTCAAGACGATCCGCTTCTTCCGCATCAATAGTAATAGCAACATCGAGCTCACGAGCGCGAGTCAGAAGCTGAGTCAGGGTATCGCATAGCTCTGTAAGAACACGCTCTTCGTTCGCGACTTCATAACGAGGATGCAGCGCAGAAAGCTTAATGGAAACCGACGGTGCAGGGCTGGTATCTAAACCATATTTGTCACTGCCAACCGCTTCGATTGCCATTAGGTAATCTTTGAAGTACTTATCGCCATCCGCTTTGGTTAGCGCTGCCTCACCCAACATATCAAACGAGTAGGTAAAGCCGCGGTCGCGCATCTTCTTACCGTTCTTCTGTGCTTCACCAATGCTGCGGCCCAATACGAACTGATGACCCATGACCTTCATCGCCTGATACATGGCTTTACGAATCACAGGTTCAGAGAATTTATTCACCAAACGGTTAACCGCTTTTGCTGGGCTTTGAGATTGTGAATCTGGCAGACCCACCACTTTCCCTGTCAGCATCAAGCCCCAGGTTGAAGCATTCACAAACACAGAATCAGAATTCTTAAGGTGTGACTTCCAGTCAGCCACGCTGAGCTTGTCGCGGATAAGCGCATCTGCCGTTGCAGAATCAGGAATACGCATCAAGGCTTCCGCAAGACACATCAGCAAAATGCCTTCTTGAGTATCTAAGCTGTACTCAAGCAGCAAGGCGTCGATCATCTGAATCGCATTTTTATCGGCACGAATAGCTTCAATGAGCTGGGTGGTTTTCTGTGGGATTTGCTGGGCTTCGTCACCTTGCGGTGTTGCCAGAGGTAAAAGCTGTTTCAACCATTGAGACTCATCCACCATATAGAGTGGAGAGATCAGTGACCAGAGCTGTTCAAGCGGCTGCTCGACAAACTCCGTTTTTAGCACATCTGTTGCTGTAAACATGTGTGTTCCTCAATCTCTACTCAGCCGAAAACATCGACTGGACTACTACAATGGCAGGCAGTGTATTTTGAGCGCTTGAGAATTACTTGTCAAAAACTCCGAGCTTTTTGCTGATTTCTACGCTTATTAACAAAATTAATACAAGGTCACACCCAAAATGACAAGATGAGAAGTTACATAATGAAACCAATTTAACATTTAATGTTGTA
>JYJJ01000062.1 GCA_003263775.1 Vibrio maritimus
AAATTTTACTTACCATTTTCGTCATCATTGCCCTAGGCAAAGTGAAAATGGTGCCGACTACCGGAATCGAACTGGTGACCTACTGATTACAAGTCAGTTGCTCTACCTACTGAGCTAAGTCGGCATAAGTGGAGCGCATTCTATTGAATGAATCTTGTGGATGCAACCGTTAAATTGAAAAAAAATCCGATTTTCACCACATTCTTTTTGTTTGATGACTTTTTGTACACATTTCGGGGAATTAGCGTAACCCTATTGCATGAATTATTTGATTTATCCCTTGCTTCAGGTATGTTCAGCACTCAGTCACTTTATTCCATGGTTAGGTTACCTATGAGTCCCTTTATGTCATTCAGTCGAGAGCAATGGTCAGCGCTTCGCAACGCCGTACCCATGACCCTCACAGAAGAAGACCTAAAAGAGCTTCAAGGCATCAATGAAAAGCTAACTATGCAGGAAGCCACTGACGTCTACCTGCCACTTTCTAGGTTGCTTAACCTTTATGTTGCAGCAAGACAGCGCCGTAACTCTGTACTGGGCGAGTTTTTAGGTAATACCGAACATACGCCGCCGTTTGTTATAGGCATCGCAGGCAGTGTCGCTGTTGGTAAAAGCACCACCGCACGTCTGCTAAAAGCACTTTTAAGCCGCTGGGACAATCACCCAAAAGTTGAACTGATTACCACTGACGGCTTCTTATACCCGAACAAGACGCTACTAGAAAAAGGGCTGATGGGTAAAAAAGGCTTTCCAGAGTCTTACGACATGCGTCGCCTGGTGCAGTTCGTGTCCGATGTGAAAGCGTGTAAAAGAAATGTTCAGGCACCGGTTTATTCGCATATCACTTACGATATTACGGAAGAAGAAAAGGTCGTTGATCTTCCTGACGTGCTGATTATTGAAGGGTTAAACGTACTGCAAAGTGGTATGGACTACCCACACGATCCACATCGCGTGTTCATCTCCGACTTCCTCGATTTTTCGCTTTATGTCGACGCAGACAGCGAGCAAATTGAGCAATGGTACGTCAATCGCTTTATGAAATTCCGTGAGGGAGCGTTTACTAAGCCAGGCTCATATTTCAGCCACTACACTCAATTGAGTGAAGCAGAAGCGCAATCTAAAGCAAAGACGATTTGGGCTTCGATCAACGGCTTAAACCTGGTCGAAAACATCCTGCCTACCAAAGAGCGCGCTCAACTTATCTTACAGAAAGGCGCTGATCACAGTGTTGAAACGGTTTATTTAAGAAAGTAGGTAAAGTCTAGGTTTATTGGTCCTTGGTCCTTGGTCCTTGGTCCTTGGAAAGATGAAACCTTTAATTACTCGCTTTTCGTAGCGATATTTCACCGCCAACGTACGACTCAATCCCTCGCTCGGTTTCAAGCAGTACCGCACCTGTCGCATCAATGCCTTGCACCGTGCCCTTTATCTCACGCTGGCCCATGATGAGTTTGACTTCACGGCCTAAGAAGTTGTCATGTTGATTCCAGCGCTCGACAAAGCCATGCAAACCGCGTAGTTCATAATCTTCCAATGCCGCTTGCCAAGCTTTAATAAACGCGACGACTAGATCATTACGGCTAAATGGAGTATCAACCACTTCACTGAGCGATGTCCAAGGCTGATCGATACCGGTCACTTGCTCACTCATGTTGAGGTTCATTCCCATACCAATCACTAAGTTTGCGGCGCCGCCCGCTTGGCCTGACATTTCAACCAAAATTCCGGCGAGCTTTTTATCTCGGTAGTACAGGTCATTCGGCCACTTAAGCTTCACTCCCTCAATTCCTAGCTCTTGCAGTGCTTCAACTATAGCAACACCCACGACTAGGCTCAGCCCCATCGCCGCTGCCATCCCAGCTTCCAAGCGCCAGTACATCGACAGGTACAGGTTACTGCCAAACGGCGATACCCATTGTCTGCCTCGGCGTCCACGACCTTTAGCTTGATACTCTGAGATACAGACGCTGCCAGACTCTAAGGACTCTTGCTTGTCGAGTAGGTACTGGTTGGTTGAATCAATGATTGGGATCAGCTCAAACGGTGTCGACACACTCTCGGCAAGGCGCTTTTCGCTCAATAGTTCCATCGGCTGAGCTAATTGATAGCCTTTGCCTTGAACTCGGAAAATATCTACGCCCCACTCTTGAATGCCTTTAATGTGTTTGCTCACTGCCGCACGCGAGATCCCAAGATCTTCGCCCAGTGTCTCACCTGAGTGGAAGCCGCCAGTGGCGAGCCTGGTGAGAATAGCCAATTTCATTTGATGTTCTCTCATAGCACGTCCTTTAAATACACTTCATGCTTGCGCCCATAAAGCGCACCTCATGCTCAAGTTCAACACCAAATTTATCGAGTACGGTTTGACGTACAAACGCCGCCAGGCGAACCACATCGTCAGCCGTGGCGTCATGATGATTAACCAAAACCAAAGCTTGGTTTGGATGCACCATAGCACCACCGATTTGATGCCCTTTTAGACCACACTGGTCAATAAGCCAGCCGGCCGCGAGCTTCATTCCATTCTCGCTGGATAGGCCACCACCGCCTCGTGTTTAGCTTTAACTGAGGCATACAACGCATGGCTTATGATTGGGTTTTTAAAAAAACTGCCCGCATTACCAATCACTGCTGGGTCCGGCAGCTTCTCTTGGCGAACCTTCACAACCACATCAAACACCTGCTTGGGTGTCACTGTGGTCAGATCCAGCGATTGCAAAGGGCCATAGCTAAGGTTTGGTCGCCACTGCTTGTCTAGCTCTAAGCCTATAGCAGTCACGATCGCCTTGTCTTTCAATGCATGTTTGAAAATGGAATCACGATAGCCAAACTGGCATTCATCTCGAGAAAGCCTTTTAACTTCGAACGTTTCCAAACAAAGATAATCAACGTAACGACAGACATCTTTCAGCTCAATACCGTAAGCGCCTATATTTTGTATCGGTGCACTGCCCGAACATCCCGGTATCAAGGCCAGGTTTTCAATGCCCGCATAACCATTCTCCACACACCACTTCACCAAACTTGGCCAATCTTCACCGCCGCAAATATGTAGCTTGTGAGTGGTCGCCGTATCGCTTACCTCAATACCGCTCAAGCGATTAATGATCACGACCCCTTCGAATGGCGCAGTGAACAGCATATTGCTGCCCTTACCTAACATCAGTTTTGGTAGGGCTTGCCACTCTGGGCGCTGATAGACCGCAATTAAATCCTCAACCGAGTGAACCTCGACTAAAGCGTGACATTGCTGATCAATACCAAAGGTGTGATATGGGCGGAGCTGAGCGTTGTTTTGAATTTGCATGGGCGTTGATTGATGCTTACACTGCCGCTATTCTATCCTTTTGGAGTCCGTATTGGCTATGGATACGTTAAATTTCGGTGTGCTTGACCCGATAAAGCTCCCTATTGCAAAAAAACTCTACAAAGCGCACTACCCTGCAGGTAAGCCAAAAAGCGATGAACGCATCCTAACGCTGAGTCGCGATCAAACCCTAAGCGCCCTCGTTCGTTTTCGCTCCATTGAAGAGTATCGACTCATGACCGGTATGCTGGTCGTCCCCGAGCAGCGCGGTCTCGGTTTAGGTCACCAACTGATGGCGCAACTGCAACAAACGGAACTCAAAGATGGCGATTTTTGTTTCGCTCTGGGTCACCTTGAGAGTTTTTACGCTCAGCATGGCTTTAAAACTTTAGCAGAAGAGGACCTACCCAACCCACTTAAACAGCTGTTTTGTCGCTATATTCAGGGTGGTAAGTCGCTGGTTGCGATGCGTTACCTTGATCCCCGTTAAACTTATCAACGGTTTACTACCCATTTAGGACAAGAATTTGGTAAAATTCTAGGTTCGCAATTTTGCAATGACCAAAGGTACAGTCTCTACATGATGGCTTTTAGGAACTCTTTTGAACAGCTTCCCTCAATCGCGCAGGATCCGAGTAAACTCGATGTTTTGCTCTCTGCTAGCGACTATCGCGAACATCTCATTCAAGCGATACGCGAAGCAAAGTCAAGAATCTACCTAGTCGCACTGTATTTGGAAGATGACGACGCAGGACGCCAAATTCTTAGCGAGCTTTATCAAGCGAAACAAAATAACCCCGCCTTGGATATCGCAGTCTGTGTTGACTGGCATCGAGCTCAGCGCGGCCTTATTGGCGCTAAGCAATCTGACGGCAACGCGGTGATGTATCGCGAGTTTCGTGAAAAACACCAATATGGCGTCCCTGTGTATGGTATTCCAGTTCGCGGTCGTGAAGTGTTCGGCGTGCTGCACCTAAAAGGCTTTATCATCGACGATACTGTCGTTTATAGCGGTGCTAGCCTCAACAACATCTATCTAAACTACAAAGACCGCTATCGTTTCGACCGCTACCACGTGCTCGAAAACGCCAAGCTTGCCGACAGCATGGCGAACTTTGTGTCCACAGAGATGATCGCCAACCCAGCGGTCAATGACTTGTCGCTGCCACAAAAGCCAACCACAAAAGAAATCAAAGCGGAGATCCGCCAACTGCGTGGTTCGCTGTCTCAAGCACGCTATGAATTTGATACCGAGCCTGCGAACGAGAACCAAGTTTCGGTTACGCCGATTGTGGGTATTGGCAAGCGTCGCAATAAGCTTAACCAAAGCATCAATCAGCTTCTTGCCAGCGCCAAAGACGAAATCTTTATTTGTACGCCTTATTTCAACTTCCCTAAATCGGTCGCGAAAGAGATCAAACGCGCGTTAAAACGCGGCGTCAAAGTGCGTATTGTTGTAGGCGACAAGACAGCGAATGACTTCTACATTTCACCAGAAGAAGACTTTAAAACCATTGGTGGTCTACCGTATCTGTATGAAATGAACCTGCGCCGTTTTGCAAAAGCCAACGAAGCGCACATCGCAAGTCGAAACCTCTGCATCCGTCTTTGGAAACACGATGACAACAGCTTCCACTTAAAAGGCATTTGGGTGGATAAGCGCTACATGCTTATCACGGGTAACAACCTTAACCCACGCGCTTGGAGCCTAGATCTTGAGAACGCGATTCTGATTCAGGATCACTACTCGCACTTAGTTGAGAAGTTTGATGCTGAGATTGAGAATATTCTTGAACATACTCAGTTGATTTGTACTTACAAGCAGCTTGAGAAGGTGGAGAATTATCCGGTTCCGGTGCAGAAGTTGTTGAAGAAGATTACTCGGGTTAGAGCTGATCGGGTTTTGAAGCAGTTGCTTTGAGAAATCGGTCCTTGGTCCTTGGTCCTTGGTCCTTGGTCCTTGGTCCTTGGTCCTTGGTCCTTGGTCCTTGGTCCTTGGTCCTTGAGATAAAATACTGTTCATACAAAAAAACCAGCCTCACGGCTGGTTTTTTTACATTTCACCTAAATCAATTAAGACTTAGCTTCACGGCTTGCGCGCTTACGGTCGCTTTCCGAAAGGAACTTCTTACGGATGCGGATGCTTTCAGGTGTTACTTCTACTAGCTCGTCATCGTCGATGAACTCAAGTGCTTGCTCTAGAGTCATGATGATTGGCGGAGTAAGAACCTGTGCGTCATCTGTACCAGATGCACGAACGTTAGTTAGCTGCTTACCTTTAAGCGGGTTAACTGTTAGGTCGTTGTCGCGGCTGTGGATACCAATAACCATACCTTCGTAAACTTCAACACCATGACCGATAAACATACGGCCGCGCTCTTGAAGGTTGAAGATTGCGTTGGTTAGTGCTTTACCCGCACCGTTCGAAATTAGTACACCGTTTACACGCTGACCGATCTCACCGCCCTTGAATGGACCGTAGTGATCGAACGTATGGTATAGAAGACCAGAACCAGACGTTAGCGTCATGAACTCAGTTTGGAAACCGATCAGACCACGAGATGGCATCATAAAGTCCATACGGATACGGCCTTTACCATCTGGAGCCATATCAGTTAGCTCACCCTTACGAAGACCGATAGCTTCCATGATGCTACCTTGGTGCTCTTCCATTACGTCGATAGTCACAGTTTCGTACGGCTCTTGCTTCTGACCATCTTCTTCTTTGATGATAACTTCAGGACGAGAAACCGCTAGTTCGAAGCCTTCACGACGCATGTTTTCGATAAGGATCGATAGGTGTAGCTCACCACGACCTGATACACGGAACTTGTCTGGATCGTCAAGTTGCTCAACGCGTAGTGCAACGTTGTGTACCAATTCCTTCTCTAGACGCTCAAGGATGTTACGTGAAGTCACGAACTTACCTTCTTTACCAGCGAATGGAGAGGTGTTTACTTGGAACGTCATCGTTACTGTTGGTTCATCAACAGAAAGCGCTGGTAGTGCTTCGACTTGGCCTTGGTCACAGATAGTGTCTGAGATTTTTAGCTCGCCAAGACCAGTGATTGCGATGATGTCGCCTGCTGTCGCTTGCTGAACTTCGTGACGCTCAAGACCTAGGTAACCTAGGATAGTACCGACTTTACCGTTGCGAGTTTTACCGTCTGCACCCACTACTGTTACTTGTTGGTTTGGCTTAACCGTACCACGAGTTACGCGGCCTACACCGATAACACCTACGTATGAGCTGTAGTCTAGCTGAGAGATCTGCATCTGTAGTGCACCCTCTGGATCAACTGCTGGCGCTTCTACGTTGTCAACGATAGCTTGGAATAGGGCTTCCATGTTCTCGCCTTCTTCGCCTTCTTCAAGTGTAGCCCAGCCGTTTAGTGCAGATGCGTAAACCACTTGGAAGTCTAGCTGCTCGTCAGAAGCACCTAGGTTGTCGAATAGGTCGAATACTTGATCCATAACCCAGTCAGGACGAGCACCCGGACGGTCAATCTTGTTGATAACAACAATTGGCTTAAGACCGTGTGCGAATGCTTTTTGCGTTACGAAACGCGTTTGTGGCATTGGACCGTCTACCGCGTCAACGATAAGTAGTACAGAGTCTACCATCGACATAATACGCTCTACTTCACCACCGAAGTCCGCGTGTCCCGGAGTATCTACGATGTTGATGTGGTAGTCGTTCCAGTTGATCGCGGTATTCTTAGCAAGAATGGTAATACCACGCTCTTTTTCAATATCGTTCGAGTCCATAACTCGCTCTTCAGTTTCACCGCGAGACTCAAGAGTACCGGATTGCTGAAGCAGCTTGTCAACAAGGGTAGTTTTACCGTGGTCAACGTGCGCGATAATCGCAATGTTTCTTAACTTATCAATCTGTGGAGTTGACATAGATTTCTTTCACTCAGTCAAGAGTCGCCGCACGATAGCCGCTGACTCGATTAAAAAAAACGCCCGCAATATACCAGAAATAACGAGAGTTGTGATCTTCTTCGTTGAAATCTTGCTTAAACATAGTCGCTTTAGACTGGTTTTGCTGTAAAACGACGCCACAAAGCCGCCATTTCACCAAATAGAAGCATGACCGAAGCCAAGCTTAAGGTATGGGTTGACAGGTGAGTCAAAACCATGCTGAATGTATGGGCTATTTGATTCAACTTGGTGCAAGAATTTAACATTGCACACTTATGGTGCAATTAATGATCATTTTGGTGCAAACGTTTGCTCCAATTTGGGACTAAGTTTTATATGGCATTGAAAAATAACGGATTTATTTTTTGGCACGGTTCTAGCTTTATTAGAATCAGCATCGATTAACGCACTTCATTAAGCAGACGTTAATCAATGCCGATTAACACTAATCGAGCACTTAACCGCTTTAATAACACTGGAGGTTTTCCAAGATGTCAGTAGAAAATGTTCTATCGCTGATCCAAGAGAACGAAGTTAAATTCGTAGATCTACGCTTTACAGATACTAAGGGTAAAGAGCAACACGTTTCTATCCCTGCACACCAAGTAGACGCAGACTTCTTTGAAGAAGGTAAAATGTTTGACGGTTCTTCTGTTGCTGGCTGGAAAGGCATCAACGAGTCAGACATGGTGATGATGCCAGACGCAGCAAGCGCGGTTCTTGACCCATTCACTGAAGACGCAACTCTGAACATTCGTTGTGACATCCTAGAGCCTGCAACTATGCAAGGCTACGACCGTGACCCACGTTCAATCGCTAAACGCGCTGAAGACTACCTACGCTCAACAGGTATCGCTGATACTGTTCTAGTTGGTCCAGAGCCAGAGTTCTTCCTATTTGACGACGTTAAGTTTGCAACAGACATGTCTGGTTCATTCTTCAAAATCGACGACGTAGAAGCAGCTTGGAACACAGGTACTGACTTCGAAGGCGGTAACAAAGGTCACCGTCCAGGCGTTAAAGGTGGTTACTTCCCAGTAGCTCCAGTTGACTCTTCTCAAGACATCCGTTCTGCAATGTGTCTAGTTCTAGAAGAAATGGGTCAAGTTGTTGAAGCGCACCACCACGAAGTAGCGACTGCGGGTCAGAACGAAATCGCAACACGTTTCAACACGCTAACGGCTAAAGCGGACGAAATCCAAGTTTACAAGTACGTTGTACACAACGTTGCTCACGCATTCGGTAAAACAGCAACATTCATGCCTAAGCCACTAGTTGGTGACAACGGTTCTGGTATGCACGTTCACCAATCTCTAGCGAAAGACGGTGTTAACCTGTTCGCTGGCGACAAGTACGGCGGCCTATCTGAAATGGCGCTTTACTACATCGGTGGTGTTATCAAGCACGCTAAAGCAATCAACGCATTTGCTAACGCATCTACTAACTCGTACAAGCGTCTTGTACCAGGCTTCGAAGCACCAGTTATGCTTGCATACTCTGCACGTAACCGTTCTGCTTCTATCCGTATCCCAGTGGTACCAAGCCCGAAAGCACGTCGTATCGAGCTACGTTTCGGTGATCCATCAGCAAACCCATACCTATGTTTTGCTGCAATGCTTATGGCTGGTCTTGACGGTATCAAGAACAAGATCCACCCAGGTGAAGCAATGGACAAAGACCTTTACGATCTACCAGCTGAAGAAGCGGCAGAGATCCCAACAGTGGCTTACTCACTAAAAGAAGCGCTAGAGTGTCTAGACGCTGACCGTGAGTTCCTAACATCTGGCGGTGTATTCTCTGATGACTTTATCGATTCTTACATCGACCTTAAGTCTCAAGACGTAGAGAAAGTAAACATGACAACTCACCCACTTGAGTTTGAACTGTACTACTCTGTTTAATAGACAGAATGACATGACTTTCATGTTTTCATAAATATTAGGCTCGCCTCGCAGGCGGGCCTTTTTTCTATTCGAAATCCCCCCTCTGCGCGTTAGCATTACTAGACTTTCTTACCTAATTTAAGGTCTATCGTATGCTCACTGCGCGATGCATTTTTCCGACTATCGTTGGCCTATTCGTCCTTGTTAGCTGTCCAGTTTTTGCGACCGATATTTATCATTGGAAAGACGAGCAAGGAAATCTCCACTTTAGCGATTTTCCCGATGGCCAAAATGCGCAAGTTCTATCGCTGCCAGATGTTCCCCCGCCACCACAAGTCCTCAACCAAGCCCCCGTGGATTGGGCATCAAGCCCATTCTTGGATCAAAGCCAAGCTAAAGCAAACGCGAAGCTCACTCTAACCATTGCAAGTCCGCAACATGACGCGACGATACGAAATAACGCCGGTGATTTCTCTGTCAGCGCCTCTCTCAAGGGCTCGCTGAATGAAGAACAAGCCTTGCAACTTCTTCTCGATGGCAAACCTTATGGCTCACCACAAACCACGACAAGTTGGCGTTTGACCAACATAGATCGCGGTACTCACACCTTAACCATACAAGTGCAGCAAAGCGGCAAGGTAATTGCATCATCCGATACTATAACAGTGCATCTTCATCGTGCATCGGTGCAATAGTAAGCAGAGCCGCCCTAACGCTTTTACTCTAGTTTAAATTGCGCCATACTTAGCTTATGCAATGCACCATTTTAGTGCACAGAGCGAACCTCGCTCGTGCAGTGCACCAAATTAGAACAGAGTAAGGAGAGCGTGTGGCAAATTGTGAATTGACCGATGCAATACTCAACAATGTTGTGACCGCAACATTGATGCTCAACGAAGGCTGACGGTTCAATATGCCAACCCTGCTGCCGAACAACTTTTTTCTCAAAGTGCGAAACGCTTAGTAGGCTGCCATTTATCGCAGTTTATCCAGCATGCATCACTCGATCTCGCACTGCTGACCCAACCACTACAGAGTGGCCAAAGTATCACTGACAGCGACGTCACCTTTGTGGTCGATGGCAAACCTCTGCTACTTGAAGTGACCGTCAGTCCGCTCTCTTGGAACAAAGAGCTGATGCTATTAGTAGAGATGCGCAAAATTGGCCAGCAAAAGAGACTGTCCCAAGAGCTTAACCAACATGCTCAGCAGCAAGCAGCGAAGCTTCTGGTTCGCGGCCTTGCCCATGAGATCAAAAACCCACTAGGTGGTTTACGTGGTGCGGCTCAACTGCTGTCGAAGATGCTGCCGGATCCTTCTCTCAACGAATACACCAATATTATTATTGAGCAAGCTGACCGACTAAGAGCTCTGGTCGATCGGCTACTCGGTCCACAAAAACCTGGCACAAAAAAACAAGAAAACCTCCATCTGATTTTGGAGAAAGTACGCCAGTTAGTGGAGCTAGAAGCCGGCACTGGACTGGCTATCGAGCGCGATTACGATCCGAGTCTGCCACCAATTTTAATGGACACGGATCAAATCGAGCAGGCGCTGCTCAATATCACCAGCAATGCCGCACAAATTCTCAGCCGTCAAGACAATGGCAAGATCACCATGCGTACCCGCACCGTGCATCAAGCCAACATACACGGCCAGCGCCATAAGCTCGCGGCTCGCATAGAAATTATCGACAATGGACCAGGCATTCCTGCCGACCTTCAAGACACACTGTTTTACCCAATGGTCAGTGGTCGAGAAGGCGGCACCGGACTTGGCTTGTCCATTTCGCAAAACTTGATCGACCAACACAATGGAAAAATAGACGTAGAAAGTTGGCCCGGTCGTACCATTTTTACTATTTATCTGCCCATTTAAATGCCCTGAGAGGCGATTGGATGGCTTGCTGTAAGGAAGTTTGGCTATGAGTAAAGGATATGTATGGGTCGTCGATGACGACAGCTCGATACGATGGGTAATGGACAAAACCCTATCGTCAGCAAACATTAAGTGTGAAACCTTCGCCGATGCGGAAAGCGTGCTAATGGCGTTAGAGCGTGAAACGCCAGATGTGTTGGTGTCTGACATTCGCATGCCCGGCATCGACGGTATTGAGCTGCTCAACCGCGTTCAGCAGAGCGCACCAGAGCTGCCAGTCATCATTATGACAGCGCACTCTGATTTGGACGCAGCGGTCAACGCCTATCAAAAAGGGGCATTTGAATACCTGCCAAAACCGTTCGATATTGACGAAACACTCACCTTAGTCGAGCGTGCGATCACCCATAGCCAAGAGCAGAAAAGTGCCCTATCCACTGAAGAAACCATTGCCGCTGAAGCGCCAGAAATCATCGGTGAAGCACCAGCGATGCAAGAAGTGTTTCGCGCCATCGGCAGACTGTCACGCTCTTCCATCTCAGTGCTCATCAACGGTGAATCAGGTACAGGTAAAGAGCTCGTCGCACATGCGCTGCATCGCCACAGCCCTCGTTCAAGCAAGCCTTTCATCGCCCTTAACATGGCGGCAATCCCTAAAGACTTGATCGAGTCAGAGCTGTTCGGCCATGAGAAAGGCGCATTTACCGGCGCCAACAGTGTTAGACAGGGTCGCTTTGAGCAAGCCAACGGCGGTACCCTGTTCCTGGATGAAATTGGTGACATGCCACTCGATATTCAAACCCGCTTACTGCGCGTATTGGCCGACGGTCAGTTCTACCGCGTTGGTGGTCACTCAGCTGTTAAAGTTGATGTACGAATCGTCGCTGCGACACACCAAAACTTAGAGAAGTTAGTGAATGACGGGGAGTTTCGTGAAGACTTGTTCCATCGCTTGAACGTCATTCGCATCCACATACCGTCTCTGAGAGAACGTAAGCAAGATATTGAAAAGCTCACGCTGCACTTCCTCTCATTGGCTGCAGAAGAGCTAGGCGTAGAAACCAAATCACTCAATCCCGATACGGTCGAGATCCTCAACCAACTTGATTGGCCGGGTAACGTGCGCCAGCTAGAAAACACCTGTCGCTGGCTAACAGTGATGGCGAGTGGCAGTGAAATACTGCCCAATGACTTGCCACCAGAGCTACTAGATGAGCCGAAACGTATTACCGAGATGAGCGGCGGTGATTGGCAGCAACTGCTCTCATCATGGGCACAACAAGCTCTAGCCTCGGGAGAAACTGAGATCCTCAATCGCGCTCAACCGGAGTTTGAACGCATTTTGCTTGAGGCAGCGCTCTCGCATACCAATGGTCACAAACAAGATGCCGCCAAAGTGCTCGGCTGGGGTCGAAACACCCTAACCCGCAAACTTAAAGAGCTTTACTAGCGTAACCGGTGGCAGACAAAGGGCATTTTAGGCAAATAACGTTAGAAGCCATGTTCGTGTGTTGATTATTAACAAAATAGGTAGTTATTTACCTCAATAGCCTAAACTTCCCACGGATTTAGCCGATAAAAAAACAAAGCGCGATGCCTATAAGCGCGCTACTCGAATTCTGTTTTATCGGTTAAGTGCCTTATCTCTATGCCTGGTTTGTTTACGCTCTCTCTCAAAAAAGCACTCATTGCGCCTTTTATCGTGGTGTTCTTGTGCTCGGTTGGCACTATTTTGTGGCTACAGAAGCAGCGTTACGATGACTTAGCGCTGGATGTGAGTGAAAAGCAGCTATCGAGTCTCACCACCAATGTGGTGCAGAGCTTGGATATCTACTTAGATAAACCGATGACCGCGGTAAAAGCGCTCGCTCACGCCATCGAATACCACAAGCTCTATACGCCGAACGACGCCGCGAAGCTCGAGGATTATCTGCGTTCCAGTTTCGCTACTCTCAATGTCCAATCACCACAAATCGACCTTATGGGATTTGGCGGCGAGCAAGGAGAGTTCTTGGCCATGAGAGCGGCAGAACGCTCAGCAGGGCAGGCTAAATTCTCGTTAATGGTAAAAGATTCCGGTACCAAGGGCGATCTACTGATCTACGCCGATGACAACAGAGATTCGGACATCCTTGGTCACATTGCAGCCTACGATCCACGTCAACGCCCTTGGTATTTACCGATCCGCCAGCAGCTTCAAGCCGCATGGTCTGAGGTGTACACCAACGCCGATGCTGCTCAAGAGGTCACCATTTCTGCCCTCGCCCCGGTGTTTCAGTCGGATTCTGGGCAACGTTCTTTAGTCGGTGTTGCCGCTATCGATGTGCAGATCGATACCTTCCGACAGTTTTTAGCCAGTTTGAATGTTACCCACCAGGCCAAAGTCTATGTGATGGATGCCAAACAAGCGCTGATCGCGCAAAGCGATTCGACAACGATCCTTGATGATTTAGGTCAGCGCCGTTTACTGACAAACAACAAAGACCCAATGGTACAGCGCATTAGTCAAGCGATTGAATCGCTGTCCAGCAAACAGTCCGTGCTACTGACTCATCAAGATGAACAGACTCAATACATCATGGTCAGTCACTACCAAACCAGCACTCAAATTAACTGGTATGTGGTTGTCGTTATCTCGGCCGCGGATCTGATGGGTGATATTCCCGTCGTCAGCCAGCAAACGCTTTGGGTTAGTCTGTTACTGGGACTTTCTGGTATGGGACTAGGCATTTTTGTTCTCAACCGTCTCACTGTGCCACTATCGGAAACGGCAAAAGCGGCGAAACAGATCGCCAATGGCTCTTGGGATTACCCGCTACCTAAGCGTAACCAAATCACGGAAATTTCACAGCTGCTGCAAAGCTTCTCGGCAATGCGTTCGCACCTTCAAGCTTCGTTTCATGCGCTCAGAGAGCAACTTGTCCGAGACAACCTGACTAAGCTCTACAGCCGCCAAGGGTTTATAGAAACCTGCGATTCACTTAAAGCGCAACAAAACGGCTGCGGCGCCATGCTGCTGATTGGTATTAACCAATTTCGTGACATCAATGACAGCTTGGGTCACCATTATGGCGATGTACTGCTGACCATAGTCGCTGAGCGCCTTAAAGCTTGGGTGCTCACGGAAAGTGGCGTGCTGGGACGTGTCGGCGGCGACGAGTTTGCCGTCTATCTGCCCAATCTCAGCTCGCAAGAAAAGCTCTGTTATCAACATCGTCTAAAGCAAATTTTCGCAGCCCCGTTTGTCGTCGCTGGAGAGCCACTCAGTCTCAATATCTCCATCGGTGTCGCCCACGACTGTGATAATGCCGATATGTGCTTGAGAAATGCCGGGATTGCCTTGAGTCACGCCAAAACCGATAACAACCGGATCAGCGTCTACACCCCAGTAATGGCAGAGCAATCTAAGAACAAGACTCGAATGCTAACTTATCTGAGGCACGCACTCGATCATGACCTGTTCGAAGTTTACTTCCAGCCTTTGGTCGATATCCGCACTGGCGCGCCTTTTGGCGCAGAAGCACTATTAAGGCTGCGTGACCAAGATGGAAAATTCATCTCGCCATTGAGCTTTATTCCTCTGGCGGAGAGCTCTGGCCTTATCAAAGCCATAGGGCAGCATATGGCGGCAGATGCGATGCAAACCGTCAAGCGCGCCATTGAACAAGACAGGCTGCCACCGCAATTTCAACTGCACATCAATGTCTCCGTCATCGAGCTTTCTGATAAAGAGTATATTGGGCAGTTGCAGCGCTTGCTTGAGCAAACGAAGTACCCAGCGAAGCAGTTGACGGTAGAAATTACCGAATCTCAGCTCGCTGATAACGATCCGGTTATCCTTGCCAATATGGCGCACATCAAAGCTCTAGGTGTGAGTATTGCGATTGATGACTTTGGCACCGGCTATTCATCACTGGCCTACCTACACAAGCTGCCGTTTGACAGCATTAAAATCGATAAGGCCTTTGTTGATAGATTAACGCGCGACAATGTCGATGACAGCGTTGTCGCGGCGATCAGCAAGCTATCACGAAGCTTTGGGTTTAGTTTGGTGGCAGAAGGCGTTGAAACGCCAGTACAAGCGGAGCTTATCCGTCTGTTGGGATGTCATCATGCACAGGGGTACTTGTTCAGCCCACCGCTACCGCTTGAACAGTGGCCCTCCCTGCACTGGCAACAAGAACCTAACTTAGAGCCAACTGCATAACAGGCACAAAAAAGTCCGCTATCGAGCGGACTTCTTATGGTCAGTATTCAGCGCTTAAATCACTCGCGAGAACTGCTGCTGACGCGCGCGTTGACGTAAGTACTTATCAAAGCTCATGCAGATGTTACGGATCAATAAACGACCACGCAGCGTCACATCAATCGTGTGCTCTGAGACACTCACCAACTCATCGTCAATAAAAGTCTGCAGCAGTGACATATCTTCTGCAAAGTACTGATTAAAGTCGACAGAGAAGGTGTTCTCGATAAACTTCTTATCTAGGCTAAAGTTACAGATAAGCTGCTTAATCACCTCACGACGGATCAAGTCATCTTTGTCCAGCACAACCCCTTTCCACAAGGCATGACGCGATTCGTTGACCTGCGCGTAGTACTTCTTCAGCTCTTTTTGGTTTTGTGCGTAGCTATCACCAATCATAGAGATTGCCGACACACCAAAGCCGACCAAGTCACAGTCACCCTGTGTGGTGTAGCCTTGGAAGTTACGATGCAATTCACCGGCACGCTGAGCGACCGCCAATTCATCTTCTGGAAGAGCGAAGTGATCCATGCCGATAAACTGGTACCCAGCTCCGGTTAGCGTCGCGATGGTATCTTGCAAGATAGCCATCTTTTCTTCCGCTTGCGGTAAGTCTTCATCTTTGATTTTAGCTGCGCGGCAAACAAGTTCGGCATATGAGCGTAGTTAAACACCGACAAACGGCCAGGACGCATGGTCAGCACTTGCTCAAGAGTCTTAGCAAAACGCGCTTGCGTTTGCTTTGGCAAGCCGTAGATCAAATCGAGGTTGGTTGAACGGAAGCCAAGCTCTTTAGCGCGCTTAGCCATCGCAAAGATAAACTCTTCGTCCTGCTCACGGTTAACCAAGGTTTGAACTTCTTTATTGAAGTCTTGCACGCCGATACTTAAGCGGTTAAACCCTTCTTCACGAAGGTGGTCAAGCATGTCCAGTTCGATTTCGCGAGGGTCAACTTCAATACTGATTTCAGCGCCCTGTTCAAAGAAGAACTCACCACGCAGAATCGCCATCAAACGACTGATTTGGCTCTTCGACAAAAACGTTGGTGTGCCACCGCCAAAGTGCAGCTGTGTTACTTTACGACCTTGCAGCAAAGTCGCACGCTGACGAATTTCATGCTCAAGCACATCTAGATACTCATCGGCCTTGTGAGCGTGACGAGTGATGACCTTATTACAACCACAGTAGTAACAAAGCTTATGGCAGAATGGAATGTGTACATACAGCGACAGCGGACGATCTGGGTATTGGCTACATGCCATATCGAAATCAGAGATGGTATACGCTTCATGAAACTCAACCGCAGTTGGGTAAGAGGTGTAGCGCGGTCCCGAGTAGTTATACTTATCGAGAATCGCTTGATCCCATACAATTTGCTGTTGAGTGTCGGATTGATTTTGAGACATGGTCATACTTCCAATAAACACGGTGCTGTCACCCTACGCCTTCCAACCCGAACTTGAGTCAGTGACGCTTTAGATAAGGCGCTATTTTGCCACACTAGTAAACCACATAGCGACTGTGGGTGTTTCAATCGCTATGGTTTATGGCGAGTAATCGCCAAATTTGCTAGGGCGATCACTCGCCCTACCTTGAGCAAATACCCTTAGCCCACCAGCTTAATATCAATTTGATCGTTAAGCGGCTTTACAGTGCGTTGCAGCACTTTCATCTCTTCAATGATGCTGTCATTGAGGCGCGCTTCAGCTTTTTGCCTAGCTAAATTGTCGCGCATGCGCTGCTGCTTTTCCATTGCTTGCCTTGCTTCACCACGCGGCATGTCTTTGACGACATGATAAAGCTCAGCGGTCGCAGGAAAGTCCTTATCGAAGTCGACGCGCTCTTCACCCTGAACATAGTCCATGATGTTGTAGAGACGAATCGCTGCTTCTGATAAATCGCACTGCCCCTGGATCGTTGCTAAGCAAATGGTATCAACACTTTCAAAAATGTTGGCATTACGCTTTTTAATCGCCAGATCACGATGCTGCTGTTGCAACTCCTTTTGCTTTTTAAGTTGCAGTAGCAAATACCCAGCGTAACCTGCCAAACCCACAATAATGAGTGTGCCGACAATGGCTAACAGAGTAACGGTATTCATCTACTTTACCTCTCGTTATCCCTTGAACTGATCCATATCGACATCTTCGAACTGAGACAGAAGCTCGTCATCGCTGCTCGCTTTCTTGCTTGGTGCAGATACTGGCTCTTCGAACATTTCTTCTTCGTCGTACTCAGGTTCCATCAGACCCAGTTGGTTCATCAGCTTCTCAATGCGATCCAGCTTCTCATCAACGTATTTCTGTAGGCCTGCACCTAAGTTCTCACCACTTTCGATGCGATCCAACAACACGTTCAGTTGTGCATCATTCTCTAGCATCTCTAGCTCTTGCTCAGCAGAAAGACGACGCTCAACCTTAGTTGGTTTCTTCTTCGGCTCAACAATCAGTGGGATCTTTTTCTTGCTGCCAAGACGCGGATCCAGGTTTGCAGAACCTGTGCCCTGCTTCACTTCTTTGCCTTCAGAGTGGCGGCTACCTGACTTTTGACCTTTACGCTTTTTCAAACGCTTGCGAAGGCGGCCGTCTACATCCGCTTGTGAACGGTTACGCGTAACGCAACTACCG
>JYJJ01000063.1 GCA_003263775.1 Vibrio maritimus
TATGTCAGGCCAACGAACTGGCAGCGCCGACCAACATGCAAATTGGCAAAACGCGCATTCGCGTAAAGAATCAACCTGATTATTGGGTATTGGACTGTGAGCCAAACAAGGTCAAGCACATCACGCTTAGCAGTTTGTACTTCAATTCCCATATCCCAGTAAAAACCTCCTTTGGCCCTATTCGAGTTAGCTCGCATGCAGTAGAAAAGTTCAAAAAAAGGGTCATTGGCTCACCTACACACCCATTCAAGCAATTGGTGGAAACACTTCAAACTCCACTGAAGACGATCGAACTACCTAAACATGTACAAGAGCACAAGGAAAAGAAGTACGACACGCCCGCTGAGTATTGGAGTAATGACCAAATGGGATGGGTATTTGTCGTAGCTAAGAATCCTGCTTCACCTGTTTTGGTCACGTGCTATCAGAAATCCGGAGGCAACTAATTTATGAAATCTATCCTCTTTTCCTGCGCGTTGCTCGCGGTCGCTGTAACCACTCAAGCACAGCCGCTCAGCTTTAGTCAGGCCAAAAAAGTGCTCAAAAAAAACTTTAGAGATGTACCTGCCACTCTCTATTGTGGCTGTCCAGTGAAGTGGCACGGCAATAAGGCGATACCTGATTTAGAAGCCTGCGGTTATCAAGTGCGAAAGCAACCTAAGCGAGCAAACCGAACTGAGTTTGAGCACGCAACATCCGCTTGGGCAATAGGCCACCAAAGACAATGCTGGCAAGAGGGCGGACGGAAGAACTGCGCAAAAACAGACCCTGTATTCAAAGCTATGGAAGGTGATCTTCACAATCTCTTTTTACAGTAGGCGAAGCCAATGGTGATCGCTCCAACTACCGCTTTTCACAATGGAATGAACAGCGCGGCGTGACATATGGCCAGTGTGACCTCGAAGTCGATTTTAAGAACAAACGAGTAATGCCACCAGTTCGCAGCAGAGGCATCATCGCAAGGGCGCACCTTTACATGTCATCACGTTATCCATTTGAACTAAGCAAATCACAACAACAACTGTTCCAAGCATGGGACAAGACTTATCCACCGCTAGCGGCGACTGGGAGTGCATCAGAAATGAAAGAATTGCGAAAATCCAAGGCAATGACAACCCGTTCATTTCACGGCACTGTGAAACACATTGAGGGCAATGTTAACCCACTGATTCATCGACAAATAACACTTATCAGACATGAACTTAAACAAATAGGATGTTTATCAATGAAAAGAAAATTATTAACCCTTGCACTCGCCAGCACTTTGTTTGGTTGTGGTGGTGGAGGTGACGACACTACACAAAAGAACGGTAACGGCAGTAGTGGCGGTGACGGCGGTGACGTTAGCTATACATACCGGGCGATCGATGGCTATCTCGGTTCCGCTGAGGTGTACGCCGACCGCAACGGCAATATGAAAGCCGATGGTGATGAATATATTGGTTTGACAGGCGTGGATGGAGATATCCAAATAAAGAAGTCGGACAGCGAATTCGACATCATAATCCGAGTGATAGCCGGTCAAACAACCGACTCCGATATTGGTTCAACCGTAAACTACTCGAAAGAAATGATATCGGACCGTGGTCAACGCACTATCACACCATTCAGTACATTAGCCAAGCTTCAGGGCCTCACGCTTGCAGAAATGGCAGATATCCTCAACCTCAACTACGACGACATCTCCGGTGACTACGTAGCTAATGATGCAGCTCTGGCTCACGCAATTGCCCGCTCACTGCAGCTTCAGCTTCAAGCTGAGCTGGTGGACAACATTGATGATATCGATGGGATTCAGGCAAGAGCCAGCCAAATCACTGACTACTTGAAGAACGTACCAGAAGACAACCTTACACGGATTGTGATAGAAATCGACAGTGATGGGAACCTTGTCGAAAGCACAACTGACAAAGTCCATGGCAAGCAATTCAATATTGATAACCTAGCTGTCGCTTGGGAGCAAAAGGACTTTTCTACCCTGAACTACGACCAAGGTAGTTCGCCACAAGGATTCCATCCGTGCTATACGCAGAAGTGGGCAGACGTATTGCTTGTCGCTAACTGCCAAACGTCCAAACTAATCACTTTGGATATTAAAACCGGTAGTATCGTGAGTGAATCTGATATGCTCTACGCTCCAGACACCTACGAGCAGTTAAATTGGTTCTTGGATGGACAGTATGTAGGATTGGTAAAAAGTGACAAATCCATCATCTATCTCGACAAAGGATTGCAGCCAGCGTCCCCAAACCCATCAGAAATGCGTTACAACTCTGATAGCGTCATCTCTCTTGGTCGCCGCGGCGCATTGAAAGCAGGTGATTTCTATAACTACCCTGGATTCTCCACATGGGGAAACCAGGAGCATCTGATGGGTGAAATATCCTTTTACGATGGCGAGGCTGGCAAAATAGTCACTATCCAAGCCGATGGCACCGAATCTGAAACCGATACAATCAAAGCAGACACTATTCTTCAAGCTATCGATGCTGTTTCAGATAACTACGAAGGTGGCTGGGTATCTAAGTCAGACATGACGATTAGGTGGATCTCTGGCAGCAGTTTCATTGTTAGACTTGATACATCCGGTTCTAACGGCTACGTAAGCGACGACTATCATTACTTGTTCAATAATGGTGAGATTGCCTACCTCGGCCGCTTCTTTCAGGGCACATGGAGAGTCGGGCTAGACAACACGACAGTTGTCCATTATTCAAGCTACAAGGGTAGTGATGCTCCAGATCATGAAATGCGTCAGTTCGATTTGAACACAGGTCAGAAAGTGGGTTATTGGACTGCTACTCTAGACGAACTGCCTGCAAACCTCTACGGGCAAGCGCACTACCCAGACGGCATCTTCGCCAATTCTGATAGCTACTCAACAGTCATCTTGCTCAAGTAACAACGCACCTCTAACAAAGCTCGTCAAACTCGACGAGCTTTTCTTTTTATTCCCACACATCAAACTCACACCAAGTAACGAACTTACAAAGCAGCTTTGTTGCATATTTAAAACAGGCCATACACTACAAGTATGTGTTCCATTCAATAAGGCAACAAATATGAAGCTTAACGACCTATCGCTACTACTGCTCCACACAATTAACGAGCGCGCTATTACTGGGTATGACCTTACAAAGCACTTCAACGAGAAAAACATTCGTGAAGTGAGCCACCAGCAAGTGTACCGAAACCTAGATCTCCTTGAGGTAAATGGCCTGCTTGTTTCTGTTGAGAAAGAACAACAAGGAAAGCCAAATCGGATCGTCTATTCGCTTACCTCAAAAGGGAAACGTATTTACGAAGTGTTCATTGCTGATGAAGCGACCAAGCAAGCGGCTAACATTCAGCCTATTCGTTCATTCGCAGCCGTGATGCTTCAATTGGGCAACATGCGTTACTTTGAAGGGCGTGTAACAGCGCTGAGCGAGGAAATCGAGAACATTGAGGCCCAGCTCAATGACACCGAGTGTGCAATCGAACGCCTCCATCTTAGAGAGAAGTTGTTGATCCGTGAATCTGAGAGAACCTTTGCTTTAGAAGTATTGGAATCAAAGCTCGCAAGCTAATCAACGACAATTGAAAAGGGCTATGGCTATGCAAAACATTTTGTTTCGTTCAGGGTGCGTTAATGATCACGAGGTAATGGCAGTGAGACTCTCTGCGTCTCCATTAGGTACGTCTCTCGCACACATTAACTCCAAAAAAGGCCATCGCCAATTTCAAATGTTGGTCGACCATATGAAAGAAGGGCATCACGTTTTCTACGACAACGGATTGGTAACTCTGAGTCGCAAAGGCAAATCACTCGATCCAGAGTGGGTGTTTAATGAGTACTCTCTGATAGTAAAGAGATTGCCAAAAGAATCGCGCAAGCTGCTCTCTATCGTCATTCCTGATGCACCATTCGATCCAGACAGAGCGATACAAATTTGTCGCGACAACAGAACGGTGATTAAAAGGCTATCGAAGCAATGTCGAGTCATTCTCCCTATCCACCGAACTCACGACCTTGCGCAGCACGCCTTAGCACTCCTCAAAGCCTTGGATTTTGCCCCTGTAACACTGGGGATTCCGTGCCTGGCAAGCATCAACACCCCATCGGGAAAGAAACGGCTCCGCTTGGATGATAACGAAGTGGACACACTGTTCGCTGTAGAGCATCCCGTCACAGGGCATTCTGTTTGGGAGGACGTTCACTTCTTTGCTTTGTCAGAACGCACTCGAGGCGATCTGCTAAATACACGCGTGCCTTGGCACACCGTTACGGCTTAACGACATCGTCCGACGCGTCGAGGTTCGCCGCTGTATTTAGCAACAATCAAGAAGGTAAGCAGCTGGTGGATAAGTACCGGGTCTCTCTTGCAAAAAGCAACACCCAAAGAGACCGCGAGTACATCGACTATGGCCACGAAGACGAATGCGAGGATGCAATGCTAACAGAGAAGGCCATTTTGGACATCGAAGCTGATCCAGTTGAGTTCGTAACGGGGTGGAACCGCTGCGTGAAAGCTCAAGGGGTGAAAGCCTTTGGTCTGTCACTTGATGTTGACGGTATGGAGGAAGAAGAGGCCATTGATTACCTCACTGAGTTCATCACAGCGCGAGACTATACCCAGTACCTAAAGGAAATGTACTGGGAGTCAATGAGCGCAACTAAGCACAAGCCTTCTTATTCCGAATGTCGAATGCACTCCATAACGGAAATTTTCTCTCGCGACAACAACGCAAATGTAACCGGTGCGCAACTGGCACTGCGACTGTAACTAAACAAGCAAGGCATACCTATGAAAAACTGTTTAAAGCTAAACACCTACAATGTTCCCAGTGAAGACTTTGAAGCGCTTGGGAGTCTAGAAGTGGATCTTGGACTCAGAGTTATAGATATTCTGGCTGGGCTTCGTATCGAATTTGAAGGGGCAGTTGGACACCAGCTCAAAGAACACATCATTGGACTTCAGCAAGATGGTACGCTAACACCGTATACGACCAATTTGCTTTTGGCCGCGGCAATGTCGGGCTCCAGCATTGAACTGAATGCCCACACGAAACCCAGCGAAAGCCATCCCTTTTTCGACACTGATGATGAATACCACTACTATCGCGTCCACATCGAAATTGAATCGCTCAATGGTACTACGACAAAGCACAGCGCAATCAGTGCCGCCCCTACACGTGAACTAGCTACGGATACGACCATTGTCAATCTTGCTGAACACTCTTCAGAACTTCGATGGGTGTGCAACGGATTCGCATATTGTGACCTCGCTTTGAAGAACTATCGCCTCACAGAAAAACCGGTATTACTCGACAGGAAAGCGATTCGAGAGAATAACTACGAAACTATTTACTACTTCATCGAAGATAAGCTCATAAGCAGCGGAGATTGGCTGTCCTGAGACTTGATAATGGCTTCGTAGCCCCAACGTTAGTACATGGACATAACAAGCAAATGGTACAGATGGATAACTACGCCCGTTACGAACAACACAAAACCTTGGTTAGCAACACGCTATTACACCTTTACATCACGATGAATAGCAATACAGGCTTCACACCGCAACGAAGACGACAAGAAATCATCACGAAATACCTGAAGGCTAGAGTAACCAAACCTCAATTTTCCCTAGTGAAAAAGGACTTTAAGAAGCTCCTTAGCGATGCGCGGGTAAAGCACTTGGATCTTGAGCAGAAGCTATGGGAACTGAATCGTAGTTGCGTAAACACATCGAAGAAAATCGCAGCCCAGACTGACGTACATAAGTTTGGCCGCTTAATGGACCACCTCTACTCGGAACATGGCTATCAAAGTCGTATGGAAGGCGCAGAAAGCGGCCAAGAAAAAGATGTTCTGTATATGTGTAGAGCCTCTTTCGATAACGGGTTCGACGAGGACAACAATCAGGTTCAACCGATCCACCTGTACATAGATAGCTCGCTTGATGTTAGGAATGCGATCTTAAATGCCATTGAGAGCCACAACACTTTTCACGCGCAATGGGTCAACGGCAACGAACCAAATCATACACTCGAACTTACCGTTATTTAAACGGAGCATATTGAGGGCAGTGGCATAGGCGAGATTTCGCATAGCTCACATTAAATAGTCTATAGCGCCTATTCAGTGGAGTAACTCATGCTAATACACATCACACCACGCCTTTACCAACCTTTCTTAGATGTTTCCGAACCGAAGCTAGAACGCATCGAGCTGCCCGAGCTTGATAGAGTACTGACACCGAACCGAGACTTTATTATCAGAGCTCCCCACGCTAACAAGAAAATGCTCGTTGCATGTCCAAAGCGTGAAGAAAAACAAATCGGCCTTTGCTTCAAAGTGGACAATTACATCTCAACGTTCACTATGAATGCCCAGTGGAGAGCGCTTGATGGAACTACGCTAAACCACGTCGTACAGTACAACCTTGAAGACAGTGACTTCGACACTACATCGGATGATATTTTCCTATGGGGCCGGCTAATTAACGGGGCGGGTCATTTTGGAAACAGAACACCTGCTGCCCTTCGAGTTTTTTCTCCCCACCAGCTGCGCCCAACAATGGAAATCGTACCCTTAAACTTCCACCTTCACGCTACAGACACCCGAGATAGCCGGGGAATTATCTTAGAACGGCAGCAATCGCTAACGATGCCCACGATAGAAAGGCATAGATTACTCAATCGGCACAATCAACAGCGTGGACTGTTCTCTCATTCTATTCATTACTCTTAGGGTCAATAAAACATGGCGATCAAAAATAAAGAAAGACTTGCCGCTGAAGGGTTTCTTGCAATTCGTAACCTGCTATCACAACGAGAGGAAGGCGGTGTAGCTGCTGCATTGATTATTGCAGAAGCACTGCACAATATGCCTGTGGGTCACGATCCATTTTTGGAAGAAATGACGTGCGAAAACATTATGGCAATTGCGAAGCAGTACCCAAACATTCGTTCGATACAAAATCTCATTGAGTGTATTGAAATACCACATCCGAACAAATCACTGCCTCGCCATTAACTTGGAGCAAACAATGAAAAATATCTTAATCACCCTAACGGCAATCTTATCCTTTTCTGCTCATGCCGATTACAAAGTTACTCTGACAATGGATGATCAGAACAATACGCCTGTATCTGTCTCACGTGTAGCGACAGTAAACTCAAAAACGGATTTCTCGTCAGTTAATGAAGTGCAGTATGTCTCCGCGGTTGAAACGACTACAACGTGGTACCACCGTCTATTTGGTATCAAACCTACTCCTAATGAAGTGATAGGTAAGACCAACGTTGGTTTGGCCGGTAACTTTACCATTCAACAATACTCTCAATCGGACACGCTATTTGTGAAGATCAACAGTACCTATGTCGAGCTATTAGATGTCGCAACCTTTGAGATAGATAACACAACGGTTCAAGCTCCAAGACTTTCTGAGTTGAACCTTAATCAACAAATCACTGTAGACCTTGTGGATGACGAAGGTTGTATCGAATCATTTGCAGTAGTCAACGACATAGAATTCAGTCTGTGCGTTCAAAATCTATAACCCATATATTTGAGGTGCGTATGACAAAAATACTAACCACTGCTCTACTGGTGAGTTGTGCAATAGCAACTTCCGGAAACAGCGTTGCATCTGAAACACCCATTGAATTCAAAACGTATGAAGCATGGGATCACAATGACAAAGGATGCTTAGCAGATGGTCGCTATCATGAGGTTGGAAGCTTGCTCCAGATGAATAGAGAGGCACTGGCCGCATTCAAAGAACGAACAGGACATACAGCAAGTGACGGCTATGCTGTGCTGATGCAGTGCACCTATTTAGTGGACTCAAAGGCAGACGATCACCCAAACCCCTCTGAACGGCGATATGTGTGGGTAGGTTTCAACTGGTAAAGCGCTTCGGCGCTTTTTTTACGCTTGCATTTTTGTAATAGCCAATATCATCACCCCGCAACACATAAACTGTAAGTAAGGTGGGAATGATGAACTCAAACCAAATCTATTCTGTGTACGCCAACGCATGTGCCTCGGAAGAAATACGCACTGTCATGATAAGAGCGGGGGCGCTATTAGCAATCAGAGGCTACACGCAAAGGAACGGAGCAAACGATGCGGAAGCGTATTTTGAAAACGGCGCTTTGCTTAAAGATGGAAACGTGGAAACGTTTCTCCCTTGGAATGGCTTTAATGACTATCATATCGGCTCACAACGATATGTTGGTGATCAACTTGCAGGCAGAAGAATGTCAGCCCGTTACTTACGTGGGTACCGAAACCTAAAACGTGAACAACAGCTAATCGTCGCAAGACTTTCCTACGTGCTCCTCGGCGGTGACCTCAAGAATCACGCAAGCTTCGTTCTCGCCTACAGCGATGACAAAACAATAGACCCGCGCAACGCCAAGTGTATGAGCTATCGGTATCTTCTTAAGCTCTGCAACTCCTACGGTATTCCCGTTTACAACCTAGCGATAGAAGAACACCTCTCTCTTGCGATTGAATGGACAGGCACAGCCGAACTCTGCTCATGAACTTGCATTGTTTATTAGGCCGTTATTCTGACAAGAACTAATCGAGAGGAGTCAAACAATGGAAGCCAGATTCAAAGTTGAAGAAATAGAAGCACTAGCAAACCACACATGACCCTGAAAATTCTCCCTTCCCAAATCAAGTTTGTGTAGCGTTAACCGTTAGTCAGAGGAAAATGAAATGAAACCTGTCCTAATTATTGGATGCTCAAAAGGAAAACTTCCAGGCAGTCACAAGGCTTTTGAACTGTACACTGGACACGTCTATAAGTTGCTGTCGAAAAACGTGCCCGCCCCGCTTGAGAGCTATGACATCTTCATTCTCAGCGGCCGCTATGGCTCATCAGTGCCGACCAAGTGATTTCGACTTATGAACAAACAATACCGAGCAAGAAGAACCACGTCGCTGTCAATGCTTACTGTGACAAGCACCAAGCGAACGCTCTTAATGCCCTTGCAAGCATTAAAGATAAACAATGCCGAGAACTGATGGTGTTCTTAACAGGAGACTACCAAGCCGTAATGGACAAATGGCTAGAGCTTGACAGTTTCAAAACCGAAGTGGCCAAGTTTAAGCAAGTTGATGTATGCCGTAACTTTGGGGGATCGGGGTATTTAGAGGTCGCTTGAAAGCAGCCTTACTGTCGAGTCGAGACCGTCACTTAAATGAGAAATACGCATAATAAACATTCAGTTACCGTTACACCCCGAAGCTCAGCCGGTTCACAATAGACTCGCGCTCATCAAGAAAGTGCCTCCGCGAAAGTACCTTTCGCCGAGGCCATTTCTACAATTTGCATCTCCAAAATTCGTGTTTCCATTGAAGCTCATTCAACCGATGGTGACCTTCATGATTTGTACACTTTCACAACTAAACACCTTGAAAAATCAGTACCCTAAAGGGCTTGAGGTGCGCTTAACCAGCGCCATGCTCGGTGACCCAAATCCAATTGCTCGTGGAAGTCTCGGTGTTGTTCACCTTGTCGATGATTCCGGAGCCGTTCATGTCAATTGGAGTACAGGACGATCCTTCGCTACTGAGTTTGGCGTCGATAGGTTACGAGCCACAAGCTTAGACAAGCATTTGTCGTGGACTCAACTTGCAGTCTGTGTCGTTAAAGCTTCCCAAATAAAGCATGTCCTAAAACGTTCGTATCTATGCCCAACCAGGCACTTTATTTCTCAGTTTGAAATGGCAATCAGAAAGAGCTCAAGCATCAAAAGCTTTCTCAGCACCCACTTTGATGAGATCTACGAGCAGTGGGATATAGAGAACTACGAACAAGTAATGGATGAAGTGCAAAGAAAAGACTCACTCTCAGCCACTCTAGCAGCGTTAGAAGCGGTTTATTCATGGTTGCTAACCACTCACACCACTCGATACTAACACTCAACCTAGAGGGCTACAGAAGTCCTCCTGCGAAGGAAAATATGCTTATGAAACCTCTAATTGGTGGCTTTAAAGAAAGAACCATTGACGCAGGCATTCGCTGTCGAGTCTATCGAAACCTAAATAACAAATGCTTCTCTGTCATTGCGATGGAAGGCATTCATCGAAATAAAGTGGTGGCTCATGTTGACGAACTAATCGTCGAACCAATGGACTCGCACCCGGCAAATGTCGTGTTGGCTGGTGGACTCCGCAGAGCAAGGAAGGAAGCTCGCAGAAACGTTCATGCTACATTCAAGGTCGAGTGTTTTTACCAGAATCCAAACCAGAATTGGATTTTGAAATTACCTACTATCCATTCGTCGATGACAACTTCAAAAACAAATCTTCAAATCAAACCATTGAGCAATGGGACAAATACGTTTACTTCAATGATGGTAAAGCTTGGATGACCACTGAAACATGTTGGCTAATTTCCATTTAGTCCGTCTTGCTTTCGATTTCACCGACTGAGCATCAAATCCAGTGCCGCTTGCATTTTTAAAAGCGGCGCTAACCTTGACATCAAAACAGGAGGAGCACAATGCGACAGAGAAAACCCTTCGGTCTATACCCTCGACATGCGCTAGACCTGCCTCGCTACCTAGGAGTCTATATGGACGTGGCCGACGTTCAAGATTGTCTACCGCAAGGGTGTCGGATTAGAAACAAAAAACACAAGCGGCGACTGCATAACAAGCGTACCCGCCAAAAGCTAAAGAACAACCTGACGTTAGAACTAACATCCCTGCGAGCTTAATAGGGTGACAATAGGAGTAACTATGGCTATTACCGCTAACTGGAGAAAGGACAGAGAAACGGATTCATTCGTTGTCGGGATGGGGTTTATGGACTTACCTCATCAACAGTACGACCGATTCAAGCACCGCTTTTCTGAAAAGGTCGCGTCCAAATTCGGAAAACAGGTAGACGTACATTTCTGCCTTCCAACCACATCGTTAACCGCGAATGTAGCTACCCAAGACGAAGCATCACATCTGGCTGTCGTCTTTGATGAAGTCAAAGTCTTGATGAAACCTCATACCAAATCACCAAACGCCAAAAAAGTATTGCAGTTAATGGACTCATGTTGGGATGGACAAAACCGCTATCACGAGTTTGTTCGCATGGTCGCCAAAGAAGCGAACATGTCCATCGAAGTGCTAGAGGCCGAACTAGAGCCGTTTATCTAACCACAACCCGGAGCAACAACGGCGGCCTCTGTTCATTCTAGCCGCCGCAGTTTCGACCAGTAAAGGAAAGTGCTGAATGAAATATTACAAACCGTTGTCAACGTTTAGAGATCTTAAAGCCGCTGTAAGTCAGCTTGAAGCGAGTGGCACAGTTGCCCCTGACACACCTCTTGTCATTGGTGGAGAGTTAGGCTGTCTGTTTACGGAACACGGTGAACATGCCATTAAACTCGACTCCACGTCCATCCTCAATGATATCGCCCCTAGTCGCTCGATGTTATAGAGACCATAGAAGCCAATGCCCAAATACCACACCCATTTGAAGGAGTTGTGATCACCTTTGAGTTCCCAGAAGATAGAAATATCAATGAGATACTTAACGGATTGACGATTAATAACCTCGTAGTGACATCTGTCGATGGCGAGCGGAGAAGTGAGCTTGGTTTTAGTACGTATAAACAAATCGATGAAAATACCGTGCAACTGGTTCTTAACTCAGATTTGGAACACACGCCTTATTACACCCACCCAATCGACGCTAACGACATAGAGAATCCAGAGCAATTGATTTACACATTGAACGTCTCGTTTGCAAGTACCGTCCCAAGGCAATGGAACGTACACGCTATCGACTTGTGGGTTCTGAACAAAGGTTTACCGCTAACCGTTATCAACGAGTAACTCCCGTCCAGCCACTTGCTCTTAGTGGCTGCTCTACCTCCTTGCATTTCCCTAACTGGCATTACCTTGCTTCTTGAAACCACACACAAGAGGAAACGTTATGTCAGTATTTCATTCGAGCGTCATCGGGAGTAATGACCCAACAGAAATCGTTCATGCACTCAAATACTGGAACCAAGCTTATCGTTCGGGCAACAGTGTTGTATCAGATATGGTTTACGACGAACTTCGTGACCGCTTAGCGAAGCTTGAACCCAACAATCCATACCTAAAGACTGTCGAGCCTGAACCTGTCGCACAGACCACTTTTAAGCACCAAACTGCCATGCTCTCAACTGCGAAAGCCTACTTGCCAGAAGAGATAGACAAATGGTGTGCCAAGGTCGCCAAAGCAGCCAAGGACATAGGTATCAATGACCCATACATCAGAGTAACGCCGAAGCTCGATGGTGTAGCTTGCCGCTATCTGCCAAAACCAATGCTAGTCACTCGCGGTGATGGCACTACGGGAAATGTCGTGACAGAACTGTTGAATAAAGGTCTGGTGATCAAAGGTAACACTTCCGTTAACGGGGTTGGGGAAATCGTCATGCCGCAACAGTACTTTGATGACACTATGGCAGATAACTTTTCGCACCCTCGAAATGTCGTCGCAGGGATAGTCAATGCAGATAACCATAACCCTCAGTCCGCAAAAGCATTAGAGGATGGCGCTATCCATTTGGTGATCTACAACGACATGCCCAACATCAGCGTTCCGTTGTCTGATTTTGAGCAGAACTACCCTCGTTATGAAGAACAATGCAGACTGAGTGAATACCCCATTGATGGTGTCGTCTACGAAGTCACTGACTCTCAACTCAAAGACTTCATGGGATCTAATTCCCACCACCATCATTGGCAGATAGCACACAAGCGCAAAGGAGAGTCACGCTTGGTCGTCGTGGAGGATATTCAATACCAAGTTGGTAAAAGCGGAAAAATCACTCCCGTTGTCATCATCCCTCCAACGAAGCTATCTGGCGCTGTCGTGACAAGACTGACAGGTCATCACGTAGGAAACGTTTTGCGTTTAGGGATCGGAGTGGGAGCCGAAATAAGAGCTATCAGAAGTGGTGAAGTTATTCCGAGTATCACGGACTGCGTCAAGCGCTCTGAGTCCAGTCAAGTGCCTGACAGCTGCCCATGCTGCCAAAGTGAGGTGGAGATGCGCGGAGACTTCTTGTACTGCACCAATCAACACAGCTGTAGCGCTCAGGCCGTCACAACCATCATCCACCATTTCAAGACTCTAGGCGCACTTCTTTTTGGCAAAAAGACGGTTGAAAAGCTGGTAGATGCAGGGCACGTCACAATACCGGAGGTTTACGCTCTCACTACGGCTCAGATAGTCGATGCGGGGTTGGGCGAAGGCCAAGCAAGAACCTCTACAACGAAATACAGCGTGTCCTTTCAGAGCCAATTGACGACTACCTTCTTCTTGCGTCACTCGGAGTGAGCGATCTTGGAAGAGGCTCATCCAAAAAACTCCTAGCGCATTGGCGACTACAAGAACTGAGCAGTATCAACCAAGCAGAGATTGAAGGAGTCTACGGCTTTGGCGAGATAGTGGCTGCAAAAATAACGGCGGCGCTCCATGACAACCAGACCTTTGAGTTTCTACTGCAAAACTTCTCCAAACTTGTACATACGCAAGATGAATTAGCCAGACAAGAAAGCGTTAGAGCAAGTAGTGACTCGTCGATGGCAGGGAAGAAAGTCGTATTTACAGGCAAATGCACACAAAGCAGAAGCGATATGAACGCTTACGCCGAATCACTCGGTTGCATTGCTCAGAAATCCGTTACGACCGATACCGATTACCTCGTCTGCGGTGAAAACGTTGGTCAATCCAAGCTAACCAACGCAGAAAAGAAAGGTGTCAAAGTGATCAGCGAAGCTGAGTTCCGAGCCAAGGCATAGAAAACCTCAACTCACCCGCAATAAAGCCTCCGTGGGAGGCTTTATTGCATTCGACCAAACGATGATTCAATGGGTACTCACTCATGGTGATACCACTTAACCAAGCCAGCTCAACACGGAGACACTTATGGGACAAGCTTCAAATATGCCTACCGTACCAAAAGGCGCAACCCATCATCATTCTATGGGACGAATCACAATCTTGTACAAGCGTGAAGATCTATACCGAGAGAACGACGGGAGAAAGTGGATGAGCTGGTCAAAGCGGCGTAACCGCTGGGTTAGAGCGATGGTGAACACAGTACACGTTCAGGCCAATGGTCTACCTAATGGTTTTGAACCAATCAACTAATTATTTCAGAACATCACGGAGACACGACATGAACAAATCCGATTTTGTCGCACTTGGAAAAGCTATGGCTAAGGCACGATTTAAATCAGGAAGCGGTGAAGCTACAACGGTTTTCATCACTCTAAACTGGCTCTTTTAGAAGCGTTTGATGAAATGGGCACACGTTTTGAGTACATCGAACTGTTTGAAGAAGCGCTTAAAAAGGAAGTGGATGCACACTATGAGGCGCAAAAAACGCCTATTGAAAAGATTCGTGAACGTGAGCTAAACACGTTGAATGCTCAGCTTAATGTTTGATAGCCCTTTTTGATAAAGGTACTGACCGAGGCCATATCTGGCACTGGCTAATTCATCAACAAGAACGTGAAGATAGGAGAACAAGATGGAAATTGATACCTTGATGGTAGAGCAGATACATAGGCACATTTATCAAGACACATACCAGCCGAAAGAAAAACCGTATGCTAACTTTGCATATCAACTCGAAGCCGCAATTCGTCTCAAAGATTTCAAATATCTAATGCTTGTGCTCGGTTCTGGAAAGGGATTTAACGACAAGAGCAAAGAGGTGTTTTGCGACATCGTTGGCATCAAACGTTCATATTTGCTCAAAGATATGAAGGCGGCAATCTCAAACCATTGTTCAATATCTGTTGAGGCAATGGACTTACATTACGATTACTACTCTGCTAAGAGTCAACTTGACCGCAAGAGAGAGAGTTTACGGGATGCATTTGCTAACGGCGATGAACTGATCTCTATCGTTGATAACAAGTTCGCCAATGGATACACAAGAATTATTAAGGTTGATCGCCGAACCTATCTCGCTAACCCACAAAATATGGGGTGGCATCTACAGCGCGTTCCACTCAAAGAGTATGCAATTGCTAAGGTAGAGTACGAAACAATCAATAAGCTCTACAGTAGTAACCCGGAGCTTCACAAAGATATTCGAGCAGCAGCTTAGCGGCCACAGAAATTCAGGAGAGAACGATGGCGAAAAATATCGAGTTTATGGCAGTAGGTAGAGCAGCATGAAGGTTGGAACGATAACATTTTCATCGACGTGGTCACTGACAAAAATTTCGAGCACCGAGTCGATTTTTGCTTTGAGGTTGATGCGTTACGTTAGAGATTACCAAATCGTCGCTAACAGAGAAGAACGTCGTATTTTCTGGCAGATACAGAAGGCCGAAGCGATATGAACGCTTACGCCGAATCACTAGAACGCATTACAAAGCTCCCTTGTGGGGCTTTCTTGCATTTGAACAAACGATGATTCAATAAGTACTCAACTTAACCAACTCAAAACGGAAGTCGGAGTATCAAAATGGTCCATGTCCAATTTGTTCGGGTCGATAGCTCCAATCGGCCAATATTCAAATCTATCACAGATAACGCTCATTATGGCTCAACTGAAAAGCTGTTCAGCCTTGACACCCCGGAAGCAGAAGTACTCTCGAAAGTCAGCGTTAATGACTTGGACTACTTTGGTTCATCTTTTGGATGTGAACCTATGGGTACACCACCTTCTAGAGAGCTTCAAATAGTCGCGTCTAGCACGAGTTAAAGCAGCTCCACAAGATGCGTTTTACTGACGGTAGAACGCATCAAGATCGGCAGCCAATGGTAGGAGTCACACATTGAGATAGTCCGACCAAGAATTAACAAGCGAAGCAGGAAATAAGCACATGACTACAGATATTTACTTAAAGATGAAACGCTCCAATCGAAAGGTGAATCTTTGTTACAAAGAACTAGCAGTTCAAATTTGTATTCGTACAACTAACGAGAATGGTCAGTACAGCTTTGACTACGTTAGTTACAAAGAAGCAGCGAAGCTCATAGCTAAAGGCAAAGCAAAGATCTATACCGGCTCTGAAACAAAAGAATGCCTTGCCAAAGTTTCCTCGACTTTACTCGGCTGCATTTCCTTTGGGCGCCGTGTAGAACTACAAGCCGCGATGAAACGAATCAAAGAAGGGAAAGGCGAAAATCTCAACTGGTTTGAAAAAGTCGAACTTTACATGAAAGAGGCACCTGGCTCTTGGCCGAGGTCTGGCTTGAAAATTTAGCCACCTATTATCGGTAGTTCCTAATGGGATCATCCGATAAAACCGTCAACAACAAAAACATGGAGAGACTATGACCATTCATAAATGCAGCGTTTGTTACTGGTGTGATCACTGCGGTAATAAATACGAGTTTGGGGGTAAGGATCATCCTTACCGCGTAGCAATACTCTGTATTGCCCTAACTGCTGTAAACCTAACTAATAGTGGGAAGGAGCTACTTCCCATCCGCCGTGCACCAACAGCTAGGCCTCCGCCGATTTACCAATCGTGGAGGCTTAAAATCACCACATCATTACGCATTAGTTATCAACAAAAGCTAAAAAGCTACCCACCACCCAAGAACTCCACTTAGACAACCATTAGAAGAATCAGCTTTGACAAAACGTGCTATATCGATTCAATCCTTGATTTTTTGAATCACCGCATAGTCTGGTTAGTAAATCAATCAAGTGAGCGATGAGTCATATGAGAACCGAACTGAAAGAAAAACTAAATGCAAAACAGATTTGTGAAAGACGCGACCAGATAGCAGCTCTCCTCACGCAAGCCCTTTGTTTGCTGGGTGAAGCAGATAGCTTACTGAAAACCATCTCTAGTCACGGATTGAGTTTCGACCGACATACATTTTATAGCCCAAGCGACCAAACACAACGTCATAGAAGCCTCAAGACACTGACCACTCAAGTTGATGCAAAGCTATGGGCGCACATTCTAGAGTTAGGTCAGTTTCGTGACCTAATGAGTGCCGACAAGCGAAAGGCCATTGATAAGGACATGGAAAACCCACCAAGCTGACCTACAACACTCTCACGGCGACATTTAACGACCTATTAAATGACAGAGTCAATATGCTCCAAGACCTAACGGAATCGGTATTTAAGAACCGAAACAGCGATTATAAGTCAAATTTGGGACATAAACTGAACAAGCGACTGGTATTCAACAATGTATTTTGCAAGTACGGTTGGCGCTATCAATCCGATTTGCTTGAGGACGCTTGCAGAGTGTTCTCGGTTCTAACTGGTTGTGAATCACCAGAAGTCGTCAGCATCTTAGCCAATACTAAAGAACCTCTATTGGCATATGAAGGAAAAGTGAAGTTCGTTGGCTACCAAAATGGCAACGTCCATATTTGGCTTTTGGATAGAGACCTAGAACACCAGATCAACGACATCCTAAACGGTTGCTTCGAAGGACAGCTACCTGACATTGCCGCATAACTGATAGAAAAGTAGGAACATATGAAAAAGGTCATCAACGGTTTTGTGTTCAACTCGATGGGTGATTTGATTCAAGAGCCTGAGAATGCCTCACTGGAGCTACTCAAGGCGACGTACAAAACCCTAATCGAAAGACAGCAATACATAAGCGCCTCGCGCATTCAACACCGATTAAATGCCATTGAAATGGCTTAGCTGATTAGGGGAACTTAACGATGGATGTAACTGGTTTACCTATCTACACCAAGGACAAAGTACTTAAAGGTACGGTAACGGCACAATACATTTCCGATACCGACGACTGTGAAGTACTACTTATAAACGACGACTACGAAATTAAGACTTCGCAGGTAAATTGGGTCTTATGGACACTTCGTCCAGACACTAGAGGGGAACATCTAGTCTTTAAGTAATCGTCCACTTTTTTCCAAACTTACTCTCAATGCAGCCTCTCTTTAGGGGCTGCCTTGCATTCTAGCTGCTGGTGGTTAAATGAGCTTCGACTCAAACAATCTCTGGGAGCAAACATGTCTACATTCGAATCTCTACTTGCTGAACAATTTCTACTGGCAAAAATGGACATCGCAGGAAGAGTGCAAGCAAGCACTTTTCACGACAACGTGTCTAGCGCAATAGCTCTGCTGAAAACAAAGAATCTAGACCATTTCAAAATCGTTGGGAACTATAAACCAAACTCACAAGAACCATTGGAAATGGGTTTCGCAACGGTTGGCGTACACCAATTAGTTTTGGAGAACATATTAGGCGAAAGTGGGCATTTCATTGTTACCGCTCCATTCATAGCAGCCACACAACACAGCACAACCGCATCGACGTTTTGCTGTTCCTATAGCACCAATGCGTTAATGGCAGAACATCCTCGACTGGCTCTACCGTTGATTGACATCCGTTATTTCGATCCCGCTCACCCCGATAATAGCGGTAGCTTTGAGGTCGAGAAGGCCGCACTGGAAAAGCAAGTTGTAGAACAAACCCTCGTCAGTAAGGTTTTTAAATCATTTTGCGAAACCTATGGAATCCGTGTCGTGATTGTCGATTCGGAGTCAGCCCCTAAGCTCAACTATTCGGGGAGCAACTTTGAAAACTTAACCATCCTTCACAAAAGCAAACCTTCTCCAAATCTAATCCACGACCATATCAATGAACTGGTCGGTGGTCGACTCATTGCCAATAGCACATTCAAACTCAACTCAAGCTTACAAACGGCAGTGCCGACAGGCAGCAAATCAGACCTTATGTATTTGTCTCAGGACATGGCTTGTGCTTTGCTTTATAGGAAAGCCGAGCGTTACCCCACCTATCTTAAAAACCTCATGCCCGACAACTCTGTCAACTGGGACAAACTGAGCCTGTTCATCGCTGCTCACATCAATTGGGCTGACTACAAGAAAGATCATCAGGAAAGATACGACCTTGCCATGTTCTCAAGAGAGCTAGTGGAAGAACACCTCCTTCACGCTATTAACGAAATCAACGACACCATCTTTGCCTCGTTCTAGCTCCACTCCTTCACGCTGTCTATTTGCCGTTAACGACGTTTGCTAATAGGCAGCGAAATACGTCCCATCGTCCTTGCATATTAAATAATCCGCTTAGTCTAGTTAGTGAATCAACCAAAGGAGCACTGAGCATGACTGATACACAAACAGTAGACCGCAATGAAGCAACGGAAGAAACACTGGTTTACCTTGACCCAAATTCAATCACAGATCCCAAGTGGGACAACCCTCGTTCTGAAATGCCTGATAGCGACTATCTGCCTTTTTTAGAATCGGTACGCGCAAAAGGCGTTCATACACCGATATTTGTCCGAATGGTCGATGGTGAGCCAGAAATCGTTGCAGGATGGACACGCAGACGCGCAGCAAGAGAAGCTCAACTGCCAAGAATACCTTGTCTGGTTAAAGTACTCACCGACCAAGAAGCATTTGAGCTTGCAGTCAGCGAGAACGTTGACCGAACACAAATGTCCGTATTAGACGAAGCCAAAGGATTCAAGAAAATTGTTGCCGCCCATAATGGTAACGTAGACGCTGCTGCGTCTCATATGGGATGGAACAAGAATCAGCTTGAACGTGCGCTTCAACTTTTGAGAACCTCCGACAAAGTTCAGTCATACATTGGGAAAAAGCAAAGCAATGGCTTTATGTTGTCAGTAGGCCATGCCGCTTGCCTATCTGAACTACCAGAGTCAATCCAAGACAAGATTGTCGATGTGGTGATCAGCGAGAAAATGACGATACCTAAGCTCAAAGACAACATCGCTAAAGCAGTTAAGCGACCACTTGAGAGCGCACCTTTCTGTCAAAGCGAGTGCAATACGTGTCCATACAATACTCTAACGCAAGTAAGTCTATTTGCTGACGAAAACGGATCTGATTGTACAAACCCACCATGTTTCAGCAAAAAAACCAAAGCTCACTTTGAAGCAAAACGTTTGGAACTAGAGAAGGAGCATGGTCGAGTCATACTACTTTCAACAATTGACAACCCTGTGCAAATTAACGAGAAGCTGGTGGGCAAAGCTCAATTCAACGAAGGATGTTTGAGTTGTGCAAAATTTGGGGCTGTACTTGCCGACAAAGGGGTCAAACAAGGGCAAGTCATAAGCAATGCTTGTATGAACTCTGAATGCGCTAAGAAGTACAACGAAGCCGTAAAAGCTGCGCGAAAAGCAGAGTCTGCACCAAACACAGATCAATCTTCCACTGGCACAAGCGCGACATCACAAAAGAAAGCGAAACAGGCAGCACCTCAGTCTAATACGGAAGCTAAAGTCCATGCTGCCGTACCGAAGCGCCTTGTTGCTGCGTCTCAAGAAACCTTACGCAAAGTCGGAGCGGAACTGCTTCTAAACCTAGACAACTACCACTATGCAGTCATGCTTGCGGCTCTACAAGATGTAAAGGGTTCAAAAGGTAACATCGAGCAAAACATCATAGGCAATCTAGAAAAAACCGAAGGTGAACTTGATGAAATGATCACCTCAATAGTTGACGAAATCAGCACCAAGGTTCAACGAGACATGGTCAACATGGAACGAACCATGATTCGAGCTGCCGATAAGCACTGTGCAGAGTTTACAGCTACTGCTATCCAAGCGTGGACTCCGACTGAGAAAAACCTTGGAGACATGACAAAAGCCATTCGACAACAAGCACTCGAAAAATCTGGTTTCGCAGATGCATACAAGAAAGCCAAATCAGAGAAAGAGTACACCGCACTTCTCAACAAACGAGCAGAGGACGCTATTAAAGACATCTTGGACTTCAAGTTCGACTGGACAGACTTCGCTCCTGATTACTATTTGAATGCGATAAAAAAGCAACAGTATAACTAATCACGACTGGTCACAGCGAAAGCGAACAAAAGCCACATAACGTACTGAAAAACAGAAAAGTGGCCTCCGCGAAAGGTACTTTCGTGGAGGCACTTCTGAGAAAGAGTACACGCACTTCTCATTAAACAGGCATCTTGGACTTCAAGTTCGATTGGACAGGCTTCGCAACTGATTACAATTTAAATGCGATAAACAAGCAACAATATGACTAATCACGACTGGTCACAGCGAAAGCGAACAAAATTCATATAAGACACTGAAAAATAAGGAAGTGGCCTCCGCGAAAGGTACTTTCGCGGAGGCCACTTTTCCCCTTGCATTAAACAAAACCGCGATACATTGGGACTACATCAACCAAGGAGAACCGCCCATGTTAAAAGAACTACTGGCACTGCGTGAATGCACGATTTCTATTGCCACCACCGATTCAGGACAAGCGACTTTAGCTGTCTTTTCACCAACCAAGCATCCACTAGCTATCACCATTGACGCTAACAACATCCACCTCGCTGAAAGTGAAGTGATTGAATATGCGGTTGCGGTTGCCGGAATCACCACCACTTCCAATAAGGACGATGCGATACAAAAAACACAGCAAGCCTCAGAGAAATCAAAGGCCAATGGTAAAAAGACCGCGAAAGCCGACACAAGCACAGCGAGTCAACCGTCCACGCAGCAAACGCAACAAGATGATGACGATGATCTCGATTTTGATATGAGCGCATTCGGTGGATAAGGGGGAGCATATGAGCATAGTACAACGTGTGTTTCAAATCGGCTCTGCATCTATTTCAGACCCTTGCAGTTCACTTCCATTTGAAAAAGCCTTTGAAATGCTTTGTAAGACACATCCGCAAGTAAGGCATACGCAAATGTTTGAAAGCGATGGACAGTACATTGATGGGAAGATTGTTTACGTGGTTCCTGTTCTGCCACCCAAAACGAACGGTTAGACCTATGAGTATGGACAAAGAGAGAGTGAGACAATGGCACAAGCAGCAATCGCAAATCAAGACCTTGGACTCCCGTTCACAAGTTCAACCCTTCCAATGCCAGAAAGTCTCGATTCCGTCTTGCCAAAAGCAAGCTCTAGCGCATCTAGCGATGCGCTTGAGATTGCACGGCTAGGAGTAAGCATGGCGCAAGCGAAAGCTGCGCTACTATTCAAGCTGATAAAATCCACGTTGACCACTTCATTCAGCTTTGTGAACTGGCAGAGTCGTTGGGGCTAGGTAATGAAGTCGAGGTACTGCTTTCTCCTCACGATAAGAAAGTAGACTTAACACCGTTTCTTGCACGACTTACCGAAGAAATAGAGGAAGAATGCAAGCATATTGTGTACACCACTTTAAAAGAGTGGAAAGCGACACTGCACACAGCTTTTATAGAAGCGAACCTGCCGATCACAACATCATATTTCGATGCATGGTTTGAAGCCAACTGTTACGACCCGTTCGCAGACTTAACCGTTAGCGTTTGCAACGAATATCAATCAGTAAGTGACGCTGACGATAAACTCACTCTCAGTTTAACGACAGAGTCACTGAGCATGCTACCACTGTATTATCGCCACGGAGCGTTGTGGGACAGTGTTATACAAGCCGTAGAGGAAATAGGTAGTGAAGCTTTGGCATGGGCTAATTGCAATGAAATACTAACATCAGGACTGATATACACACCCATCCTTGACTATTACGACTTCGACAATCCTGAACACGACGACGACAAAGTATGGGCGAAAATAGTGGAAGATGGCTATCTCATCGACTTCTACGCCGAAGGTGAAGACGATGAAGAAATAAAGCAAAGCTCACTCCAACTAATTAGGGTGTTGTTAGCCTCTAAAAAGCGCGAAGAAACATCCGATACGTGGCTTTCAACATGGATAAAAAACACTGCCATTAAAACTGACTGTACTGCCTATGACTTGCTCACTCATGGGTTGCCAAGTCACTTTTGTTGCACTTCGTCACTTCTTACCGAGCATTTGGAGGAACAAGCCAATGCTGGTGGTTTTGAAGAATGCTGCTCTCGCTTCACCCTTGAACCAATGAAGGCCATTAAGTTCATTAGCGATACTTACTTGAACCGATGTTTACTCGGTCTTGTTGATGGTATGCAGTACATTGGCTTTGAGGACGAAACCAACGCGAACTATCAGCACCAGTTAGGCAATCAAAAAGCAACTTTCAAATTGTTTAACTAAAATAGGTCATCCAAATGGACAAAGAGATACTGACACTTGGCCAAGAAGCTTTGGTGCTCCACGATACCAAGGTCAAGGAAGATAAAGAAGTTGCGCTACTCGCATCAAGAATTGAATCGGATCACTTCATGGGATTGTGTGAGCTTGCAACTTGCCTTGGTATGAGCGATGAACTAGGTTCGCTTTTAGAATCAAAGTTGCCGACAGATTTGAGATCATTTCTAACGAGGCTCACGGACACCTTACGAACTCGCGTGACTCAAGAGATAGAGCAAATAAGCAGCACGCTTTCATCCTCTTTGCTAACCACGATTCGGATAAATGGTCACATGATTGATGAATCCGATTTTGAAAACTGGTTCTCAGCCGCCTTTCAAGACCCCTTTGGAGACGTAAATGTTTGCATCAGCAACGAGTATCAGCAGATAAGTAACACACTAGACTACCTCTACCTATCCGTTACCACCAAAAGCAAAGCGCTAGTACACTTGCCATACAGCAACGACCCTTTGGTATATAGTGTATTGCATCAATGGAAATCACAGGGAATGGAAGCACTGGTTACAACTAACGGGCTTGAGGCAATGAGCCTACTCGATTGTTACACTACGCTGTTGGACTATCTAGGAACTAGGATTGGGGAGGCCGACAGTAGTGACAACTTGTGGAGTATCATCCAAGCAGAAGGGTTTCTTGAAGACTATTGTATCGGTGGCTACAGTCAAGAGGACATAACTGACCGATATCGGCCTTTCGTTGAGGACATTTGGTGCGAATGTGTCAACCAACTTGATCATTCAGACCCCACGTGGCTTAGTCGCTGGTTTGAAATTACAGCCATGCGACCACTGAGAGACAACTCGTTAACGCTGGTGACTTCTCATTACCCCATACATTTATGCCTCGATAACGACTACCTTTTCCACGTTTTCTCGGACGAAATCGACGGCGAACTTAACACCGAACCACAGTCACGATTTATTCTCGACCCCAACGTTGCAGTAGAAACGCTCGCGTCTATCAGCATCAATCGCTGCCTATTAGGACTAGCGCTTTCCTTACCAAATTTACTGACCAGAGCCGCTTGATTTCTTGTTTCCAACCTTATGATTAACAGAGTTAATTTATGGAGGGAGAAACATGAACCTATCATTTTCAGAACCAACTGACACAGACATACCAAGAAAAACGCCTCATCGCGAACTCTATCTATTGGAGTCTATGGGGACTCAGTCGTATTTGAGCGTATTCGACGTTAACGGTAAACAGGTCAGTAATGAGCGCACAATTAACCCCGAAGAACTGATAGCTAAACTGCAATGCACCGACTCCGATGCATGGATAGACAGTCGCATTCTGATAAGTACACCTCGAAAACTCGTTTGGCACTACACACCAGAACCCGATCAGAATTTTTACTACAATCACGGAAGCAACAGAATTATCAGCCCGATTAAATGGTGTAGCTTCGTCTTTAAACGAGTCGGTAAAAATCTTTCGGTTGTAGCTCTGCAACATAAAACACGCCCTAAACCAACAACTCGCGTGTATCACGCACCTCTTGGGAACGTTTACGCATCATCAGCTATATGTTTGGGTACAGTGCAACTCCCTAACACAAACGATATAGACGAGATCAGCAAGGCTTACTTCGAGTCAGTCAAAACCCATATTAACAACACAGCTTTTCTTAGGGGAATTGAAAACTTAACCAACCTAGATTACTTCAACTGGATAAATGAAAAACGCACCAGACCTATCAGAGTTAGTGAACTCAAACCATTCGGCACCGTTCAAGATTTCATTAGGAGTTAAGCCATGTACCTCATTAACCCAAACCTACTCAATCGCCCACTTAATAAGTGCTATGGCTACAGAACTTATGCAGCTCGATACAACCCTTCGAGCATTGAGCAGTATGTGTGGTTTAACAGTCACCTTTTACGATCCGTCTGTGGTCACGCAAGCCAATATTGCTCGTCAAACATTCTTTGAAACCCAAGTGGGTATGAACAAAGCAGAGGCCATTTGCTGGACAGCTAACTGTCTACACGGTAAGAACTGGCAATCCGTAGGAAAATGTTTTGAGCTTAGTGATTTTTACAAGTTCGATATTATTATCACGCTGTGGATAAACCATCTGTTCGCTACAACCTCTATAACAATGCGAAAAACCGAAAGAAATGCCTATGGCTAGATCTAGGCAACGGGAGCCACACTGGTCAAGTTGTACTAGGAGAGCTAGGAAAAGACAGCTTACTTCCGTGTATTTGTGACCTTTACGACTACAGCAAACTGAGCGATGAACAAGGCAATACCAAATCGTGCAGCGCGAATGAGAGCTTGCTGAGACAAAGCCTTGGCGTTAACCACACAGCAGCTAGATTGGGAGCGCAAGTTCTTTGGAACCTGGTTCGTCATGGGAAACTAAAAGCGCATGGCGCACACTTTGATGTGGAGTCGTTGGAAGTCACTCCAATCGAAGTGAATCCAGAGACTTGGCTCATGTACGCTATCGCCAAACATCAAACAAATAGAGTAATTCAGGGACACAACGAACACTCGTCCATTGACTATCCTCCTACGAACTCTGCTCACTATCGACCTGCATTCAACAAAGATCTAGTTCGAATAAAAAAAGCCTCCAATCGTAAGGAGGCTTGCCCTTTATGTTAGCGCTAGACGGACTCCCACTCTTTCATGGAAGAACGATTCATTAGGTTGGGTTTAAGCCAGTCATCGTAATGCGTGACTCTGACGAACCACAAACACAAGATCAGTCCACCCAATAATACGAACGGATTGTCTGTCAACAAAGCACCACCTATCGCCAAAACGTACCATCCGAGCGCTTTTAGCCTGCTCGTCCTTGTCTTTTTCGCCAACTTCGATTTTGTTATTGACGCTGATAATCTTCCGACTTGGTGATTGCGGAGTCTACCAATAGGACTCTTTCTGGCTATCCTCACGGGGACAGCGCTATAGTGATGAACACTGTAGCGATAGTTTCCCTTACGCCCCTGTGATACTGAATAAGTTAGCTTTAGCGCACCATTAGCACCAACAGAGCGACAAAGGTTCATGCACTGCTGTTTAGCCTTCGCGGGTGACTCTTCAGAACTGCCTATCACAGTCCAATCCCCTCCATCGATAACAATCCATTCAGGTATAGCCATTCCCTGTGTAACTAAGAGCTTGCTTGGCAGTTCATATAAAAAAAGATCACTATTAATGAAAGACACATGTACAGCCTCATAGCCATCTTGGACTGCGCGTTTCGTGAAACTGACGTAGCACCCATCCGTCAACTTAGTTTGCGTCTCTCTATCGCACGAAGAATAATTAAAACGGTAAGATTCGCCAGATTCAGAGCAATGAACGAATCCGTACTGTTCACGACTATTGTGAGATATTACCTGCCCTCTCATTGCCAATCTCCTAGTAGTTCCTTGTGTAAGGTTCAACTATACAACCATATGAAAAAAACCAAGAAAACGCCGCCTAAATATCGCGCAACCTGCCAATTTTCTATTTCAAAGTATTTTACTAAACTGGTTTTAACGCTACTATAAAGTTATCCCACTCGCGCACGCCGCGCACAATTACCTTTCTAAATCAGTCCATACCGTTAAACACGCTTGCAAAACGAGTTTACCAGTATCGATTTTGCACATCTGTGTAAAACGTCACTACCGATTGAGTGACACCGAAATAGTTCGGCTCGGAACAATAACGACACTCCCGAAAGGGTGAAATAAGGAGATAACTATGAAGTTATATATTGAAGAAGTAGATGTGCTATCTCTGCGTACTGAAACTGCACAAACAAAGTACCAGGCATTGCTCGGAAAGTTTGAAGGAAAAGAAATATCACTTCCTGATAGTTTCTCTGGTGAAAACTGTACATTCGAGAACGGCCAGATAACCTCGGCGTTTAGCAACCCCAAATTTGACCAACTTTTATGTCGTCATTTAGAGACCTTATGGTCACTACCAAAAGAGACGATGGGTGTTTCGGACAAAATAGAATATGCAATGTCTATCTGCATAGAACCGACACCGAATGATGGCCAAATATGGATCATTGCTGAATATCAATCATAACCTTTCGAAAGCCTAGGAAATTAGGCTTTTAGAACTAGCCCGCAAGGGCACTAAATTGGAGAAAAAACCATGGTAGAAACGTACAACCCAACGACTGAACCCCAGGCATGGGATATCGCTATCGAACGCATCAAAACGTTGCTTCTATCCGGAAAAGCACTATCGGCCGGAGCAAGTGGTGGCAAAGATTCAACAGCGGTAACCATTCTTCTGCTAGAAGCTTTGCGGCAGCTCGTGGAGGAAGGCCATGAAAACTTACCAACTTGTTTCGTAATGAACTCAAACACTCGTCGTGAAAATCCAATGATCGCCGGATACTGTGAGGACTACTTAACTAAGGTGAATATTTTCGCTAGAGCAAACGGCCTTCCTTTGGAGGTACATCAGGTTGAACCACCACTTACGTCACGGTTTAGCTGGACCTGTATCGCTAGAGGTAAGCTACCTCGATTCCCAGGCCAATCGCGGGATTGCGCCGTCTCAGAGAAGATCAACCCAATGAAAAACTTGGTGAAATCTTTAGAGAAAGAGTACGGAAACGAGATCATCGCACTTGTAGGTTCAAGAGTTGAGGAAAGCGCCGCTCGCGCCCAATCAATGAGAAAATGGTCGATGGACGAGATTACAATCGTTGAAGTTGATGGGAACCGAACTTACGCACCTATCGCCACATGGTATCTTGAAGATGTTTGGGAGCTCATTACGGGCTGTTCTGGATCGGAAGATAGACCTCCAAGATTGTTTAAAACGTTCATGGAGGACTTCAATGAGATAGCAACATTATACCGTGATGCCAATGATGGTGTTTGTAGTGTTGTTGTTGGGAACGAAGGAAATCGTAGTGCCTGCGGTTCTAGATTTGGTTGTTCATATTGCACTTTGTCGGGCAAAAGGGACAAGTCCCTTGAGAGTATGGTCGATGAAAGCGAACAAAAGTACGGTTTCTTACGTCCGTTTATCGCGTTTCGTAAGTTCCTACTGGCTACAAGGTTCGATATGGATCTCCGTGATTTTAGGGGAGCTAATGTTAGCAAGGTTAAGCACTTTAAAGTTGTGCCTGACTACTATTCTCCTGAAATGAAACGGGATTTACTTCGTTTTTTACTCACGATGGATGCAGATGAACTGGATAGAGCGGCTAGACACGAAAAGCTATTTTACGCTGGGAAATTAGAGGACACAGAACATAATCGCTTACTTTGCTACCCTATGTTCCAAAACCTCACGTTTGACGACGTGCTTGCAATTGACTTCTACTGGAGTCTAGAGCGAGATTTTCCAGAGGCCTCTCCAGCGGCTCGTGATTTCATTGAAATACACGACATGCGCCGAAGATATTATCCACCAGCCTTAGAAGAATCACCACGAGTGACTATTCCAAAGGCGAGATGGTTTGATATCAGTGGTGCGCTGCCTTTTGATGAAGATGTTGAGGGAATACAAGGTCTGGTTCCACTTACAGTAGAAATGTCCGCATTGAACATTTCGTATGGGTCAGAGCTTAAAGTAAACCCCGGCGATGGTTATTCCTATATGGAAGCGATACGTCGCTTGTACCACGAACTGCACCTAGTAGATCCATCTGAAACTTGCCGTGCTGCACTTGATAACGGTTGGATACAGATCTCCAAAGGTCAGTTGAATAGGTACGAAAGAATTGCTACACGTAATGATTACTTACGAAAGCTTTACTTTTCTACGAAACCTCAATACGAAAATGAACGTGGTGACATGGCGTTAATGAGCATGAACCAATTCCTGATTAGCGGCTCGATATCAGACTCAGAACACAATGAGTTACTGAAGGAGCACGAGAAAGAGCTAGTCAAGGAACAGTTCGAAGATGATTTGTTTGGTATTGAAAGTGTCTTCGACGTGATCGACAGCAAAAACTTCGGCAAACCCACAAAGCCACGCGTTAAGGAAAAATGCCTTACCAATGTTGACGATTTTAAGATGGCTGCAAACCAACTTACTATCTCTCTATAAACCTAAAAAGCCCAATATGTGGGCTTTTTTTATTTTATAATCTAACTGGATACCTGAGGGTAATCGTTACTGGTCAGCTGTCGGCGGACAATAAACATTAGAACTCGACATCTAAGTTTGAAAATATGCCATTAAAGAGTGAAACAAAAATGACATTTGTAAACTGACACTAATCGTTGTGGCTTACATGGAGCATCAAGCCATTCTGGACGCAGAACTCTCGCCAGTACACTTAATAGAAGTGGAGTGGAATTGGATGCTATTGGAAAAGTGCCAGGCCATTCTACCTAGCAACCCAAATCACTCTCAGCTATACGGCATGGTCCATAGGTGGCGACCCGACACTTGATAGTTTCCACTTTCAAGAGTGTGATATGGCCGACTATCTTGATCGCATTTGTGACTTGTTCATTAACGCACCTAAATACTAACTAATAAACGGGGGAAATAGATGGCCTGTAAATTTGAGGATCAAATGGCGTAAATTCTACTCCATTTCTCAGCTAACAAACTGAATCGACGTAATAATCGAGGGATAGAACACCAACTTTTCATTCTCGTTGCTTTGACTTTAGCTATAATAATTGCTAATAATAAGGAATCTTTGCTCACGTGAGCAAAAATGTTGCAGCCTAAGCAACATCTCCAACGGGAGACTCGGCACATTGACCTACCTCGCTCGAAAGAGCTTTCTTTGGAACACCACCTTTCATCATTAACCTAAGTTAATGCATGAACAGTAACCTTACCACTGCTCGCAAGAGCTTTATAGGACCACCACCTCTCATCATTAACTTAAGTTAGTGCATGAACAGTAACCTTACTACCGCTCGCAAGGGCACTAAAATTGGAGAAAATATCATGTCTAATCAAAACATTTTTCGTTTGGCCATCGTTGTGGCTCTAGTAACTCTAACTACTCTAGCAACTCTTGTATTCAAGAATTATGTTGGTGAGTTTCAGTTAACCGCAACTACATTCATTGCAAGCCAATTTCTATTGATTTTACCGCTTGCACTGTCAACGTGTGTTATCGGTATTAAACTTACTAGCCGAAAAGACAACAACTAAACCAGACCTTTTAGTTTTTTACTTAGCTCGAAAGGGCCGAATAAGGAGAAAAAATGTTAAACGCTGAATCTATACTAGATCGCATCTTTCAGACCGCTATCACTAGCACTAAGTACCAAGAAACAGGTCAAATTTCAGATGAACAGTCATATGCGTTATTAAACACTATGACTAACATCCAAGAAGCAGAAGAACTGAACGAAAGTTTACGTCAAAAGATGAGATTCATCATCGCTGCTGCTAAAGAGACGCCTTGTTTTGAGCGTGAGCTTAACCAGCGCCGTTCTTTGTGTATCGATGTGTACGAACTAGAGCAACATGCTTCTTGTTCTGACTCAATCAAGCACAACTTCTTACTTAACTAAGTGAGAGCTTAAACCCATACCTACTTTGTGGGTATTCTCAAGGGCATAGTAGCTGTGCTATTGAGAATGTCTACTACCAGAATTCTGCTCATACTTAAGCAAAAATGTTGCAGCTCAAGCAACATCTCCGACGGGAGACTCGGCACATTGACCTACCTCGCTCGAAAGGGTTCTTCCATGAGCCCAAAACAACTAGTTAGCAATGTGCAAGCTATAATAGGATTTATAGTCTTGAATTTCCCTCTCCTCCAACAAGTCAACTACGACGCCAGCATTAATTAACATCGTTGTCTGATAATCCTTCATCGGCACAGATTGAGACACAATCAAATCAGAAAGAAGCATCAAGTAAGTATCTAAGATAAAAGAACAATCAATCATTTCCCCATCAAATGAATAGCATTCTTACTTAAATACGGTTTCAGCGTTAGCACCGGCTCATAACCGGCGGGCAAGCTTGTAAAAACGCTCCTACTGTTGGTATAGACGAACGTGCCATCAACGTTCACTCCAACGAAAGGAAGCTCCGGTCGGTTCTCTTTGGGGCAAAAGAGTTGCGGTTGTAAGTCGGTTTTTTTTAGTAACCAATAAATGCTTAAGATTTCCTCTACTCTAAACGCATCACAATCGTTGTTGTCGTCTTCTGAAATACCCGGGAAACAGAAACTATGGAGCAATGCTTGTAGAATGTCTTTCATTGAAATTGAACCTTATGGTGTCGAAAACTTCTAAAAACAGTGCATGAGAATTTGCTTTAGAATGGGTCGTCACCGAAAGATGGTGGTTACATAACATGATTTTTAACCTTACCTTCAACACAAACCTATCAGCGCTTTATGGCATGTGGGCACCGCATTTCACCATCGGACGATGATTAGCTGATTTAATAAATCAACTAGCAGCTTCCTGATATAGTGGCATTTGATTACTCACAAAGAACACCAATTTGCTATTTGAAAACACCAGATACTATTGAAGAAAAGTAGGTATATCTGGTGGCACAATGACTAATTCAAACAAAAAAGCAAATTTAGCACTACGCGCCGGTAAAGGTCTGGCAAAACTAATCTTTGCCACAATAGCTTTCATCATGAAAATGGCTGCATTCATGATATTGCAAGCAATACTGTGGCGTGTCCAACGGTTAGTAAGCACTGCTATTTGGGTTGCCGCACTATATTGGGTCAGTGGCGCCAACTAGACCTATGGAAAGATAAGGAATGGCAAGTAAATGAGAAATGAAAACTTAGACAAACTACTAACGATACGCAAGGTGCTGAACGAAGCCATTAAGTCTCAACGCCGCGCAGATCGTTGCCACCAAAACTATATCGAGAAAACAGAGCGAGATGGCTTCTCTCGCGCTCGTACAACCACCTATAACGCTGCGGCCACCAGCAATGCAGAGGCATTAAAATCAGACATGGTCCAGCTTAAAGATGCGGTTCAAGTCGTCTTCAATTTCTAATGACAGAAACAAAACACCCCAATATCGTCATTCACTACACAGGTTACCCACTAAAAATGTGGACAAAAAATTGTTAATAGGCATGACTCAATCCTTCTGATCGCGAGGTAATATACAGACATTTGCGTGGTAAAATAGAAACACTACCTGTAGTAATTCTATGACTTACACTGTGGCATTATAGCGATAGTGCCACAAACCATTAGTGGATCTTCAAAAACACCCCATCCAACCGACTCCCACTTGTCATCAACGAACATAAAACCGCAATTGCCCGTCAACTTTATTCGCTTGACCATAAACTAACAAAGTGACCAGTAGAGAAACCTCATCGCTGCCATACGAATAAGGATGAATTTTCGAATTTATTGTCTAAACGGTCGCTTAGTTTGAAGTGGGCACCAGTTTTAGCCGCCTGAATTACAAAATATTGGCTGAAGGTCACACTTTGAATTTACACTACACTTAAAGGACAAAAAAGTGGCGGTAATTCGATAGCAAGAATGACTATTTGAAAACTGCCAATAGCATTTTTTACCTATAAATCAAAGAATAAAGTGCTACGTGAAAACTACAGGATTAGGATAAAAAGATGGCGCGACTTCAAACGAAGTACGACATCAGAGATTGCGTCCAACTGATCGAATCTACCAATGATGAGATAATGGCGCGATTAATGGAGATGCAAATCACTCAGCTCCATGCAGTTGATGTCCCTCAGTTCCCGCGCGGAAGTGAACTACCCAAAACAATTAATGTTGAACCGATACAGTCGGACATGAAAGCATTACTAGAACAAGCAATCATGCCACAGCCAGTGCATAGTCAAATGATAGCACTACCTAAAAGGCTGGCTGGGATTATTCAATTGAAATCAACCAAGCACGATTACCAACAATTGGGGCAACTGGTAGAGTTCAACTCCCAAACAAGAAAATCATTCTTCGGCCAATTAAAAGCAGCTGAGCCTAACGAAAGGAAACGAGCCAATTTATCCAAAAAACTTTTTCCTGACGTGCTTGTCCAAACTGTTTTTCGGAAGATACCTCTATCACCGTTCAACACACACAGCGTGAAGCTATCATGGTGCCAATCACAAAACAGTCTACGAAAATTATCTCAAACTGATGTAGGTGAACTAACACTTCAACTTCAGCGGTCAATGGACAAATGGAAGTATAACGAAATTGCCGAGAAACTGGCTCATATTACCACGCTGTACAAACGTACGAATGTCAGGGTTCATCCGCAAGCCGTGGTAGGTTATACCCATAATGGAAAGAAAAAGCATACATCCAAGAAAGTGCATTCACCGATAATTGTTCTTTCAGAATCAGATGCGCCAATTACATACACGCCGCTGGAGGACCATAAACAGTCAGATGAGTCAGCTTCAGAACTGCTCGTGAATTACGACACATTGCTCCCCGGTAGTTGCTACGTATACAAAGTAACAACGTAATTTGGATGTTGCACCCAGAACAAAGCCCGCTTGGTTAGCGGGCTTTATCATTAAGAACACTAGTCAGGCAACTGACTGTAGAGCTTATCGGTCTTTGCTAGAAACCAAAATACCGGAACAGAGGATACTAAGGTAATCAAGATCCAAACTAGTGCGGAAGGTGACAACTCGTTCAATAGCGATCCCAGAACCAATGGGAAGCCTATGACCACCATAGCATCAACGATTCGAGAGAGAATCCGATTTCTTTTCCTAAAGTATGCATATTTAACCAAAAATAATAACACTATTGCTTCTCCTACCTACTAACCACGACGTTAAAGTTAGTGTACGGCTGAAATAGAAAAAGCTAGGAAATTACATAGAATTAGTGCTTAGTAGAGTTTGCACTATGGTGGAGGAAGGAGTGAATTGGAGAACGGCGAAAATACGTAACTCGCCTCCAAAACGGTAAATCGACCACGACAGGCCATTCTGCTAGAACAGCCAACCCTAAGTCGTAATCGATACACGGCAAATACTCACCAATTTGTTCAAGATGGTGATCGGTCTGATCAATAATATCCCAACCGGGATAACGTTATCTCCAAAAAGTAGAAGAAATTGAACTTCTAAGTCTTCACTTGAGAAGTCTTCTGCTCTGACATATTCAAACCAGTCTTTTGGTTTCTCGCGGGTTACCGCTTCCAACATTAATGACGTGGCCAAATCTCTTCGCACTAAAGCAAGAGAAGCTAGCATAGTAAACCTTATATTCTTATTGATCCGGGTCTAACTCTTAGTCTACGTTCATTTCCCGTATCCAAACCTCTGATGGTTTAGTTTTCGTCGACGCCGATAATATAAAGCTTAATCTACTTTTTTTTCAATTATATGCAACTCTATCCCTGTACAAAAGAACGATGCAAATTATTGATATTGTTGGTAATAGAGCAAGTAATGACAGCTCTACTTCACTGTTCGGATAGAACAGATGACAGACTGTAGCTACAACCAGACCTCCGATTACTGGAATCCATATCACAATAATACTTATAAAAAACACTGGAACTGACAAGTACCACTCCCAATGCTGATTAAAAATAAAAAACACAGCGCCCAAAACGAACAGTAGACTAGACAACGTGTGTGTGGCGAGAATCGATGTTCTCGGTATGTTTATTCTTCGTTTCATTCCGTATATCTCCGAAACGTAGGCAACGAATCCAGAAAACGCGCCCCGTAATCTTTTGTTTTCAGTCTGCTGTCCAGAATGACACAACGACCAAAATCAGACTCAGATTGTATTAAATACCCAACCGCTCTCATTAGAGCCTGACATGCTTTGGGGAGCACCACCACTTCAAAAGGAGAGGTTCCTTTGTCTCTCTCAAACTCCATTTGAGCAACTGTGAGCGGCGAATCTAACGGCTCAAATGGGAGTCGTACGATGACAAGATTGACCAGTAGTTCTTCTTTCAATCTCAATCCTTCCAATACTTGATGGGTACCGAAAATGACAGATGGGATACCCATTGAGACTGCTTTAGCATGATTTTCTAACAACTCGTGTTTATCTCTATCACCCTCACACTGCAGAAGTATTCCCGCATTAGTGCAAGAAGCCTCGATGTGACCACGAACTTGGTACATTTGCTTAGCTGAACAAAACAGAACCAAACTACTGCGCATTCCTGCGAGGTATTGAAAAAGGAAAGAATTGAGCCAAATTGTAAATTCTTCACTTCGCGGTTCACATTTCAACTCGGGAAGCACCAGCGTTCCTTGTTCCTCATAGTGAAAAGGAGAACCATAAGGTTTATACCAAACGAGCTGGCCTTCAAAACCAAGTTCACGAGCAAAACTATCGAATGTACCACCGTACCTCAATACAGAGCCGGTTACGACAACACCACTATTTTTTGACCAATAATGTTTGGCAAATACGCCACCCAGATTTAAATAGGCTGACCGGAAAACAATATGACCATCATCACCTACCTCCAACCACTTGGCCATTGAAGCCACACCACCTGGAGCACTTACCATCGACGACAACGCACCAATTTTCTTGTCGCATTCCTCAATGCACCACTTTTCAATTTGCGTTGAAGAACTGCTATACAATTGACTTAAGGCGTCACGCAGTTTGTTCAACATTCGTAAGACAACGGCGGCTAACTCACTCATAGAAGCCGGCACATGGCCATTGGTGAAATGGCTCGTTCTCCCATCCTTTAAGAGTGAATAACGATACTCGGCAAACTTTGCCTCCAGCTTTACCAAAGCTTTAACGTAGTTAGCACGAAGCATGGTTAGACCATCCGTTTTACATACCCTTATCCAGCGGTCTGAGGACATATGCATAAGCTCGACGCTTGGACAATAAGCATGACTTAAATAATCCCTTACCTCGCTTGCCAAATAATCCGCCTCATCAAAGATATAAACGGCAGCTGATGGAGAGGGAAGGATCACACCACCTCCTAGCATCATGTCACGAGCGATGGTTTTGTGAGTAACAATAATCACATCAGCGTCACTGACGCACTCTGAAGAACAAGCCTTCTGACCACCATCGACCACAACATCTACAATAAAAGACTTGGAGAATGCACGGGCAAAGAGCATCACTTCATCTTTGATATGCTGCTGAAAGCCCTCTGAGTACGTCGAGATAACAACTTTCTTTTCTGTTGCTAACGCATGCGGCACGACGCCCAAAAGATACGCCAAGGTTTTGCCGGCTCCTAGTCCAAGCTCACAAACCAAGTTTTTGGCCGCACTATTATTAAGTAGCATCTGTCTAATATCGTTGACCATTTTCAACTGACATTCTCTACGTCGAAAGCCGGGCATTTTACCTTCCAAAGAAACTAGTACTTCCTTGATATCTCGAACTACAGTATCCCCAATATCCATCCTCACCTCAGTTCATCATTCAATAGAGCTACAATCGACTTCCTCTACAACGGTCTCATGCTCACATTGCTTAAACCAATTAATTTCATTCTCACCGATTGTGCGACCTTTCTGTCCTAAGCTATTAATTTCATTGAAGCCAAAATACTTGTTGTCCAACTTGGTGATAGCCTGATAGCACTTGCCATCTTCAAAATTACCAGCCACTAGGCCTGTTTTCTTTGGGGGTCTATCTGTAAGTACTCTAGTGTTCGCACCGCAGTAATAAGCAATGACTTTGCTTCCAGCATCGATTCGTAACCGGTCTTCAGAACTGTATTTAGCAAAGCCCACATAATCGGTACCCTTAGACAAGTAGTCCGACTTTTGCTGAGCTGACAACTCGCTTAATTTCATCATTGACTCAGAGTTTCGCACAACTCCCTCTACATGAGTTCGCGCATACTTATTGGAAGTTACATCATGACCCATTAAAGCCTTATCACTAGCATCAAGACCTTCCATAATAAGTTCGCTTTGTCTAACGAGAATGGCACCTGGTTGAGTCTTATCCACCCTCGCATCCAAAACCTTATGGGTAAACTCACGGCTTTCAAAGTCAGTGGTCAAACACCCAGACAGAAGAAAAACAACCCCAACAGACGCTATTTGTTTCATTTTCAAACTCCTTTTAATTGCATATTAAACCCAAAACAAAAAATGCAAATCGCCATTGAAGTGCGACTCAGTGCATCTAGATTGCGTTTCACAACCCAATGATATCGTTTATAGAACAACTGAACTTTGGCACAACACTAAAATCATGGAGCGATGATGTATATAGATTGGAACGCCATGATAGCGACAGACACAGAAACACCGTATAACGATTTGACCGCAGGGAAATAAGAACGATGACAAATTCAATTACAGCAGTATTGGGTATATTAGTTTTGCTCTCGTCTGCAGTGTTCTTTGAACTCAACTCAGCACTTCAGGAGTGGTTTAGCATTCCAACTGAAATCTCAACAGATATTACTTTTCAACTGATGTACATACTGCTTTTTGTCGGTGTGTACATACTGGCTACTGGTAAAATTCTGAAAGGAATACTCATTTCTATTCCTCTTTCCTTGGCCGTGATATTTGGACCCGTCACACAATTTCACTTTGATTTAAGCTCAACAATTGTGGCAGTTATGACTTTATTCGCTGTTATCCTCTCAGTCGGTACTTTCTTCTATGTTGCAGACTAAGTTGAACTAACCAAATAACTAGTGCCATAGCCACCAATTCAAACAATTGGTTCGACTAAATCAGGGCGCCATATACTAGAACCAAGTGGCTACGAAAGAAGGTACTCATCGAACCTAGAAGCGCGTAGCATCACAATCAATTGGTCACACAGGAGTAAAAAGTGGAAGGGACAATTAGCCTAATCAACGAAACCATTTCACTATTCAATGAGTCGGTTGCATACAGAGCATTCATTATGGCTATGTTTGGGGCGCTTGTTGGCAGCTTTATCAATGTTGTTGTATACCGAACACCACTGATCATGGCCGACAATGCTCTAGTTGACTCTCATTTATTTCACCCGACACTCATCAATGAGCCAACAGTACAACAGAACCTAACTCACCAAACTCTAGGCGGTCGTTCCCGAACGCCTTGCTGTGATTCCGTAATAAAGACCCATCACTTAATTCCGATATTGAGCTGGGTGCTACTTAAAGGTAAATGTGCTTATTGTGGAGCATCAATTAGCTTTCGGTATCTACTTGGTGAAGTCACGCTTTCGTTGTCATTTGCACTACTAGCCATCCATACAGGCAACACCTTTCAACTACTATGGCTTTGTGCCATTGCAACTACGTTGTTCGCCATCGCAAGTATTGACCACAAAACACTACTAATACCAGACTCACTAAACCTAATCATTGCCACACTTAGCTTGATCGCCGTGCACTACGGTACGGTGAATTACTCCTTTGGAGTGGCACTACTCTACGCCGTTTCGATGTACGCCTTCCTTCATTGCGCGGACAAATTGAACTCTAGCAACAAAGAGAGCATAACCATCGGTGGCGGGGATATAAAATTGCTAGCAGCGCTCACTATCAGTCTAGGAGAAAAGGCGCTGTATGTTGCTCTTGTGGCAATGATGATTGCATTCATTGTTACCAAAACTACAAGAATGGGTAGCTATCACTATATTGCTCTTGGCCCTTATATTTGTGGTATCTCCTTTATTTTCCTTGTTCTGCAACCTCCTATCTAGCCCGCATTGAGGGCAAGACTGTCCGGTACTAGGTTTGGTGGTGAGATCTATTCAGTTATACTCGAATGACGCGTAGGCATACCTTGACTACACAAAGAGCCCCCTTGGAAGTAGGCATAGGCAAAGCAATTTACCTATGCCTATTTTTGCGTAACAGCAAAAACGTCACCACCGCTTAAGTGACACTGCTATAGTGCAGCGCGGTTAATACTTACAACGCTCGCAAGGGCAACTAATGGAGACAAAAATATGCTATTCCCATCACTGAAACAATTTCTTGAGTGTCAACTTCACGTCCATACTATCTATCATGGCCAGTGCTTTGATGGCTCTGCTTCTGCTTGGGCAGTGCAGCAGCTTATAGACACAACCTTAACTTTTGAACCCGGCTACTACGGTAAAAAAGTAGATGAGTATGAAATACCCGACAGTACAGATGTAGTTCTTCTAGTGGACTTCTCCTTCAAGAAGGCGGAGTTACTACAACTAGCAGAAAAATTCTATGTTGTGGTTATCGACCATCACCATACGGCCGAAGCAGATTTGAAGGACATCAAGAACAGCAACATTCGCGTTGTGTTCGATATGGCAGAATCAGGAGCATCATTGGTTTGGAAAGCTTTCAGTAGCGAGCCATTACCTAAGCTCTTGGCTCATGTCAAAGACCGAGACCTGTGGAATTATGAGCTGCCTGGAACTAGAGCAGTCAATATTGCGCTTCAGACATTAGGCTACGGCCTAGAGGACTTTGATGAAGCCGCAAAACTCGGTGCCAAGCAACTCATTCAACTCGGAGAACCAATGCTCGCCTATCAGCAAACGTTAATAAAAATGATTGCTGAGAAAAGCCAAACATTACGCATGGCAATTCAAGGCGGGGAAATTAAAGTACCGATCGTAAGTGCTCACCCGGCTTTGGCCAGTGACGTCGCCGAGTACATCTATACTTCACGTGAAGTACCTTTTGTTGCTATCACGAATCTAGACTTGGTCAGAGGAGGGCTTCGTGTCAGCCTTAGATCTCAGTCAGAAAATGGGTGGGATGTATCGATTATTGCACGACACTATGGTGGAGGTGGTCACAAGTGTGCGAGCGGCCTATACGTCGACAAACTAAGCGACTTAGGTTACGTCGAGTAGGCTTCAGACATCTGCCCTCCGGGGCAGTTTCACTTCAACACTTATCATTAATACTACTCACTAAAATGAGTACCTTCGCTCGCAAGGGCATCAAAACAAATTGGAGAAAACTATGACAATTACTGAATTAAAAGCGAACGCATTCGATTCGGAAAAATCAACTAACCTCCTTTCACAGCTCAACCAAAACCAGCTCACTGCACTATCAATGCAGATTGATGCCGAACTGTTTTGGGCGGGCTCTGTTGAAGAACAGAACAATGAGACAGCTCGCTTGCTAACAAAACTAGCTGAACACAAAGTGTGGATTCTAGAGCGTATTGAGTCGTCTGATTGTCCGAGAGAAATGACCAAAACTGGATGTGAAATCGTAGAGCGCAGCTCGGTACCTTGCTCAAACTCTATCGACTTTAAGTTTAACTACATTGGATCAGGTCTATGGACAACAATTTACGAGGAATGTGGGTTTCTCGCTGTCTATACCGACATAAACCAACTCGCGATAGTTACTTATTGCGAGGGGGATGTGGTTAAGACTATTGCACCGAACCGAGAGGCTTTTGATGCAGAATGCGCTCATTTGCTTGATTGCTATGAGTAAAGTACAGAGCCGCAAGGCTAAGAATTGGAGATAGATTTATTATGGAAACACTTTATATAGCTTTATGGGCTAGTGTCCATCGACTCTATATTGGTGAGAACGGCCGCAAGAAGAAGACTGTTCTAGTTCTGCTTTACCGAGCGCTTGTAGTCTGGTCCGCTTTTAGTGTCTGCTTCCACATAATAGAAGTAGCTATCTGGGGATACGGCTTTCCTCACTTTGGAGAACGCTTTCTTATTGCAATACTAGCTACCGAATTCATCCTCGGAGTGAATATCGTGTTGCAGTTAGATCGAGCTCGAGAACCTAGCCTCAAAAAGATGAATGCATAACAACTGAAGAGACCAGCCTTAACACGGTGGTCTCTTTCAGAGTTTCTATTGGACAGTGAATCGCTATCCAATAGGAATTTTGCTCTTAGAGCAAAGTGCTACAGCCGTTAAGTAGCGACACCGCAGGGTGTTCGGCACCAGTTCAACTCTCGCAAGAGAATTTTCATAGGAGAAAATGTCTATGACGAAAACAAAAGCTCGCAAGGGCATCAAACTAAATTGGAGAAAAAATGAAAAGACTAAAGGGTATATTGTCCCGTACGTGGATAACTAAGTTCCTAAAGAACCTACTATTAATCGACCAGGAAACACTAAAGGCCATAGGCGAAGATATGCGTGCAATCGGTAAGACAGCTATTGGTGTTGGACTTGTCGCGCTGATCGTCTCTGGGGACACTATAAGCAATGGTGAAGCATTGTTGGTGTTTGTGGCCGGTCTCGTCGTCTGGTTTTATGGTATACTTATTACCAGAACCAGCAACGCTTAAAGCTAACTGCTTAGTAAGGAGCATAGTATGTCTGTGGAATTTATCGTCGGGATCATCGCTTTCGTTGGGTTCTTCACATTTGTTACCGTGGGAAGTATCTACCTCTACGAAAAGAAAAAAATTAGCTAGACTTCCAGACCATGCTTGCATGGTCTTTGTCTATTTGAGTCGCTATCGCTTAGACTTCAAGTTAAGCAATAACGATTTTGCTCTTAGAGCAAATTGCTACAGCCGTTCAGTAGCGACACCGTTGGGTGCTCGGCACAACTAAACTATCTCGCAAGGGACTCAGAATAGGAGAAAATGATGGGCTTTTTCAGCTTCAACCTCGCCGATACTGGTGAAGTAGTTCATAGAAATACCAAATGCTACATTCTTTCCCATAACGAAAACCTCACTGCCTCGTATTACGACGAGTACGGTAACTTTACGACCAATAAAGGAGTCATTAATATATTCGAATGGCTTGCTGGACAAAATTACCCTGGACTAAAACTTTGCACTGAAGAGATGCGACAGTTGGGTATAGCACTCCAATGTCCCGATGAGCCTTTGTGCTTTAGGGATGTTGATATGCGCTATTACACAACATTGCCTTTGAGTGTTGTTAAACAGCTAGGGATTGCTCCGGTGAAATCAATTACTGATTTTGGGCTCGAAATAGAGTTGGAGGAAGTACGAGCTAGTATCAATGACCACATTGAAGCTAATCGTTTACTCGCTCACCCTCTAAAAGTACCACATCCTTTGAAAATCGCTAAGGTACCTCAACCATACAGTGAACTACCTACTTCAACAGTCACCTACTAACCAACCCGAAAGGGTTCCAATTGGAGAAAATAATCATGCACACACACACTTGTATCTGCTGCCGAAAACCATTCACGCAAGATGAACCGAGAAAACATGACTTTCTAGGAGTGTGCTCGGCTTGCCTTACTTGGGCCAACAACCATATGGCCGAGGTCAGTGAGCACAAAGATAGCTTTGTAAAAGGTTTAAGCACAAGCGTGAGGGATACATTTGAAAACCTTCATCCGACAGAGCAGTTTTATACTGTAATACGCTCGATGGAGAGCAAAGTTTCTGGAGGTCCACATGGCCTGTAAAAACTGTGAGGACTATATCTGCTGCGGAGAATGTGACCCAAAGCAGTTTGTTCCTATCCCGGTAAATGAACAACAAGAGGAACCGTCATCGAAAGATACAGAGACCTCTAACTAACCCCAAAAGCCTCCTTCTGGAGGCTTTTTTCATGTAGAGCTATAGATGAAAAAACGACGGAAAACAGAAATTATGTGCCCGCTATGAGGGCAACTTTTAGTCGAACAACTAGACTGCAATCGTAAAAAAATGCAATAAGCTACATAAATACAGATGGTTACAGCAAAATAAAAGCAATTCCAAACCGCAGCCAAACTCCACTTTTAGAACGCTAAATAACATCAAATCATGATCTATAGAACGCGATCTAATGCCTTTTTTGATCTAATCAAAAATCAACATCTTATCCCATCCCAAAGAACTCATAGCAAAGAGAACACATTACGCTTTGGATCTCTACCTCTGTACTATCGACATATAAAACGCGATCTAACGAACTTATTCGGCAAATCTAGCCCACAGCCTGACTCACACAAGCGATAGAGCACCAAACTGACAATAGAACCGGATCTGACGAATCCTAGGATCTCGATTAAAACGCGATCTGACGGAAAACTAGA
>JYJJ01000064.1 GCA_003263775.1 Vibrio maritimus
CCATTAAAAACGCCGCTTTTATTAGCGGCGTTTTGCTATCTGAATCTCTTCAAATCAATAAGCGTCAGCGTAATTTTGAGCGTACTGTCTTGGTGTCACACCACGGTATTTTTTAAACATGCGACTAAAGCTTGTCGTGTTGGTATAGCCCATTTTTTTTGCGACGATCTCTAATGGCACACCCAAGACAATTTGCTTTACGGCTTCCCCGGAAAGTACAAACCCCACGATAGAAGTAAAATTAAGCCCAGAAAATTGCAGCCGCCGCTGTAGTTGCTGCTCCGACAGACCCAAAAGCTGCGATACTTTGGCAAGTGTTGGCAGACCAAAATGTCTTGAGTAATTAACGACTTCGTAAAGTACTTTCATCTCATCTTGAGGATCGGGCATATCGAGATAACCATCTAAGTCAGCAAAGCTCATTGACAGTTTTTCTGCGGGTAGTTTAGGGGCTCTATTGCCTTGTAAACGCAAGCGATTCGGCAGCCACACTTCGGTTTTATTGTGCCCCCACTCAATGTGACACCCAAAATAGTCTTCGTACTTAGCTTTGTTGGTTAGGGTACCGGGAAGGCAGACTCTGTCGGGTGTAAAGTCTTGCCCTAAGTAATGCTTGAGCACATTGAACATGAAGTTGGCGACACGCACGCCATCTTGCGCTTTAGCGTTGGCCGTGATCGAATCGTTTCTGTAAGTCCATTTGACGATAGGGCCAACGATTTCCCCTCCAAAAAAGGCGCCAGACTGAATACAGGTAATACCGGAGTTAATGCGACGAATTGTTGTAGCTAAGTCATGTCCTGCGAAGAACCAGTGACTCAATGAGCCAAGCTTGCTGAGATCCATTTGTCGAACAAGCGTGAGCACTGCGTCTGGATCCCCAGTGATGCGCTCTAGGTTTTCGTAAAATTGGTTGAGTACTGAGACCGGAATCAGGTTCATATCATACTCTAACACCGAGCGTGGTATGCCGAGTGTATCGGGCGTAATACCGTAAGTTAACTGCAGGCGGTCAACTAACCCTTTGATTCCCATCACTCGTACAAAGTGAACGTTGTGAAACATGATTCTTCCTTAGGTATTGATTCAATCAAAAATAACGGATATTTGATTGAATCTATCACACTGTAACCAATTGTTTCATGCTAATTTACACTCCTGACTCGATTTATCTATGAGAGCAAGCAATGAGTTTAGTGAGTGTCCCCTTCGTTGGAACGGGTGCTGATACCGCGCTTCATGTCGTGTCAGCCGTAGTGTTAGTGGCCAGTATTGGCGCTGCCATTTATGGATTTTGGCGAATCCATGAACTTCCTATCAATAAAGCCCACAGCCGAGACCATCACCAGCTTGGGTTGATCACCGCACTCACTTGGATTGGTTTTATCTGGCATTGGGTATGGGTATTGGCCGTGATTATTGCATTTGTAGATATGGAAAAAGCCATTGTTCGTCTACGCGATATTTGGAACAGTGATAGCGAAAAACCGGAGAGTGATGCATGTTAGAAGGTTTAGCGGTTTGGGCTCTGTTCATCTACTTACTTAGATTAATTGGCATGCCTTGGAACAAGTTCTCTAAGAGCTTTGCGTATGTTGGTGGTGTGGGTTGGTTAATGTTTGTTTGGGTCGCTTAATTAACTATACGCCGATGGATCTCTCTGGAGGGTCTTTGGTTCAAGCGCCGCATATCCACTTGCGACCAGACTCATCCAATGTTTCAGGCAAGGTAATCAAACTTCACATTGAGCCCAACCAGCAGATCGACAAAGGGCAGCTTATTTATGAGATCGATCCAAAGCCGTACCAGATTGCATTGGATCAAGCGGTTATTCAACAAGAGGCCGCTGAAGTCTCTCTCGACAGCGCGATTCAAGATGTAGAAATTGCTAAGTCGACTTACTTATCATCACTTAAAGCGGTGGAGACTTCTCAGAGTCAACTTAATGCAGCAGTTGTCGATTACCAATTACAGCAAAAAATGCTCAAGCGATTTCAAGAGCAGAACTCTGTCGTGAGCAACACCATTACGGAGAGCGATATAGATAAGCAGGTGAGCTTAGTAGAAGTCGCGCGACATAAGGTAACGACTATCGAGGCCCAGCTTGACAAGAAACGTGTTGACGCTGATAAAGCTAAGCTGGCTATCAATAAATCAGCGCTAGCCGTTAAGAGTAAACGTGCTGAGCTTCGTAACATTCAAGAAAATGTGGAACGAGCTCAATGGGACTTAGACAGCACCAAGGTTTACGCGCCAGCAGATGGCTTTGTGACTAACTTCATTCTTCGAGAAGGTCAGCTTTTGTCACGAGTGCCTCGCTTGCAGATGTACACCAATGAGAAATACGTGCTGATGCGAGTCAACCATCAGGCCATTCGTAATATTCATCAAGGACAAGCTGCTGAGTTCTCAACGTCAGTTTATCCTGGACATGTCTTTGCAGCAGAAGTTGAAGGTATTGTCGAAGCGACAGGCGAGTCTCAAGGTACATTGCTAGCGCTAGATCAATCGGTCCGCGCTACGACGGGTCAGAACGTCAACAACAAGCATCATTTTGTACGTTTGAAGATCCATGAAGCGGATGGCTATGACATTCCAGTTGGGGCAGTGGGGCTGGCCTGGGTTAGTGGTGATAAGCCGATTGGTTTTCTAGCATTTCTTGATGTGATTCGCGGTATTATCCTAAGAATGAAGTCGCAGTTGTATTTCTTCTACTCAATATAATGAGCCCGTTCACTACTGAGAGGGGCACTAAGCCCCCTTTCAGTATTCGAACCTCGAAAAACCACATTTTTGCAGGAACACGAGTCATTAGAGCACCCATGTTATTGAGGCGCTAGAGTCAATAGTTCCACGCCATGCGGTGGTACAACCGCTCTCAAATTTAAAGAATCATTTTGATGCAGAAGGGTGTTGATTGTCCTTTTTGGCCAAGCCGTGCGTTTGAGTTGCTCAATATCTTCGAGATGTAAAGGATGAGGCTACCCATACGCTGCCAATCATCATAAGCAGAGCCGTGTTCTTGGTTCAACTGATGCCTAGTCAGTTGGTAATGACCTGAAGGCAGATGAATATTGAAAGCAAATTGCTTGTTTACTTGATGGTTAAACGCGGCGTAAGGATCAGACGCCTCAACAGCGGAGACATCACCACTGGCGTAAAGATCGTCAAAGTGAACATAGTTTACCATTAGGATTTGAACAGTTTGGCCATCCATAGTGATCAAGTAATCCTGACCACGTTCAATGATGGTACTGCCGAGCTGTTGAAGTAGGGCAAGCGCGTGAAAACCAGGCTTAGGAATACCTTCTCTGGTCAGTAGTCCAAATCCTCCATGGAAAGTCCTTGCGGACGGTCCACGCTCTTCAAACAGATCGCTAAAAGTCCAAACCGCCAGAGAGTCAACCTCATTGATGAGATCGATAGTGTTATGGATGATAAAGCTACCCATATAAGCGGTGTCGAGCAGCTTGTTGCCCCAGCAAGCAGAAGTATTCCACTCGGTTACATGAACCTCATCAGGCGAGAGAGAGGCGATGTGTTGTTTGCCTTTGGTGATGAGCTCACGACTTCCACACTCACCAAGGGAGCGACGAGTGACGTTGCCAGAGTTTTCTAAAGAACTGAAGGCATCATAAACCTCTGGGTAAATATGAAGTGAGAAGAAATCAGGAGTGAGTTCGTTTTCATGACAAAAATCGACAAAGCGATTTAGCCAGTCGCTTGTTGCAAATGACATATGGCTAACCGATGGGCTACCAATCTTTATGTCTGGATGGACAGAGCGAATCGCTTGATAGGTGTTTAAGTAATGCTGATGATAGCGAGTTTGGTCTTCGGACCAAAAAATGCCAGCTAAGTCAGGCTCATTCCAGGCCTCGAAATACCACGTCGAGACTTCGGCCTCACCGTAGCGCTGCAAGATATGTTGGAAAAATTGCACGAGTAAGTCTTGCCACCAAACCATTTCCTGCGGAGGGGTGATATTGCCTTTCCAGTGGGCGACGGATTGAGTGCCACTGGCAAAAATGTCGGGCGTATAACCGAGGCAAACAAACGGTTTTAACTCTATTGATAGTAAAAAATCAAATAACTCATCAACGTAGCTCCAGTTGTATTGACCTAAGCTGACGACTATCTGCATTTGTTCGACAAAAATACCTTGGAATCTGACGTGTTGAAAATGGAGCTTGGACTGCATAAATGCCATTTGCTGCTGCATCTTAGGACGAAGTGCTTCGTGTGCACAGCCAAATGTCATGACCTTGCCCCATATCGGGTTGAGGTTTGTTTGTTGTGATGCCAAAGAAACCGGGATAGGCGGCAGCTCGGTCTCGGGCTGAATTATGGTAGACGGTGCTTTTTTTAGATATTGGAACAGTGATTTATAGATCTCGTTATCACTGACACTCATATAACTCGAATTCAACTCACTACTATGGGGAGTGTATCGCTCCTTACGAAGCTCAATTGGGGTGAGCGAGTATTTCTGTTTGAACTTCTTGTAGAATAACTTCGGGTCTGTAAACCCACACTCAAAGGCAATGTCTGAAATTTTGTCTGTTGTCGTGATCACTTTTGCCGCAGCACAATGCAAGCGGTAGTCGAACAGGTATTCCTGAAACGTAATGCCCATCCTTTCTCTGGAGAAACGAGAAAGGTGGTGAGTGGTTACACACTCTATGGCTGCGATGTCTTGAAGTTGGATCTTATTGCTGTAGTTCTTTTCAACGTGTGCGACGATTCGAGCAAGTCGCTCTAATTCGTGCTCTCTTAGCTGATGATTGCTGTCCTTGGCTATTTGATGGGGAAAGTAGCTCAGCACGGTTTCAAAAAGGGACAAAATCTCTCTTTCAATCGCAAGTTTGTACCATGCTTTTTTTTTGACATAAGCCCAAATGATCTCGGCTAAGTGTTTGCGTAAAGCATCATACTGGTGGTTCTCTGCATTTAGAGCGCTATTAATCTGAAAGTGAACATTGTTGAGTTCCGGGTAAAAACGTTCTAATAAATCGGTAGGAAATTGGATGGCGAGCAGCACATTTTGGCTGTTGGTTGACTTAATGGAATGCAGTTCGTTTGGGTTGAATAATACAATGTCATTTTGATGGAGAGTGTGAGTTTGGTTTTCTTTTCTGACCACCACATCGCCTTTGAGAACCATGAGTAGCTCACTTTCTTGATGCCAGTGTGACGTGACTTCCAATACAGAGTGGATGTAGATTTTTGCATTGATTCCTTCGTCAAGGCTGATGAGTTCGTGGCGGTATTGCATGGGTAGGTCCTTAGGGGGAAACGCTGAACGTTTCACAATGATAAGCGAATCGACGCTATCAACATACTGCTGTTATGGTTAAGCCAACCATGGATGAGCGAGAGTGTGAAGCTCGTTCTCTGCACGTTGATAGCGTCGGTCTTACTCTTTCACTTCGACAATTTACGTCCACGCTTTGCCGAGGCGTATGAATCGGGCGGAATGACCGCTCACAGGTTATAGGGCGCGTATTTCAGCAAGTTCTAGTTCCATCTGAGCACCGGTCTTTTTATCTATAGGGTAAAGAGTCAGCACCAAGGCATTGGCTAAGAAGCCAACAGCAGGGAGGATGCTCATCATGAGAAGAATACCATTCAATGTTTCTGCATTTTGTTCACCGCCCGCCTGATAGCCATAGAAGGAAAGTACGGCACCGGTAATTAATCCACTGATCCCCATCCCAAACTTGTGTGAAAAGGTCACAGAGCTGGTGGTTAGGCCGACCACGCGTTTACCTTGTTTCCATTCACAATAGTCTGCGGCGTCTGCCACCATTGACCAGATAATTGGCACGCTTGCGCCCTGAGCAATCATGACGCAGAAGAACAGAGCGTAGACCCAAAATATATTGCTTGTCGGCATCCAATAAAGATTCGAGATAAGAACAGCGGCCACCAGTTGAGCAATAATGATCATTCTCTTTTTACAGATGCGTTTGGCCAAAATAGCGGTGATGACAACACCGACGAGCATTCCAAGGTTACCCGAGACAAAGAAACCAGTAGCAAGGTCGGTGTTACCAATGTTGTAACTGAAGTAGTACATACCCACACCGAAAGGCAGCATGGTAAAGCTAAAGCACAGTACACCAACGGCTAAAAGTACCCACCATGCACGATTGTGAATGACGGTCATCAGATCGCTCTTGAGTGATGTCGTCTGATTGACGGGCTTAATTCTCTCTTTAGTTAAAAAGAACGTGAGGAAGAATAGGATAACGGCGATCGATGCAAACAGAGTCATAGTGATCTGAAAGCCATATTGTTGGTCATCACCACCAAAAAAGCCAACAAGAGGAAGCGTACCGCCAGAAATAATCAGCATGGCAAAGAAGGCAAAAAACATTCGAAAGCTTGTTAATTGCGTTCTTTCTTGCGGATCAGAGCTCATCATCGTAGGCAAAGAGGAGTACGGAATATTGACGATGGTGTAGCAAACCATAAGCAAAATATAGGTAACGTATGCGTATACCAGTTTATAGGTCATCGACCAGTCTGGTGTGGTTAACGTTGCAATGGCTAATAGAGCCAATGGTACGGCACCAAATAAAATGTAAGGCCTAAATTTTCCCCAACGTGATTGCGTTCGGTCGGCGATAGCGCCCATTAGTGGATCACTGACTGCGTCGATCATTCGGGCAACGAAAAACAGCCCACCGACAGCCGCTGCAGAGAGTCCATATACATCAGTATAAAAATACATCAGGAATGTGCTTATGGTAGTAAGAATGAGCGAGCTAGCCAAATCGCCAAACCCGTAGCCGATCTTTTCTTTAAACTTGAGTGTTTGCATAGTGAGTGTCCATGATATTGGTTCTGTCACTATCATGGCGGCTATTGAGCGAGTGAATAAGGGACCTATTTAACTCGCTATATGGGTGATCTTTGTGGTTGTGTGGTTTCTGTGATATCGCTCAATACAAAACTAGCGACACGCTAGATAGCAATCAATTCATTGAACAGCCTTGTTTATTACCAAATATCTAGGCATTTATCGAAAAATGAGTGAATTTAAATCTCTCTGTTTAAGGTAGTACTCAGATCACACTTTTTATTTGACCACAAAGATCTCCTATACGATCAGACAAACCTATACGAAGTTTGATATTTCGCTTGATTCTATACTGGCGGAAATTGTTATAGGAGCAAGCGTTATGAATTTAAGAGCAAATCCATTTTATCTTTCAGGTGAAGATATTGCGTGGGTTGAACAAACATTATCCGGTATGAGTCTAGAAGAGAAAATAGGACACTTGTTTTGCCCTATTGGCTTAAGTTCTGAAGAAAGCGATTTATCTAAACTACTGGAAGACTATAAACCCGCAGGTGTCATGTTTCGCCCAGGACCAACCGAAGAAGTACAAAGCGTGCACCGCTACCTTCAATCACACAGTAAGATCCCAATGTTAATCGCCGCAAATTTGGAAAGCGGTGGCAATGGGTCTGCTCTTGAAGGCACTGAGTTTGGTCGCCAAATGCAAGTAGGGGCAACGGCAGATGTTCAAATGGCGACAAATTTAGGTACCGTCGTTGCGAAAGAAGGACGTGCAGTAGGTTGTAACTGGGCATTTGCCCCCGTCATTGATATTGATTATAACCCCCACAATCCGATTACCAATACACGCACTTATGGCAGTGACCCAGAGCTTGTGGGCGCAATGGGCAAAGCTTACGTTGAAGCTGTTCAGAAACAGGGAATGGCCACATCAATCAAGCATTTTCCTGGTGATGGCGTGGACTACCGAGACCAGCACCTAGTGCTATCGGTAAACTCAATGAAGCCAGAGGAGTGGGATCGTACATTTGGTGAGGTTTACCAACAGTCAATTGATGCGGGCGCATTGACGGTAATGGCTGGCCATATTGCGATGCCAGAGTATTCAAAACAGCTCAATCCAGCATTAACGGATGCAGAGGTAATGCCTGCGTCGCTCGCACCTGAATTGCTCAATGATCTATTGCGTACAAAGCTTGGCTTTAACGGCATGATTGTATCCGATGCAACCAGCATGGTCGGTTTCACGGTCGCAATGAAACGAGAGGAAGCTGTACCAAAGTGTATCGCTGCAGGGTGCGATCTCTTTCTCTTCAACAAAGATTTGGAAGAAGATGTCCGTTATATGCGCCAAGGCATAGAAAATGGATTGTTAACACTAGAGCGCGTTGACGAAGCCGTTACCCGAACATTAGCCACGAAAGCCGCTTTGGGACTGCACAAGCGCGATTTAGAAGCTGAACTTGATTCGTCAGTTGTTGGCTGTGAAGAGCATAAGCGAATGGCTGAACAGTGCGCTGATAAGTCGATTACATTGGTGAAAAACCGTGACGACATTCTTCCACTAAACCTAGAGCAGCATAGTCGAGTGCTTCTTATTGGACTTGGCGATGATCCCGACATGTTCGGTCATGAGTCATCGACGGTAGAGTCGTTCAAGTCTGTACTCGAGCTACATGGCTTTCACGCGAGTATCTATGACACTTCAGAATTTACCATGCGTGACATGCTGCAATCGGTAGAAGACTTTGTTGCCGATTATGATGTGGTTATCTACGTCGCTAAGTATGTAACGGCCAGTAATAAGACAACGTTGCGCATTAATTGGGCACGCCCAATGGGGATTGACGCTCCTTGGTTTAGTGAAGAGATCCCGACAATCTTTGTATCCTTTGGTAGTCCATACCACCTAATGGATGTGCCAAGAGTCCCAACATATATCAATGCCTATACATCAAATCAAGTGACCATCAATGCCGTTGCTTCGAAGCTAATTGGGCACACCAGTTTCACTGGTATCAGCCCGGTCGATGCATTTGTCGGCCAATGGGACACCAGAATCTAATTCATTCTACTCGTCGAAGTTATTGATAATGGCGGGGCTGCCCGCCATAAGGACCACAATGTTATTACCTAAATTTGCAATATTTGATTTGGATGGTGTTTTAGTTGATACCGCAAAGTACCACTATCTGGCTTGGAAAGAGATCGCCAACGAACTAGGGCTAAGCTTTACCATTGCTGATAATGAAAAATTAAAAGGTGTGAGTCGCGATAAATCTTTAGATATTATTTTGGAAATAAATAATGCCCAAAGCCTAAATTTGGATAAGTCTCAATGGTTAGCTAGAAAGAATGAAATATATCTGAGCTATATAGAACAGCTATCTGAAAGTGATTTACTACCAGGTGTCATCGACACTTTGTCTTTATTTAAGAGTCAAGATATAAAGATTGCGCTAGGCTCAGCTAGCAAAAATGCGATTAAGATACTAAGGACGACAGGGGTCTTTGGCTACTTTGATGCCATAGTCGATGGGAATAGTGTAACCAATGCCAAACCAGACCCTGAAGTTTTCTTAATAGCGGCGAAGAGGATTCACGGGCAACCTGAAGAATGCATCGTATTTGAAGATGCGATTGCTGGTGTGAATGCTGCATTATCTGCAGGGATGAAAGTTATAGCTATTGGTGATGAAGTACAGTTAGGGAATGCCAATAAAGTTGTTAAAGATATGGCAGAATATTTGACCACAATCACAAATAAATATTGATGCTAAATATCTACCAATAAAAATCACAAATAAAACCATTACTGATATTTATATTAAATCGTACTATTTACCCAAATGGAAAACAAAGGAATAAGAGGTAAATATGAAGAAGCTAGCATGCGCAATAAATACAATACTTCTTTCTGGTATGGCAGTTTCTTCTGCTTCATATGCAGAGGGACTATTAGAGGATAGTAAAGTAACACTATCTACAAGAAATATTGCCATGTACCTAGACAGGGATACTAATGACGATATTGAGCAGTTTGCTTGGGCCCAAGGTGTTGCTATTGACTATAAATCAGGTTACTTAAGTGATTTCATTGGTATAGATGCGACATACTCAGGGGCAATTAAGTTAGGGGCAAATGAGTACTTTGCTGGACGTAATCTATTGAGAAACAATAATGGTGAAGCTGAAGGTTTCAATAAGATTAGTCAAGTATATGGAAAGCTAAAACTAGAAGGCAGCGATAGCTATGCACGTGGATACTTTGGCTGGAAGTCGCTTCACAAATTTGGAGCAATAACGGTATCAAAAAGTCGAGCGGTAGTCAGTAGTTATAAAGGCATTAGTGGCGAACTTGGTTATAAAGGTTTAGAACTACGAGGCGCATTTGTTAATACTTTCTCTGACAGAGATTCGCCATTACAAGAGGACTTTAAAACTCTTGGTGGAGAGAAAATAAATCATATCATCACGGGTGACTTGACCTATCGCTGGGGTAAGAAAAATTCCATTTTATTATTTACAGGCCAGAGTCAGGATTACTTGCGACGCAGTGGTTTAGAAGCCAAATTGCAGCATAGATTACCTAACTCTAACGCGTTATATTTTTCTGGATATTTATATCAAAATCAAGGGCTAGATAACTGGGAAGGCATTCCTTTCGAGAGTGAAGCAACGCATTACAATGTTAATCTAGATTATCTATTTTCTGGTTGGAAAGTTGGCGGGAGTTATGCGTATACCGATGCCAAAAGTAATCATGGGTTAGGTCTATTTTACTGGGATCTGGGAAAAAACACAGATGGTAACTTTAATAGTGTTGCTGATGGGCCAGGAATTGACTTTAACAAAGATGGCGAGCATATGGTTGCATTCCAAACAATGTATGATATGTCGCACTCTGGTATTCCGGGTCTAAAGGTTGGTGGGAGGCTGACTTATGGCTTTGGTATTGAATATCAGGGCAAAAACTTCATGAAGGGTCTTTAGACTTACTCGCTATGTATAGTTTCCAAGAAATTAAGGGATTGAGCATGATGCTTGGTATTGGCCCTGGTTATTCATTTGCAACGGATAGCTCTCGAAACCCTGTTATTGAAAATGGTAGTTGGAAGCGAGCACCAACTATTGGTGGCATGTTCAAAATGGATTATAAATTTAACATACTTTGATTAAGAGGTGATTAAAATGAAATACTCACTACTATTTGCACTGATGGGATCAGTGTTAGTACCAGCAACAGTGTCTGCAAATACCCTTGAGCCAATGAGAATATTGGTAGTTAGTGATGATGGTTGCCAGAGTGAAGGTAGTCAAGCATTGTTCGAGGCGTTGAATGATAAAGGTTATGATGTTTGGTTGTCTGCGCCACTAGATAATAAAAGTGGCACTGGGACAGCAGTTACATTTAAATTAGGAAAAGAGTTAAAGTATAAGAAAATAGCGGAAAGGCAATATTGCTTTGATGGAACGCCAGTAGACTCCGTGTTGTTTGGATTAACGGGTCTCATGGCGGATAAAAAACCAGATTTAGTTATCTCAGGTGTTAATGATGGCCCTAATGTTGGTGTTAACCAATTTAACTCAGGTACCGTTGGTGCAGCCGCCCGCGCTGTGCGTCATGGGGTTCCTGCACTCGCCGTTTCTATGGGGTTCCGCTTAGAGGAGCTAAAAATTGGGATGCCTAGTTCACTGAAGTATATTCCCGATGGTGTGGCGCATACGCTATCAATCGTAGAAAAACTGGACTCTAAAAGAGTTATCGGAGAGCCACTATTGCCGAAAGGAACAGGTTTAAGCATTAATTACCCCCTTATCCGGCAGAAGAGGTGAAAGGGATAGAGTATGTGGCGAATGAAGTCAGTCCTGACTACAACTACTACTTCAAAATATTAGGAGATGGTAAGACGGTCCAGGAAGCTAACTTTCAACCGTTCAAAGATGCTTCTAACCCAGAGATCGTGAACGATACCACTCAGCTTATGCGCAAACATATTACCTATTCAGTATTTCAGGGCCACTGGAATGCGACTCAATATGAGCAGGAGTATAAGTCCATATTGAATTGATTTTCTGAAGCTAAACAATCATGTCTAAGCTTTTAACACTTGGGGAGGCCAAAAAGACTCCCCAAGTGTTTTGTGGTCATAAATACGAAAGAGTTTAACGCAGCTAAGTCATTAATGTGGAAGTAGTTGTTGGGGGCTCTCAGGTTTTTGAGGAGGTACTTTATATTGACTGTTCAGTGAGTAATGATGCGGCGCACGCAATTTTTGACCATTGAACTTTGATTCATACTGACGGATAGATATTCTACTTGTTGTGCATAACAGTAAAGAAGGATTTCAGAATGAAGAAAATGTCGTTAGCTATCGCGCTGATACTGTCAGCCAATGCGTATGCTCTAGATGAATACTCGGTTGCCAGTGATGGTGTTAAGTCGTTAGTGCAAAATGTCGTGAAGGTTCTTGAGGCGCCTGGGGCCCTAGAAACAGAAAAAAAATCTACAACGCGATAGATTTTGTCTTCGAGGGGAACACGTGGAATTCATATTGGTTGGGCTACAACGATCTGTCCTCATCCAAAATAAAAGATCCCAACGTCACATTTATTGAGCAGTTTGTTAACACTGTAGATGACGGCATGTACTTCTTAACATTTATGTATGACAAAAAAGCGAATCAGATCTTGATAAGTCGAAAGCAGTTCCGATCTGGTTCCAAAAATGCGGCTTTAGATGCGTTTAAAGAAAGAAAAAACGATACTGAAAAGTACAAGGTTTCTCATGAAAAAGACAACTATGCCATGCTTCAAGAGAAGGGGCAGGTGTCATTTTCGGCATTCAATTTAGGTAGTAGCTCGGGTTCAGTCATCTATTTCAATCAAACGATTATTGATCTTTAACTTCCAGGTCATACTAACGTAAAGCGGGTTTATAGATCTGAACGTGTTCTATGGCTCGCTTTTTATAGATCAATATGCAATCAGTTGAACTTTTCAGTTTCTTTCCTATTACTACTTGGGATGTACCCAAAATCCCAATGAAAGTTAATCAAAGGAAAGATTATGAATATAGAATTGAACAGAGCCACCATTGCCTCACATTGTCAGTGTAAAACTTCCCCCCCGCTGAACCAAAGCCCTTCCATAGTCGCCGCAATCAAGCAAATTCCGTCGGCATAAAACAATAAATCAGCTAGGAAGGGATTAATGATGAAATACAGTAATGTCAGTTTGTTAGCACCCATTGCGCTTGTGTTGGTAAGCAGCTCTGCTGTGAGTTCCGAGGTATCGAAAGTCATTCAGCAGCAACGTAATGTGATTGAAAAAACCATTAAAGAGCTATCACAAGAGCAGAGGCTTTCTTTGATACCTTATCAGGAAGGCAATGAGCTCAGTTTTTCAGAACCTGTACTGGGCAGTCCTAATGGCGCTATTAATTTGCAGCAAGGTTGGACGCAAAGCTCTCAGCAAGAGTTTTATTACACCAGTCAAGGCTCGCAAATTTTGCCTTATCGATGGTACCTGCATTTAGAGCAGGTCAGTACCGACGCACTTTTTCGAAGCCAAGACAATATTGAAAAGTATGGCTATCTCCCCAGTGACGCGAGTAAGCGAAACACAGACGGATTGAGTGTCGGCTTTGTGAAAGATGTCGATAGCCAAGGCAACGAGTGATGGGCTTTACCTGCGCAGCTTGTCACACCACAGAAGTGACCTATAAAGATATGCGAATGCGTATTGATGGTGGGCCGACGTTGGCTGACTTTCAAGCTTTCAATGTCGATTTAGTCGCTGCACTTCAATCAACGTTAGAGAATGATAGTAAGTTTGAGCGCTTTGCGAGCAAGGTGCTAGATGAGGCTCAACCCTCTGCCGATAGTAAGCAAGAGTTAAAACAAGCGCTGCAATCTCAGACCGCCGTTCTAAACCATCGCAATACCATCAACGTAGCCGATGCACATCAAGTGCCCTATGGGTATGGTCGATTGGATGCGATTGGTGCCATCTTCAATCAAGTCTTGAGCGTCTTTACAGACGACCCTCGCAACGCAAGAGCGGCAACCGCGCCTGTGAGCTACCCGTTTCTTTGGGGTACTCATCAGTCGGACTATGTGCAATGGACGGGCTTTGCGCCCAATGGACCATTGAGCATAGGTGCGCTAATACGAAATGGTGGTGAAGTGCTCGGTGTGTACGGCAAAATCGATATTAATCCAAGCGGTCATGATATCGGCTACAGCAACTCAATCGACTTTAGAGGACTTGGTTTACTGGAGGCGCGCGTCGCGCAGTTAAGGTCACCAAAATGGCCGGTTGAATCGAACATGGAAGCCTTCCAGATAGATACAGATAAAGCCAACCAAGGTAAAGCGCTCTATAAGCAAGAGTGCGCGAGTTGTCATACTGTGGTGGCTCGTGAAGATGAGGGGCAAAACTACAAAGCGGTCATGACGCCGCTTTCGGAACTGCAAACTGACTCTCAAGAGATCCTAAATATGGTGGGGTTAAGAAATGCCGATCAATTCGCTGGTCGTAAGGAAGCGATTATCGCCGGGCCAACCATTGGTTATACAACACAAGGCCTCGATCCTTTGGTGAACTCGGTTGTTGCAGTGCGGTTAAAAAGCTGGATGAAGCCGCGTTAGCCGCTTACGTGCAATACATGGGAGGCAAGCTCGCCGCGCAGCCAAATAATGGCATCAATGTCCCGCGTGACGTGCGAATCAAGGAAGATGCCGAAGCATTTGCTGGCTTAACGCTTGCGTATAATGAGTTAATAAAGCTGTACGACAAATGTCATGCCTACAAAGCGAGTGAGTTAAAGTGTGTAGGTGCTTTTAATCTTTTGGTTAAACTCCTTGAAGCTAACACGTTAGCCAAAGACATAGATCGTCAAATTGATGAGTTCTTTAAGTCACCTGAACAGCAGTTGGTCGACGCGGAGCAAGCCACCGGACAGGTTTACAAAGCGAGGCCACTAAATGGCATTTGGCTACGGCGCCATATTTACACAATGGTTCGGTACTCAGTTTGATGGAGTTACTCAAACCGTCGGAGGAGCGATTGAAAAGTTTCTATGTTGGCAGCAGAGAGCTTGATCCCGTCAATGTCGGCTTGATGAACGAAGAGACGGAAAATTCAACGCTACTGGATACTACTTTGCTAGGAAACAGCAATTGGGGACATGATTATGGCACCCAATTGACTGAGCAGGAAAAACAAGCACTAGTGGAGTATATGAAGACGCTGTAATACAACTATGCGGGCTCCTTAGGGGGCTCGCAATTACGATATTACTTTTTAGTGGTGGAAAACTGCTAGTCATAGGTGGCGTATGCGTTGCGTTGCTTTTAGAAATATCAGAGACTAATTGGCTCTAGCAAGTTTCAGGGTAGGCTACGGAGCAGTAGATGAGCAGCATGAATTCGGTCGATTTAGCCTTCAGCAATATACGTCGAAAAGCGACAGGAGGCCCCTTGCAGAGACCTCTTTCCATCACGATTAATTTCCATCCTGATAGACTTACCGAAGACAACACGCCGCTGCTTTTGGCGATAGCGAAATCAGGTCTCATCAAATCCCAGTTTGAAACCCAAACGAGTAATGGTGGATTAACGGCTTTTCAAGGCGGTGCTCGCTGGCAATGGGAACAGAGAGTATTTGATGGGGCTTATGACGATGCACCTAATCAACTCAGACCTAAATACGGCGCGCTTAACTACCGTCAGTACCCAATGGTGCTTCTCCAAGGTTTGGTTCCTCCTATTTCAAACTCAAACCTCATGTTTTAGAGCGCAGCACATTTTGTTATCCGGATAGCTTCTTTCAACCGGACGATTTTGCCACCAATGACCGCTTAAGTGATTTGATCGATAAAGCCAGCAGTGCCAACGTTGACATGCTGGATGACTATATTGAAGCGCACATCCATGGAGAGCTGAAGTTAATCGAGGATGTTGAAAGCTTAGTGCTCGATCCAATATTTAAAGCCACCGATGTGGAACAGTATGCGAGAGAACTTGGCGTGCCAATACTATGGCATGAAGGCTTTGAGCTCAGCATCGAAACCATGAGTTTTTATCCAGACTATAGGGGCGCACAGTTTGTTGAACTGGCGAAGCAGCTTGCTACAGATGGAATGATCAATGCCAGAGCCTTGGGGCATGCTGTGGTGCATGATGGTTATGATGAACAAGACGTCAAGAAAGTCTGGCACTATTTAGCGCGCTTTGGTTACAAGGGCTATAGCGGCGTAGTTCGCTAACCGAGGTATTCACTATTAACTGGCCACCGATTCAATATTAATAAGCTCAGCCGTGATGGCTTCGAGCGACAGTATTTTCGACACGGCTCCCAAGTTCTTGGCCGCTCTTGGCATGCCGTATACCACGCTGCTCTGTTCATCTTGTGCGTAGGTCATAGCACCTGCTTGCTTCATTTTTAATAAGCCATGCGCGCCATCTTTTCCCATTCCGGTAAGAATGATGCCGATGCCCCTTTTATCTGCTTGCTCAGCAACGGACTCAAATAGAACGTCAACCGAAGGTTTATGGAGGTTGACTGGCTCGTCATCGTTGAGCTGTGTGTAAAAACAGCCGGCGCGTTTTTGTATTTTTAGATGGTAGCCGCCGGGCGCAATGTAGACGTGGCCAGATTTGATCACTTCATCATGGCGCGCTTCTTGTACTTGAACCGAGCATAGACCTTGTAGCCGAGCAGCAAATGAGCTGGTAAAGCCTGAAGGCATGTGCTGAGCAATGACAATGCCTGGGCTATTTTCGGGCAGGCATCGAAGTAGTGTGGTAATGGCTTCGGTTCCCCCGGTTGAAGCGCCAATGGCAATCAGTCGATGGGATACTTGCCCTGTTGATCCTGCTTCTGGCTTTTGCTGCAATGTCGGTCTTAGCGGTGATGAGTGGCTTTGAGTAAGCGTTGTTTGTTGCGCGCGTTTGAACTGAGACTCAGCTTCTCTTAGCTTTTTGATTACCTCTCGAGCGAAGGAATCAAAATGGCTTGATGACACTGCGGATAAATTTGGCTTTTGAATGTAGGAAGCTGCGCCTAGCTTGATGGCTTGCTTGGCGAGTAATGGGTTATTGGAGAAAAGCTGAGATATAACGACAACTGGCATAGGGCGCAGGGTCATAATTTTGCCGAGAAACGCAAGGCCGTTCATGCCAACCAGTTCGATGGCGAGCGTGACCACGTCGGGCTCGACTTCTTTAATCAACGCTCTGGCTTGGTGAGCGTCATGGGCGATGCCAACTACCGTCATGTTGGTCTGACTGCTGATGATGCTTTTTAGATGTTGGCAGGTACCATTATTAGAATCGGTGATCAGTACTTTTAGCATCATTGTTATACTCGTCGGTAAGCGGTTTGTTTTAGTAGCTTGAACGGCGTTTGCTCCGCAGGGCAGCTTTCAGAATGACCGAGAAACAGTAAGGCGTCTTTTGGCAAATAATTCGCGAACTTGGTCAGGATCGAGTTTTGAGTCTCCCTGTTGAAATAAATCAACACATTACGACAAAAAATGGCGTGATACTGCTTTTGCATCGGCCATTGATGATCCATAAGATTCAATCGCTTAAAGTGCACCAGCGCCTGCATCTCTGGTTTTACCTCATACATCTTCGATGCTTTATTAAAGTGAAAGAAGCGTTTTTTTTGCTCCTCACTCGCACTGCCTAATTGCTCCAATGTATAGCGTCCATGCTTTGCGGTCGCGAGTACCTGCGTGTTGAGATCCGTCGCCAATATCTTGACCGGAGGTTGATAGCTTTCAAACGCCTCTGCCATGGTGATGGCGATGCTGTATGCCTCTTCACCGGTAGAACAGGCACTGCACCAGATCCGAATCGGCTCGGTAACCCTATTACCAACGTAATGGTCACGAACATGCTGCTTGAGGAGCGTGAAGTGATAAGGCTCGCGGAAGAAATAGGTTAAGTTGGTGGTGAGCGCGTTGACAAAGTACTCCCACTCAACGTGGTACTGGTCGTTGAGCAAGGCAATATACTGAGCAAAACGGCTCAGTTGATGTGCTCTTAATCTTCCGACTAACCGATTGTAAACCAGTTTTTTTTTGTTGCTGTGAAGGTCTATACCCACTCTTTTGTAGATAAGGGAGGCGATCGCAGCAAAGTCATCATCAGTATATTCAAAATGAGTATGTACAATCATCAAAACTCAGCCCAGTCCTCATTGTCACTGTTTGAAAGCAGACGAGGACTGACGGGTCTTAAATGGCTCTCCTGAGCGGGAAGTTGCACCTCTCCAATATCACTGACATTTTGATCCCCGGTATCAAACACCGAGACATAGAGCGCTAAGTTAGCCACCTGTTCTTCGAGTGAACTGGCTGCTGCGGAGCCTTCTTCCACTAAAGCAGAGTTTTGCTGGGTCACATCATCGACTTCCAGTATTGCTTGAGTTACCTGATCGATCCCCGTGCTTTGCTCAACTGAGGCTTGGGTGATTTCCTCAATCAGCTGTGCCACATCTTGAATGGAATTGACCACACCAGAAATAGAGTCACCGGCTTGTGAAGCCAGTTTCGAGCCTGTCTCAATCTTATTCACTGATGAATTAATCAGGCTTTCTACTTCTTTGGCCGCCGCGGCAGAGCGCTGTGCTAAGTTACGAACTTCGGTAGCAACAACGGCGAATCCACGTCCTTGCTCTCCTGCTCGAGCTGCCTCGACAGCGGCATTAAGCGCGAGAATATTGGTCTGAAAAGCAATGCTGTCGATGACGGAGATAATGTTCATGATCTCTCGTGAGCTGGTGTGGATCTCTGACATGTTATCAACCACTTGCTTAACAACTTCGCCGCCCTTACGTGCATTGTCTGAGGTTTGTTTCGCCAGTAAATTAGCTTGTTTGGAGTGCTCGGAGTTTTGTTTGACGGTGATTGTTAGTTCTTCCATGCTGGAGGAGGTCACTTCTAGGCTGCGCGCTTGCTTTTCGGTACGCTGCGCCAGATCGATATTGCCAATGGCAATTTCTTTGGTCGCAGTATTGATGGTGTCTGCCGAGATTTTGATGTGCTGAATCATCTCTTTAAGCTTGCTGACAGTAAGGTTCGAGCTGGTTTTAAGTTCGCCAAAAGCACCGGAATAATCGGCGCCAATCTGTGCGGTAAGATCGCCTTTGGCTAACGCAGACAGAACGGAAACAATGTCAGCCAAACTCACTTCGCTTATTTCTAGTAAGCGATTCATGTTGCCACACAGCATGGTGAAGAACGAGTTCTTGCCATCAAGCGCCATGCGTTTGGTGAAGTCACCATCAACGGCAGAGGCAATGACATGCTCAATCTCTTTCTCGACCGCGATCTCTGTGGTGCGATCCGACCATTCGGTCACATAACCGATTTGCTGGCCTGTCGCATCGATGACGGGATTGCTGACGATGCGGAAAATGCGGCCGTTGATATCCACCTCCTGCACTAGCTCTTTATTGGCAGAATGCGGCTCTTGCTCGAATCCACTCACAGGGCTCAGCTGATGGTGTGGAGCACAAAGCCCTGGGATATTCAGATCTTTGATTTTGGTTCCCACAAGCTTTGTAGCATCAAAATCAGGGGCTAAGGTTTGGAATTCTTGCTCGGCTTGCTCAAACATGCCTTCGATGGCTGGGTTAACGTAGATAATGGTGTGGTCACTGTCTTCAATCATCATGTTAGTACTCACGTTGTCTAACGCGATTTTGATTCGTGTTGCCGAGACTGCTTTTTGGCGTACGCTTTCCATACTATAGGCGAGTTGTACTTTCATGACTTTCAGAGAATGGAGAACTTGGCCGATTTCGTCGTTGTTTTTGACATCAATATCAAACAGATAGTCTTGCTTGACGAGTCGTTTAAAGTAACGGCGGATATCTTTGAGTCGACGATTGATATCGTGGCTAAACAGATACGCAAACACTAAGTAGATGCCGATAAACAGCAGGGTGATGGCCGAGGCCAAGGCGACTTCAAACCAGAATACTTGCTTACTTTGATCATAGATGTCAGCAGACTGAACACGATTCTCGCTAATCAGAGCGCCGAGATTGTCTTCGTAGCCAGCGATTTCTGAAATGGCGACAGAAACGCGAGTTCTGAACAGTTCACTGTCGTGAAGGCTGGCATCGCTTGACATCAGAGTGCTGTATATTTCAGGTAGGGTTGTGGTTGCAAGCTGAGTGCTTTGATTGGCGATTGCTCGATATTTCTCAATGGTGGAGGCGTGTTCAGTATCAAATTTGTTGATCAGTGCTGCGCTTAGCTGCTCTAACTCGGTCGTGTTTTGCTTGAGCTGTTGCCCCGCGGTGACGTGATAGTCAAAGCTGTTGGGTAGCAGTAGAGATTGCAGCAATAAACGATTCTCTATCCAGAGTTTGTCCATGCTATGCAGTCGGCTATAGGACTCGATATGATTGTTGTAAAGATGCTCGACGGCTTCTTTTTCGGTGTACGAGCTGTGTATGCCGATACCGAGAACAGTAAGCAGGGCAACGGTAGCCATGGCGACTAGGCCAAATAGACGCTGTTTAATGGTAAGTGCACGCAGTGGGTTGGTTCGGTGCTTTTTCACCACTTTTCCACTTTGTATGACATGGTCATCTTGTTCGCCGTCTTTGAATTTTGCGTACTGGGCTTTGACATTATCGAGTTCGGCTTTATCGGGCATGGAGCGAACAGACATGAAACCAAGTTGATTCCCGTCTTTGTACAGGGGGTCACATCGGATTTTACCCAGTAGAAGCCGCCATTTTTCTGTTTGTTTTTGAGGATCCCTGACCAGCAGTTTCCGGCTTTGATCTCGCGCCAAAGATCTTCAAACACTTCTTTCGGCATGTCTGGATGGCGAACAATGTTGTGCGGACTTCCGATTAACTCTTCTTTGGAGAAACCGCTGACGCGGACAAAATTGTCATCGGCAAAGGTAATGCGCCCCGACATGTCCGTGGTTGACACCAGTATCTCGTTCTCTTTGATAAGGTATTCTTGGTCATTGTTACTCATGGGCATAACCTTACTGATTGTCGTGGACAAGCGAAGCGTCACTATCGAGTTGTTCGAACAGTGCCATGTCACGGCTGGTCATCAGTTTTTGGATGTGAATTAGAATAAGCATGAGCTCGCTTTGCGAAGCGAGCCCTTGAATGTATTTGGTATCAAGGGCGCCAGCAAAGTCGGGGGCGGGCTGTATGTCGTTGGCATCGATGGCCACTACATCGGCGACGCTATCGACCACAATGCCAACGATGCGCTCACCAATATTGAGAATAATGACGACGGTCATGTCGTGATAGCGTACATCTTCAAGCTGAAACTTGATCCGCATATCTACAATGGGTATCACCACGCCACGAAGGTTCATGACCCCTTTGATGTAGGGTGGCATGTTGGCGATGGCAGTTACTTGACTGTAAGTAATGATCTCTTGAACCGTGAGAATATCGATGCCGTAATATTCTTCACCAAGCCAAAAGGTTAAGTAGCCTTTTGCGTCGGATTGGCTGTCGTTGTCGGAGGCGCTGTTCACTATTTTCGCTCCTATTTCCAAAGTGGTTATCCGTTGTATTGGGTTAATGTCACTCTTAAGGCGAGCACATTATGAGCAATAAACTGATAGAGTTGAAAATAGTCTAGGAAATAGTTGGCTTATACCAAGTTAACTTGTTGATAGCGGTTATTTGCTGTGCAAGGTATCGGGCTGGCGAACCAAATCGGCGACATCCAAGATCAGCGAGACTCGCCCGTCCCCCATGATAGTGGCGCCGGAAACACAAGGGATTTTGCGAAAGTTGTTTTCTAGGTTTTTAACCACCACTTGCTGCTGCCCGAGTAGGCTATCAACAAATAAGGCAATGGTTTTGCTGCCGTGTTCGAGCAGCACCATAATGCCATCGCTAAGTTCGGTGATGTCGGTGTCTAGATTGAAGAAGTTATGCAATCGAAGCACTGGGATGTAATCATCGTGTACTTTGATCATGGTTTCGCCGCTATTAAGTTTTTTGAGATCGTGCTGTTTCGGTTGCAGCGACTCGACAATATTCGACAATGGAATGATGTAGACATGCTCACCGACACTGATCGACATCCCTTCGAGTATGGCAAGGGTGAGCGGCAATCGGATCGACATTCTCGTGCCCACCCCGAGAGTGGAGCTTATTTCTACTGTGCCCCCATGCTAGCGATATTGCGTTTGACTACGTCCATACCGACACCTCGACCAGAGACTTCGGTGACTTGTTCTGCTGTTGAGAAACCGGCAGAAAAGATCAATTGAAATATGTCCTGCTCGCTCATGTTTTGAGGCAGTGTCAGCCCGTTATTTTTGGCTTTGGTGAGGATTTTTTGTGGATCGATGCCTGCACCGTCATCATCGACATGAACAATGACGTCACCTCCGCGATACACCGCAGACAATGTGATCGTGCCGTGGGAGGCTTTGTTGAGTGTCGCTCTTTGCTCTGGCGCTTCGATACCATGGTCAATACTATTGCGAACCAAATGAGTGAGCGGATCGACCAACATTTCGAGCAGTCCTTTGTCGAGCTGTGTTTGCTCACCCTCGATGTTGAGCTGAATCTCTTTTTTCAGGGCGTGGGAAAGATCTCGTACGATACGTGGAAAACGACCAAAAACGGTGCCGATGGGCATCATGCGTACCGACATGACGGTGGCTTGAAGATCTCTGGTATTCGCCTCTAGCTGGTTGAGTCTACCGGCAAGCAGTTCGTTGCTGTTTAGCCCTAAATCGAAGGTGAGTTTTTGCAACATAGATTGAGTGATGATGAGCTCACCCACTTGGTTGATGAGCTGATCGACTTTTTGCGTGCTCACCCGAATTGAGGTTGACTCCAGAGATTTGGTCGCAGGGATTGCGCGTTGATTGCTGGCGGTTTTTTTCGGTTGTGATGAGGGCGTAGGGGACGGTGCTGGTTCAGGGTTAGGGAGTATTTTGCTTCGCCATTGGTTTATTTTTTTCTCCACTAGCTCGGCTTTCATTGGCTTTAACAGGTAATCATCCATTCCTGTTTTTATACATCTTTGCTGTTCTTCATCTCCCGTCATTGCGGTCATGGCGATAATAGTTACGCTCTTGTGTGTCTCTCCCGCCGCGCCTTGTCGTATCTTTTCAGTCGCTTGATATCCATCCATAACCGGCATTTGGCAATCGAGGAGAATCAGTTGGAAAGGCTCGTCTTGCGAGGCCTTTAAGATCTCTAGTGCATGCTCGCCATTTTCTGCAACCTCTACGGAACTAAAGCCAATCTTGTTTAAAGTGAAACTGGCGACTTTTTGTATCACCTTACTGTCTTCAACCAACAGGACTTTGATGGTTGATTTTTCCGCAGCGGACAAGGGGACGTTGGTGGAGAAAGGGGCGGCTTCTGAATTTGCTGGTGGACTCTCTGGCGACACGGTTGCGCGCTGCAGCTCATCACACAGAGTAACGATTTGCGATTTGAATGACGCTGAGTCGTGATCGGCTTGATATGAGCCTTTGAGTACGTCGAGCAAGTCACGGGCATTAAGCAGAGCATCAACAACGGCTTGGGTGAGGGTAATTTGATGATTGCGTAGCTTATCAAGTAAGTTCTCGAGAACGTGGCTGACGTGAGTAATATCGTCAAAACCAAAAATACCAGAACCACCTTTTATCGAGTGAACTGCCCGAAAAATAGCGTTGAGTTTATCTGCCAAGTCAGACTCGTCATCATTTTGGTTCATTTCAAGTAACAGGGATTCCATCTCTTCAAGATGTTCAGCCATTTCTTCAAAGAAAATGAGTTCGAATTGTTGGTTAGATTCCGACATCGCACATTGCTTCCTGCATTCTGAGAGTCTGTGAGCGTTCAAAATGGTGATGAACAGTCTTCAGCAAAAAGGAAAAAGGTTACATATCAGTATGGTTGGCAATAGGGATATGTTCAATTGCGTTCATTATCAAGGGGTAGGCGAGGGCGTTGGAGTTACGCTAGTGTGGCGGCAAAATGGAGGCAATTGAGCGCGCCATTTAAGAGAGTACGGCGCGCAGAATCTATGTGTTGGTCAACTTACCCAAGCAGGATGGAGGTTTCCAAAACGTGCTGGGCATTGTCCAGTAGCTGCGGATATTTGGTCATCAATTGTTTGTATTTGTCATCGATAGACTCAAGAGCACGCATCGCTCCAAACATTTCCACCGTTTGCTCTGGCTGCAGGCTGAGAAGCGTTTTCAAAGCGTCTAGGGAAATGTGGTTTGCTGATTCGACTTTAGCGATCGCACCGTCGATCATTTCGAGGGTAATGTGAGAGTTGTTATTGTTCATTATCAGGCTTTTATATTGAGAGCGATGTTAGATCTTAATGATCTCAAGATTTCGTGTTGCGAGATGTTAATCTTGTTGCACGCGTTTTACCTTGATTCGGATCATGGACAGCTTAATCATCAAACAACAAATTGATCGCAACGCCCATCATCACAAGACCTGCAATCGGTCCCATTACACCCATTGGTGCCCGTTCTATATAGGTAAGTTCTCCGCAATCATCAACCCCCACTCTGGTGAAGGAGGCTTAGCACCGAGACCAATGAAGCTAAGTGCCGTCAGGCTCAAGGTAATGACTGGCAGCCTTAGCAATGCGTGTCTGAGTAGTGGTGGAAGAACGTAAGGTAAAATGTAATGTCTCAAGACTTTTACGCGCCCTGTTCCCCAAATGGGTGCTAAGTGAGTGTAGGGCTGTGCTTTGGCTTCACTAATAAGGCTTGAACAATGTGCTGCTAGCGGTGCCCAAGACACAAAGACGATGGCGATCATGGCGCTACTCGGATGCATCCCGGTCAAACCCGCAACAAGCAGACCCGCAATGATGTACGGTACACCTTTGGTAATCTCGATAAGGCCTTGGCTAATACGAGTGTTGAAACCCAATAGAATGCCAACGAGGAGGCTCAGTAAAGTGGCAATGAAGCCTTCTTTGAAGGTCGATAGCATGCCTGCGCCAATTCGAGCCATTAAGTCTCTTCCGATGCCATCAGCTCCTAGTGGCGCTTCAAGGCTTGGAGCAGCCAATCTAACGTATTGACTAGTATAAGGATCAGCAACCAGAGACCAACCCACAACAAGGATTAGCACAGCAAAGATAGAGTAGGCAGTAAGGCGTTTTCCTTTACTCGAAGTAAACGAGAACGTTGAGTGGCTACTGATTAATTTTCCGCTCTTTAAGCTGTGCCCAAGAAGCCATTGCTGGATGAGCAGACCGATACTGCTAATAAATATCGAGATCAATAGTAGAACTAAAAGCCCACCTTGTAGCATCGGTAAATCTTGTGCTTTTGCCGCCCCTAGAATCAGCCGGCCAATACCTGGAATTGAGAAAATCTGTTCAACCGCAACCGCCCCGCCAGTCAAACCAATCATGATCATCGAAATCTGCGGAATCAGGCTGCTTATGGCTCGCTTTATTGCAAACCGTAAGATTTGGTTAGGACTTACATTCGCGCTCAACCAAGTAATGACCCAAGGTTCATTCAGTACCCGCTGTAAGCTGTCTCTAAGCAATCGACTAAACAATCCACTTGCCGGCAGCGCTAATGCGAAGCTAGGTAGCCAAATGTGTTGCCAGCTTTGCCATCCATAAGGCGGGAAAAGACCTAACCAAATAGATAGAGTAAGGATCAGCACTGAGGCTACCACATACTCTGGCAGCGATATGAGTACCGTGCTTAAGCTATTGTGGGTTTGATTGAGCTTATTAGCTTTCCATCGATAGAGCGTGTTCAGTAAACCAAGACCGCACAGTAAAAACGTCAGCCCAAGTGCGACTGACATTAACAAAAGAGAGGTAGACAATGTCTGCTGAATGCCCTCTGAGACTGATGTGCCATCAATCCAAGATACCCCTAAGTCGCCGTGAAGAGCATCTCCCAGCCAATCGAGCAGCCTTTCTGTGGCAGAACGGTCGAGTTGAAGATCCTCTCTCACAGCCGCAAGTGCTTCAGGCGTCAACATATGTTGCTGACCTACTCGCGCTCGGAGAATGGATTGGCTTGGGTCAATACCGGCAATGTCCGGCATCAAGCAACAAGAATCACAACGACAACAAGAGAAGCTAAGCGCGATAGCCAAGGGGCAATCGCGCTCAGCGACAGTCTAGGGGCACCAACAGACATCATTGGGTTTAGTTTACCTTGGTTTGAGCGTTGATTAGACGACGCTCACTCGGGTCACGGACTGCATCTGTTACGCGCGCACTTTCACCTTGAACCACACGCTCGTGAAGCAGCGGGATCGCAGCGAATTCACCAAGAATCTTCTGCTCAGCAGCAATGATCGCTTTTTGACGCTGTTCACCAAGAGGCTGCAAGTCTGCGTGAGTCAGTGCTTCATCTACGGTTTCAGAGCAGAACTGACCTAGATTGAATGAACCTTCACAGCCAAAGTCACTTTGCATGTAAGCCACAGGGTCACCTGAGTCTAGTACAGTTGCACGTGACAGGATGAACGCATCGAACTTGCCAGAAAGTGCATCGTTTTCGATTTGCGCGTACTCGCGGATATCAAGCTCAACTTGGAAACCTGCTGCTTCTAGCTGCTGCTTAAGTAGTGCTGCAACTTCTGGTAGCTCTGCACGGTCAGTAAAGGTACCGATAACGATTTTCTCACCGTTGGCTTTTTTACCTTCTTCTAGAGGTGCTGCTTCTGGACGGATTGGTGCAGCCCAAGCGAGAGCTGGACCTAGTAGGCCTTCTGCGATATCGGCATGGTTTTCGTAAACGGTACGAATGATCTGCTCGCGGTCAACTGCAGCTGCCGCTACTTTACGAAGCTTAAGCTGACTGAATACTTCAGACTTGTTGTTGAGGTAAAGGGTGTTGGTGCGCGGCATAGCGACTTCGTGGAGTAGGTTTTCATCCAGTGTCGCGATTTGGGATACAGGAACCGCTTCTACAACGTCAGCCGTACCGGTGCGAAGTGCGGCAGCGCGAGCGAAGCCGTTTGGTACGTATTCTGCGATAACCGTTTCAATCTTGGCTTTCTCGCCCCAGTACCCATCGAAGCGCTCTAATTTTGCGCTGGTGGTGCCATTGATTTCTACTAGTTCGAATGGACCAGTACCTGCACCTGTTGGGATGACGCGGCCGTTATCTTGATATGCGCTGGTAGCCAGAATGGCTAATTGAGGGCTTGATAGTCGGCTTGGAAGCAGTGGGTCGTTGAAGGTTGTTTTAATCTCAACATGGTTTGCATCTAACGCAGTAACTTCAAGGTCAATACCATCTAGAATACGCGGCTTTGGCGCAGCATCGAGTGCTTTCTGAAGTGAGTTTACGACAGCATTGGCATCCAGCATTGAACCGTCGTGGAATTTAACGCCTTTACGAATCGTAAAGTGCCAAGTTAATGGATCAACTTGTTCCCATGCCGTTGCAAGCATTGGCTCGGCTTCTGATTTTGGCGTTAGGTTGATAAGCGTTTCCGCTGTACTCCAACGAGAGAGCTTGAAAGCATCGTCCGAAAGTGGCGATAGACCCGTGCGTGGTGGCTGCATCATAGCCACACGAATCTCAGATTTTACCGCTGTGTCGACTGCTGTATTTTGAGCCTCTTGTTTAGAATCAAAACAGCCTGTTAATGGCAAAGCTAAAGCAAGCGCACATGCTAATTTAATGGAATGGAAACGCATTGTGAGTGTTCTCTATAGTATTTGTGAGTTGGTGTTGTGTTTGTTTATCGCTGAGGACAGCGACTGGGCGTGGATTAACGCCTTGGTCGTTGGGTGAGTAGGGTTGTTCATAATGCGCTTAGCGTCATCATGCTCCACTACCTGACCCCGGTCTAAGACCATGATGTCATCACACAACGCATTGGCTGCGCCAAGGTCGTGCGTAACTAAAATAAGTTTTAATTTTCTTTGCTGCTTGAGCGTGTTGATCAGGTCAATAAGTCGCTGGCGGTTGACAGGATCAAGGCTGCTGGTTGGTTCATCGGCAACCAATAGTTCGGGCTCTACAATAAGCGCTCGTGCAATGGCGACGCGCTGTGCTTGACCCGTGGAAAGCTGGTTTGGCGTGAGAGTCAAAAGTTCAGTTCGAAGCCCAACTTCTTCCAGTGCTCTTGTTGCTTTTTGTTGATGGTTACCTTTAATTCCTAGACTTTCCAACGGCTCAATTAAGATTTGAGCGACGGTGTAATAAGGGTTCAGGCTGGTATGCGGCTCTTGTGGAATCAGTTGGATCTGCTTACATAATTGAAGGCGCTCTTTACTCGATGCGATTGGCAGCGTGTGTCCCCTGACATTGATGTTCCCCTCTTGTGGCGCTCGCAATCCAAACAAGAGCTCAATCATAGTAGATTTGCCTGCGCCAGAAGGGCCGACAATAGCGACGCTGCGTTCGAAAACCTTGAGTGACACCTTTTCTAGTGCTTTAAAAGGTTTACCACCCAACCATTTGGGTAGTGAGTAGTGGTGCACGCTAACGTGATCAAACTCGATATCCAATGTCGTAGTATTTTCAGGCGAGTCTGTAGACTCTAAAGTACAGACTTTCATTACATCAGCCCTCTCAGAGATTTACAGAAATCATGAGTACTGCACTCTAGGGCATGCCGTGGTTCACCGTAAGCAATCACGCGACCTTCATCAATAACCACCATTTTGTCGCAAGCGAGTGCACTATGGAGATCGTGTGTAATGAGAATGCCTGCCATGTTAGCCTCTCGCACACTTTCTCGAATCAAAGTCAGGATCTCTTGTTCAGTCACAGGATCCAGTGCACTCGTTGGTTCATCAGCAATCAGTAGGGACGCTTCGCTCAGCAAACCAATCGCAATACAGACTCGTTGCCTTTGACCGCCAGAAAGTTGGCTTGGCAACAGCTTGAGGATTGCTGAAGGATCAGAAAAACCTAGTCGCGTTAGTAAGCTACGATGGTGTCTCGGTCGCCAGCTTTAGGCTTGGTTCGCAAACGGGTATGCGCTAGCGTCAGTTGAGCTTCAACTGTTACAAGCGGATTGAGCGCTTGGAGCGCATCTTGGAAAATAAAAGCAGCGCGCTGCTCTGGTGGGCGTTCGATCAAAGGCACATTACATACGTTGACATTCGCCAACAAGATGTCGCCAGAGACTGACATCGACTCCGGAGTAAAACCAGCAATCGCTTTTGATAGCATAGACTTACCAATACCAGAAGGACCCATAACCGCCAGTATTTCGCCGGCAGCGATTTCAAACTGAATATCTTGGAACAAGGTTCGTTCTAGCGACTGGATGGAAAGCTGATTAACAGTAAGGATTGGGGTGCTCACGGAACGGCTCTAATGACTGATGTTATAACGTAACAATGGTAACATTGACACCGTTCGATGAGAAGTGGGATCCCAAGCTGATTTTGTCTCTTCTCAGCATCAAATAAGCTAACTGTTTAATTAAAAAGCGCTCTTAATGAGCGCTTTTATCAATTTACTTGAGCCATTTCTTCTGTGGATGACTGGGAGGCAGTTCTAAACTCAATGCACTTCTTTTTAACGTGGCCAATGAATGGATACAAGAAGGCAATACGGCCACAGTAGAACAGCGTAAAGGCGAGCCACAGCCCGTGATTACCCCATAAATCGACACTAAATGCCTGAACAGCAATAAATACAGTCAGTGTCGCAATACTCGAGTCTCTCACTGGTCTTGTTGTTCCTGTTCCAGTAAAGATACCGTAAACCGTTAACCCAAAACCTGCCACGAGGGGGAATACCAATAGCCACGGTGTCATTTGTTGGTACAAGTTGACGATCGAATCCAGGTTTGTGAACAGATAAACCCATTGCGCTTGAAATAGAGCAAGGACGATCGTGAGCAAAACTATCAAACCTGCTGTCCATTGGAAATTGAGGATCAAAACGCGTTCTAGCATTGATGGATTTTTCTCACCGACAGCTTTTCCAGCAAAGACACTCGATGCGTTTGCCACCCCGTCAAAAAGATAGCTGACGATGAATGTAATCTGCATCAAGATAGCGTTGGTCGCGAGTGTATCCGTACCAAGTTGAGCGCCCGTTCGTGCCATCATGTTGAAGAATATCAGCAAACACACCGTGCGCAGCAGCAGGTCGGTGTTTGATGAAACTATGGTCGAAAGATCGCTTCTGGACATCTTGGAAGCGGTCATGAGTGATGGCAACGATATTCCAGTCGTTCTCAAAACCAAGCACATACCAATGGCGAACATCACAATTTGAGAGATCAAGCTTGCATAGGCAACCCCTGCTACACCAAGGTCAAAGTAGAGCACAAAAACTGCATCGAGTACGATGTTCAGAACGTTGCCAAAGACTTGGGTGTAGAGCGTCTCTTTCGCTTTCGCTTGCCCCATCAACCAGCCGATAACGGTGTAGTTGAGCAAAACAAAGGGAGCACCAAATATAAGAATTGAGAAGTAGATTTCTGCTTGTTGCGCTACACCTGCTTCGGGGTCAATGATCCAAAGAGCCCCTTGCCACAGCAAAGATTGCAACAGGATAAATATCAGTCCAACAGACGCTGCGAGCACAAATGGCCGCATCAGGCTGCTTGCCAGTAGGCTTTGATCACCTTTACCCAGAGCCATCGCACTTTGACCCGTCGTGCTGACACGAAAGAAGCCAAACAACCAATACAAGGTGTTCATAATCACCGTACCGACGGCGACCCCAGCGATAAGTTCTGCAACGCCGAGTTGGCCAATGACAGCAGTATCGACTGCCCCAAGCAGTGGTTGCGTGACAGTAGAGATAATGAAGGGCAGGGCAATCTTGTAATAGTCTTTGTGAGAGATAGTCATAGTAGAAAACAGAGCGTGCAGTGGTGATAATGAGATTGATTTGCGATAGTGAATGGTAGTGGTTTCTATGAACGGTGTCATTAAAATAATTGTGGGAATTGGTTGAAAGGTTAAAAAATCAGCAAGCAGAATACCGCCTAAGCGTTGGCATTAGGCGGTGTTTGCGATGGTACTCAATACGTTAGGGGTGAAATTAACCTTTAAACCAGTAGCCGCCCAAAAGTGGGTTGGTTGACGTCACTTTTAGTGTATCGCCCTCTGTCTCAAGCGTTTGTGGCTCAACCATTGCCATTACATCTTGGTCAAAACAGAACCCTGCTTCAAACTTGACCTCGTTAGCGCCCATTTTTTGCCCAGCTTGCATACAGTTTGCTAGCTCGACATAGATTTGCTCGCCAGATTGAACAATCTTGAACGTGGCATCTTCTGAGTTACGATAGGTACCGCTTAGATCCTCTATAGCGATCCAGTCACTAGGCGTGTTAGTTCGCAGCTCTACAGTGTCTTGTCCGGATTCACAGTGATAAACACCGTTGAGCTGACATTGTATTTCACCCTGATTGAAGCTTAGCTTTCCTGACTGCTCACTGTAGTCTCCGGTGTAAACCGTTGATGACTCATTGGCATCAGTGACCGTTAGGTAAAATGCGCCTTCGTTGACTGTAAGCCCCAAATGCATGGGTTCAGAATCAATCAACTGGCTGCCAACATACTGACCTTGGTAAGCAGAAATAAAGTCACTTTGGCTCATTGCAGAGCTCGTATCTGAACTGTCATTACAACCTGCTAACACCGCGGTCGCAGTACTCAGTAGTAATAGCTTTTTCATGCTAACTCCTTAAAACAGCTCGTTTAGCTTGTAGCGAACCCATTCTGACTTGGCTACCGAACCCTGAACGTTAGCTTGAATCGCACTGATAGTGACATAGCCTTGGCCAACAGCAATGCCTTCACTGTTTTCGGATTGATCGGCGTAGTTCGCGTCAGAGTCCATGCTGATACCCGCTTTATCTTTGTACATGCTTCTAGCCATCGCCATAGCCTCGTCCATCGACAGGCTTGGGTCATGTTTCATTAACTCGATAGCCACGTAGCCTATAAACATGTCGCTTGATGATAGATCGTCGGTAAACTTGACGATCATGTTGTCATGACCTGCATTCCAACCAACTTGAGTGTGTTTGAATCCGCGGTGGTTTGCTGGATCTTCAGGAATGTTAACGTTGAGGCCGGTGAACTTTGGCAACAAAGGTGCGCCGTCCGCTGTCTTTTCAACGAGCTGATCGAGAAGCTCAACAACGATGTTTGCCACGTCTTGTGCTTTGCTCGCTTCGCCATCGTAAGCGCTCACGGCAATCGCTGGGATACCACGTGCAATAGAGGCATTGGTAGCACCTAACGTACCTGACATGTTGGTTGAGTAACCCACGTTATTGCCTTCATTAGGGCCAGAGATAACAAGATCAGGTTGTTTGCCCCAACGCTCCATTGCATAGACATCAATGCCATACAAAGCCGCCATTGTTGGCGTGCCTTCTGTGTAGTTTTCAAAAGCGACGGATGTATCTGTATCACCAACACAAACTTGGTCTTTGTCGAGTTGAGTTCGGTCAACCGATACTTCTTTCATAAAGTGGATAGCTCCACCTTTACCACTTTGCCCAGTGCATGGTGCGGACATGATGACGTCGTGGCCTGCTGCTTTTAGCGTTGTGTGAAGAGTCTGAATATTGGTCGTTGACCAGCTGTCATCGTTAGTCAAAACAATATTCAGTGCGTTTGCTTGAGCACTGATCCCTAAACCGATTGCCAATGTCAAAGCAGCAAACTTGGTGTTCATAGTATTTCCCTTTGTGTGCTTGAAAAGTTGATAGTTAAGCTAGAAGGGATTGGTGACAGTTATGTTAAAACGAGATTTCTTCGTGATTAGAGATATCTCTAAGATTAAACTGTTGTATCTATTAAGAAAATATTCTTCTCGAGTTGATGTTGATAGCGACCAGTTTTAGGGTCTCGGCTCTTTTGGAACAGATAAGGTTTTGCTAGCTCCCCAAAATGCCCCAGCATTTCATCTTTAATTTTGTTTCTGTTTTGATCGAGCGTTTTTGCTTTCAGTCCATGTTGTTCAAGTTCATTAATTGCTCTGGCATGGCCACCAAAACAGCGCATGATTTGTGCCAGTTCTCGGCCTTTTTCAATATCAGGTTTTGAGCTAGAAGGATTAATGTAGGCCGGCAAATCGTCGATGCTCCGCTTTACATACCAGTAGTAATAGAAGAAAGGTGTTTTGGACATCGTGAAGGTTTGTTCATCGATGGTAATCGTACGCTTAGTTAAGTTAATGGTAAGCGATGAGACCTCTGTTGATGAAGCGATAGAAGGCTTTAGTTCACTGTCAGTTAGGACGCTTTCACCGAGTATCGCACTGGGTTGATTCGGGGGATCTATATCGCTAGTTGCGCGGTGTTGCGCAGGTTTTCGTTTGGGCGCTGCTCGGTGAAACATTGAGTACATAAAAGCGGCGCCTATGATACTTATAACAATCATGAGTGCTAACGAGAGATCTGAGATAGGCGCGGTGACTTTCCAATCCATAGCGTACTGCTCATCGCCCAGTGTGAAGAGTAACTCTGCTGAATCCGCCGAGTTTGCTGAAGTTAGAGATATCTCTAAAACCTCAATGTGGCTAATGAGTGGGAGATTAAAGAGTGAAAACAACTGAGCTGACTCAATCCAGCTTTTTATTGTTGACTCTGAATGCACTAACAGCTGATTGATATCATAGCTATTTACCAGAGCATCATTGAGAGCACTAGGAAGGTGCTCGGTGAGTAATGTTCGGATAACAAGATTTAGTGCGACATCATAGATATAAGTGAGACCAAATAAGGTCACGACACCAAAACCAGCAGAGAGCAAGATTGCTTGGCGTTTTTTAGATAAAGAGAGAATCGTCATCATGATTGTGTTTCAGTGTTAATAGCAGGCGTAACTTTTTAGCTTGTCATGATCCAGTAATTGGCTCATGACTGAGGATTGCTGCATTTTGGCAAGTAAAGATTGGCTAGTTTTGCACTTTATTGCTTGGGGAAGTGCGTTCGAAAGGTACCAACTGCCCGCTGAGGGAATAGTTTTGAGTTCGATTCGCTTCTCACGTGGCCATTTTGAAAGTTCCGGCTCTATGCCGATGGCAGGAATAAAATCAACACGGCCAGCAAGGAACGCACTGACTAGGTCATTGCGGTGATGAAACCATTGAGTATTGTTGTTATCCAGCGAAATGCCTTTCTTTCTAAGCTCTATTTCAGGGATCAAGAATCCAGATTGGCTACGTTTATCGTCTAGCAGCCTATGCTTCGTTTATAGAAAGTCGCGGCCGACAGGTTCTGAATTGGAATATGAGCATAAAGATAGACAGTGTAGGCGGGCAGTATTAAAGCCTGCTCATAGAATGCTTGATGATCTGGAAGTAAGCCGTTAAGTACTCTAGGGCGGCTAAATAACATATCAAACTGCTGTGAAAGAATATCCTCGGAATTGATGTGCTCTCGCGGCTTCCATGACAGCTCTACACGTGCATACTCATCGCCTGCGAGCACTGACTTACAAAAGTAACTCATCAGTTCATTGGCTTGCCAGTCAGACGGGGTATAAATGCGAAACGTTTTGTCTCCGCTTGAGTTTGAGACCTGACAACTGCGCTGACTAAGATTGAGTGCCGAACTCGGAACGAGTGAAAATGGCATGAATAGCAAAGTGCAAGTCGATAACAGTGCGATGAATACTATCCATCGCACGGTTTGAATGCGGGCGTTTTTGAGCATAGTTCTTCCTTGATTATCAAAGAAGCGTACGCGACAAATGTTACGCTTGAGTGACTATGCTGGTTAACCAGGTCTTAGCGATGACCTGATAAGTTACTCCACTGCAGTGTTATTTTAGCGATCTAGAAAACAAGGCAACACATCTTGCTCAAAATATGGCTCTTGATTGACCCAAAACATGTAGTCGACATGCAAGAAAGAGTCGGCGAAAGAGTGGAGAGCAGGCACTATGTTTTGCCTTTTGTCCACGACCTCGGTGTTGTTGGTTTGGCCGATATAATTGCCATCTTGAATGGCGATACCCAGCGGAACGGTATACTCGTTCTCATGCATCATCGCCAATGCGTGGTTGAGTTGTCCGCGTCGTTGCATCATAAGATCAGGGCGCCAAGTCCTACCCCGATTTGCTGTCCATATTCATAGATACTTTTGAGATAGCCTTTATCTTCCCAAGGCAGCCATTCACCAATCATAAAATTCGCATATTGCATAGTGCTTGAATTTGGAAAAGCGTGTTTGAGGGCTAGCATGTTAGCCTTAATGCCGCCAACGTAGCGTGCTTCGGTGAAATCTTCGGCTTGGCTAGCGCCTGCTGCGGTTTCTTGAAGGTTAATTCCCTCGATTTTTCCATCAAACTCCTTACCAAGCGCATTTAGGAGTTTGGCAAAGCGTTCTTGAACGTTGCTGTCCCATCGCTTAGCAACCCAACCTTCATGTTCGCCATCATCAGTAAGCTGTTTTGCGACGCCACCACTGTAGGTTTCACTTAGCAAGTACTTGGGAACGCCTTTGTAGGCTGGGTTGAAGGTCGCATCTTGAAGCTGAATGAACAGCTTCTTACCGTGGTTCTTTAAGTACTTATAGTCGGCTTGAACTAAGGAAAAATCGTAGCGATCTTTTTCTGGCTCGAGCATCGCCCATGAGTACATGATTTGTGCGCCTTGAAAGCGAGGCTGGGTTAGTAACGGATGATGCTTAATGGCTTCTCTGTCACGAGCAAAGTAAACGAAGTGTTTGATATGGTCGTCTGGTATAGGGCATGAAGCGGAAACGTGATTCTTGTATTCATTGGCGTAGCGATCCACCGGGTTTTCCCATTGTGCATTTGCACTTCCGATAAAAAGTAATGCACTTACAAAACATACCCTTTTCATTATCACCGAGTCCTTATTGATTTTAGAATCATTGACTCTATCTTAGATAGATCATCTATTTCAATCATTTACCTGTCCCACTTGGTCTTAATGGAATCCGTATTTGGTAAGGGGTTGTACTGCATAAATGTTATGTTATAACATTTATGCGTTTTCCAGTGTTATCTAGAGTGAGCTATGAACACCATCGACAGTTTGATTCAGCATGCAGAGCTGCATTGCTCGCAGCAAGGTAAGCGTCTGACGACAAAACGTAAACAGGTGCTTTTGACTCTACTTCATTCAAAACGAGCGCTGTCCGCTTATGAGCTCATCGACTACGCCAAAACCGAGCTAGGGGAAACCCTTCAGGCTATGTCTGTCTATCGTATTCTCGAGTTTTTGGAGGGTGAACATTTAGTTCACAAGCTGAACACCTCAAACAAGTTTATCGCTTGTGCCCATATTCATCGCGACTGCGAACATGGCGTTCCACAGTTCTTGATTTGCTGTAAATGCGACAGAATTGTTGAGCAAACCATTCCCCCTCGACGATCACTAATCTGGAATCCAATGCGGAGCAAGAGGCTTTACCGTCGTGAGTCCTCAGTTAGAAATTAACTGTGTTTGCGATGAATGCTTCGCAAAATCAGACAAATAGAACAGACCAAGGAGATTAAGTAACCCCATGTCATCAACGCTAATTATCAACGCAAAAGTCGTCAACGAAGGCGAAGTTCGAGAGACGGACGTGCGTATTAAAGGACAACGCATCGAGCAGGTAGCGCCAAACCTTAGTGTTCTGCCTAACGAGCAAGTGATTGACGCACAAGGGGCATACTTGATGCCTGGCATGATTGATGACCAGGTACATTTTAGAGAGCCAGGACTCACTCACAAGGGCTCGATTGCGACTGAGTCCCTAGCGGCTGTCGCTGGTGGTATCACGAGTTATATGGAGATGCCAAACGTGAGTCCATCAACCACAACCATTGAGGCGCTTGAGCAGAAGTATGCCATTGCGGCAAAGAACTCCGCTGCCAACTACGCCTTCTATCTTGGTGCGACAGAAGACAACTTGGAGCAAATAAAAAGGCTGGATCCTACTAAACACTGCGGGGTAAAAGTCTTTATGGGGGCATCGACGGGTGACCTCTTGGTGGAGCATCCGGAAGCGTTAGATAAGATTTTCCGTGATTCACCAGTATTGATTGTGACGCACTGTGAAAGTGGTGCGGTGATCGCTGAGAATCGCGCGCGTTTGCTTGAGTCTCGTTCTGATTTCACTATTCACGATCACCCAGTGCTGCGTGACGACAAGGCTTGTTATGCTTCTTCATCCTATGCCGTCGATCTTGCGAAGAAACACCAGAGCCAGCTTCACGTACTTCACATTACGACAGAAAAAGAGTTGAGCTTGTTTGAGGCAGGGCCGGTAGCAGGCAAGAATATTACCGCAGAGGCATGTGTTCACCATTTGTGGTTCTCAAATCAGGATTATGCTGAGAAGGGCAACCTCATTAAGTGTAACCCAGCGGTGAAATATCAAAGCGATCGTGATGCGATCATTCAAGCTATTAAAACGGTCAGATCGATATTATCGCGACTGATCATGCCCCCCATACTTTGGAAGAGAAGCTGGTTGATTACGACAAGGCACCGGCAGGTTTGCCGTTAGTGCAGCATGCACTGCTTTCCCTCATGGATCACGTACATTACGGCCGATTGAGTGTTACTGACGTTGTTGAAAAAACGGCACACAACCCTGCAACTCGCTACGGGGTAGAGCTGCGAGGGTTTATTCGTGAAGGCTACTACGCTGACCTTGTCCTGATCAATTGTGACTCGTTAACGCCAGTGACGTATGACAATACCTTCTACCATTGTGGCTGGTCACCATTCTCTGGCCATTCTTTCTTCTCTCGAGTTAAGCGCACGTGGGTAAATGGTCAGATGGTGTTTGATGATACTCAGCCAGTGCTCGTTGATTCTAATGCTATGCCACTATCATTTAGCCGTTAATCTGTAAGTTGTAGAGATTCGAACATGTTACGAAAAAACCCAACGGGTCATATGCCGGTCGTATCGGAAACGGCGTTCCTTGATCCTACCGCCATTATTTGCGGCAAAGTGGTCATTGAAGACAATGTATTTATTGGTCCTTATGCGGTAATTCGAGCGGATGAAGTGAATGATGAAGGTGATATGGAGCCAATCATCATTAAACGAGACACCAATATTCAAGATGGTGTGGTGATTCACTCCAAAGCGGGTGCAGCAGTGACCATTGGTGAGCGTTCTTCCATTGCTCACCGTTCAATCATTCATGGCCCTTGCGAAGTGCAGGATGATGTATTTATTGGCTTCAATTCCGTCGTGTTTGATACGATTATCGGTAAAGGATGCGTGATTCGCCACAACTGCGTTATCGATGGACTAGACTTGCCACAAGGCTTCCATGTTCCGCCAATGACCAACATTGGCGCTGACTTTGATCTCAACAGCATTTCAAAAGTACCACCTAAGTACTCGGCTTTTTCAGAGTCTGTTGTGTCAGCGAACCACACATTAGTGCAAGGTTATAGGAGAATCGCAAATGAGCTCTGAGAACACGGTCATTGAAAGCGTGCCAACGAACATTATTACAGGCTTTCTTGGTGTCGGAAAAACATCGGCAATCTTACATCTACTCAAGAATAAACCTGCAGATGAGCGTTGGGCTGTCCTTGTAAATGAGTTCGGAGAGATTGGAGTTGATGGCAGCTTAGTACAAGGACAATCAGGTGAAGCTGAACAGTTGTTCATTCGCGAGGTGCCTGGTGGCTGTATGTGCTGTGCTGCGGGACTTCCAATGCAAATTGCACTCAACCAGCTATTGCACGAGGCAAGGCCAGATCGTTTACTGATTGAGCCCACAGGACTTGGGCATCCAAAAGAAGTACTTGAAGTGCTCTCCTCTGAACATTATCGAACAGTGTTGTTGCTGCAGAAGACACTGACGCTGGTTGATGCTAGAAAGCTCTCTGATACTCGCTATACTAATCACGAGACATTCAATCAACAGATAGCGATCGCGGATACTGTCGTTGGTAGCAAAATCGACTTGTATCAAGCTGACGAGAAGCAACGGCTGAAAGCATATGTTGAGCAGGTTGGTCGCCCTGAGACTGAAGTGATATTTGCAGAGTATGGCAAAATTCCGTTTACTGCCTTTGAAGGGGCGACGCTAGCAACTGGGGCGCACCACCACCATCATCACCATCATCATTCGTCAAAACCGTTAGCCTCAGAGTTGCCAATGCCAGAGAGCGGTATGATTAAGGCAGAAAATGAAGGGGAAGGATTTAAGAGTGTTGGCTGGCGATTTGCACCAGACAAAGTGTTTGATCGCCAAAAACTCGCGTTGCTGCTCTTAGATTTGGATGCTGAGCGCATGAAGGCGGTGTTTATTACCAATATGGGGATTTTTGGTTATAACCTGACATCAGATGGGATAACCGAAATGGAGCTGGATGATTGTGCGGAAAGCCGAATTGAGCTGATTGCTCATAAGCTTGATGAGACCATCGAACAGCGACTCCTTGCTTGTGTCACCAGTGTTTAGAAGCCCTATCAATCACTCTCTAATTAACTAAACAGGCGGGAATCTAGCCCGCCTATTTGATCTCTAGCTCACACGGACGAGGCGTTTCTCTGCCATCGCCATTGCAATATTGCTTTGACAATAAGCACTCTCATTGATGAAGTGTGGATAGACGGTTTTATCACCTTGCCAGTGCACATCGTAGCCAAGAAAGGTAGCTAGAATAGGCTCGCCCGGTTCGACGGCAATAAAGTCTCTGCCACAGAGAGTTGGATGAACGGCGGCAAGACGCATTCCATCGATATCAACAGGAAACATGACCTCTTCAATATAGCCATAAGCCTGATAGTCGTTGAGCGCAGCTGTGTTATTTAGGTTGGTATTTTCTATGTAATCGAGTACTGCTGTGAGTAAGTTTTTCATCAGCTCCAGCGTTTCGTGCTTAAGGGACCCATGGGCTTGCGCACCAACCTCGAGCATCAAGCCATGTTGACCAGTCGTACACAAATAAGGCTGGTCTTGCCATGACTTACGATCTTCAAACAAGATATTCGCATCAGGCATGCGCTGTTTGACGTAGGCCCCCATCCTTGTGTAGTAAGGATCGTTGGCGAGTAGAATTAGCGTTGCACCCATGTTGCTGGTGGTGTTATGTAAATCAATAATCAATTGATTTTCGTTGTTGGCATGTTGCTTAACAAATTCCGCCGCTAAACGTCTTTCGTTGGTGTCCGATTCTAAGTCCGCAGATGAGAAGGCGCGATTTAGGTCTATGTCTATGAAACGGGTATTGTTCTTTACTGCTGGAGGATTGCCCACTGTGCTTTTGACCTGAAAGGTCGAGCGGTCAGCTTGGTACACGCCATCTCGAATGAGTTTTTGTAAGTAAAGGCCTGAAAGCTCGTTGCCATGTGTTCCAGCAACCAGAAGTACCTGATTGATTGAAGGAGTTGTCATATCGATATCTGCCAAATTTAAATAATAAAATGTTATAACATAACAATTAAAGCAAGATCTAGCGTTGGCTTAGTGACGATAAAAAAATGCCGCTGACGTGACACGTCAGCGGCGTTTTTAAGAGACAGTGGCGTTATTACTCGCCTTTCGATTTATTGCGGATTGCACGCATCATCTTCAGGCGTCGCTCGGCGGAGCTTTGCTCTTGCTGAGGGTTGTTCTTACGACCTTGACGATCTTTATAAGCCGGTTTGCTGTGCATCTTAGTCAGCAGGGCATCACGGCTTTTTGGCTCGTAGCCGGCAAGTTGGATACGCTTGATGCGCTGCTGAATGAGGTTTTCAACCTGAACCAGCGTTAGCTCTTCGTCACGACTTACAAAAGAAACAGCATGACCTTGTTGTCCCGCACGACCAGTACGACCAATACGGTGGACGTAATCTTCTGCAAGGAATGGCATGTCGTAGTTCACAACGTGCGGTAGACCTTGGATATCAAGACCGCGCGCTGCCACTTCTGTCGCGACCATGACACGTGCTTTACCTGACTTAAATTCTTCAAGTGCGCGGCGGCGTGAGCTTTGTGCCTTATCACCGTGACAAAGAACCGCCTTGATGCCATCAAGCTTAAGCTCTTTAACGACTTCGTTTGCGGTTTCTTTGTAGTTTACGAATACCAAAACTTGCTGCCAGTTTTTACGACCAATAAGCTCAGACAGTAGCTCTAGTTTGCGCTCTTCATCAACAGGATAAACCACGTGGAAAACCGTCGCGGCCGTTGAGTTTTCTTCGTTAACAATAACGCGCTTAGGCTTACGAAGAAGATCTTGTGCCAACGCGTTCATTTGCGCTGAAGAAGTCGCAGAGAACAGCATGGTTTGTGGGTGACCAGACACACCACTCATGATAGTACGAATAGCGCTAATAAAGCCCATGTCTAACATGCGGTCAGCTTCATCGAAAACCAGGAATTCAAGGTTGGCGAGGTTGAGATTACCGAGTTCAATGTGCTCAATTAGGCGGCCAGGTGTTGCGACCAACACATCAGTACCGTTCTCAAGTTTACGCTCTTGAGAGGACATTTTGGCACCGCCGTAAACAGCCGTGACCGTGAGGTCGACATACTTAGTGTAGTCCGCAATGTTGTTAGCAATTTGATCGACGAGCTCGCGCGTTGGCGCCAGAATCAGTGCTCGAGTCGTTGCACGGCCAACTTGCTTTGGCGTATCCAGCAGTTGTTGGATGATTGGCAAAGAGAATGCAGCCGTTTTACCCGTTCCCGTTTGTGCATGAGCAAGGATATCGTGTCCGCGACGTGCATGAGGGATCGCCTGTTGCTGAACAGCGGTGAGTTTTTCATAGCCGCACTCAGTGAGGGCTTGTGCTATCTCTGGTGAAAAACCTTGTGATGAAAATGACATTCTATGTTCCTAAAAGCAGATGACCGTGTTCTCTTGACCACAACAAAGTAAGTTTAGAGCGTCATGGTCAAGATGGCCGCTGATTATAAGGGAAATCTCTCACTATGTGGCGACTAATTTCGGATCTTTTCATGATCGAGGGAATGAGCCTTGCTAATACCTAAGGGTATGTCTCAATTTTGCTACTTTAAACCTTGAGTATTAGTCTCGACTGGGCTCTTACAACAAGACTCCTATACTGATTCGAAAGTGAACTCGAATAGTGTCTACTCAAGATGCCACAGATAACTAAGCCCGTCTTTGTTAACTATTTATAGATACAAGAGTTTTATCATCGGATAGGGGATGTCAGTGATGAAAGTCGTTCACAATGGCCACTCGCTCCATCTAAAGCAACAGCTAGAGCAGCATTTGGATAGCAAGGGTGAGAGTCGCAAAGCACAGGCGAATTTGAATAGCACGTCGCAACGACGATGTCCGGCATATCTTGATGACATCGTTCAACCTTTGCTCAATCACTGTAGCGATGGCCTTATCGTGATGGATAAAAGTGGCGAACTGGTGTGGTACTCGGATCACCTTGCTAGCTTGTTCGCACTTTCTAGCGATGTCGTCTTTGAGCAGCTCCTTTCCTCCTTACCTGCCCCGATAGAAAAGTTTGTTCGAGATTATAGTGTCTCAGTTAAGAAATCGGATGGCTTCGGGGTGCGTAATTTTGATTTGCGAACGCCAAGCTCTAGCTACAATTTGGCAAAAGGCTTTAGTGGCTCGGGGAATGTGCGGGTTTGCCGCTTCCCATTAACTGTGGAAGGCGAGCTGTACGGTAGCGGCTTTATTGTTTCCGATGAAACCCAAACCATCGCTAATCGTCGTGACATTGATCTTGCGATGCAGGTTTTTAGTGAGGGAAATCAGGCCATCATCATCACCGATAATCAGCACGTTATCACCTTTGTAAACCGAGCATTTAGCGACATTTCCGGCTACCAATCTGCAGAGGTCATAGGCCAGCATGTGAGCCTGTTTTTTGACTCTGATGAGAAAAGCTATTTTGGTCGAGAACAGCTCAAACATCTTGCTAGGGATCACTACTGGGAAGGCGAGATCCATTCGATGTCAAAAGAAAGGGTGCGTTATCTTCAATGGGTAAACATCAGTGCATATCCGAAGCATGCGGATAACCCAAGTAATTACATTGTGGTCTTTCAAGACATTACAGAATCCAGACGCCGAGAAAAGCGCATTGAGAAACTCGCGTATTACGACACATTAACGGGCTGTGGCAACCGCCTAGCGATGCGAAAGTTCTCAAGTCAGCTGATTCAAAACAGTCAAAGTAAAGGCACTCCAAGTAGCTTTGCACTGCTGTTTATTGATATTGATGGTTTTAAGCTTATCAATGATACCTATGGCCACGATGCGGGAGACAAAATTCTTAAGTACCTCACGCGGCGAATTAATGGAATTACTCGTCGAAGTGACCGCTTGTTTCGTATTGGTGGTGATGAATTTATTTTGTTTTTAATCGATGCTGATACCAGTCTAACTCAAAGCAAAGCGCAGCAAGTGATCGATGTGGTTAAGCGTCCTTTTCAGCTTGATCGAAATGCCATTGCGACTTCCATTTCTATCGGTATCGTGAACTACCCAGAAGATGGTCAGGAGTTAAACAGTTTACTCAAACACGCGGATGCCGCGATGTACAAAGCAAAAGCCGTGGGTAAAGGGACATTTGAGTACTGTGATCCTGAGCTATTGAGCAAGTTTAGCCGCGAGTTTCGCATCAAGAAGCAGCTTTATACAGCACTCCACAATCAGGAGCTAGAGCTATACTTTATGCCGCAGATCTCGATGAGTACTGGAGAAGTAGTGAGTGTTGAGGCACTCATGCGTTGGACGAATAAGGAGTTTGGGCAACTTTCACCGGCAGAATTTATTCCTATCGCCGAGCGCAGTGGGATGATTCACCATTTTACCCGCTGGGTAATAGAAAACGTGACGCAATCTTTAGACACCTTGTCACAAGGTGGACTAAATATGATCCCATGCTCAATTAATATCTCGCCAGCGGATTTTTCCAGCGCAACATTTTTTAACTCATTGACTGAGTTGATAAAAAATAGTCATCCGCAACATATAACACTGGAGATCACGGAAACATTATTAGTTGAGGATAGAGAGGAGACATTAAATAAGTTACTGAAGTTAAAAGATATCGGTGTCAGTATTTCATTAGATGATTTTGGGACAGGCTTTTCTTCAATGAGCTATCTTACTGATTTCCCAATAGATGAGATTAAAATAGACAAAACCTTTGCCGATAATTTGCTGCAAAGTAAGCGCTCGCAGGATATTTATCATGCTCTGATTCAACTCTCAAACTCGTTAGGCTGCCGATGCGTAGCTGAAGGTGTTGAAAATAATGAACAATTTGAATGGCTTAAGAATAAACGCTGTGATGTGTCGCAAGGCTTTCTACACTATAAACCTATGCCATTGAGTGAGTTACAGAAGTTATTGAAGACTCGACATTAAATGTGTCATATGGTTTTTAGCGTTTATTCGACAGTAAGAAGGTGAAACTGAGTGAATACTTAACCGTTTTCACAAAGCAAAATTGTTTATTAGATTGTGGCAACTTATTGATGTTAAAAGCATTGGTTATAGAGAGTTTATTTATTTCACGATCGCATTCAAATAATGATGTAAAAATCGGTAAATACGATTCTATTCGCCGAAAAGTTAGGCTATTATTGGCAACTTGTTAGGGACAGTGACGTCCTGTAAATTAATTTAACTTAGCTTAACTTGTTGTAATAATGGTAAAAAGTATTTTTTCGCCGTTGTGGGTGTTGGCATTGACGGCCGTTGTACTGTTTTCCCACAGCGCACGTAGCGAAGTAAAATTAGAATCAGGTACGATTAAACGTATTTATAGCAGTGCACAACTCGACGGAGTGGTTGATTTTCAATTATTTAAGGACGCGTACCTTGCTTATGAGAAAACCACCAACCGCAGTAAGTCGTTGTTGACCATTATCGATTATTCAAAACCATCGACGGAAAAACGCTTTTTTGTCATTGATATGGATAAGAAATCGTTAGTGTTTAACACTTATGTTTCTCATGGCGTTAATAGTGGTGAGAAAACAGCGACTAAGTTTTCAAATATTATTAATTCTCGCAAGACATCCTTAGGCACCTTTTTAACCGATTCGACTTACTATGGCTCGAACGGCTACTCTTTACGCTTGGATGGATTGACCAAAGGTGTCAACGATAATGCTCGCGAGCGCTACATTGTTGTTCATGGCGCAGATTACGCCAATGAGTCTTTTCTAAAACAAAACGGCTATCTAGGTCGCAGTTGGGGTTGCCCAGCATTGCCAGAGCATTTGTCTCGACAAATCATCGACACGATTAAAGGCGGAAGCGTTATTTACGCGAGTGCTTAATAGGATAAATAGCTTAGGATAATTAGATTAGGTTAATGGCTTAATTTATTGATTAATAACAAAAAGGCTCACATATTTTGTGAGCCTTTTTTTTGTATTTGGCGAATTAACTTGGTTTCGCTTTATTAGGGCGAGAGCGATTCGGTCTTGGTTTACGAGACTTGTTCGCTGCTTGTTCACCACCACTATTTGGCTTGCGCTTGAAATTGAACTTTCTTGGCTTACGCGGCTTGTCTGAACCTTTATTTTCCTTTGAAGCTGCGCCGTTGTCCTGTTTTTGCTGATCCCGGTTTTGCTGACCCTGCGCCTGCTGTGGCTTTGGTTTTTTAGGCTTTTTAGGCTTTTTCGCTTTGATTGGGCGAGTATCGAGTTTTGACTCCGGCAGTTCATGAACGGGTTTGAAGCCTCAAGCTCATGTCTTGGCAGCAATTTACCAATCAAGCGCTCGATAGAAAACAGCTCTTTTGCTTCGTCAGCACAAACCAGTGAGTAAGCGTTACCTGTTTCACCCGCGCGACCCGTGCGGCCGATACGGTGCACGTAGTCTTCAGATACGTTTGGCAAGTCGAAGTTGACTACTTGTGGCAACTGAGGGATGTCCAAACGCGCGCAGCGATATCGGTGGCGACCAATACGCGGACTTCACCACTTTTAAAGTTAGCCAGCGCGGTCGTGCGAGCACTTTGGCTCTTGTTACCGTGTATCGCCAACGCCGTAATGTTTTGGCCTTCTAAATAACGTGCAAGACGGTTGGCACCATGCTTAGTTCGGCTAAATACCAGCACCTGCTTCCAGTTACCATCATGGATAAGCTTGGCAAGCATCGCCGGCTTTTGCTTTTTATCCGCAAGGTAAATACTTTGTTCCACCAAGCAGTGGTTGAGTTTGGTGGCGTGACTGATACTTCTACCGGATCGTTGACTAGGCCTTTGGCTAGGTCACGGATCTCGTTTGAGAAAGTGGCTGAAAAGAGTAGGTTCTGACGCTTTTCAGGTAGTAGGTCTAGAATCTTTTTGATGTCACGATAAAAGCCCATGTCCAACATTCTATCGGCTTCATCGAGTACCAGTACTTCCAGTTGAGAAAACTTGATGGCGTTTTGCTGATACAAATCCAACAGGCGACCTGGTGTCGCTACCATGACATCGCAACCTTTGCGGAGCTTCATCATCTGTGGGTTAATTTTTACGCCACCGTATACACACTGAGAAGTCAGTGGTAGATGAACGCTGTATTTGAACACGCTCTCGTGAACCTGGGCGGCCAGCTCGCGGGTTGGCGTTAAAATCAGGGCGCGAATGTGGTTACTCTTGACGCGAGTACCATTATCGAGATTTTGAATCAGTGGTAGAGCAAAGCCTGCGGTTTTGCCTGTGCCCGTTTGAGCGGCTGCCATAACATCTCTGCCTTCAATAACGGCAGGAATAGCTTGCTCTTGAATGGGCGATGCTTTCTCGTAACCTAATTCTTTAATCGCGCGCAGAATAGGTTGGGAAAGACCTAAAGAATCAAAACTCATAGTGATACTCAGTTTAAGAAAAGAGGAGGGCAGATTGCCGTGACGTGCCGTAAACCCAAGGATAGGGCAAGGCGCGCTATTCTGCGTGGTTTTGTGATGAAGTTCAATACAATTTTGGTTGCATTCTTTCAGCGATTTAGGCCTAAAGCAGTATTGAATTTACCTGCTAAGGTGTTTATATTGTCGCCGCCTTAGACAGGCACACCCTAAAATGCACACTCGCCATCCCGCCTCCATTGGTGCATTTATATTGGTGTTAGAACTTTCCCATGCAAACGACAATGCGTCCTTTAAATCGCTTTACCCGTGAATCGGGTGCGCTTATGAACCTGTCGGTTCCTATTATTCTTACTCAGCTTGCCACTCAGGCAATGGGTTTTGTTGATACCACTATGGCTGGTCAAGTCAGTGCTGCAGATCTTGCCGCGATTGCGCTGGGAGCAAGCCTGTGGATCCCGGTACTGCTTCTGCTACGCGGCGTTATAATGGCTTTAACGCCAGTGGTGGCGTTCCATCGCGGTGCTCGTGATTTCGATAGTATCTCTATCGAGTTCTTCCAAATGGTGTGGCTAGCACTCACTTCAAGTGCGTTGTTGATTGCCTATTTGGTCAGTGCAAAGCCGATTCTAGAATGGATCGGTGTAGCATCGGAAATCATCCCTATTGCTAGTGATTACGCTTACGCATTGGCGTTTGGCGTACCGGGGATTGCGCTGTTTTATACCTTAAATGGCTTTTGTGAAGGTATGAACAACACCAAGGCGCCAATGATCATCTCGGTGATTGGCCTTTTGGTGAACATTCCAGTTAACTATGTGCTTATTTACGGTAAGTTTGGCTTTCCTGAGATGGGTGCTGTGGGCTGTGGCTGGGCGACCAGTTTGGTGTATTGGTTGATGTCAGCGCTGCTGTACTCATACATTCGCGGTCATCACCACTTCAAAACCATCATTCGCTTTAGCGATGCGAAACCTAGGCTTGCTGAAATCTTTAACCTATTAAAGCTAGGTTTGCCGATTGGAATGAACATTGCGGTGTGCGGCAGCATCTTCGCCGTGATTGCACTTTTGATTGGTCGTATTGGTGCCGAAAACGTTGCAGCAGCACAAATTGCGCTCAACATTTCGAGTATGACCTATGTGATTCCAATGAGTATCTCTTTTGGTATTACTATTCGTGTGGGTCACGCTTTAGGTGCAAAAGATGATGTTGGCGCAGTGGAGCGAAGCAAAATCGGTATCGTGGTCGCGGCGATGTTGTCACTGTGCTCGGTGGCGATGTTCTTGCTGTTCCCGGATTGGATTATTCGTCTCTATACCACTGATCCTGCGGTGAGCGCGACGGCGGCGACCTTGCTAGTATTCACAGCTATGTATCAATTTAGTGATGCGTTGCAGACCTCTGCAAATGGTGCACTGCGTGGTTATAAAGATACTAAGGTTCCGATGATTTTGGCGATTGCCTCTTATTGGGGTTTAGCTCTGCCGCTCGGTGTGGTGCTTGGGCTTACTGATCATATAGTGCCTGCTATGGGCGAAAAAGGCTTTTGGGTGGGCATTTTAAGCGGGTTGACGGTTGCAGCCATATTAATGCTGCTGCGCTTGCGTTCAGTGATAAAACGTCGTGATGCGCAGTTGGCAAACGGTGCTTAGACTTTTTTTTGATTGAAAACGGGCGCGATAAAGTGATTTATCGCGCCCGTTTTGTTTAGAAGCCGTTGCAATTACTGGATGCTTTGAGTTTACAATTAGTTAAAATCCATACAAAAAGAAGGGCGATAGTTATAATCTATAACTACATGGTTTACTTATAATTGACAATTTCAATTATAGTAACTGCCTACACAAATAATAATATGGATATATACGCAGTGAATACAGTCTCAAAATGGATGATCGGCGGCCTAAGTGCGAGTCTACTTTCGGTCTCAGTGGCTCAAGCAGCAGAGTGGCGCTTCAATAACTTCCTTCCTGAAACCCGTCCTGAAACTAAGCAGTTGGAACAATTTGCTGCTGATGTTAAAGCAAAAACAGATGGTGAAATCGATATCAAGGTGTTTAGCGGTAGCTCTTTGGGCTTGAAGAACACCGACGTCTTGAGGTTTTTGCCTCGCGGCGCAGTAGATATGAGCCTTGCCTGGGCAAACTACCTTGGACGCGATGCAGAGAGTCTAAGCACGGTAATGGTGCAAGGTACCATTGGCTCGGTTGATGAGTTGGATGCAGCTTTGCCCGTCGTTAAAGACATCTATGCAGAAGAGTTTTCGGATTGGGACGTGGCAACAATAGGCTATGTTGCACTGCCAATGCTTGAAGCATCGATTTTCTGTCGTGAAGAGCCGGTTAACTCTTTGGATGATCTCCGTGGTAAGAAGCTTCGCGTTTGGGCAAAAGATCAGGTTGATACTTTCAGACGATTGGGGATCTCAGCACAAATCATTCCGCAAGAAGAAATGTATGTGGCGATGAAAACGGGTGTTGTAGATTGTGCTGTATACCCTGCGCTATATGCTCATACCGTCTCATTGCAAGAGGTCACTAAGTACGCGGCGTACCTTTACCCAATGGCATCTGGTCCTTATATCCTAGGAATGTCGCAAAGAAAATGGCAATCATTGCCTGAAAAACATCAACAAGCTTTGTTAGAAGCGGGTGACGCTATTTGGGAGCGCACGAACTCTTATGAAGATGACCACAATAAAGAGCTAGCAGCTCGAGCGAAGCTTCAAGAAGGCGGTGTACAGTGGCTTGATGATTTTTCTGAGAAAGACCGACAGGAGTTCACCGCTGCTATTACAGAAGTTTGGGGTGAACTTGCTGAAGAAGCTGGTGGTAAAGCGCCAGAATATCGTGAGCGCGTATTGGCCGCACTAGGGCGTAAATAACTCGAACATGAACGCTATAAAACATGCTATTCAAAAAGGGCTGCATGGTTCAGCCCTTTTTCTTGCTGTGCTCTCCGCATTATCTCTTGCTGCCATCTTGCTGGTTATCGTTACTAGCGTGGTACTTCGTAAGTTTTTTGATTCCCCACTGTTTTTTGCCGAGGAACTGGTCGGACTGTTGATGAGCGCGAGTTTATTCTTAGCTTTGCCAATGGCGACCCTAAAAGGCCAGCACATTCGTGTTTCTTTGCTTTTGGATACTCTTAAATCTCGCTCTCCAGTGTTGAGAAACGCTCTCTTTACCGCGGGTTTATTGGTTGGTATTGGGTTCACCGGTTGGATATTTATGGAATCACTTCCTTGGATGGAATTTGCGATTCGGCGAGAGTTAAAGTCAGAAACGGCTCGTATTCTTCTTTACCCACTTATGTCAGTGGTACCTATATCAATGATCTTCTGTCTGGTGATCTATGCAGCAAAGGTTTTTGGTTTCATTCACTCTGAGGAACGTTAGATGTTTTGGACGACCCTCGTCTCAGTGCTAGTAGCGACAGCGAGTAGTGGCATTGCTCTCGGTGCTGCTTTAGGCTTTACTGGACTGATTATTCTCCATTTTTTCAACTATGGCTCAGCCTACCTCGCAGTAGATACTGTTTGGGACATATTTAACTCGTTCACTTTAAGCGCCGTCCCTATGTTCATTTTGCTCGGTGAAATTTTACTGAGAAGCGGTTTAAGTGAAAAAGCATACGCGGCGTTCACGCCCATTTTCGCAAAGATCCCTGGAGGCTTGCTCCATTCCAATGTTGCGGTCTGTACACTTTTTGGGGCAGTGAGCGGCTCAAGTTTGTCCACGGCGGCAGCGGTTGGGTCGGTCGCTTATCCTGAACTGGGTAAACGTGGCTATAACAAAGAAGCGGTTGTTGGAAGTTTGGCTGGAGCTGGTACTCTTGGCTTGCTCATTCCTCCAAGCTTATCGTTATTAATTTTTGGTGCGTTAACCGAAACATCAATAGGGCGTTTATTTGCTGCCGGTATTGTTCCTGGGGTGATGGTTAGTCTGCTGTTCATGGTCTACATTTTTCTGCGCAGCGTTAAAGATCCAAGCATTGCGCCAAAAGACAACGGCACCTACACGCTGGGTTTTGTCCTCATGGGATTGCTGAGAATCTGGCCAATAATGATGCTCATCTTAGCGATTATGGGCAGCATTATGTTTGGTATCGCGACACCTACAGAAGCCGCGGGAGTTGGCGTTGCTGTAGCGATTGTTATTTCCTTTATCTGGGGAGATTTGACCTACAAAGGGCTATTAGAATCGGTTTATCGCAGCGCATTAATGTTTGCGTCAATCGGCTTCATTGTTTTAGGAGCGGCCATTCTTTCCCAGTCAGTCAGCATATTGGGCGTCCCACAAGCCATTTTAGAAACGGCGATTGATAGCGGGCTAGGGAAGTACGGTGTACTTCTGCTGATCGTTCTTATCTACATTATTTTTGGATGTATATTCGATGGTTTGTCATTGATGATAATGACGTTGCCTATTGTATTTCCGCTTCTTACTGGCTTGGGCTTTGACCCGATTTGGGTGGGAGTTATGATCACCATTCTGATTGAAATTGGTCAAGTTACCCCGCCGGTTGGGCTGAATCTGTCGGTCTTGACGGCGATTACTAATGGTGAGATTAGCCTCGGTCGAACGGCTATCGCGACGATTCCTTATTGGGCTATTTTGATTTTAGCGATAGGAATTATAACCTTGGTCCCAAGTGTTGTACTCATCGTACCTAACGCGATTTTTTAAGGTAATTCTAATGACGATTAAAGTAAAACCCGCGAGCTATGGTCCACTGCTAGTAAGTACCAATGATAGTGGCGCGTTAGTATATGGCTTTGAGCTCGAGACACTATCACCTACGCCCTCGTTAGAGAGTCCAGCAGAGACATTACTGTACTCAATTGGCTCCTGCATGGTTCTATCTCTTCAGATGGTAGCAAAGCGCAAAAAGATTGATATCGAACCATTTTATGTTGAAGTCACTGGTCATAAGGGCACAGAGTTACCCGCTCACTTTGCTCGATATGAGATCGCATTGAGTCAGGATGTCCATTCGGATCAAACTATCGCGCTGAAGCTGCTGAGAGATGCAAAGAAAATCTGCACGATCAGTAATAGCCTATCGGGCTCGTTTGAACTTACACTAAAAGAGGAGCAGTAACCATGGCTCTAGAAACTTACTTGGTTCAGGTTGCCTTTACCGCTGAGGCTATTGCAGGGCTGGTGAACAACCCAGAAAACCGATTGAGTACCATGATTCCCATTGTGGAGAAAATGGGTGGCAGGTTTATTGGCAGTTGGATTTCATTTGGTGAGCATGACTCAATCGCGGTGATAGAGATGCCGGACCATGTTCATATTAAAGCTTTTTCGATGGCTGCCATGGCTGGCGGTGGATTAAGGTATTTCAATATCACCCCAATGATGTCATTTGAGAAAGGGGTCGAAGCGATGAAGCTGGCCAACGACCTTGCTTACAAACCGCCTCAGTAACATGTTTCAACGCAAGGGTATATGACATCAGCCACTCAGTTAACAGCGAGTGGCTGTTGTTTAATGGTTACACTATTAGCTGACCTTGCTGATAGCTCAAACCATTTTCCACATCACTGCCGAGTAGTACCGGTCCGTCTAGGTCAACAACTTCAGCATTGGTCGCAATGGGCAACGCGGCCTTCATAGCGAGTGAGGAGCCAAGCATACAGCCACTCATAATACTGAGTCCCGCTAAACGCGCATCTTTTTCGAGTGCTAGAGCCTCGGTAAGGCCGCCGGTTTTATCGAGCTTAATATTGATCATCTTGTAGCAATCAACCAGGTCGGAAAGTTGCTCTCGGGTATGACAGCTTTCATCAGCGCACAAAGGAATAGGATGCTCAATCCCTTTGAGTAGATGGTCTTGGCCACTTGGCACTGGTTGTTCAATCATGGTGATATTGAACGGCTTAAGTGAAGCAAACAGCGCATTAAGGTCAAGCTGAGCCCAAGCTTCATTTGCATCGACGATGATCTTTGCGTTTGGCGCTACAGCACGGATCGCAGCGATCTTCTCTACAACGGCTTGATCGTCAAGTTTTACTTTAAGCAGTGTTGCCCCTTGGCTCACATAGTCCCTCGCCTGCTCAGCCATGTCGGACAGTTCTGCTACCGACACCGTCATTGCTGTTTCTATTCTTGGAGAGATACGAAATAGTGGGGAAGGAAAGTGACTGTCGGCAAGTTGAGCCTCGAGAGCCCACAATGCGCAATCCACGGCATTACGAGCAGCACCGGCCGGAAATGATTGCAGGCTAAGCCTTGCCTCATTTGGCGTCATTAAAGTCAGCGTTTTAGCAAACTCCGTTATTTGACTGATGACAGAATCAACAGACTCACCATACCTGGGATAAGGCGTACATTCCCCTTCTGCTTCAAAGTCTTTATAGCGCACGGTGACACGAACTAGCTCTGCATGTGTTCTCGTACCGCGAGAGATGCTAAACGGTTTTGTCAGTTTAATAGAGTGATGATGAGCGCTAATAGACAGCATGTGATCAGCTTCCTTACTGTGGTCAGGGTTAAAGTGAGCGAACGCGATCTGCGATTGCATCGACACTGAATCGAACAGGGTCGGTGACGGGCATGCCGAACTCTTCGCTCCATTTTAGACACAGCGCTTTCGCTTCTTTGTCAGAAATGTTTGAGGTATTGAGACAAATGCCAACAAACTGCACCGATGGATTGGTGACTCGCGCTGCCATTAAGTTGGCCTCGATGGTCTGCTCAATGCTTGGCAGTGCTGCGTGAGGTAAATGGCGAATGTGCTCGCGTCCGACTTCATGGCACAGTACCAGCGCATCAGGTTGAGCACCATGGAGTAAACCTAAGCTTACGCCAGCGAAAGAAGGATTAAACAGCGAACCTTGGCCTTCAATAATGTCCCACTCATGTTCAGTAAAGCTTGGGCTAAGCGTTTCAACAGCGCCAGAAATAAAGTCTGCGACCACAGCATCGACCGAAATACCATGACCTTCAATCAGAATGCCGGTTTGACCTGTGGCTTTAAAGCGAGCTTGGCAGCTTGATCGACAAGGGCTTTTTCAATTGCGAGAGCGGAGAACATTTTGCCAACCGAACAATCCGTGCCAACGGTCAAGAGACGTTTTCCTTGGCGCTTTTTGCCAGTGCCAACATCAAGCTGAGCGTCGTAATGCCTAACATCAAACAGTTGTATGGCGTTTTGGGCAGCAAGTGAAGCGAGCTCGGGAATATCACCAAGACGTTGATGCATACCAGAGGCAATATCAAACCCAAGCTGCGCCGCTTGCACAAGCGTTTCGACCCAACTTGGTGGGATGACACCACCGGCATTTGCTGTGCCAATAACCAATGTTTTAGCACCCATTGCTTTGGCATCGGCTAATGACAACGGTTCAAGTCCGAGTGATACCGTTTGCTCAGTCAGTCGTAACTCACCCAAACAGGCATCTGGTCGCCACTTAACGATACCGCGCGCTGTTTTTGCTGCTAAAGGGTCGGTCACGTCCCCAAGGAAAAGTAGATAAGGCTGAGCAATGTTCATATCGTCCCTCATGAATCTTGTTAAATGATGGGTAAATCTTAGGTATCAAGATAACGAGTGCGAGGGGTATGATCGAATACTCAAATGTGTTCCCCCATAACATTAGGTTATGGGTTGGTGATCTCTGACAGCGATTCTAGGAACTGCCTACTGGCAATCGACATAGAGTGAACATCGCTGGTGAGAAGGGATACGGAACAATCAATGTTGTCAGTCAACGCAATACGGACAAGGTTGGGTTCAAGTGTGTACTGCTGTGCAGTCCAAGGGTCGACAATGGCAATGCCGCTGCCAAGTTTTGCAAGCTCAGCGCCGGCACTATAGCTCCTGACACGAAAGGTCGGCGCGAAGTCTTCCTCAAGAGCTTTTATAGCATCGTGCAAACGCATACCTAGTGGATCACGCTCATCAAGTGCAATTATGCCGATGTCGCTTTTAAGCAGTGTTGACAGCGAGAGTGAAGAAAGCTCTGGGCTGAGTGCTTTATGATGTTCACGGTTAAGGAGCACAGTCATAGATTGCTGCAGTAAAAGGCGATGTGATATGCCCGCAGGAGTCTCGTGGCCAAACGTGATGGCAAGGTCGAGTTCATTGTCTAGCAACGCCTGACATAGTTCAGTGTGATTACCGGTTGTGAGATCGATAGAGCAGGCATTTTTCTTGGCAAATTCGGACACTAAAGGGGTGAGCAGATTAGTGGCTAGCACGGGAGGCGCGCCAATACGAATATGCTGATGCCCAGCTTTGACTTTGTTGGTTAAGGTTTGGAACTGACCAAGCTGGCGATAGATTTTTTCAACCTCAGGCAGCAGGGTCTGCGCTTCTTGTGTCGGAACTAGTCGTCCTTTAATGCGTTCAAACAGTGAAAAGCCAAGTTGCTGTTCGGTGTGAGCCAATACGCGCGTTACATTGGGCTGGGAAACATGCAGATTTCTCGCAGCTCCCGATACCGTTCCGGCTTGCATGATGGCGTAGAAGACTTCCAATTGTCGAAGGTTCACAGTGACTCCAATAGCGCTAACTCATTAACAGTCACTGTAAAACAAACAACAGAACGAGAAAAGGCTTGATCGCAATTGATCAAGCCTATCTCTTTTTCTATCTAGTGGCTTTCGCTACTAGCAAGTTGGCGCTAACTGAAATGAACCCAAAGAATGGAGCCCCACACCATCATAGCAAGACCGATGGCCAGAAATACTGCCGCTGAGCCGAGGTCTTTTGCACGTCCCGATAGTTCGTGACGTTCAAGACCGATGCGGTCTACCACGGCTTCTACGGCAGAATTCATCAGTTCAACGATCATGACAAAGATGACACTGCCCACGAGGGCGGCTTTGGCGAACAAAGAAACATCTAATACAGCTGCGATGATGACAGCAAAAATCAGCGCTGCACATTCTTGGCGAAATGCGGCTTCGTTTTTCCAAGCGGCAATGAGGCCGTACCAAGAGTAGCGAGCGGCGTAAATAACGCGCTTTATGCCAGTATTTTTTTGAATCTCAGTCATGGTTTAGTTCAACTTTAAAGTAAGTGCGTCGTTGCGATTGTTTTCGTGCTTATCATCAACAGACTTGGAAATGTCGCCAATCGCTTGGAACTCTTCGTGAGTCCAAACGGTTTTATCTTTTAATAAGGCCGGCAGTATATCAAACGATTGAATATTGTCAGCTTTTACCAACTGCAATTGTCCGTATTGCTCAAGCTCTGCAAATTCAGATAAGCTCAATGGTGTGCCGTTAGAAACCACATTCGGAATCAAATCCAAACTAAAGTGATAATCACGCGTTTTCACTACCCATTTGTTTGGTAGACGTTTGCTGCTGTCCCACCAGATGCCATCAAGCTCTTTAAGCTTTTCGATACTGGTGTCCTCATCTTGAGCGTCAAGCATCTTAAGGTGCCTACGGAAATACTCCGGCATCAGAACGACGAACGCATCTTGAGTAATGTCTGGGTTAATTCGCAAAATCTCATAGGCGATGAGTGCACCGAGCATGTTCGAATAGAGATCTTCTGGCGAAAACGCCGATGGATATTCTTTAAAACCGCCAACAGAAACTAGGCCGTACCACTGTGCAATTTCGTGCCATTGAGCGAGACGAAACGCAAGCAGTGCAGCTAGCTTGGCTTCATCGTCTTGTTCTGTGTCTAGCTGGTCTAGGTTATTAAATACGATGCGACGGTCACGCAGCTCTGGCGTAAGATTCACTTGATAGTTGTCGCTGTCGCGCTGCTTAAGAGAGCGATATAAATAGAAGGCAAAATCGGCGGTATCTCTAACGTGCGCGGTATCAATAAAGCCGCCTTTATTGGTGAAAATGAGTCCATTCACTTCGTCAGAAGCGCCAAATAGGCTGCCGACAACACTGGCTGAGCCATCATTGAATACGTGCGCGTCGACATCTTCAGTATTAAGAACGTTCTTGATTGAGTAGAAAGGAACAGGGACGCTTCCTAGCTCTGCTTTAAGGCCAGTTCCAAAGGCGCAGCATGGTCTGATCCCTACTGGTACGGTCTCGGATTCTGCAAAGCTTGGCGCTGCAGCGGTAAGAGCAAGACTCAGTAGCAATAGTATTTTTTTCATAGGTGAACCAAATCAGTGAGTGGAACAAAAAAAAGCGCAAGATTGTGCAGTGTACGCACCTGCGGTTTGTCAAAAAAATGCAATAATTTGTCGTGAGGATAATAACCGTTTGAATAAATAGTATTTACCTTTTTCTGCCAATTCGCTAATCAAGGTTTGGCGGTTCCGATTGAACTTGGTTTCGCCCGTTCTGTTTTGCTCTGTATAAAGCAGCATCGGCGCTTTCCAATAATTGCTGCGTTGTAACCTGTTCTTCGACGAGTTGATGAGCAACGCCAACAGAAATCGATAGCACGTTAAATGGATTGTTTCCTGAATGTGGAATGTTGAGTGATATGATTTCTTGGCGCATTTTTTCCGCCAAGGTCATGGCTTCTTGAGCTGAGACATTGACCAGCAAGGCACAAAACTCCTCACCGCCAATACGCGCGACCATATGACCACAGGGTACAAGCACTTGCTTTAAAGTGTTGGCCACATAACGCAGTGCAAAGTCACCTTGAACATGACCGTAAAGGTCGTTGTATTGTTTGAAGTGATCGACATCAATCATCATGGTAGTAATACTGCTGACGAAAAGGCTATGAGTATGATGTTCAAGCTCGCTCATGAATGGGCGGCGATTCGGCAACCCAGTTAGCTCGTCAGTTTCTGCGGCGATGTGCAAACGTTGATTGGCTTCTATGAGTTCCTCTTGCAGCGCGGTCATTTCTTTTTGACTGCGCAATCGCAGATGCATTTCACTGACTGTGGTTGAAAGCCGACTTAAAATGGCTCGCTGCGTGTCACTCCAGTCATGTGCGCCGTGGATGTTGGAGGCAATAAGAAGGCCAAATATCGCTTTCCCGTCGATCAGGGGAAAAATGGCTACCGAATCGATTCCTAGCTTCTTCATCATGCTGTACTCAGAATCCGCTTGGCTCTTCAGAAACTCAATGTCATTAATGACAATGGGTTCTAGAGAAAGCAAACGACGTTGCAGCAATGCCATCGAGCCGATATTGAACCCCTCGACGTAAGGGTTATCACTACCATCTGCTCGCCATGAATAGCGATAGTGCGCAATATTGTCGTCAATAGTGAGTACGCTGAGTCTGTCGATGTCGAGCAAACGGCCTATAGGCTCAAATGCACGGTACATAACTGTCGCCATGTTGTCCTCGCTGCAGGTCAGGATATTGAGTGACATATCGGCGAGGATACGATGCAGCTTACTTTGGGTTTTGTAGGCTTTGGTTTGAATCTCGATACTCTGCTCGAGTTGATTCTGATGATGGAGCAGTTGTCGCTCTGTACGTCTTTGTGCCGCTATCGCGCGCCTTGAGGCGTTATTGAGGTTTTGCAGTGCTTTTGCAACGTAGGAGAGTTCATCTTGACGCTGAGTCAGACTGTTAGGCAACTTTAACTTACTCGACGTTTGAGGGTTGATGGTTTTCGATATCGTATAAAGCTCGTTAAGCGGTTTAGTGACGAGCGAGTAAACTACCACTACAACAATGGCGATTATCACCAAGGCTTCTATGGTGTTTAAAAGAAACCCTAAAGCTAACCGAGATAATACTTCTTCTTGAATCTTTGAGTCGTCTATTTGATAGGACAAGGTACCGAGCATTCTGCCGTTGTGGCGCAGATCATAGCTGTGTGTCGTCGAGGTTAACGGTTTTGATACGTTGGCATCGAGCATGGTGCCATCGGTACTTTTAAGCTGAATATTCTGGATGTTGCTGTCTTTACTAATGCTTATCAGTAGTTGCTCTAGTTGACGAAGATCCAGATCCCAGAGCGCTTCTGAAATGGGGTAATACAGAGAGCGTACATGGCTCAGGGTATTCGTTTCGGCTTGATTCATTTCTTGTTGATAGTCGACATAGGCCTGGATCGAAATGTTCAACAACGCCAAAAAACCGGTAGCGATCACCATGATGGCGATGATTTTGTGTCTGAGTGTTTTCATAGGGAGCGATGTCACTTGAGCTCCTCAGACTTAGGTACAAATGGATCAATAGGGTTTTGTTGAATGTCGATTTTTCGGAAATCTATCCGCTGCCAGTTTTTATCTTTTAATATGTTGTAGAACTCTGAGGGATAAAGGACTGGTTGAAATAAATTGTATTTGGTGCGCTGTGGCCAAGGTTCGTTGTGCAAATAGTGATGGATTTTGACTAACGACAGACCCACCGCGGTGAAATGGCCTCCCGCCAGAGAGGAGACTTCGCCTTGCGCCAATGCGTTTAACACTTGATTGGATGTGTTGATTGTCCCAACAAAGATGTCACTGCCGATTGTGATATTGGCTTCTTCGATGGCCTTAATGGCGCCAAACGCCATGTGATCGTTCGCTGTCCACAGGTAGCGTACGTTGTCATGTCTTTTCAATAAGATTTTGGTCTGTTCATAGGCGATGGATTCCGACCAGTCTCCGTGCACACGTTGGGCTAGGGAAGTATTCTCATTTTGCATGATAAATGATGTCGCCCCTGCCTCTCGATTGTTGGATGCAGGAGTAGCTTTATCACCAGAGATGAGTAAAAAATCACCCGGCTGTCCTCTACCCTTAATAAACAGATCCTGCGCGCTGACAAACCCAATATGATAGTTATCTGGAAATACGCCAGGTAGCAAACGCGTAGACCAATCGGGAGTTTCGGACACTCGTCGTTTGTCATTGGATGATAAGTCATTGAGTGCAAAAGTGACTTTGATTTGTGGCGACGTTATAGACTCAAGCAAGGAGAGTCCCGCCCCTTTTTCGTTCACTAGAATGACAAAATCAGGTGAGGGGCTTTTCTGCATTCTTTCTATGAGCTTTTGGCGGGTGAGAAGTCGGTCACGTTCACCATGGATGATCTCTAGCTGCAAGCCCAACGAATCTGCCGCCGCTTGTGCATAGAGGTCGACATCATGCCAAAAGCTTTCCTGCGCAAACCCCGGATTTACGAACAAAACTCGGCTATCAGCTTGATGTGGCGTACTGTCGCCTTTCGCTGCAATGGCTGTGCCCAATAATAAACAGTAGACGCAAAGCGTCCAAATCACTCTCATAACAACACTCCCTGTGTTAGAGAAAATTATGGAAGTGATTTGTAAAAACGTCGAATAGTTGTGAGTTAAATCACATGAATGAGGCAGGAGTCTCAAATATAAAACGTTGGATATCAGGGCAAAGTGCGTTTTTGATATGCAGTTAAGTGAGTAGGTGGTGAGAGGTTAGAGGGTGTATTACACCCTCTACATTAGTTTTTTTTAACTAAGCTTTGAACTTTAGCTTAGTGGCTTAGCTTTATTAATGCGTTTAATCCAGGTTCTAGAAGGATGAAGTTCATTGAGCACATCGACTGGTAGTGGCAGTGGGTCGCCACAAATCTCGGATGCTAGTAGTTCGGCTAACAGTGGCGCTGAGCTAAGTCCACGTGAGCCAAGACCTAACATGCAGTAAAGTTCTGGGTGCTGCGCTAATTGATGGAGCTGACTGCCTTGCTCATCGTAAGCATTGCTGAGCGCTTCAAAATTGGCCACTTGGCCGACAAACGGCAAATGATCTCGGCTGACAGTACGGATACCTTGGCGAGATTGATTGTCGCTTGTGTCGACTTCATTCACCCAGCCTACATTAGGTATGCACGCCTTTAGTTTGTCACCATTTTCTTGCTGAGCTATTGAATCAAAGTCGGTATCGATGTGCTTGCGATCGTAACTGGCGCCAATACAGTGCGTCATGGTGTTGGGGTTGTGAGGTGTCATATAACCGTCATAACACAACACGACTTAATCGCTTCGAGTGTTTGCGTGGTTGGAATGTGGCTAACTTGCCCTTTTACTGCGGTCAGATGCAACGCTTTGGTTTGAGCAAGATGGCTAAACTCGTGACCATTGGCAACAATGACGGCATCAAAATTTGAACCCTCTGGTAGGTTAGAACCATTGAGTTGCCATTGACCGTTCTCGACTTGCTCAATCGAGTCTATTTCAGCATTAAAATGCGCGCTAAGCTTACCGTTGTTTGCGTAGTAGCGGATAAGGCCTTGAGTCAATTCTGCCGGGCAAAGCCATCCACCCAGCGGGTAATGAACGCTAGCGTGCGGCGAGGCTACGCCAATCGCTTGGCTGGTTTGTTCTGCATCGAGCTGATGAATGAGCTCATTTGGGAAATTGCCTTCGAGCATACGTTTAAGCTTTTGCTCTGACTTCTCATCCCACATGAGTTGCGTAACGCCGCACCAATCATGGTCAAAATCAAACTGGTTTGCCGCTTGTTCGACGAATTGTCTCGCATATAAAAATGCAGGAGCAAAGACGCGTGATACGCCACGATGTTCGCCATTGAGGAGTGGATAGACAGCACCCTGTCGATTTCCAGACGCACCTTCTGCTGGTTGAGAATCTTTGCAAAATAGGGTGGTCTGAATGCCGCGTTTCTCGAGTGCAGCGATTAAGGTTGCGCTGGCAACACCTCCACCAATGATGGTGACGTGTTGCGGGCGTGGCTTCGCATTGCGATAGTAAAGAGGCTCAAAGTTGCTATAAGGCTGCTTTTGCGCGATATGGCCAACAATCATGTCACGTTTGGTACCAAAGCCTTTGGCTTTTTTCATTTCAAAGCCGGCTTCAATCAGACCGCGTCGGACAAATCCGGCAGCGGTGAATGTGGCGCAGGTGCAATCTTGTTTGGCAAGTTTCACCATGCCATTGAAGAGCTCTTGATTCCACATCTCCGGGTTTTGCTCGGCGCAAAACCATCAAGGAACCAACAATCGACAACGCCCTGTGATGGAGTCGGAACACTTGGTAGGCAGTCTTTAATATCACCAAACCAGAGATCGAGGGTGATGGCACCATCAGCAAGGACAATGCGGTGGCACTCTGGCACGGCGATAGGGTAGTGGGCTTGTAGCTGTTTGGCATAGGCTGCTAGCTCCGGCCATGACTCATGAGCTTTGACTAGGTCTTGCTGAGATAATGGGTATTTTTCAAAGCTGATAAAGTGTAGCTCTTGCAATGCAGCGTTTGGGTTTTGTTGTCTGAATTGCTCGAACCACTGCCAGACTGCGAGAAAGTTCAATCCGGTGCCAAATCCGGTTTCAGCAATGACAAAACGCGGCTGTTCGAAATCGTGCCAACGCTCTGGAAGTCGGTTTTGCTTCAAGAATACGTAACGAGTTTCTTCTAAACCATTGACATTGGAGAAGTAAACATCGTCAAATTGGTCGGATACCGGGGTGCCCGACTCGTTCCAGTCGAGTTGCGCATGAGTGATGGAAGTCATAATTTTGACACTTATCTCGTGTTATACCCTAGGTAGAAAGTTATCACAACTACATTTAGTGGGGCATCGATAGCATTTATTGATGCGAATTGTACGAATTTATGGGAAAGCTGACCACTTTTATCCTGTATCTTCGTTATCATTTAGCCGTTTTTGAATTTATAGGAATGTCACATGAAACGAGTCGTAATTACCGGTATGGGTATTGTTTCGAGCATCGGTAACAACGTGGAAGAAGTTTTAGCGTCTCTTAAAGCAGGCCGTTCTGGTATTAACGCCTCTGAGCAATTCAAAGAGATGGGCCTTCGTTCTCAAGTTTGGGGTGATTTGAAAATTAACCCAGCTGAGCATATCGACCGTAAAAAAATGCGCTTCATGGGCGACGCAGCGGCGTACGCATATCTTTCAATGGAGCAAGCGATCGAAGACGCAGGTCTGACAGACGATCAAGTTTCAAATGACCGCACAGGTATCGTTGCGGGTTCTGGTGGTGCGTCTGCACTTAACCAAACACTTGCAGTGGATACACTACGCGCAAAAGGCGTGAAGCGTGTTGGTCCTTACATGGTACCTCGTACTATGTCATCAACTGTGTCAGCGTGTCTGGCAACACCATTTAAAATCCGTGGTGTGAACTACACAATGAGCTCAGCGTGTGCAACGTCTGCTCACTGTATCGGTCACGCGATGGAGCTTATCCAACTTGGTAAGCAAGACATCGTATTTGCTGGTGGTGGTGAAGAGCTAGATTGGTCTCAAACTATGATGTTTGATGCAATGGGCGCACTATCAACTAAATACAACGAAACCCCAGACAAAGCATCACGTACTTACGATGCAAACCGTGACGGTTTTGTTATCTCTGGTGGCGGCGGTATGGTTGTTGTTGAAGAACTTGAGCACGCTCTTGCACGTGGCGCGAAAATCTACGGTGAGGTTGTCGGTTACGGTGCAACATCGGACGGCTACGACATGGTGGCACCATCTGGTGAAGGCGCAGTGCGTTGTATGAAGATGGCAATGCAAGACGTTGAAGTGATTGATTACGTGAACACTCACGGTACATCAACGCCTGTAGGTGATGTTAAAGAGCTTGGCGCTATCCAAGAAGTCTTTGGCGGCAATAGCCCTGCTATCTCAGCGACGAAAGCAATGACAGGTCACGCACTAGGCGCGGCAGGTGTACACGAAGCGATTTACTCAGCGCTAATGCTACACCACGGTTTTATTGCACCAAGCATCAACGTTGATGAGCTGGATGAAGCGGCACAAGGCCTAGACATCGTTACTGAAACTCGTGAACAAGAGCTAAACACTGTGATGTCTAACAGCTTTGGTTTCGGTGGCACGAACGCAACACTAGTACTGAAGAAGTACCAAGGTTAACCCTGGCTAATCAGTTCTATGATTTCCAGAGCTGACTGGTGAAAACCAGTCGCAGACGCAAGTTTTAATCCCTGGAGAGCGGGTTAAAATCCTTTTGTTCTGGATCTTGCCCAGCCAAATGGCTGGGCATTTTTGTACCTGAATTTTGCCAAGCACCATCTTTCTGTCTCACTTACTCGACACATGCTGCTATATCTTGCACAATTCAGCCTATTGTAAGGACAACCCCCTTTGGAACTTCCCATGAAGATTATTGTTGATGAGGCAATGCCTTATGCCGTTGAGCTGTTTAGCCAACTCGGTGAAGTGATCGCCAAACCTGGCCGCGAGTTAACGGCTGACGATCTTGTTGATGTTGATGCACTCATGATTCGCTCAATCACTAAGGTCAATGAAGCGCTTTTAGAAAAGGCCAACAAACTTAAATTCGTTGGCACCGCCACCGCAGGAATGGATCATGTCGACCAAGCGCTTCTAAAGCAGCGCGGTATCTTCTTTACGGCAGCACCAGGTTGCAACAAAGTGGGTGTGGCCGAGTACGTTATCAGTAGCCTGATGGTGATTGCTCAGCAGCAAGGTTTCTCTATCTTCGACAAAACAGTGGGTATCATTGGTTGTGGTCAGGTAGGAAGCTACCTGCAAAAATGCTTACAAGGCATTGGCATCAAGGTTCTACTTAATGACCCATTCAAAGAGCAGCAAGGTGACCAAAGAGTCTTTACTGAGCTTGATACTCTGTTAGAGCAGGCAGATGTCGTCACCATGCACACGCCTATCACTCGCGATGGTGAGTACCCAACGCATCATTTAATCAATCAAGCTCGTCTTGAGAAATTCCGCGCAGACCAGATTTTGATTAATGCTGCGCGTGGTCCTGTCGTGGATAACCAGGCACTCAAACAGCGCTTACTCAAGCAAGATGGGTTTACTGCCGTTCTTGATGTATTTGAATTTGAACCAGTGGTTGATTTTGATCTGCTACCTCTGTTAACGTTCGCGACCCCCCACATAGCGGGTTACGGCCTTGAAGGCAAAGCTCGTGGCACGACCATGATCTTTAATAGCTATTGTGAGTTTTTAGGGTTGTCTGAACGTGCAAACCCAGATGCACTTTTACCCGTTGCTCCAATTCCAGAGCTGACGCTAGATCGTGCATGGGATGAAGCAACGCTGCACAGTATGACGCAGATAATCTATGATGTACGCAAGGACGATGCGATTTTCCGCCGTGAAATTCACAGCGAAAATGGCTTCGATAAAATGCGTAAACTTTATTGGGATAGACGCGAGTATGGCGCTGTCCTTGTTAAGGGCGACGAGTCTTGTAATCTCGCCCCATTAGCAGAACTAGGATTTCAAATCGAGGTAACTAAATGAGCCAACAATTTAATATCGCTGTATTTGGAGCAACAGGTGCTGTAGGTGAAACTATGGTCGAAGTGCTACAAGAACGTGAGTTCCCGATGGGTGACATCTACCTACTTGCGAGTGAGCGCAGTGAGGGTAAGACCTATCGTATCAACGGTAAAACAGTGAAAGTTGAGAACGTAGAGAACTTCGATTGGTCACAGGTCCATATCGCGCTGTTTTCTGCAGGCGGTGAGCAGTCAGCAAAATGGGCGCCTATCGCGGCAGATGAAGGTGTAGTCGTCATCGATAACTCTTCGAACTTCCGTTACGACTACGACGTACCGCTTGTAGTGCCAGAAGTGAACCCAGAAGCGATTGCTGAGTTTAGAAACCGCAACATTATTGCTAACCCTAACTGTTCAACAATTCAAATGCTGGTGGCGCTTAAGCCGATTCACGATGCGGTGGGTATCGAGCGTATCAACGTGACTACTTACCAGTCGGTTTCTGGTGCAGGTAAAAGTGGTATTGATGAGCTAGCAGGCCAAACGGCGATGCTACTAAACGGCAAACCAGTAGAACCTAAAGCATTTAGTCAGCAAATTGCGTTCAACTGTATTCCACAAATCGACCAGTTCATGGATAACGGCTACACCAAAGAAGAAATGAAAATGGTGTGGGAAACGCAAAAGATCTTCAACGATCCAAACCTAATGGTTAACCCAACCTGCGTTCGTGTGCCAGTATTCTACGGACACGCAGAAGCCGTGCATCTAGAGACGAGCGCGCCTATTTCTGCAGAGGAAGTGGTGCAATTGCTAGAGCAAGCGGAAGGTGTTGAAGTCTTCCACGGTGAAGATATGCCGACTCAGGTTCGTGATGCGGGCGGCAAAGATCATGTGATGGTCGGTCGTATTCGCAATGATATTAGCCACCACAGTGGTGTGAACTTATGGGTTGTAGCAGACAACGTACGTAAAGGCGCAGCGACGAACGCGGTGCAAATTGCAGAAGTATTGATCCGCGACTACTTCTAAAAGGTCGAATGCTCAACTCTTGTTCTGCGCAGTCTGCGGGACACTGAGTGGTGCTTTATACACCATTGCTGTTACTTTTTAATCAAAGGCTCCTTTTTAGGGGCCTTTATACTGTTAACCAATGTAAAATTGGTACCGATATCATGCTTGAATCAAGTTTTTTAAAGGCTGAACTATAGTTTTGGAGCTAATATCCGATATAGTAACGAGATAATTTTTGTAATTTATATCGCAGACAGCTGAGCCTTCCATGCATCAAATTTTAAAGCCTTTGTTAGTGACGTTAGCACTAGCAGGAGCGACAACTTCTTTATCTATCAGCGCTGATACTATTCGATTAACCGGACCAAACGGTGAGGTCATCTCGGCTCCGCAATATTCGCAACCTGTCCGTCAACTTGTTAACGAAGATAGCGGTGCTCCTGCACGCTACTATGGTCCTACTGCACAAAATGAAACCCTGTGGTCAATTGCATCACGCTTTAAGCCCGCGGGTGCTAGCGTTCAGCAAACCATTTATGCATTCTATGAGCTAAACCCAGGTCAATTTGAAAAGGGTAATATTCATCAGCTGTTGCCCGGCAGTGAACTTCGTATCCCATCTAGTGCGTTGATCAATCGAGTTGATCTGCAAGAGGCACTAGCCGTTCTAGCTGCGCATCAGGCCAAACTGAATCAACCAGCATCTGTCGTTGCACCTCCACGAGCACCTGTGCAGCCGAAACCAGAGCCACAAAAGCCTCAAGTCAAGCCAGAAACAGTGACAACGCCATCTGCAGCAAAACCTGAGCCAGTTGAAGCAACACCTAAAGCCGAAGCGGAAGTGACGTCCGAAGCGCCGGATGTTCCGAAAGCGCCTGATGCAACGGATGCGTTACGAGAAGAGCTTAGCCGCTCGGAAAGCGAGCTTTTGTCTCTAGAAGAGCGAAATCACCAACTAAGGTTGATGCTTTCTGAAGTTCAGCACGAAGTGGACGCGCTAAAAACGGAAGTGGATAACGAAGAACGTATCCGTACTGAAGTCGAACGTCAGCTCAGTGAAGAAAAGCGTAAACAGGCTGAAATGGCTCGATTGGCACCAAGCCAGCTTGATGTTTGGCTTTCTAAACCGTGGTTTGTTGCTCTGCTAGCCTTTGTACCAGCGCTGCTTCTTGGTCTTCTGGTGATGGCAATATTACGCTCTCGTAAACGTCGAGATGATGAGCCAACTGCGCAGCTTAATGATTCTCAAACTGATAGCTCGGACAAATCCGCTATGGCCGCTACAGCAGGTGCTGGTGCGGGAGTCGCCACAGCTGCGATTGCCAGTGACGATGAGGAGCTGTTCTCCGATGACCTATTAGCTGGCTTGGATGATGAAGCTGAAGAGAGTGATGTAAGCCAAGAAAATGATGAGAATGATGTGTTCGCCGACCTTGATGAGGCGGACTTTGACTTCAATCTAGATGATGAAGATGATCCATTTGCTAGCATCGATGACGATGGAGAGCTCGATATTGGCGTGGTTGATCTTGATACCAGCAACAACGGCATCAGCGTCAAAGATGGTGAGAAAGCACTTGGCCTTGAAGAAATGGAACGTGCGCTCAACGACGTTGCGGTGCCAAGTGATGACGAAGAGTTAGACTTCAACCTTTCCGACGAAGATGAAGACGACAGCAATAATGTCGTATCACAAGATGACTTGGATAGCCTGTTTGCTGACTTCAGCCTAGACACTCAAGGCGATTTGGAGCAAGAAACTGCCACACAAATTAGTGCTGAAGAGACTCTGGAAGAAGACAGTGCGTTAAACCAAGCGCAAATGGACGAGCTACTCGCTGGCGACGACTTCGACCTCGATGAAGGTGACATTGATTTAGATGATCTGTCTGCAGACTCTCCATTGGCGTCTCTGGAAAAATCATTGCTGAGGAAAATGATGCTCAGCGCGCCGATGATGAGCCGCAATCTTCTGACAACGTCACTGAGAATGTAGACAACGACGATATTGATGATCTCTTTGCTCAATTCTCTCAAATTGATACAACTCCTGACGCTGCGCCTGATTTTAAGGCTGATTTAGACCAGGCTGACCTAGACCAGGCTGAATTGGGCAATGATGAAGTCGACTTGCTTGACGACATGCTTGCTGATGATTTTGAGCTCTCTGAGCTGGATGACTCTGATTTAACCCTTGATGAAGTGCTGTCTGCGGAATCTGCCTCGGTAGACGATGATGAAGATGTGCAGCTTCTTGCAGATGAAGAGACCGAGCTGGATGAAAATAGCACCGAGTTATTAGATGAAGTGCTATTTGAGAGCAGCCTATCAAGTGCAAAAGATGACACGTTAGAAGATGACTTCGACTTGGATCCATTTGGCTCTGATGATCTGCTTGGCTCAGACATCAGCGACGAAGAAATGGATGCGCTATTTGCTGCCAACGCACCAGACCCAGTAGCCCACCAAGAGTCCAGCTCTGAACCATTGCAGGAAGACTCATTGAATGATGACGCTGAGTTAGCAGCGGAGTTGGCTGATGAAGGCACTACAGAGCCACTGCCATCGGAAGATGAGCGCCTTGGTTCAAATGATCTTGAGCTTTTCGAGATCTCAGAGACTGAGACCGAGCCTCACTTAGATGATGAGCCAATGGTTGAGGCAGCACTGGATGTTGATGCGCTAGAGTTGGACGTGACAGCAGATGAAAGCTCTGAAGTACAATTAGAAGTTGAGGCAGAGCAGGTTGCAAGTTCGGAAGTATTTGATGAAGAGGCAGAGGACACTCTACCGCATCAAGCCCCGAGTCAAGCAGATGATGCGTTAGCTCAAGAGCCCGTTGCATCGGAGCCGGCTTCAACAGATCATGAATCGTTAGAGCAGGTCGAAACATCAGACACTGATGACGCTTTTGAAGTATCGTTGCAAGATTCAGACATTGACCCAATAGACGATGTTACTGCAGAGCCAGAAGTTGTTGAATCGTCAGAGCTCACCTCTCAGGATGCTTCTGATACAGACTTTGAGTTTGCACCAGAAATTGAGAGTGGTAGCAACCTTTCTCACGATGAAGATGACACTGAGCAATCTCGAAAAGATCTAGATGCATTGGTGGCGAATGAGTTTGGCCTACCTCAAGATGATGATTGGTTGGAGGAAGAGCCTCAACAAGAGCCGATATCTGACTCAGTACAAGAGGACGATGCAGATTTCCTCGCTAATGCTTTGCAAAGTGAATACGGCGAAGAGCAAGCGTTTGCCGATGCTGAGGGTGATTCTAACGATGAGCCAATGCCTGAAGATTCTTCTGATGTAAACTTTGCTTTTAGCGACGATGAGCTACCAGAGTACAGCGAAGACGACGCGTTTGCTGATGCCAATCTCACTAAAGAACAAGCATTGCCAGAGCCAACGTCTGAGCCACGAGATGCGTTTGCAGAACAAGCGACACAAAGTGCTGCTGTGAGTGAGCTTGAGGATGTGGCTAACAATGAAGTCGCCGACCCATTAGTGGAAGAGCAGGCAGAAGCTAACCAGCCAGTAGCAGAAAAGCCAGTTAACGAGTCATCATCAGCAGATGAGCAAGACGCTTTTGATGATTTTGAATTCCCAGAATTCACCGAGCAAGACGCCTTGCTCGATATGAATGACAGCGAGCCTCTACCAACTGAGGATACTGTCGTGCAGCAAGCCGATAGTCATGACTTTGAGGATGAATTCTCTCTTGAATCTCTTCCAGAATACGACGAGCAGCAAGCGGCGATGGATCTTGAACCAGAGGAGCAACCTTTGGCGCCTGCACCAGAAATGGTGGGTGAAACGCTGGATCATTCGGAAATTGATGCACTTGCCGATGCGTTTAGCATGGTCGATATGTCGGCGATTGAACAAGAAGGCAATCTCGACGAGCTTTTGCAAGATAGTGAAGGGGCGACATTCTCAAACATCTCACCTGTTGATCAAACGACGGCGGACAGCGCTGGTCTTGATATCGATGCTATGTTGCAAGAGACAGCAGGCGCAGAGGCTGGTGAAGATTGGAACGGGTTTACCCTTACCGATGAGCAAAGAGCCGCGATCAACAATGACATTCCAGATGAAGAGCAAGCGATTTGGAGTGGCAACGATGTAGGGTCTCTTGCCAAAGCGTCGGATGAAGACTGGTCTTCACAAGATCCTGTTGCCGATTTTGATGGTCAAGAAAAGGAATTTATGACGATTGATGAGCTTATGGCTCAAGTCGACGATGGAGAGGCATCGGAGCAAGAAGAGGAAGAGCTGAAACTTGACGTTGGACTGGATGAGTTCCCAGATGTCATCGGACCGATTTCTGAGGTCGATGTAGACTCGGATTCTGAGGCAGCAGGAAATCTTGATATGGCGAAAATCTATATTGAGATGAATGATTTCGAAGGCGCGGTAAAGCTACTCGAAAAAGTATTGCTGGAAGGCTCAGGACAAGTTGAGCAAGAGGCCAAGCGGTTACTTAGTAAGCTCTCTGAACATCAATAAAATCAAAAAAACGGTGGATTGCCACCGTTTTTTTATACGTGAACCTTAATTCGACGCGACGCAAACATTGAGTGTCGCCATCAGGTCAGGTTTTGGTTATGAGCTTTTCGTCTATGTAGGCAATTAATAACCGAGCTTTCACAGGCTGTGACTTTATACCAAGTAGAGTTGCGTATATACTTTGCCCCCTTTGACAAATCACAGATGCAGAGTTAACTATGAAAGTTGCATTAGGTATTGAATATAACGGTGAAAAATACTTCGGCTGGCAAAGACAGCGCGAAGTTACCAGTGTTCAAGAAAAACTGGAAAAGGCGCTATCTATTGTTGCCAATGAACCGATAGAGGTTCAGTGTGCGGGGCGTACCGACGCCGGTGTACACGGTACAGGGCAAGTGGTGCACTTTGAAACATCTGCGATCCGCAAGCCTGTTGCCTGGACGATGGGCGTTAATGCAAACCTACCTAAAGACATTGCGGTGCGTTGGGCAAAAGAAGTCCCAGAAGCATTCCATGCGCGCTTTTCTGCAACTGCTCGTCGCTATCGTTATGTGATCTTCAATCACGATTTACGACCTGGAATTTTATCTTCTGGTATCAGTCATTATCATGGCGACTTGGATGTAGAAAAAATGCATCAAGCAGGACAGTACCTACTTGGTGAAAATGATTTCACATCCTTTCGTGCCGTGCAGTGTCAATCTCGTAGCCCTTGGCGCAATATCATGCACTTAAACGTGACTCGCCACGGCCCTTACGTGGTGATTGATATTAAAGCGAACGCCTTTGTTCATCATATGGTGCGAAACATTACCGGTAGCTTGATTGTGGTCGGTAGAGGTGAGCAGCCACCTGAGTGGATAGAGTGGTTACTAGCACAAAAAGATCGCAAACTGCTGGCGCCACAGCTAAAGCTGACGGTCTGTATTTGGTCGACGTCGACTATCCAGATGAGTACCAGCTCCCAGAAATGCCAATTGGTCCGCTATTTTTGCCGAATGATTTGAACTCTGGTTGGTAACTAGGTTCCAAACAGTGAAAAGTTAGCGTGATCAAGAGTTATGGCTTGGTCACAAGGATAGGTACAACCAGTTTTTTATCTACAGTTTGGCTGTAATATGGTTTAATCCCACGGCATTAATTAGAATTTCACACTTTCGCCATTTTGGCGGGGGTAACAAGAGAAAAGGTCTTCCATGAGTTGGCTTGAAAAGATTTTAGAAAAAAGCAACATCGTTAGCTCGCGCAAAGCATCTATCCCAGAAGGTATCTGGACTAAATGTACTTCATGTGAGCAAGTACTTTATCACGCAGAACTAGAGCGTAACCTTGAGGTTTGCCCTAAGTGTAACCACCACATGCGAATGAAAGCACGTCGTCGTCTAGAAACGTTCTTAGACGAAGGTAACCGTGTTGAACTCGCGACTGAGCTTGAGCCTCAAGACAAGCTTAAATTCAAAGATTCAAAGCGTTACAAAGAGCGCCTTTCTGCAGCACAGAAAAACAGTGGTGAGAAAGATGCCTTGGTTGTGATGCAAGGTGAACTGCTAGGTCAGCCAGTAGTAGCGTGTGCATTTGAGTTCTCATTTATGGGTGGCTCAATGGGCTCTGTTGTTGGTGCTCGCTTTGTGCGCGCAGTAGAAGCAGCAATGGAAAACAATTGTGGTCTTGTATGTTTCTCAGCAAGTGGCGGCGCACGTATGCAAGAAGCGCTAATGTCGCTAATGCAGATGGCAAAAACCAGTGCAGCGCTTGAGCGTCTGTCTCAGAAAGGACTTCCGTTCGTTTCTGTAATGACTGACCCAACCATGGGCGGTGTTTCAGCAAGTCTTGCTATGCTAGGTGACATCAATATCGGTGAGCCGAAAGCGCTGATTGGTTTTGCAGGCCGTCGTGTTATCGAGCAAACAGTACGTGAAGACCTTCCAGAAGGTTTCCAGCGTAGTGAGTTCCTACTTGAACATGGTGCGATTGATATGATTGTTGATCGCCGTGAAATGCGTCAGCGTGTAGGCAGCCTACTTGCGAAAATGACGAACCAAGCGTCACCGCTTGTGGTTTCTGTGGAAGATTCTCCACAAGAACCTGCATATGAAGTACCAGAAGCGGACGAAAAAGGGTAAAGTACTCACTAAGTTATCAAACGTTAAGATATTGACGGCTAAATGAGTTCACAATCCATTCCACAAGCCACATCGACACTACAGATGTGGCTTGATTACTTAACCAGTATCCATACCAGTGCCATTGATCTTGGCCTAGACCGAGTGTCCGTCGTGGCACAAAAAGGTCAACTTACCAAACCAGCCCCAACCGTTATCACCGTTGCCGGTACCAATGGCAAGGGGTCGACTTGTGCATTGATGGAAGCCATCTTATTAGATGCTGGCTACTCGGTTGGTGTCTACAGTTCTCCTCACCTAATTCGCTACAATGAACGTGTACGTATCAACGGCCAAGAGCTGCCTGACGAGTCACACACCCAAGCTTTCGACTACATTGAAAAGCTGCGTGGTGATGTCAGCCTGAGTTTTTTTGAATACGCGACGTTGGCTGCTCTAAAGCAGTTCCAACAACACAAGGTGGAAGTTGTTCTGCTCGAAGTCGGCCTAGGTGGCAGGCTGGATGCGACCAACGTGGTTGATCATGATGTGTCGGTGATTACTAGCCTTGCAGTGGACCACGTCGACTGGCTGGGTGATGACATCAACGTAATCGGTTTTGAAAAAGCGGGCATTTATCGCTCCGGAAAGCCGGCTATTTGTGGTCAGCCGAAACCGCCTGCAACAGTACCTGCTCATGCCGATGACATTGGTGCAGAGTTCTATCAAACAGGTATTCAGTTTGACTATAAGCAAACCTCAGACTCAACTTGGAACTGGCACCACGGCACCTTCGCGTTAGAAGATTTGCCTATTCCGGTTCTTCCGCTGATGAATGCCAATACAGCGCTGATGGCGCTGGGCGCAGCCAATTTGGATATTACCGACATCAATATTGTTAACGGCCTTAAAGACGCTCGTCTGGCCGGACGCATGCAGGTCATCACAGGCACGCCAACGACTATTCTCGATGTCGCGCACAATCCTCACTCAGCGGAGTATTTAGTCACTCAGCTTAATCGTTTGTATCCCAATACTCGATTTAAAGTGGTGATAGGCATGCTGCACGACAAAGATATCGCTGAAACCATCCGAGTTTTGAATCCTCTGACAGAGCATTGGTATCCTGCATCATTAAGTGGACCAAGAGCCGCGTCTGCAGACGAACTGTGTGTCCACCTTGATTCTAACCAAGTTCTGACTCGCTATGATTCGCCTGTGGCGGCATTTGAGGCAGCGAAATCAGATGCGAAACAAGACGATCTGATTTTGGTTGTGGGTTCATTCCATACGGTTGGTGAGGTGTTGGAGCACTGCGGCGGTAAAACCGCTAAGTAAAATCGAATCTAGGAGAAATCATGGCGAGTAAATTCCAAAGCCGCTTAGTGGGCACCATCGTACTGGTGGCAGTCGGGGTGATTATCCTGCCAGACCTGCTTGACGGTAAGAAGCTTCACTATAAAGAAGAGTTTGCCAGCATCCCGCTTAAGCCAGAAATTAACGCTGACGTGGAATCGTTTGAAGTACTGGAACCAGAAGAGGACATTTCCGTGCTCCCAGAGGCGCCTGTGCAAGCCACTGTGGTGAAGAGGCAGTTCAAGAGCCAGAAGTGGATATTGTCAATGTATCAGCGCAAGAGGTACCAGAGCGCAACGATTACGCTGATAGTGCTTGGATTATTCAGCTGATGGCGCTGAAAAATGCCGACAATGCCGCAGCACTGGTGAAAGATTTGCAAAAGCGTGGCTATCAAGCCCATGTGAAACAGGAAGAGACCTTTACTCGCGTGATTATCGGTCCAGATGTTTCAAAAAGTAAACTAGAGAAGCAATTGATTGAATTAGAGGAAATTACCGGCTCTAGAGGTCAACTGCTCAAATTTAAGCCACTAAATCCATAAGAAAACGTTTGCGTCGCTCATTTTTCTGTTAAAATGCGCGCCAACTTGAGATGAAGAATTCATGAATTGGTTAGATTTTGTCATTTTGGGTGTGATTGGGCTATCGGCTTGATCAGTTTAGTTCGCGGTTTTGCCAAAGAGGCAATGTCGCTTTTGATATGGTTTGGCGCGTTCTTTATCGCCAGCCAGTACTACGCGAAACTTGCGGTGTACTTTTCTAATATCGAAGACGACATGTTTCGTAATGGCGCCGCAATCGCTGCCTTGTTTGTTGCGACCTTGATTGTCGGAGCTCTCATTAACTATGTCATAGGGCAGTTGGTTCAGAAAACGGGACTCTCGGGTACAGACAGAGTACTGGGTATCGTATTTGGCGGTTTGCGAGGAGTGCTTATCGTCTCAGCGGTACTGTTCTTTGTTGATACCTTTACCACGCTGAACAACAGCGAGTGGTGGGAAACCTCAGAACTGGTTCCACACTTTAAATTGGTCATTGAGCCGTTTTTTGAACACATCGAAGCAACTTCTAGTTTCTTGTCTGGCGCTTAGCGGCGCCAGCTAATGTCGCAAATCGAGGATTAGGACATGTGTGGTATTGTTGGAATCGTTGGCTCTACGCCTGTGAATCAGTCTATCTATGACGCTTTGACCGTTTTACAGCATCGTGGCCAAGATGCCGCTGGTATTGTTACCATAGAAAGCAATCGTTTTCGTCTGCGTAAGGCGAATGGTCTAGTTAAAGACGTTTTTGAAGCGAAGCACATGCAGCGCCTCCAAGGTAACGTAGGTATTGGACATGTTCGTTACCCGACAGCTGGCAGCTCTAGCGCTTCTGAAGCGCAGCCATTCTACGTAAACTCTCCGTTTGGTATTACCCTGGCACACAATGGTAACCTCACCAACGCGCATGAAGTTCGTGAAAAGTTGTTTGAAAAAGATCGTCGCCACGTTAACACGACGTCGGACTCTGAAGTTCTGCTTAACGTTCTTGCTCACGAAATTGATACCGTAAAAGGCAACGTGACGTCGGATGACGTGTTCCGCGCTGTGACTAATGTTCACCGTGCCATTAAAGGTGCTTACGCGGTTGCCGCGATGATCATTGGTCACGGTATGATTGCATTTCGCGATCCAAACGGTATCCGTCCTCTTTGTTTAGGTAAGCGTGAAGTTAAAGGTAAAACCGAGTACATGGTTGCGTCTGAGTCTGTTGCACTGGATGCGGTAGGTTTTGATTTTGTCCGTGACGTTGCGCCAGGTGAAGCTATTTACGCCACATTTGATGGTGAGCTATTCACTCGTCAATGTGCTGACAACCCTAAACTAAACCCATGTATCTTTGAGTTTGTTTACTTTGCTCGTCCAGATTCATTTATCGATAAAATCTCGGTATACAGCGCGCGCGTTGAAATGGGCAAGAAGCTTGGTGAGCGTATCAAAGATGAGTTTTCTGATCTTGATATCGACGTTGTTATCCCAATCCCAGAGACGTCTTGCGATATCGCACTGCAAATCGCTCAAGCGATTGACAAGCCATACCGTCAAGGCTTTGTTAAGAACCGCTACGTAGGCCGCACCTTCATTATGCCAGGTCAACAACAGCGTAAGAAATCTGTGCGCCGCAAGCTCAACGCTATCCGCTCTGAGTTCAAAGGTAAGAACGTACTGCTAGTCGATGATTCTATCGTTCGTGGCACAACGTCAGAGCAGATCATTGAAATGGCTCGTGACTCTGGTGCCAACAAAGTCTACATGGTCTCGGCTGCGCCAGAAGTTCGTTTCCCAAATGTATACGGTATCGACATGCCAAGTGCGAATGAGCTTATTGCACACGGTCGTGATAATGATGCAATCTGTAAGCAAATTGGTGCCGATGCGCTAATCTACCAAACGGTTCCAGATCTTCTGGAAGCGGTAGGTCTAGGCAACCCAGATGTTAAGCAGTTTGAAGCCTCAGTATTTAATGGTGAATACGTAACTGGCGATATCGATCAGTCGTACTTGGATTACCTTGACTCATTGCGTAACGATGATGCAAAAGTTCAGCGCGATATTCAGCAAGATTTGGCTAACTTAGAGCTTCATAATGAAGGCATCTAAGCCGCGCTCCTAAGATAAACAATAAAAAACCAGAGCCTTGGCTCTGGTTTTTTATTGTCTGCTGATTATGCCCTAGAAACTCAGTGAAGAGAGTAGTCGATGACGAAATCGATAAACAGACGTACTTTTTCTGGTAAATGATCTTTGTGGTTGTAGAGCATATAAATGTCACGCGGGTTGGCGCTCCACTCTGGTAAAATTCGTACCAAATCACCATTGTCGATGTGCTCTTGAATCATCACATCTGGCATCAAGGTAATACCCAGTCCAGCCGAGCAGGCGCGGCGCACAACATTGAGGCTGTTGGCTTCAAATCGTGCCTTAGTATTGTTGATGATAGACTCGCCACTGACGTTCTTAAGTTGCCATTTAATCAGTGGCGCACCTTTGAGTAGTCGATGAGACGAAAGCTCTTCAGCGTGCTTAGCTCGCCATGCTTTGCTTAGGTACTCTGGGGTTGCGATCAAAACATCTTTGACTGTGCTGAGTTTGCGGGCGATAAGGCTAGAGTCGCGCTGCGGTCCAACGCGGAAGATGACATCCCACTCGGTTGGGTCTAGTTGATCGGCGTGGTTGCTCATCGTCAAATCAAGACTGATGTCAGGGTATTGAGCCATAAAGTCATTGAACATAGGCATCATCAAACGTTTGGTGAGGTTTGATGGTGAGGAAATCTTCAGTTTACCCGATGCCCCTTTACATTCGTCGGCAATTTCTTCTGACGTAGACGTTAATCGTTGCAGTAAAGGTGAGCACTCATTGTAAAAGCGCTCGCCCGCTTCGGTGAGTGACAGTTTGCGCGCATGACGATTGAGCAAGCGAAGGTTCAACGAATCCTCTAGTGCCTGAATGCGTCGAGTAATTGTTGCAACAGGTATCATGGTCTTACGAGAAGTTGCCGTATAACTCCCATTTTCCACAACAAGTCGGAACAGATTTAGATCATCGAGTTTCATATATTCAACTATTTGTAATTATTGGTTTTTAATATAGTCCAAAACTTGGAAAAGCCACCGGGTTTTCAGCCAGACCCTCTCAAGTAGTTTCGCGTATTTAGACATTAAGTACGGGGAAATCAGCGAATTGGACACTTTTATAGCAAAACCGAGAACATAAGATAATGCCACAATTGGGGCATTTGTATAAAAGTGGATTTCTGCCTACAGTTAAAGTACTCAGGAATGGAGTATGTCCTGTTTTCAATAGTCAATGAATTGCATCATTGTAGCGTTTCCTTACGATACGACGTTTGATGTAAACCAAAAATAATAACAATTACACGCTCAATGGAATTTGTGAGGCGTAGTCTTATGTCTAAAACTGACAGTCAAGTTGCTGTGGCTATCGAGCAGCAACACAGTGCTAGGGTGATGGTCGTTGACGATGACCCAGTATTTAGAAGTGTAACCAGAAAGTTCCTGGAAGCGATTGGTCACCAAGTTGTTGAGGCCGGTGATGGCCTTGAAGCCCTCAAAATGCTTGGTGAGGTTCAGCCTGATCTTGTTCTCTGTGATTTGGCGATGCCGCTACTGACGGGCATGGAGTTTACAGAAGAGGTGAGAGTGGAGTATCCGTCGCTGCCAGTGATCGTGATTTCTGCAACAGGGGATATGGGGGATGTAGCCAAAGCGTTGAGAATGGGGGTGAAAGATTTTCTAACCAAACCGCTCAGTGACTATCGCTATCTCGCTGAAGCGATAGAAGTCGTGCTAGAAGAAAGCTCAAGTGCTGCCGAGCAATCCGACTTTGTGAGCCGTTGGTTCCGGTTGGATGATGACGGCAGTGATAGTGAGCAGCAGGAACAAGAGCTTCATTGGCACCTCGAGTACTTACAGCAAAACCCAAACGCAGCAAGAGAGTTACTTACGGCGCTACTCCCGGAAAAAGACTCATCACTGGGAGCTTGGCGCAGTAGCTATCGCTTGTTGCAATCCACAACCAGTTTGCCATTGGTGTTTGATTACAGTTGGTTGATGAGTGGGCAGCTCGCGTTTTACTTAGTCGATGCGGATTCTGCCGACCAAGGAGGCGTTGCAAGTACCCTGCTGGTGCGGACCTTGTTTGATGATTATGTGCGTCGTTTACAGCACAACTCGGTCGATTTGAAAGGTTTGGCGCGCAACCTGGAAAAAGGCATGGCATGCGCAGCCGGAGCGAGTACTGTAGAAGCCCTGTTTGGCACCATCGATCTAGCGGAAGGCTCGGTGTCTATATTACCCGCGGGGTTAGGGTGTCGATGGGATAACGGTCAGGCACAGTTTAACATCGCAGGCGGGCGACGATTGGGTGATAACTGCTTAAGCAACTTCATGACCAAAGATCTCGCACTTCAAGATGCGGGTAAGCTGACGATGAGTCGAGTTGGCTCTAGCAGCTTTAGCTGGGATATTAGTTTGATGGTGTGATGACTCGTTTAGGGGGAGATAATACCCCTACAATTACTCGGTTTTTGACGGGTTGTAATTGAGTTATAGTAAAAATGTTAACGCTTTGGGAGGCAATTGCCTCCCTTTTTCGTACACTTTTTAGCCCAGTTCAAGCGCTAAGTTTTAGCCCAATCTAAGAGCAAGAGTCATGTCAGATCAAGAATTCAAAGAACCTTACAACATTTTTTACTTTCTAGGCTTTATCGCCGCATTGCTAATTCCAACACTTCCGGCTACTCTGACTTGGATCAGAGTAATGAACGGATACGCAGGTTTTTGACCATAAATAATTTAACCACTGTAAAGCGCTTGATGTGGAATACAGTGGGTACTATTTCTGTTGTTTTGGGCGTGGTTGGAATAGCCCTTCCTCTATTACCAACGACTCCCTTTCTTCTTTTGGCTAGTGCGTGCTTTCTTCGCGGTAGTCCTACCTTCCATCAATGGTTGCAATCGCACCCCAAATTAGGCCCTATCATTGCCGATTGGGAACAAGATCGCTGCGTAACGAAAACCGTTAAGCGCCGAGGTGCAATGCTCATCGTTGCGAGCTTCTCTGTATCAATCTTCGTCGTTAAACCGCTTTGGTTAAAACTTATGCTGTTGACGCTGTTTGTGGCCACTTTTACCTTCTTTTTGCGGATTCCTGTGAAACCGCCCGTTGCTGAACACTACGAAAATCACTAACATTAGAAGGTTGTGTGCCCACTTTAATTGTGGGCGTTTTACTTAATACCTACAGAATGAACGTATCTAGCTTGCTGTTGCCATTTTACGGCTGCGACATGCCAAGACCCGTACTCTGAACGACAGGCACCCAAAGACCTTTCCAGAGATCAATACTATGACTATCGACAAAATTTCCCTTATCAAAGCAAGCATCAAAAGTATTCCAGATTACCCAAAACCGGGGATCTTGTTCCGTGATGTAACCAGTCTGATGGAAGATGCAGCGGCCTACAAAGCGACGATTGAGCTAATGGTAGAGAAGTACAAAGACCAGGGCTTTACTAAAATTGTTGGTACAGAAGCTCGCGGCTTTCTGTTTGGTGCGCCACTAGCATTAGAACTAGGGTTAGGTTTTGTTCCTGTTCGTAAGCCAGGCAAACTGCCTCGCGAAACTGTGGCGCAGTCATATGAGCTAGAGTACGGCATGGATACACTAGAAATTCACACAGATGCCATTGTTGAAGGTGACAAAGTGTTGATGGTAGACGACCTACTGGCAACAGGCGGCACAATCGAAGCAACAACAAAACTTATTCGCCAATTAGGTGGTGAAGTTGCACACGCTGCTTTTGTTATCAACCTTCCAGAAATTGGTGGTGACAAGCGCCTTGAAGCGCTGGGTATCGACGTATACAGTCTGTGTGAATTTGAAGGCCACTAATTAGGACGCCTCATGAGTTATCTCGCGTTAGCCAGAAAATGGCGACCAAAGAAGTTTTCCGAAGTAGTTGGACAGACTCATGTCCTGACTGCTCTTGAGAATGCTTTAGACCAGAACCGACTTCATCACGCTTACCTGTTTAGCGGTACGCGTGGTGTGGGTAAAACGACGATTGGTCGTTTGTTTGCCAAAGGTTTGAACTGTGAAACTGGCATTACGGCAACGCCTTGTGGTGAATGTTCGAGCTGTAAAGAGATCGATGAAGGTCGCAGTGTTGATTTACTAGAAATCGATGCCGCATCTCGCACTAAGGTAGAAGATACTCGTGAGTTACTGGATAACGTTCAGTACAAGCCGGCACGCTCGCGTTTCAAGGTTTACTTAATTGACGAAGTGCACATGCTCTCTCGTCACAGCTTTAACGCGCTTTTGAAAACGCTTGAAGAGCCACCTGAGTATGTGAAGTTTCTTCTGGCGACGACGGATCCTCAGAAACTGCCGATGACTATTTTGTCTCGTTGTCTGCAGTTCCATTTAAAGCCGATTACCGTTGATAACATTCACCAACAGCTAGAGCATGTGCTGAGCCATGAACAAGTTGAGCAGGAGCACAGAGCTTTGTCGCTGCTTGCTCACGCCGCTGATGGCAGTATGCGTGATGCGTTGAGTCTGACCGATCAAGCTATTGCGCTTGGTAATGGCCATGTGACTACTGAAGTGGTGAGCCAAATGCTCGGCACTTTAGACACTGCACAAGCTCTGCAGTTGCTTGACTCAATTGTCACAGGCAACGCGCAGCAAGTGATGGCGACGTTATCAGCTCTGGCCGACAACGGCGTTGATTGGGATATTCTGCTTTCTGAGTTAGCGACACAGCTGCATCGCATCGCTATGGCTCAAGCACTGCCTACCAGTGTGGATGGAGAAATCGCTGACGGAGACAAAGTTCGTCATCTCGCGACCGTGTTGCCAGCTACAGATGTACAGCTTTACTATCAGATTGCTCTAAAAGGTCGTCAAGATCTGCCGTTCTCACCGTCGCAGAGAGTTGCGGTGGAAATGACGTTGCTGAGAATGCTGGCCTTTAGACCCGTGACTGAGTTGCAAGCGAGTGAAATAACCGCAACACCTGTGTCGTCTAATTCACTGTCGTCGCAATCAATGCAGCCACAATCTGCGCGACCAGCAACGAATATCAATCAAGCGCCGCCTCAGGCTGCACCAGTTGAAACCATGTCGACACCACCAATGTCACATACGCAAAGCGCGCCACAGTATGCGGGTTCTATTCCTCAGTACGAGGAAGGGCCTGAACCGTACATTGATACCTCGCAAATGAGTTCATCGCAGCCGCCGAGTGCGCCGCAAGGGTACCCGCAGCAATCATCGCCTGCAGCTCATCCATCGCAGAATCAGTCCGTACCACCGCAAGCACAACCAGCAAGTGCGCCAGCACCAAGTGGTGGTTCACAAAATACCAGTGCTCGTCCTGCTGCTGGCGGTTTGCGTCATCAGCTTCGTTCTCGTAGACAGGCTGGTGGACAGAACCCGCAAAGCCCAGGAGCGACTCCTGCAAAAAAGCCTAAAGCGTCATCTGAACCAAGCTCCGTACTAGAGCGAGTTGCAATGCGCACTCAGGGTCGTGCTCAAAGCTCGACTCCGGTGTCAGATGTCGCCGCGCCACAAGCGCAACAACCGACTTCGAATGAGCCGTATCAGTGGCGACCTTCGAACAATGCAACTTTGCAAAAGACTGAGCCGACGATTAAACCGTCGACGCTAAAAAAAGCGCTTGAGCACGAGAAAACGCCTGAGATGGCAAAGCGTTTGACCGAAGAAGCTGCTGCCCAAGATAATTGGGCGGAGATGATTGAGAAGCTGGAAGTAGGTAAGTTAGTTCAACAACTTGCTCTTAACTCAGTTTACGCTATCGATGGTACCTCGATACAGCTTGGACTAAGGCCAACCCATGCGCACTTAAACTCGGATAAAAACCAATCCGAACTACTTGCTGGGTTAAATGTCTTATTACAACAAGAGTGTCACTTGTCCATTGAGATCTCTGAGCAAGGCATAACGCCGCTTGAGCTTCGAGAGAATTTGTATCAGCAAAAACTCTCGGATGCCGCGCAAAACCTACACACGGATCCCAATGTGCAGTTCATGTTGACGCGTTTTTCCGCGCAGCTGGATGAAGAAAGTATTCGACCGTTATAAGCCGCTTGGCGACGAGACTTGTCCATTTAGGGGACAGGGATTGTCGGTGAGTAGGGGTTGCATTTGATGAATGAGACCCCATGTTATTAATTGAAACATGAATAAACCGAGAGAAACCTATGTTTGGTAAAGGTGGTATGGGCAACCTGATGAAGCAAGCCCAGCAAATGCAAGACCGCATGCAAAAGCTTCAAGAAGAAATCGCGAACATGGAAGTAACTGGCGAGTCTGGTGCTGGCCTTGTTAAGGTGACTATCACTGGTAGCCACAGCACACGTCGTGTTGAAATTGACGAAAGTCTAATGGAAGACGACAAAGAGATGCTAGAAGACTTGATTGCAGCCGCATTCAACGACGCAGCTCGTCGTGTTGAGGAAACTCAAAAGGAAAAAATGGCGTCAGTAACAGGTGGTATGCAACTTCCACCTGGCATGAAAATGCCATTCTAATTGGAAGATTAGAGACGTAATTAATGCGAACTAGCCATATGCTGGAGCATTTGATGGAGCCTTGCGATGCTTACCTGGGGTTGGTCCTAAGTCTGCACAACGCATGGCCTTTCATTTGTTACAGCGTGACCGAAAAGGTGGCTTACAGTTGGCGGATGCACTCTCAAGTGCAATGACTGAAATCGGTCACTGTCAGCAATGTAGAACCTTTACTGAAGAAGAAGTTTGCCATATATGCAGTAACCCGAAACGCAAAGAAAATGGTCAATTGTGTGTTGTAGAAAGCCCTGCGGATATCGCAGCAGTGGAAGCAACCGGACAGTTTTCGGGTCGTTACTTTGTTCTAATGGGGCACTTGTCGCCATTAGACGGTATTGGACCAAGCGATATTGGATTAGATGTATTGGATTACCGTTTACGACAGGGTGATATTGGAGAAGTGATTCTTGCAACGAACCCAACAGTAGAAGGTGAAGCCACTGCACACTACATTGCAGAGCTTTGTCATGAACATCAAGTGTCAGCCAGCCGCATCGCTCATGGCGTTCCGGTAGGTGGTGAGCTTGAACTTGTTGATGGCACAACCTTGTCGCACTCTCTTATGGGACGACAAAAGATCTAAGCCAGTGTGCAAACGACTCTATATAAAAGGCGCGAATTATCGCGCCTTTTCTGTATCTGTTATTGATTCTATAAGCCAGCTTATTCACTGTTATTGCTGATAAGGGAGCGATAGATCCAGGCACCTATGATGCACCGATGATAGGCGCTACCCAAAAAAGCCAAAGCTGCGCGACTGCCCAATCTCCGACATACAGTGCAACACCGGTACTTCTTGCGGGGTTAACGGAAGTATTGGTGACAGGAATACTGATAAGGTGAATAAGAGTCAAACAAAGACCAATGGCAATCGGTGCGAAACCTTGTGGTGCTCGACTGTCGGTTGCCCCATGATGACCAGCAAGAACATCGCTGTCATCACCACCTCGGTGACCAGTGCTGAGGTCAGAGAGTATTGTCCTGGAGAGTGTGCGCCATAGCCATTGGATGCAAACCCTGAGCTTACTGCATCAAAACCCGCTTGCCCGGAAGCGATAACATACAGCACGCCGCCAGCCAAAACGCCACCAATGACTTGAGCCACGATATAAGGCACGAGCTCTTTCGTTTCGAAACGCCCGCCAGCCCATAAACCAATACTTACTGCAGGATTTAGGTGGCAACCAGAAATGTGTCCAATGGCAAAGGCCATGGTTAAGACGGTTAAACCGAAGGCGAGGGATACGCCGAGTAAGCCAATACCCACATCGGGGAAGGCTGCTGCTAATACTGCACTGCCACAGCCGCCAAGTACCAACCAAAATGTGCCAAACAACTCCGCCAAATACTTGTTCATATCAGATACCTTGTGCATAGGAGGTCTTTCTGACAATAGTCTATTTGGTGAAAATCGCGAATCTCGGAAGGAAGTTAGCGTTAATACAACGAATAAATACGGTTATGTGAGTCTTTCAAGCTCAAAGATGTTTTCCATAGCGGCACGATCATTATCGCCGCAGACGTCTGGGCAAGCTTTAAAGCTCAGACAAACCTTGGGGCGCTCGGGTTTTCCAAACAGTTTGCAAAGGTTGTTGTCATCAAGTTGAACGCAGCGCTCGCCGCTTGGTTTGCCTTTTGGCATACCTGGAATAGGAGAAGAAATACTTGGGGCGATACAACACGCACCGCAGCCTAACCGACAATCCATCTTAACACCCTCGATAATGAAGGCGGCGAGTTTACCAGATGCGCTAGAATTGTACATATGTGAATCATGCATCAATGCTTGCAGTTTTTAGCCTCTAGAGGTATAAAACGCCTCCAATGATGAAAAGGGTAACACGAATGAGCAATGCGTTTTGGGAAACCACGCCACTTGAAGAAATGAGCGAATCACAATGGGAATCTCTATGTGACGGTTGCGGTAAATGTTGCCTGCATAAACTCATGGATGAAGATAGCGATGAAGTCTACTACACCAATGTCGCTTGTAGCTGGCTCAACAGCAAAACATGCTCGTGCAAAGACTACCCGAATCGTTTTGAATCAGGCGAAGAGTGCCTGAAGCTAACACGCGACAAAATTAGCGAATTCAACTGGCTACCAGAGACTTGCTCTTACCGTTTGCTTTCGGAAGGGAAATCGATCCCAGAGTGGCATCCTTTGATTACTGGCTCTAAGTCAGCGATGCACGCGGCAGGTGAAAGTGTTCGCAACAAAGTTGTGTATGAGATTGATGTTGTTGATTGGGAAGACCACATCATCAACCATCCTTCGCGCTAGTTTTCGATGGTAAGGTTTCATCCAATAAAAAAGCAGGCTTTGATAGCCTGCTTTTTTGGTTGCTAATCATAGGCAATTTAAGCGCCAGCACACACTTCAGTAAAGCGTGAGCGAGCGTCTTGTGCCGCGAGCGATGATTGCTCTTTGTGGTCTTGTGCGTCAGAGAGTGCACTTAGCGCTTCTTCAAACTGCTGCTGCAGCTCTTCAGGGATCGCTTTGCTTTCGTCTGCAGAATGCTCAAGTGCGTAGGCACGGATGCGTTTTTTCACTTTAAACAGTGTTTGCATTGCCGCGCGCTCTTCATCGGCAGCGACTTGTGCAACGTCACGGCACTTCTCAAAGTTCGCCAGCGCAACACCTTCATGAGACCAAGGATCAAACTCAGGCAGATCTTCAATATTGATGGTTGGTTCGACGTAATCTTCTTGGTGACGAATATCCAGCGTCGTTGCTTTCACAGCTGAAATCATCAGCATAATAGCAATACCAAGTAGTGGTAGACCACCAACAATAGCAGCGGTTTGCAGCGTACTTAATCCACCTAGGAACATCAGTACCGCAGGCATAAAGCTTAGCGTGAATGCCCAGAATAGACGGTTCCAACGCATAGGCTCTTGGGTGACATCTTTTTGTACCACAGACGCCAAAATATAAGAGATAGAGTCGAACGTGGTTGCGGTAAAGATAATGCAAAGCAGCGTGAACAGCAGAATGATGAACCAAGAGAATGGCAGCTCTGAAAGCATCGAGAAGATGGCTTTGGTTGCACCGTGTTCATTCAAAATACTGACAATGTCGAGTTGTCCAGAAAGCTGCAGCGATAAGCCATAGTTGCCCAGGATAATAAAGAACAAGAAGCAGCCGCACGAACCAAAGAATAGCGAGCCTGCTACCATTTGCTTGATAGTACGTCCTCTCGAAATTCTCGCTACAAACAGCCCCATACTTGGTGCAAATACTAGCCACCATGCCCAATAGAAAATGGTCCAATCTTGTGGGAAGTGGGTGTCATCGAAACTGCCGTAGCCTCCGAAAGGCTCTGCCCATGTTGCCATTACAAAGAAGTTCGACATCATGCGGCCGATTGAGTCTAGGCCAGTTTCCAGGATGAAAATGGTTGGACCCAGCAGCAAAACGATAGCGAGCAATAGCATTGCACCCCAGAAGTTGATGTTGCTGAGGATCTTGATGCCTTTTTCCATACCCGCGAAAGAAGAGTAAGCAAAAATCGCAGTACAGATTGCTAGCACACCAATTTGGGTATAAGTCGTTTGTGGTAAGCCAAACAGAACACTCAGACCTTCACTGATAAGCGGTGCTGCCAGACCCAAGGTCGTTGCTGCGCCGCCAAGAAGACCAAAAATAAACAGAACATCAATCAGCTTACCTAACGCGCCATTGGTATGCTTTTCGCCAATGACTGGAATCAATGCGCTTGAGACCTTGAGTGCAGGTTGCTTACGAACATAGAAGAAGTAAGCGATAGGTAGTGCTGGGATCAGGTAAATGGCCCAAGCAATCGGTCCCCAGTGGAAGATGCCGTAGGTTGCTGCCCAACGGATAGCCTCTTCACTGCCTGGCTCTAGTTGAAATGGTGGTGATTGGTAGTAATACGCCCATTCGATACAGCCCCAATAAAGAATACTGGCACCAATACCGCCACAAAACAGCATGGCAGCCCAAGATGAGGTCTTAAACTCTGGCGCTTCGTCAGGGTCACCCAGTTTGATTTGGCCAATGTCGCTAAAAATGATGAATATCATGAAGAAGAGGCAGCGAGGCCAAGTGCTAGGTAAAGGAAACCGAACTTGTCGGTCATAATCAGTTTTGCTTGCGCAATGATATCAGCGCCTTGATCTGGGAACAGGATAAGCGGAATGATGACACTGAGCAAAAGTGCGATAGCGCCAAAAAAGGTTGGCTTATCAATAAGTTTAAAATAACGTTCCATGCGATGTTTTCTATGTCAAATAACATCATTATCATTTGACTAACATCGTGAGCTCAAATCTGTTTATCTATCGTGAGAACAAAAGAGCGTTATCTTATACCAAGGCGAGTATCAGCGCCCCAATGGTAACGGCTGCTGACGCATACTGACCTGCGGAGTAGGATGAATCTTTTTGCTCTTCGAGATCGTCAGGATGATCCATGCCTAGTGCACCGTGGGCAAAAGAGGTGACCGTCTTACCCATGCCTTCGTCTTCATCTTTATCCGTTGATTTATCGGCATTGTTAGGCTTTGGCGTTGCTGACTTTTCTTGTTCAAATAGCGCTTTTGCTTGCGGTGAGATAGAGACACTGTCGCCACCACGTTCACCTTGCGGTGTCGGCAAAGTATTGCCACTAGATTCTGCCTGTTTGATTGTGTTTGCTGCGGCACTGCCAAGTTGATTGGTTGGCGCAGACATGCCGGAATTGACGCTCTGCATAGCTATCTCCATTAGTGCTATCAATTACTATGTCGTCATTCATGGCAAAATCTTTATAAAAATTTCTCTAGGAGAGACATAGAACCTGTTTATCATTGACAGCTAAGCAATAAGTACGCCAAAAAAGCGGACTTATTGCTTCAAGTACGCTAGTCGCAGGTGAGTGTGTCACTACGTTTATGAAGGTGCTTGTAGGCTTGCATTTGATTTTCTTTTTGCACATACCGAACCGGTGGCGCGAGAACCGAGAGCTGAAAATCTGTTGAGTTATTCGTTATATCGGTGACTGGAGTGATAACCGCGATGTTAAGGTTAGGTGCCAGAGCTTGTATTTGCGCTGCTGTGCCGAGTGCATTCTCAGTATGGAATTTACCAGCAATGTGCATGACTTGCGTGCCAGGGTGCTGATTGATGTAGTTAACGATGCTCTCCGCCATGGTCGCGTCCCATGTCAACTGAGCGGCATATTGGCGCTCGGTTTGGTCACTATCGCCATGGTGCATTGAGGCCATGAACTTGTCTTTATAGGCTGAAGAGGAGGTATTGATGCGCTTTGCGACAAAAGCACGTTCATCACTGTCTAACTTTTCTAAGTAGTTAAGCCCTTCACGCCCAATACAGCGAACAAAGCTTTTAGGTGCATTACTGGCAATAATGTCGAGTTGGTTTTGCTTAGCCAGTTCTACAAGCGGACGATAATCGCTCTCATAGTTTGGCCACGCGTTTCCTTCGCGTATCAGCATTTGTTCGCCAATTTCTGACTTCAAATATTGATCGACGATAGGCTGTTTATCACGCGTGAATTGCTCCATCGAAAGCGCAAGCTTGTCGTTGTTGTACGCAAGCTGTTTTAAAAGATCAGTCTGAAAGCGATGCACGCCACTGTGCGTATGCCACTCTCCAACGAGGATAACATCCGCGGTTTTTAGCTCGTCCGGTAATGATGAAAGCGAAATCGCTAAGCCCTGCGGAGAATACAGCTGATAATCGTAGAAGGATTCAACGGATTGATCTGGCTTGGGCAGGTCATTTGAAGGTGCGCTGCTACAACCAGCGAGCAGAGCGAGTGACAGTGCGATAGGGTAAGCTTTCATAGGGACTCTCTTTAATAAAAAATAGCCTTCAATGGAAGGCTATCTTGGAACCAATATGGTAAACGAGATCCGCACACGACTCAATGCAATTGAAAATTAATATCATTACCAATTACTGGTTGACTTTAAACCTTGCGATACACTCTTACCATAAAATCGGCACGACAGTCGAAGTGCTCGGTTTGTTGTAGCTTCTCTCGGAGCTCTTGGCTAGCTTTCCAAGCAAATGGCGTCATTTGCAAAAGGTCATACGCTTGCTGGCCGTTAAGGTTCATTGTGTAGTCGAGCTTAGTTTCAGAAACTAGGTCGAAACCTTCAATCACTTCAGCAGCTTCGTCGTGAAGTCTCACATCTTGATAGATAAGCTCGCGAAGCTCATATAGGTGATGACTGCCCGGTGTGACGGTGATCATTAGTCCATCAGCTTCGATACAGCGGCGCAGCTCTTCATGTTTGCACGGCGCGTAAATACGAATTACCGCGGCAAGACTCTCTTCAGAAAAAGGTAGCTTATGACTAGAGGCAACGCAAAAGTTAACCTTGTCGTAGCGCTTAGAACCGTAGCGAACCGCGACTTTGGATATGTCGAGGCCATAAACGGCAAACTCGGGATTGTCACCTGTCAGTTCGTCGGCAAAATAGCTGGTGTAGTAACCTTCGCCACAACCGATATCAAGGATATTGCCCTTAGTTACAGTTAAAGATGAACGCAGTGTGTCGGCGACTTTGTCTCGCATTGGAGCATAGAAGTCGTGCGCTAGGAATGTGCGCCTTGCCTGCATCATCTCTTTGTTGTCACCTGGATCTTTTGAGCGCTTGTGTTGCACAGGCATAAGATTGACATAACCTTCTTTGGCTTTGTCGAACTGGTGATTATTGCTACAGCGATAACTGCGCTCGTTTAGAGCGAGTGGGTGCTGACACAGAGGGCATTGATATGACATAGGTTAGACTCGACGAAAATTTTCGTAAGTCTAACCATATCAAGGAAGGGAAGCAATTCAGTCGTCTGAATTCCTTCAGGTTCGCAGATTACTTAACGAAAATCTGTGTCGCCAACTGGTGGCTTTCACCCGGTGCAAGCTCTTTGCCTGCTTCCAGCGAGTCTGCATGAAGCGTTGACTCGATACAGAACATGCTGAGGTAACCATCGTTGTTCATGTCACCCATAGATTCTGCGCCTTGTTTCCAAGGGTTCCAAAGTACTGCTGAGTTGTCGCCGCTATTGCAGACTGCCAATTTGCGATTGAATGCATTGTCATGCAGCACAATTTCATTAGACGGAGCGGTGTACACGCGGTCGATGGTATCGGTTAGGGTAAGTACCTCTTGGCCTTCACACACTTTGCCATCAAGTAGGCTGTCAATGTAGCTAGAGCCCATGCCTGTGACTTCCATCTTCTCAATATCACCTAGGTTTAGGTAGGTGTGCAGAGCGCCAGAGAAACGCCATGGAGCGCTGTCAGTGTTGGTGATGTTCAGAGACACATTTAATGAATCGCTCATTTCCACGTTCAAGACTAGTTGGAACTTATGTGGCCAGATATCACGAGTAGCGTCGCTGTCGGTGAGTCCAAGGCTAACAATCACGCCTTGTTCATTTTCGCGGTGCTCAATGAGTTCCCAAGTACTGTTGCGCGCAAAACCGTGAGCCGGTGCGGCTACTCGGCCAAACCAAGGCCAACAAACCGGAATACCGCCGCGAAGGGCCGCTTTGCTATCAAAGATGGCGTCTTTGCTCATCCAAATCAGATCTTCTTGGCCTTCCGGCTTAAATGAAATCACATGGCCGCCGTGAAGAGAGATGGCAGCTGAAGCTTTAGGATGAAGAACGCGAACCACTTTATTGTCACCAATTTGAGCGATAGTGACATAGTCCGAGAGAACGGTCAGGGTAGGTAAAACAGACAAATCCATAGTGTAACTTCCTAGGTTAAGTCTCTGGTTCCTAGGGAGAGGGGATAGCTCCCAGGTGTCGATTGGACCCAGAAACAGATACTAAAAAGGCGACCCTATGAGTCGCCTTTATTACAAATATTCAGCTAAAAGCTTACATTACTTAGAGATGTGAGCGATTAGGTCTAGAACTTTGTTTGAGTAACCGATTTCGTTGTCGTACCAAGATACAACTTTAACGAAGTTGTCAGTTAGAGCGATACCAGCTTTAGCATCGAATACTGAAGTTTGAACTTCACCGATGAAGTCTTGAGAAACAACTTGGTCTTCAGTGTAACCTAGAACACCTTTTAGAGCGCCTTCAGATGCTGCTTTCATAGCTGCACAGATAGCTTCGTAAGATGCACCGTTCTTAAGGTTAACAGTTAGGTCAACTACAGAAACGTTAGCAGTTGGTACGCGGAAAGCCATACCAGTTAGTTTGCCGTTTAGTTCTGGAAGAACAACGCCTACAGCTTTAGCAGCACCAGTTGAAGATGGGATGATGTTCTGAGAAGCACCACGACCACCGCGCCAGTCTTTAGCAGAAGGACCGTCTACAGTTTTTTGAGTAGCTGTAGTAGCGTGAACTGTAGTCATAAGACCAGATTCGATACCGAACTCGTCGTTAAGAACTTTAGCGATAGGCGCTAGACAGTTAGTAGTACAAGAAGCGTTAGAAACGATGTCTTGACCAGCGTAAGTGTCTTGGTTAACACCCATTACGAACATTGGAGTAGCGTCTTTAGAAGGACCAGTTAGTACAACTTTCTTCGCGCCAGCAGTGATGTGCTTACGTGCAGTCTCGTCAGTTAGGAAAAGACCAGTTGCTTCAGCAACAACGTCAACACCGATTGCGTCCCATTTTAGGTCTTCTGGGTTGCGCTCTGCAGTTACACGTACAGTTTTGCCGTTAACGATTAGGTTACCGCCTTCAACTTCAACAGTACCGTTGAAACGGCCGTGAGTTGAATCGTACTTAAGCATGTATGCCATGTACTCAACGTCGATTAGATCGTTAATACCTACTACTTCGATGTCGTTGCGCTCTTGCGCTGCACGAAATACGAAACGACCGATACGGCCAAAACCGTTAATACCTACTTTGATAGTCATTATAGTTGCTCCACAACTTAATTTCTGTTTAAAGATAACTGGTAGTAAAATTACAGAATCCAGTCACTAACTTCAATAGATAATCGGAATTAATTTGTCTAAAGTCAAAAAAAAGTGTCGCTTTTCTTAACATTCGGTATTAAATGACGTTTTTTTGAACTTAGCTCGTGACTCTGTAATGATTTGCTTGATGTATTTAACCTTGGGGACAAGGTGAGTTAACATGTTAGACACACTTTGGTGGGTAATTGACAACAATGTGCTACAACCAAGTTTATTACACGTAATAAGTGTGCGCTGATTAAAATGTAGACAATAAAAAAGAGGGTGTAAAGGAGATGACTGGGGAAAACAAAAACAGAGCCAAGCCAGACCAACACTGGCGTGAGACGCTAACCGATGAGCAGTATCGTGTTTGTCGACAACAAGGTACCGAGGCTCCATTTACCGGGACTCTGCTTCATAATAAGGACACAGGGCTATACCACTGTACCTGTTGTCAGGCCGAACTGTTTCACTCAGAAAACAAGTACGACTCTGGGTGCGGCTGGCCGAGCTTTGACGCGCCTGTCAGTGAGTCCGCGATCCGTTATTTAGACGATCACAGTCACGGTATGACACGTGTTGAAATACGCTGCAGTGCTTGCGACAGTCATTTAGGCCATGTATTTGAAGACGGGCCTCAAACTACAGGGCAGCGCTTTTGCGTCAACTCTGTGTCGTTAATTTTCAACAAAACTGATCAAGACTCCGTAAATTAGTCACTAGCTGTACCATTCTTTCATATCTGTCTTATCTGTTCCCGTCGTTGGGTGTTTACCACGCCCAACGATTCTTGAAGCCATTCTTGCTCTATTTTTGCTCTATGATGACATTGTAAAAGCGTGAGCTTCTAGAATGCGCCCAACTTTACATTCATAAGCTCTTTGCATTAAGTAAGAGCAGCAAACACAAGAACACCAGTATGAAAAACACACCATTTATCGTTGCCTTTGTTGCAGCGTTATTTATGAGCCCTTCTTTTGCAAACACGACCGCTGGTGGCGAAGAGCAGTGGCAAATCGTAGAAGAAGATCAAGCAGCTGCGCCATCATCAACATCAAAGCAGTCAGCCCCTAAACAGACGGCTTCGACGCAAAAATCAAAATCAAGCTCCGGCTCTTCATCGCGTCGCGGTGGCAACTCCGGCTTTAAGCTTGGTATGGGTCTAGACCAAGGGCTAAGCATTGTTGGCCAAATCAACAATACGATAAACTTTGCGGTTGGCAACGACGGTATTGCTGCCGATTACATTTTTAATCGCGGCAGTTTTGGTGGTGATGTGCCTTTTAACTGGTATGCAGGTGTCGGTGGTCAAATTAAACGCTCTGACAAATTTGGCCCACGTATTGCTCTAGGTGTAGAACTTCCGTTCGCAAGAAACTGGGATGGTTACGCGCAGCTAACCCCAAGCCTAATGTTTGACAACAGCGACCTTAAGTTAGGTATCGGCGCAGGCATTGGCGTTCGCTATAGCTTCTAAATGCCCGATCAGATAAAAACAAAGGGAGCTAAACTGAGCTCCCTTTGTTTGTTTAACGGCTAGGGTTTATTGATTTAGCTCTAACTGGTAGAAGCTTGCTTTAACATAGTCACCTGCATCCATTCCGCGCCACTCACAAGAGGCGCTGCTTTTCTTCGTATTACACTGGTTGTATGCGCCCGCTTTGAAATACATCCACGTATTTCCGTAACCTTGGTCAACGTCGTGGCTTGGTAGTTACCCGCTTTTAGATCAACATCGAAAGTTTTGACGACTTCGTTGTCCGTGCCTGGGTTCTTGGTAAACGTAAGGTGCATCATATCGCCTTCAACGTTCACACTGTATGAGAAGATTTCACCAAGCTTGATACCATCTTTTGGATCGTCAGATCCCTGTCTTAAGTTGTACTCACCGAATACGTTGTGGCGAATGTCTTTTCTGAGCTTTTTGCCGTTCGCATCTTTCGCGTTTTGAAGATCTTTGGTTGGGTTCAACTCGTAGTTCCATACCAAAGAGCCGTGCTCATGTTCAGGGAGCTTACGATAGACGATTTTAAGTGGCTCATTTTTAGCTGCATGGATCTGGCCAATCACGACACCAAATGCGCCGTTATGACTGTATTTACCGCTTTCACTCACTTGATCAACAGACAGTGTCGCCTTTAGCTCACCGCCAATCGCTCCATATTCAGAGGCATTTGGGTGTGAGGCGATAACAAAGTTATTGCTTGGCTCTCCGTAATCAGTCGCAAGCATAGCGCGCAACTCACTTCGTGTATTTTTACTGTTTGGTGTGGTTGGTGCATCGTTCGGAGCCACAAAAACAACCGCGCCAGTTTGCTTATCTGTGTAGAACCACTCTGGATGTACATAAGGTGTCTTAGTATCACCAAGTTGCTCTTTTGCTATCTCAAGCGTTTTACCTTTACGTGGCCCTTCGGTAGTGAGTACTGGTAAATTAATTTTCCAGTTAGTCATATCGAAGTTTTGTGACGGCGCTTTGTTAGGGTCAAGGTTGTATTGGGCTGCAAGTGGAGACTCAGTAGCCGCAATAGCAGAACCCGCAATAATACTGGTGGCAAGTAGAGTGAGGTGCAATGATCTCATTATCGTTCCTTTGGTAAGCAATCATTAATGGGTATGCTTAGGATATTACTATAATATTGTATTACAATGGTGTGACTCGAACGAAATATTGAGTACTTTGGTAGCAGATAGGCGAGATAACATTGCAAAGTGTGATTAGAGCGATGAGTTCCAGAGTTGTTCACACTACACCATTAGATGGAAAAATAGTGCTTGGCCACCTTTGTCTTTTGTGCTTGAAAGGTGGCATTTCCTCAATTTACTCGAATATTCAGTTCGTTAATCATTTGATGCTGGTGCTAGATAGCTTGTTGATTTCACTGATAATGGCTTCCCAGGTTTGTTGACCAACAACACCATCTTGGTAGAGCTCATGTGTTTTCTGGAAGTCCTTCACTGCTTGTCTCGTTTGCCAACCAAAACTGCCATCAGGGGTGAGTTTTTTCTCAGAGTTTAGAACCAAATTGAGTATTCGTTGCAGTTCGGCAACATCAGCACCTTTGCTCTCTTTGAAAAGTGAGCGAGATAGCTTGGCTGGCGGAATAGGGAAGTAGCCACTTTGGTAGAACACCCACATGTCGTTTGGCAAAGCCGTCATCTCGGAGCTTTTTTCCCATATTAGTAACCCCCCATCTACTTTGCGAGCCACAAACCCGGTTCCGTAATATGAATCCTTATCGCTGCAAGTAACGGCATAAGTACGTTCGAGAACTCGCTCGTATTGGTTTTGGTAACTACGCGTAAGAAGTTGCTCGCTTTGCTGATCAAATTGAATGTTGAGTGTTGCGTCATCAATTTGCGAACTGTAAATCGAGGTAAGCGCTTCGCTAGTTTGCCCGTAGTCACTGACGAGTCCTGCTTGGCTGCCATAGAGTACAAGTTCAGGCAGTTGAGCTTCATAAGCCTCTTGCGTGAGACATCGGTCGGTGTAGGCCAGTGTGTTAGAGTCGCTGGCACAGCCAACAACAGTTAAGGCTGTCAGGGTAAGAAAGAGCGGTGACAGTTTCATGAAGATCATTCCTTTTGGTTCATAGGTACTTGTTAGTGAGTGCTTGTTGCGTGGCAATCGAATCCTTACAGTCAGTAAACATTGACTCTTGATTGCTGCACGTTAGTGAGTAATGTTTGGGCCTTTTGCATCGTCTTTGCCGCTTCTCTAGTCAGGCGTTTCTTAATCAGTAGCTCAGAAAATGCGAGATATTGATTGGCCATGTTTTGTTTGAGATCGATGAGATGTGAGAAATTGTCAGGGACTTTTCCTGCGAACCGTTCAACGTCACTGGCCAAAGCGTCAAGCTGTGAAACAAGTGTCAGCTCAGCTAGACGCTTGTGAAAAGTCTCTAATTGAGGACGATAAACTAAATAAGCCGAGTGATGAGGAAATAGGGGCTGCTCTCCCTTCGATACGTTTGATTTGTAGTCCGACAAATCCAGAATGGCTTGTTTTAATGCTAATGCGCCAGCGAGTGAGGACTGCTGATGTTCGCTATGATTAAAAAATGTCTCACCGGCTGGGATCAGATCTGCCAGAGAGTCTGCATTACGTTCTAACAGTGCTTTATCCAGTTGTTGCTCGAAGGTTTGCTGGGCTAATAACGAAGGTGTAAATACGTAATCATGGCGTAGCGTCTTTAAGTCATCGAGAAGTTGATAGATGTTGTTAGCACCTTGCGATTGGAACTCACCTTGTTCTAGCGCTTGGTTAAGTTTGTTTTTCAGGCTTTCTAATGTACGCAGCAGGCTTTGATTGATGGTATTAGTAAGAGTATTAAGCATGTGCGAGTCAGGATAGAATTGTTTGGCCTCTGTTAGGATTTCTTCGATAGCGTAATAATTCGGGTATCGAGACTCACGGCTGCGAAGTTGCTGTTCAACGAGTCTTTCGTAGTGTTCAACGACCGTCGCCTGATTTTGACGCAGCCATGCTTGTTTTGGCATTGCGAATGCTTCGCTCATCGTCGAGTAGGATGCAAAAAAGGCATCTGTAGGCATATCAAAGACATTAACGAGCGATGATAAATGGTCTGCTTGCTGATTGACTTTAATTTGCAGCGCACCAATGGTTTTTTGCTGAACTGAGTAGACATATCCCCCACCAACAAAAACAGCAGCCATAACCAATACCCCTAATGATTTAGGTAGTCGTCGTTTGGTAAGCTCGGTGTGCAACGCATCCAGTGAACTTTCACGGTCACTCTTAGTGTATTCGAGGCCAGAACGAAGAGCTCGCCACTTGAGACGTGATATATGTTTGGGCCTAGAGATGACCCATTGTTCACGATTTGCTTGTTCGATGGTTTTTCGGCCAAAGGGATGACGACTCGATAGTAATTCATAGGCGATACAGCAAAATGCAAAAACATCATCATCAGAGCTCGGGTTTTGCCCTTTAAGTAATTCGGGAGTCGCGTATATAGGGGTATAGCCGCTGACATCAGAAGGTGCTGAATCGCTATTGCATGTGGGGTGAGCGGGATTAGAAACACTGTGCGATACCCCAAAATCAAAGATCTTTATACCTCCGTCACGGCTAAGCATAATGTTGCCTGGTTTCAGGTCGGCGTGGATCACTCCATGTTTATGGGCATAGGTTAGAGCAGACAGAATTTGGCTGAGAATTGCCATAGCCTGCTGATAAGGCAGTCCATTCGGACGATGGCTTTTGATCACATTGTCTAGTGTTTGTCCATCTAACCATTCCATGACTAAATAACACAACTCCTCTTCAAACCCATAGTCAAAGACCCGAATGATGTTGTCGTGGCTGAGGCGTTGGGTCTTTCGAGCCTCTCGAATGAGCAATGAAGTCGCATCAGGATATTCGTGAAGTGAGGGCTGCAACAATTTTATCGCCACATATGGGTCGTTTTCTCCCATTTCCTCTAGCACCAAGTCTTTTGCTCGGTATACATCACTCATTCCGCCATGCCCAATTAAATCAAGCAGTTCATAACGTCCATTGATGACTCTTCCTACTATTTGACTCGTACTAGTGTGTACGGGAGGGGAAGTGCTAGTAGTGCTATGTATCTGGGTTGATTCATCGCTGTTATCTTTACTGATATTGTTAGCCTCTTCATTTGAGCCAACGCTACTGGTTGCTTTTGTCTCTTCTTTTTCCATGCCTCACATCCAACTTAATTAGCCACTTATTAGTCAATGGCAAAAATCCTCGATGCTGTCCTAGACTCAATAGTGAGTTGTGGACGCAATAATGCGATTTACTTCGCATAATTTATTATCAGCAACAATGAATAATTAGACGTTCTATTTGTGATATTTAAATGTCTAAATTGTTATTAATGGCTCTATTTGGCGCGCTATTTATAATGGTAAATATTAATGATTGATTTAAATCGTCTGGCTTCAATTTTTAAGTTCTACAACTTTTTAAGTTCTACTCGAAAGTTGAGCTTGAAATTATTATTTAAAGGAAATGCTAGCAGCATGAAAGAGGTAATTCAATTGTTGATTGGCAAAGATTCTTGGTGTAATAATATCGCCGCTGCTGATTATCTAAGGAGTTTTTCGAGATAAATATTATTTAGTATTGCATTAATTACTTCATGCTAATACTTTCTAGCAGTGTACTATCAGAATGGGAAAATAATAATGATATTAAGGTTGTCGGTGACGAGTTATCATCGCTTCACGTCAAATGTGGTAGAAAGTGAAACTCTCAATGCTCTAGATGGAAAGCTGGAATTAACATTGGGACGAAGTGAAAATTGTGATTGGGTGTTGAGCGATCCAGAAAAGATTATTTCCTCTTATCATGCCCGAATAGAACTCGTTAATAATAGTGCGTATATCTATGATATGTCGACCAATGGTGTTTTTCTCAATCGCTCCGTAGAGCCAATAAAAAAAGGTCTTCCACAGCTCATTACCCATGGTGATGTGATTGCGATTGGTGACTACGAAATAGAAGCCGCTATTTCACAGCATAAAAGTGCCAGTGCTACTGACCATTTGAGGAATGATCAGGCGATTCAGCTATCCCGTTCAATGAAGCATTTATACCAGCGGCGGATAGCAACTTGTTGGCTAAAAATGAGCCTTTTTGCCATGAAAGAGCTCACTACGTTCATGACCAACCGAAGCCGCAAGAGCTTGAGTGCGCAGATACGATGAGCTTAAATTCAGTACTCAATTCAGCTCCGGACGACGCGTTCAGTTTTCCAGATTTTGAGCCTTCGATAGATAACAGCTCTGTAGCGTCGGAATCTATGACTTCATTATCCCCTATAACGCAAAGGCGTGCTGAGTCTATCTCGTCACCCGAAAACCATACATTAGAAAGCACGCAAGCTGCGTTTTTTAAAGGACTAGGCATAGATCCAAGTGTCGTTTCAAGTGATAACCCTGAGCGTTGGTGGTTTCAACTTGGTGTGGTGACTAGGGACTCTGTTGAGGGCATTATGTCGACTTTGCATAATCGTTCTGTTTTCAAACAAAGCACTAGAATCAACCAAACAACCTTTCGTAGAGTAGAAAACAACCCACTCAAATTCTCTTCAGACTTTGAAGATGCAATGCATAACTTACTGCTTCGAAGAACGACCGGTTTTCTACCACCTGAAAAAGCGATTAAAGCCGCCTTTCGCGATCTTGAACGTCACGAAGAGGCGCTCCATGCCGGAGTAACCGGAGCAATCTCAGCATTGATGAAATTGCTCGATCCTAAGCAGCTCGAAGCCAATACTAAGCTGAGTTCGTCGTCATCGAGTGTTAATCGCTGGCCGTTGTTTTCAGGCAACAAACAATGGTTGTATTACAAAAAAACATACTTGCAAATAACGCAGGATATAGAAAATCAAACTAATGCTTTCTACATGGAAGACTTTGCTAAGTTCTATGAGCAATATCTTAAAAGCTCGGAGTTAAAGGAATAAAAATGAATAAGCTAGTAAGTTTTGCAATCTGTATTTTAACTTTGAACTTTATATCCGCTTGCTCTGTCGCTAATTATGTGGTCGATCCATATACTACATTGGACTTTAAAGTATCTGAAAATGTGAACCCTAATATTAATGGCCGAGCGTCCCCTGTTGTTGTGCGGGTATTTGAGCTTTCTTCTAGGACACAGTTTGAAAGCCAAGATTTCTTTACATTATTTGATGATGCTAGCGGTGTTCTAGGACCGGAGTTAATCTCAAAAGCTGAGTTTGAGTTTGAACCCGGGCAAGAATATAAACACTCGGTTTCTCTAAGACCAGGTGTGAGATATGCCGGAATATTGGTGGCCTATCAAAATATCGATAATGCGAGTTGGCGAGAGATTATAGAAATATCCCCAACTAGCTATTCCACTGTGACCGTAAATGTCGGTGATTTATCAGTATTTATTAGCAACTAAACATTGACTAGGTTTCAGTATGAGTGAATTTTGCCACGTCGCATGGAACGAAGGTATGTTTCTGCGTCCTCAACATTTTCAACAGCAAGAGAGAAGCATATATTCTCGCCTTTATCAAAGTCTGGCGGTTGTGAACCCCTATTTTTGGGGGATCTATGACGTGGATATTGACTATTCATTGTTGTCCAATGGCCAGTTTGCTTTGACCTGCTTTCATGGTTATTTACCAACTGGTGCGGGCGTCATGTCGCCAGAGCGTGACTCATTGCCTAAACCTAAGTCTTTAACGAGTGAGGTACGCGATGAAGTTATCTATTTAGCGGTACCGTCTGCCACTGCGTCAGGGCAGAACTTAGCAGAACGTGGAGAAGCACAATGTCGATATTATGTTGATGAGGTGAGCGTTAACGATACCAGCTTGAATGAGGATACGAATGAAATCATTCAGATAGCAAGACTGAATGCTGAGCTTAAGTTAGAGTCTGAGCCGTTGGCAGGCTTTGATACTATTGCCATTGCACGAATACACTCTGTATCGGAAGAAGGAGCAGTAGTACTCGATAAACGCTATATCCCACCGTTGCTCAACTGTTCTGCTCATCAAGAAGTCATGCGCTCGCTTAACGACTTACATGGAACGTTAAAGCAGCGAGCGGACTCCCTGGCTGGTCGTATTGGTTCGAGTCAAAGTAGTGCCAGTTCTATCGTTGATTTTCTCATGTTACAGGTGCTTAACCGCTTTGATGGTGTGCTGTCACACGTGCTTTCGACCAAACAGATTCATCCAGAATCTTTGTATACCCAGTGCGCTGCGCTAGCGGGTGAGCTAGCGACCTTTTCCAATCAAAGTAAGCGCACGCCGACACTTCCATCTTATCAGCACGACAATCTCAGCCAAACGCTTGGCGAGCTCTTTACGACGTTGAGCCAAAATATGGGCACTGTCCTTGAACAAACCGCGCATCAATTACCACTAGAGAGTTCGCACTATGGCATCAGATTTAGTCGACTAGAAGATAAGCAGTTGCTTGAGCAAGCTGAGTTCGTTATTGCGGTGAGAGCAGACGTTACTACCGAAGAGCTTCGCGCTCGATTTCCAAATCAAGTCAAAGTGGGACCAGTTGAACACATTCGTGATCTTATTAATAACCAGCTTTCAGGTGTGCCTGTGGCTTCATTGCCAGCCGCGCCAAGGCAAGTTCCTTATCATGCTGGCTTTCACTACTTCAAGTTGGACAAGACGAGCCAGTATTGGGCACGACTTAAAACAAGCGGCGGTATTGCCATTCATCTTTCGGGTTTGTATCCAGAGCTGGACATGCAGCTTTGGGCCATTCGTCAATAGTGTGAGCCAGGATAACTAGTATGACAGACGCAACCATTATCAAACCGCGCCCTGGCTTGAGAACAGGTAAAAATAAGGCAGCTCCCAGGCCACAAGTATCTGCTGATGCAACGGTGGTCGCGACACCAACAACCAATAAGACGACGCTGATGCCGCTACCAATGTTGGGTTCTAACCCACTACTTGAGAGCGCGAGCACCATTTTATCGATGGTGAATCAGGTTCGTTGTACACCGACTCATGCAGACACCAAGGTTCTCAAGCAAGCGTTTAATGATCGTTTGAACGAGTATGAGTCGAGCCTTAGATATGCACAGATAAACCAAGCAAGTTTGGATGCTGCAATGTTTTGCTTGTGCTGTTTGATTGACGAAACCGTGCTGAATACTCAATGGGGAGGAGAATCGGAGTGGGGACAAGAGAGTTTGTTGTCCATGTTGCATTCACAAACATCAGGTGGTGAGTACTTTTTTACGCTGTTGGATGATCATCTTTGTGCGCCTTTCCAGCATGCACAATTGCTTGAGCTTCAATATGTGTGTTTGAGCTTAGGGTTTGTTGGTAAGTATAAGTTTGAGCAAGTTGGGCAGCAAAAATTGGAGGAGTACCGACAGCATGTTTTTTCATCCCTAGAGCAGGTAAATGGAGAAGTCGAAGAAAGCTTGTCCATCCAAACCTATCCGGCTGTTGAAATCAAAAATGAGGGTGAGATTGGCATACCCACATGGTTAGTTGTGAGTGTATTTGGAGCTTTGCTTCTGTCGCTGTTTCTATTCAGTCGTTACACCATCAATCAACACTCTGATCCCGTGTTTAATCAAATCCAATCTTTAGCTCAATGGGCGCCAGCGCAGGAGACAGAAAGTCTTATTGATGAAGCTGAGTTGCTATTGCTGCAGCAGCGTCTTAACACGGAAGTGGAAAGAGGGCTTATTCGGATCGAGCCGATGAGAGACAGAGTGCGTTTTACTATTGCTTCACATGAACTTTTTGCTCCGGGAAGTGCGGATATCAAAGCATCCTTTATCCCGATACTGCAAAAGTTATCACGCGCGCTGGAGTCTACCGATGGACGGATTCTCATTACCGGTCATACCGATAGTCAGCCGATCATCACCAGTCGCTTTCCTTCAAACTGGCACCTTTCGCTTGCGAGAGCAACCGCGGTCGCTGACACCATGTCTGTCGGGACATTATTGAGAGGGCGTCTGTGGCCGGAAGGCAGAGGCGAATCAGAGCCGGTTCAGGGTAATACGACGCAGTCTGAGCGTGCTCAGAATCGTCGTGTTGAAGTTGATTTGTTGAACTAGGTAAGGGCGGACGCTGTTCATGGGATTGGTATTCAAAAAAATCGCGCTAGTGCTTCGATCGAAGTGGACGCTTTTGTTAGTTGGTTTTCTCACGTTTGCTTTCATCATTTGGTTTGGAGGCCCACTTGTCGCTATTGCTGGAAAAACGCCACTCGCAGATGCAGCAACGCGTTGGTTTGTTATTGCTGTATTTGCAGTACTGGTTGTTGGCTATCAATGGGGGCGCCATGCTGTAGAAAAAAAGCATCAACAAGCCGCGGTACAAACCTTACTCGAAGGGGAAGATGGAGAGAGCACGGATGAAGCCAGCGTCCATGAGGTAGATACGCTACGTGAGCGTATTCAAGCCGCGATAGAGGTTTTGAAAAAGTCGAAGCTGACTGGTGGGCTTGGCATATATCAACTTCCTTGGTATGTGATGATTGGCCCCCGGGCACCGGAAAGACCACGGCTTTGCAAAACTCAGGATTGGAATTTCCACTCAAAGATAAATTGGGTGCTGACCCGCTATCGGGTGTTGGCGGTACTCGTTTTTGTGATTGGTGGTTCACCAACAGAGCCGTGCTCATTGATACAGCCGGTCGCTATACCACCCAAGATAGTCACAGTGTCAGAGATTCTAGAGCCTGGCTTGGATTTCTAGGGCTCCTTAAAAAATATCGAACTCGTCGACCTATTAATGGTGCGATTGTCACCATCAGCCTCGTTGACCTAATTCAGCAGACTCGTACTGAACGAAACCTTCACGCTCGGACGATTAAACAGCGCATATTAGAGCTCAAAAACCAACTAGGACTGCAGTTTCCGGTCTATGTCATGTTAACCAAAGCGGATCTGGTTGCTGGATTTAGCGAGTACTTTGATGACCTAGGTGCGAAGGAGCGTGAGCAGTTTTGGGGCGTGACATTTCCAATGGACGCAAACAATCCAGAGACGGGTGTGGTCGGCGAGTTTAATAGTGAATTTAGAAAGCTACTTGAGCAAATTCAGGCCCGCTTGAACCAGCGGTTACATCAAGAGCGCGTGGTTGATAAACGCAGCCTTATTTTTGAGTTTCCCAAGCAGCTTCAATTGCTACAACCTGTGATTGATGACTTTTTAAAAGAGATTTTCATTCCAAATGCATTTGAAGAAGCGCCAATGCTTCGTGGGGTGTTTTTAGTCAGTGCCGCTCAACAAGGTAAGCCGATAGATCAGGTCGCAGAAGGTACATCAAACCACCTAGGACTAGGGCAGGTTGTGACGCCCCAGCAAGCCACTGCTACTAAGGGCTTTTTCCTAAAGGGTGCGTTTGAAAACATCATTTTTAAAGAGCAGTTTGTCGGGACGGTAAACCGCAAGCACCAGAAATTTACCTTATTGGCTCAGCGATCGGTTATTGCTGTATGCAGCGCGATTTTAATCATCTGCAGTGCGCTTTGGTATAACAGCTACCAATGGAACAAACGATTGGTTGATAGTTCTGCGTCAGCTATCGACAAGTATCAACATATCGTTGAGCCTGAACTTACGCCTCAAACTGATATTTTTACGCTTGTTCAAGCATTGAATACGCTTCGTGATTTGCCTGCGGGATATTCTAATAAAATGCCCGAAGAGGGCGTGGCTAATATGGGGCTATACCAAGGTGACAAAATTGGTCTGCTTCAAAGCTTGCTTACGAGCGTGCTTTATCGGTGTTCTTCTCTGAATACCTGACCGATGTGCTGGTCACAGAGATGCGAAACAATGAGTCTTATCTTGAGTATCTTTACGAAACGCTTAAAACCTACCTAATGCTGGTGGATACGACTCATCGCAACGAAGACGACATCATGAATTGGTTCGAAGTGTATTTTGAAAGAGCCTACACCGGCGAGGTCAATCAAGTGTTGCGCAGCGAACTGCTTTCACACGTACGTAGCTTGCTAGCATTACCAACCAACACTGTGAATCGTGATGACGACGCTGTTGCTCAGGCACGCAGTGTTCTTACCGCCATGTCCTTATCTGAGCGTGCCTATCAACGCTTGAAGTTGGAGTTCTTATCAAGTCATCTACCTGATTTTGGCTTACGAGATGTATTAGGGCGTCGTGGACGTCAAGTACTGTCACTTGATAACGATGTACCTGAAACTATTCCTGGTTTTTACACCTATAACGGTTATCACGGAATATTTCGTCTAGAAAACAGTCGAGTGGTCAAACGCTTGATGGAGGATAGTTGGGTATATGGCGATCAATTAACGATAGATGAATCTACCCGTGAGGCAGTGATTGACTCGGTTAATGAACGTTATTTCAAAGACTATATTCATCATTGGCAACAGCTGTTAAGCGGTGTTCGTTTGGCTTCTTTTTCCAGTGTGCCGCAAGGCCTCGAAATCACTCAAGCCCTTACTAGTTCGGAGCAACCAATCCAAAGCGTCATTACTGCGGCGCAAAAAGAACTTCGCCTAACTCAAGTGTCGGTAGATGAAAACATTGAAGCGGCAGCGGAAGTCGCAGGCAATGTGGCAGATGTGGCGCTTCGAAACCAAAAAGCACGTCTCAATCGCTTTATGCCTAACGATGCCGCCAAATTGAGATTGGCTTTACCAGGGCAAGAAGTTGAAGATGCATTTGTCGACTTGCTAAGCGTCACGGATGACGATCTCGCGTTGTTGTCTAAGTCGATTGTGTCCGTGGAAAATTACTTAGAGGGGCTATCCGAATCTAGGCAGAAGGGCGCATTTGCGAGTTTGGCCGAAGGCGGCAGTATTTCTCGAGTGATGACTGATATGCGGAGTGTCCAGCGATCATTGCCTAAGCCGTTTTCACAGTGGACTGCGCAGTTGACGGCTCAAACTTCGGCATTGGCTAGCCGAGGTGCTCAGGTACATGTGAACAAGCTTTGGCATCAGACCATCTATCAAGAATACCAGAATGCAATTTACGGCAAGTATCCCTTCAGCCCAAAAGCAAAACAAGAAGTGAATATCAAAGACTTTGCACGTTTCTTTGGCTATGGCGGCAAGTTTGATCAGTTCTTTAATCAGTACTTACAAGCTTCTGTCGACACCACAGGTAAGCGTTGGGTGCTGGAAAAAAACGTCGGAATTGACCAAGCGTCACTCACTTTGTTTCAGCAAGCACGCCGAATTAGAAACATGTTTTTTGAGCCAGGAACCCAAAAGCTGCGTCTCGAATTTGGCCTTAAACCTCTCTACTTAGATGGGCACATCAATAATTTACGTGTCGAGCTTGGTGAACAAGCGTTGATTTACCGACATGGTCCCCAGCGCGTCTCTCAATTTGTTTGGCCAACACCCTCTAAATCGGACACTCGATTGTCGTTTGTTCCTCCTAAGTCAGGTCATGCAGTTTCAGAAACTTATCGTGGAGATTGGGGCTTGTTTAAGATGCTTGATCAACTTGCAATGCAGCGTCCGGAGTCTCGCTCAGACAACGTGTTGGATATCGTTATTAAAGGTAATCGCGCCAAGCTAGTACTGATTCCAGCGACGACGCAACACCCATTTTGGTCGTCAGATTTAACGAGGTTTGTATGTCCCAGCAAGCTATAAAAGGCTTTGGTTATTTTGGAAAAGTGCCTACTCGTGGTGATTTTATTCAAAGTCAGCTACCGGAAGAGTTTGTCTCTGCTTGGCGAGAATGGTTGCAAGCGGTGACAGCGGTGAGTCGAGAACAATTGGCAGACAACTGGCTTGAACTCTATTTAACCAGTCCGATCTGGCACTTTTCGCTCGCACCACAAGTGTGTGGTGAACCTGCAGTAATAGGCACTTTGATGCCAAGTGTGGATCAGGTTGGCCGGCATTTTTATATGACGATTGCCAAGCCAGTACAAGGTGATCATTTAGCGTTTTGGGAAGACAGGCAGTGGAGCGAAAGCGCGGAAAGCAAAATCTTGCGTCTTCTAGAAGATGATACGGATGTGATTCGGTGGGCTGATGGACTAAAAGCGGTCGACTGGGTTGAGAACATAGAAGAGAGCGACTCAGTACAAGACCGATCTGCTGCCTCAGAGCAAATGATATTGGTGGCCAATCAATCAGTAACAGTGTCCCAGCTAAACCGTCAACTGCTTAAGTCACGGTTTCAGCGTCCTTGTGTCTGGTGGACTCAAGGCTCAGAACACATTCCTGCGTGCACGATAGTTTCTGAGAGTTTGCCTATGGTGAGCCAGTTTTCAGCCATGTTGGATGGCAATTGGTCACAGTGGGGGTGGTAGTGGGAAATCAACATCAAGGCGTCGTGTTTTCCAGTTTTGTAAAGTCGCATCCGGGCAAGGTTCGTCCACACAATGAAGACCGCGCCAGCGGTTGGGATGAATCTGGTGTTTGGGTCGTCGCTGATGGAATGGGAGGCCACGAAGCGGGTGATATTGCAAGTCAAATGGTGGTTGACGGGATAGCGGAATATTTAGATTCCACACCAAGTTCACTCGTCGATAGTGACGGACTGATAGCAGCGTTAGAGCGCATCAATCTTTCAATGCTTGAATACTCGCAGCGATGTCACTTGGGAAAAACAGTGGGCACAACGGTGGTTGTACTGCTGATTAAAGAGGGACTGTTTCATTGTTTGTGGCTGGGTGACAGCAGAATGTATTTGATGAGGCACGGTCACTTTGCAAGAAAAACGCGAGATCACAGCCAGGTCATGGAGATGGTAGATCAAGGGCTAATACAGGAGCGAGACGCAGAAAACCACCCTCTTTCAAATGTGATTACTCGTGCGTTAGGCGTATCAAGCGATTTGGTGGTGTCACAAGTGTCAGGTCAGTTGCTTGTTGGTGACGTTTTTTTGCTTTGCTCAGATGGATTAACCAAAGAGCTATCGGATAACGAAATAGCTAAGTGCTTATCAGCAAATGATATTACCGAGTCTGGGTTGGCAATGATGCATTCTGCATTGGTAAAAGGAGCGAGTGACAATGTGTCGTGTGTTGTCACTAAAGTCGAGCTTGAACCACTGCCAAATACAAGGAACCGCGATGACGACACGGTACCCGTGTTCGCTCACCGTAGCTAGAGGAAGACAGGATGTTTATTGAACCGCCAAGTATCGACCTTGAGCAGTTAAAAGCGCCAATTTCTAATGACTTACCGTGTGGGATTGATCCTAGGACGGATTTATCGCCGCTGTCGGTTTATTTCTCATTGAAAGATGTACGCAGCCACGCCCGCAGCGCGGAGAGAGCGGCGCTGGTGGACAACGAGCCGTTACTGAGTCTCGCTCATTTATGGGATCCGATCATGGAGTCGGTACCCAATGCCTTGGTTGATGATTGTCGAGATCTTGAACTGGCTGCTTGGTTGATTGAAGCCAGTATTCGCCGATCAAGTTTTAAAGGCTTGGCGTTTGGATGTGACGTTGCCAGTGTCTTGATTGAAAACCATTGGCACGAGCTCTATCCAGAGCAAGACGAAGATGGGCCGGTAAGTAAGGTGCTGCCGTTATTAGGGCTCAATGGCATGGACGGAGAGGGGACGTTATTGATGCCGATTGCATCGCTGCCTCTCACGGAACTTATCGAAGATAGACAGTATTCGCTGTGGGAGTTTGAGCAAGCCTCTGACATTGAACGTTTAGACAAAGAAAAACGAGAGCAAAAACACAGTGCAGGCGCTGTCAGTCTTGAGGACATCAAGGCCAATGTTAAGGCTGGCTCGGCCCACTTTTTTTCTTCGCTGCTGGAAGATATTGAGCAAGCACAGCGTGCCTATCAGCGCTTGACTGTGGCCATAGATAGCGCGGTAGGCACGCCCCAACCCAGCTCTCATATCACCCGGCGGTTGACTGCATGTCAGGATGCGGTGTTGTTCCTTGCTGAAGATAAGCTGGTGGAACACACCAAGCAAAATGAAACCAGTGAGCTTGCTGGCGAAGGAGAGGCTGAGCCAAATCCAGATAGCGAGAGTAGACAGGTTTCGGTTAATGCAGCGATCCAAAACCGCATGGACGCGATTGCGCAGCTCGAGAAAATTGCTTCGTTTTTTAAGCAAACAGAGCCTCACTCCCCCATGGCTTATGGCATCGAACAAGTCGTTCGCTGGAGTGAGATGACGCTGCCCGATCTGCTTCAAGAGTTGATTTCTGATAAGGACGCTCGCACAGGATACTTCCGATTAACGGGAATTCGTGCAGAGCAACAAGAATAGCGTGGCGCTGATAGTAAGGCGTGAAAGTGAAGATAAAGGAGAACGTAATGGATAGTATCCACGGCAAACTATCTCGGGTGCGCAAGCCGAGAGTTCATATTACTTATGATGTAGAAACCGAAGGAACAGCGGTAAAAAAGGAATTGCCCTTCGTGGTTGGCGTGATGGGAGACTTTGCTGGCGACAATCAAGCCGCTTTGAAGCCCTTAAAAGAACGTCGCTTCATTCAAATTGATCGCGATAACTTCGATGATGTGCTCAAACGTATGAACCCAAAATTGAAATTCGCGGTGGACAATAAGCTTGCGAATGATGGTACTGAGCTTGAAGTGGATTTGGAATTTAGCGCAATGCACGATTTTGACCCAGCTGCGGTCGTTAACCAAGTCGAGCCCCTTCGTAAACTGATGGACACCCGCAATAAACTTAGAGATCTGATGACCAAAGTGGATCGTTCAGAAGATCTGGAAAATATCCTCGAACAAGTACTGAACAACACCGAATCGCTGAACGATCTTGCTAGTCAGCTAGACACTAAACAAGAGAAGGAGCCGAGCGAATGAGTACAGAAGCACAAGCCACTCTCGAACCGACAGTTGAAGAAACCAGCACCACGATATTGCAGCAGGCCATTGTGGCGACTAAGCAAACCGATACCTCTCGCTCTGAAGAGCTACTTCGCACTCTGACCGAAGAAGCGCTCAATGGCACTGTTACTTGGAACAAGAACTTAACCGTCACATTCCGTGAAGCGATTGCAGGGATTGATGAGCTGATCTCCAAACAGCTGGCAGAAGTTATGCACCACAACAGTTTTCAAAAGTTAGAAGGCTCTTGGCGCGGGTTGCAGTACTTGACGGTTAATTCTGATACCAGTCAAACACTCAAAATTCGCGTGCTAAGCATGAACAAATCTGAGCTCTACAAAGATCTCAGTAAAGCCGTTGAATTTGACCAAAGCCAAATATTCAAAAAGGTGTACGAATCTGAGTTTGGAACGCCTGGGGGTGAGCCATATGGCGCCTTAGTCGGCGATTATGAATTTACCAATCACCCTGAAGATATTGAGTCGCTAAGCTTGATGTCCAACGTTGCCGCTGCTGGATTCACACCATTTTTGTCAGCAGCGTCGCCTGCGCTATTTGGGTTTGATAATTGGACTGAGCTGTCTAAACCGCGCGACTTAGAAAAAGTGTTCGAGTCATTGGAATACACCAAGTGGCGCTCATTCAGAGAAAGCCCAGATTCACGTTTTGTCACTCTTGCCATGCCTCGCGTGCTAGCGCGTCTGCCATATGGCGAATCGACCACGCCTATCGAAGAGTTTCGATATGAAGAGTTCGATCTTGATGACAAATCGGGTATGGCGAAGAACACCGAACATGACAAATATTGCTGGATGAACGCTTCATATGTGCTAGGTGCGCGAATGACAGAAGCATTCTCTACTTATGGATTCTGTACAGCAATTCGCGGCGCAGAGGGAGGCGGTAAAGTCAGCAATCTTCCTTCTCACGTATTTGTGTCAGATGACGGAGATCCGGATCTGAAATGTCCAACGGAAATCGGTATCACAGACAGACGAGAGGCAGAGCTGAGTAAGCTTGGTTTCTTACCACTGTGTCACTATAAAAATACCGATTACGCAGTGTTCTTTGGTGCGCAAACCTGTCAAAAACCTCAGAAATACAACAACCCTGATGTAACGGCAAACGCGGCCATTTCGGCACGACTTCCATACATCATGGCCACGTCTCGATTTGCGCATTATTTGAAAGTAATGGCTCGCGACAAGATCGGCAGCTATATGGAAGCAGAAGACGTCGAAAACTGGCTCAATCGCTGGATTTTGAGTTATGTGAATGCCTCTGAAGGCGGCGGCCAAGAGATCAGGGCGAAATACCCGTTAGCGGATGCCAAAGTTCAAGTTAGAGAAATACCTGGAGCCCCGGGCTCGTACAATGCGGTCGCATGCTTCGCCCATGGTTGCAAATGGAAGAGCTGACTACGTCGCTAAGACTGGTCGCTAAAATTCCGGAAATTGGCGGCTAAGGAGTAGGCGAACTCTAAAGAGTTCGCGTGATGACTATGCATAAACATCGAAGTGCTAACGACTCCAACGCAGCAAAGCCTAATGTCGCCAAGGCCTTGTTGCTGCGAGCCATTGCCGATATAGATGAAGCGATCAACGAGCAAATCAACGCTATTTTGCATCATGAGCGCTTTCAACAAATTGAAGCAAGTTGGCGCGGATTACGTTATTTGTGTGGTCAAGCTGGGACGCAAGACAATCACTCTACTTGCAAAGTTAAGCTACTCAATGTGAGCTGGCGTGATTTGTGCCGAGACTCTGCACGGGCGATAGATTTTGATCAAAGTGATCTCTTTCGTCACCTTTACACCGCTGAATTTAGTACGCCAGGTGGCGAGCCGTTTGGGTTAGTCCTTGGTGATTACCAAATAACGCATCGCCCCAGAAAAGGTTATCAAGCGGGTGATTTACAAGTTTTAAGAACTATAAGTCATGTCTGCGCGGCGGCATTTGCCCCGTTTATTACCTCAGCGCAAGCATCACTTTTTGGAGTGAATCATTTCAGTGAGCTTGCGTCTGTGCAAGATATTGGAGCACAGTTCTCGCAGCCTGAATACGGTCAGTGGCAAGCACTTCGAGCGATGGAAGATTCAAGGTTTCTTGCTATCGCTGCCCCAAAAATATTGATGCGAGAGCCACACAATCAAAGTGGCTCTGGTTTAACGGCTTTTCAGTTTCGAGAAACCATTGTCTGCTCCGAGCGAGATTATCTTTGGGGAAATGCGGCTTATGGGGTGGCAGGCGTTGCAGTACGAGCATTTCGAGAGTCAGGTTGGTTTAGCCAAATACGAGGCATGCAACCCAGTAAGCTGAAGCATGGCTTAATGGTTGAAATCCCGAGCAGCGGCTTTGAACACTCTAGAAGCTCGCATTCGCAAAGACCGAGTGTCAATTTACAAATTGGCGATCGACTGGAAGCAGAACTCTCCGACAATGGCTTTATCGCCATTTCGACGTTACCCCATACGCCTCATTTGGTGTTGTACAGCAACACCACAGTTAACTTACCCGTCTCTTTCGATAAACAAAGCGCTTTGGTCAATGCTCGCCTTTCCTCCATGTTGCAGTACATGCTTTGTGTCTCGCGTTTTGCTCATTACCTCAAGGTTATGGGGCGCGACAAAGTTGGGGGCTACAACACGGCACAGCATATCGAGAATGAAATGCAGCGCTGGTTGCATCAGTACACTGCGGCATCAGATGAAGCATCGGACGAGATTCGTGCCAAGTATCCCTTAAATGAGGCCAAAATTCAGGTCAAAGAGCAGCAAGCAAAGCCCGGTCATTACTACTCTGTTATTCATCTTCGCCCCCATTTTCAGTTGGAACATATGGTCTCCAACATCCGGTTGATTACGGAGTTATCACCCATTTTTACCCAAGTAGGATAAAGGATGCAAAATACCATTAATCGGCTCATTCAAGATGGGCAGTTGAACCAAGCGCTATCAGTGGTTACGGAGCAGCTTAAACAAGAGCCCAGTAATCATGAGCTACGCAGCAGTTTTATCGAGTTGCTGTGCATTGATGGCCAACTAGAGCGCGCTGACCAGCAGCTGGATCTGATTGTCAAACAAGCTCCAGAGATGTTGCCGGGTGTGGTAAACCTCCGACAAATAGTGAGAGCCGCGCAAGCAAGACTCGACTTTGCCGAAGGTGGAGATACAGCAGCGACTATCGGCAAGCCCGGTGAAAGTTTTTCTGCGTTATTGAAGCTTAGGGTAGCACTGCGAGAGAACAACGCTGATGAGGTGCAGAGCTGCGCTCAAAGGATGGAACAAACCCGTGACAATGTTTCGCTAAAGGTGAATGGCTTGCATCGGTATTTGATTCGGGATGTGGATGACACCTTAGCTGGCTTTGTCGAGATGTTTGGTACCAACGGCAAATATTACCTTATCCCTATTTCGGAAGTGTCGAACCTGGAGATGTTGCCCGCGGAGTCGCTTTTTGAGCTCATTTGGCGCAAAGCGAAAATCGAGATAAGTAGCGGCGATTGTGGAGAGGTCTTTGTACCGTTGACTTACGTTTCGAGTCACAGTGAGGCAGAGAAGTTAGCTAGAGAGACGGACTGGCAGAAGTACTAGATACCGATGTTTATCAGGGCAAAGGGCGAAAGCTATGGTTGGTCGATGATGGCGCAATGGAGCTCTTTGAGCTGAAATCGATTTTGAGAGCAGAAACCGTTGAGGCGATGGAATAATGGCGAGTCTGTTGAGTTCACCGTTATTTGATCGACTGGAACAAAGTCACTCCGAGAGGAGTAAACAGTCTCATCGCCAGCGACTTCGCAATGCGATTCGACGCGACCTTGAAGGGTTATTGAATGCCAAGGTGAGTTGGTTAACTTGGCCTGAATGGTATCACCAACTTGACCAATCGTTACTGAGCTTTGGGCTGCCCGATTTTTCCTCGATGCCATTGAGTAGTCAGGATGGCCGTGAACGTCTGTGTGCCACAATCGAAGAAACGATCGCCAAGTTTGAGCCTCGCCTGACGGAGGTTTCAGTTGAAGCTGTGGATGATGAAGCATCGCTAGAGCGGGTGCTAAAAATAAAAATTCATGCTCTATGTGTAGGGGAGTATGAAGCGGAACCCATTGTGTTCGACTCTCAAGTGGAGCCAGTTTGCCTTGGCATATCGGTGTCGGAGTAGTCATGAGTGATGAACTATTGAAGTACTACAATCGAGAGCTCGCCTATCTAAGACATATGGGAAGTGAGTTTGCTGAGCGACACCCTAAGATTGCTGGCAATCTAAAGATTAGCGGCGAACATATTGAGGATCCCCATGTATCTCGATTACTCGAAGGCGTCGCTCTACTGACGGCTCAAATAAGGCAAAAATTGGATGACAGTTTTCCTGAGTTAACGGAGGCCTTAGTCGGAAAACTCTTTCCTGATTATCACGCACCCATTCCGTCTAGCTCGATTATTAAGCTGACGACTGAAAATATGACCGATAACGGCCTAACGATTCCTTCGGGTACAAAGGTCGAGTCTATAGCCGATGGTTATAAAAACTGCCTATTTAAGACTTGTTACGACACTAAGCTTTGGCCAGCTGAAATCTCGTTGGCAAGATTCAGTGGTGCGCCTTTTGAGGCGCCTAAACCTACGTTTGATGTGGCGGCTTTATCCGTACTCAAGCTGCGACTAAGCAGCAACTATTCCGATATTAAACTCAAAGATATTGGTATAGATAGGCTGAGGTTTTACTTAAATGGGCAGCCTCAGCTTAGCTATGAGCTCTATCAGCTGCTTAATCAATCATTGGTCGGCATTGCTTTGTCGTCAGTAAGCAGCTTAAAGCCCATTAAGTATCTTTCTCCGAAACATATCGCTCCAGTTGGGTTTGAAAGCAACCAGAAAGTGGTGCCTTATGGTGATAAGTCGTTTGATGGCTACCGTTTATTGGTTGAGTATTTTGTTTGTCCTGAAAAGTTCTTATTTGTCGATTTAAACGAGTTGCAACCGGATTGGTTTGGCGATGAAAGTGATGTCGATATTTATCTGTATTTTGATCGCGATTCAGAAGTGCTAGTCAAACAGCTCACCGCTCAAAATGTGCTGCTCGGCTGCGTACCAATAGTAAATACCTTCGATACTGAGCTCGAACCTATTCGACTAAATCCGGCTTACTTCGAGCACAAGTTGGTGGCACGCAATCAAGATACCGACAGTTCGGAAATTATCTCTATAAGACACGTAGAGGCCTATGACCAACACGATAGTCAAGTTGATGTATCGCCGTTTTATGGCTCCGTTTGTCATGATGAATCGTCAGCTTTGTATTGGACGTTGCGTCGAGAGGTGACAAATGGCAGCGAGGAGGGGGTGAGCAGGGTAGTGATTCGTTTCTTTCGATGGTGACCAGCACGGCTAAGCTATAGAACTGGATAGACAAGAGCGTTGGTTGGTGAATGTGAGCGCAACGTGCAGCAACCGTAATTTGCCTAGCCAATTGCCGACCCGTAAAGAGCAGCTCACGCTCTTGATTCCAAGTTACCAAGACCTTTTGAAAACCAGTACACGTTGCTTGAAGTCCTTCAGTAAACCGGTGAGACCGAAGATGTTTGAGTCGTCGTGCTGGCAATTGGTCAGTCAACTATCCCTCAATCACTTTGCTAATGATCCGGATGGGACGATGCTGAAAACAGTGTTGCAGCTTTATGATTTCACACACGCGCCGCAAACCAAAGTTCTGGTTGAATCTATTCGCAAGGTTGAGTTGCGAAGTGCTACAGCGCGAGTAAGGCAGTCTGGAAGAGTGGGCATATGCCAAGGAAGCGAGATGATGATTGAGTTCTCAGGTCGTGATGTGTCTGGGAGTCAGTTGTTTTTCTTCGGGCAAGTACTGGCGCACTTTTTAGCTCAGTATGTGGTGGTAAATAGTTTTTGTCGGTTAACGATTAGATTGACCGGAGCTCATGAGCCAGTGCACTGCTGGCCAGCAATGTCGGGTACGCAGGAGTTGCTGTGAGTACATTGATTGGTCAAGGACTGGAAACCATTGAGCAGTTTCACCACTATGTCGCAGCATTTGAAAATGCGCTAGCAGGCAAAGAGGGTCGAGTGGGTTCAGATGCATTGCCAAGCTCTGAGTTACTGCGTTTTCGATCTTGTACCCATTTAGGCTTCCCAGGTAAAGCGGTTGAAAAAATAGTCGAACCGAATGGAGAGCGAAGCCAATATGAGCTCTTAGTCGGCTTCTTGGGTCTGATCGGTCCAAGTGGCGTAATGCAAGGCACTTTAGTGAGAGAGTGTTGCGGGAAACGAAAAAGAGAGATGCGGCCACCGCTGATTTTCTCGACATTTTTCATCACCGATTGATCGCTTTGTATCACCGTGCCTGGGAAAAATATCACCATCCAACGCTGTATCAGCATTATTTACAAACTGGCGTGCCAGATGCGATTACTCGAATGTTATTTGTTATTTCGGGTGCCCAAAGTGATCTTGAGGCACGTTATGCAGGGCTTTTGGCCCATCCTAACCGAAACACTAAAAGCCTCAAACAAATCCTTGAGCATATGTCGGGGTGTGATGTTGATATAGAGGAGCGAGTGGGACGATGGTTGCACGTCGAACCTGATCAGCAAAGTCGGCTTGCTAGTCGAATTGAGGAACGCGGGCAGTTTGCATGTTTAGGTGAAGGAGTCTTGGTGGGGAAGCGCGTATGGGATGTGAATTCGACCATTGCCATTACATTACGTCCCCATAGTCGCGCTAAAGCTGAGTGTTATATGCCTCAATCTCCTGCCTTGAAGATTCTTAAGGGTATAACCAAAGCCTACTTGCCAACCCACATTCATTCTGTTTGGCAACTGGCGGTGAAAACAGGGGATTTGCCAGTGTCGACTGTCGGAGCGACAGACGTTGGCTTAGGGCACGGCACTTTGCTGGCTTACCCTGCTAAGCGTGGACATCAAATTATTAATATTTCAATTGGAAATGGGCATTAAAAGGAAAACAGGACGTAATTATGTCAACAATGAGCCTAACGACGTTAGTGGAAAAATTGTCACCCACCGCAACGGTGAGTCTCGAAGCGGCGGCGTCGCTTTGTAATAGTCGAAGTCATAGCAGCGTTGAAATACAACACTGGCTTTTGGCTATGTGCCAACAACCAAGTAGTGACTTGCTGGTTGTGTGTGAGCAGTATGAAGTGAATGTCGACAGACTCGTTTTTGTCCTTAATCAGGATCTTGAATCGTTAAAGTCGGGTCATGATAGCGCGCCTAGTTTATCCAAGCAGTTGGTCTCGCTGATGGAGTCGGCTTGGGTGAGCTCAACGTTGGCATTTGGTGAGATTGCTATTGAGCCTATTCACGTGATTCATGCTTTGCTCAGCGATGAAAGCTTGGTGCCGTTTACCCCAGGCTACTTACAGAAACTGTCTGCGATTGATCCTGGAGAGCTAGTTAAAAACTGGCAAGGCAGCCTTGCCGGCGCCGATTTATCACACAAAGATACTTCACCTTTGAACGCTGCTTCATCTTCTCCAAACCTTGAGCAGTTTACCGTTGATTTGACACAGATAGCGAAACAGGGGGGCTTGATCCTATACTTGGCCGTGATGATGAAATACGGCAAATCATCGATGTGTTGATGCGTCGACGTCAAAATAACCCTATTCTCACTGGTGAAGCTGGTGTGGGCAAAACAGCGGTAGTCGAAGGTTTTGCGCAGCGTATTGCAAAAGGTGATACGCCAGAGAGTCTGCGTGATGTCAGAGTATTGTCGCTAGATTTAGCTCTGCTTCAGGCTGGCGCCGGTGTGAAAGGTGAGTTTGAGAATAGGCTTAAAAACGTCATCAAAGAAGTGAAAGCGTCGGTTACACCAATCGTCATTTTTATTGACGAAGCACATTCGTTAATTGGTAGCGGAGGTGGAGCGGGTCAAAATGATGCGGCAAATATTCTTAAGCCAGCACTGGCTCGAGGTGAGCTTCGAACGATTGCCGCAACGACCTGGGCTGAATACAAAAAATACTTTGAAAAAGACGCGGCATTGACTCGTCGTTTCCAAGTCGTAAAAGTGGAAGAGCCGAGTGAAGCGCTGGCGATTACGATGCTAAGGGGACTGCTTCCTGTTATGGAGGCGCATCATAACGTTGCGATTACAGACGAAGCGTTGCAAGCGGCGGTCAAACTTTCGAGTCGATATATTAATGGTCGTCAACTTCCCGATAAAGCCGTTGCTTTGCTAGACACGGCGTGCGCCAGAGTCGCGATTAGTCAAGTAGCTACTCCTGCCAATGTTGAGCGTCTCGACAGACAATATGATGCCTTAATTGCAGAGCGAAACTTGCTGGAGCAAGAGCAAGCAACCGGCACAAATCATAGTGGGAAAATCACGGTGTTAACGGAGCAGCTTGATGAGGTGTGCAAGCAACGAGAAGTAGCTAATGCAAATTGGCAATGGCAGCGAGAGCAGTTGGAATCGGCAATTGCCCTAAAGCATCAAATTCTATCTGCTGCAGATACAGACGTCACCGATACCTGTCAGCAACTGACAGAAGTGAAAGCATCACTAAATGAGTTTGAACAGAGTATGGTGCATCTGGAGGTTGATGAAAACTTAGTTGCGCAAGTGATTTCAGACTGGACTGGAATACCACTTGGGCGAATGAGAGTCGACCAGTTGGCAGCGCTACGAGCACTGATGCCGCGCCTTCAACAGCGCATCATAGGTCAAGATCATGCTCTGGATAGAATTAGCCAAGTGGTTAAAACTGCCCGCATGAAACTGAGCGATGAAAATAAACCTGACGGGGTATTTTTGTTAGCAGGACCAAGTGGAACGGGTAAGACAGAAACGGCGTTAGCACTCGCTCAGCAAATTTATGGTAGTGATGATAGCGTCACTGTTATTAACATGTCTGAATTTAAAGAAGAGCACAAAGTTTCTTTATTGCTAGGCTCCCCTCCGGGATATGTTGGATATGGAGAAGGAGGAGTATTAACTGAAGCAGTTAGACGTAAGCCTTACAGTGTGATACTTCTCGATGAAATGGAAAAAGCGCATCCTAGTGTACAAGATGTTTTTTACCAGATCTTCGATAAAGGTATAATAAAGGACGGTGAAGGGACGGATATAGATTTTAAAAATTGCATTATTATCATTACTTCGAATGTTGGTTCTGAAACAACGGAGATTTATTTGAAGATAGAGAAACAGCACCGGGAGCAGAAGGACTCACCGAAGCGTTGCAGAACGATCTTCTGGAAGCATTCAAACCTGCTTTTTTGGGAAGACTGAACATTATCCCTTATGTGCCTTTGAGCCAAAGTGACATAGAGGCCATTACTAAGTTGCAACTTGATAGAGTGGCGAATCGATATCGACAGCACTACCAGGCTTATCTTACTTTTGATGAGAGTGTCATATTACATATCAATAAAACTACAAGTAATGTGGGAGTTGGAGCTAGGGCGATTCAACTACATATACAGAATGTACTATTACCATTTTTATCGGAACTATTAATGGAAAGGTTAGTAGAAGAGAAAGACATGTCTGAAATTAAATTATCAATTGAGGGTGATACTTACGTTTCTGTAAATAGTTAATTATTAATAATGTCGAATGCTGTTGTGAAATAGCGTAGGCTAATTTAGGTTTTATAAATATACAAGTCAATATTAAAGATTATGTTCTAGGTCGAATGCTGATGCTATTAGTTGAAGACGTAGGGCAGCGATTAAACACGTCTGTGTTTTATGATGAAATATCCGTAATGGATAGTTAATTTAAATATAGCAGCTAAAGGAGATTAGCATGCAAGCTAATACTTATTTGAAGTACGGTGACATTAAAGGCGAAGCAACGGCTGAGCAATATAAAGATCTTATCACCTTGTTGTCAGTGGATTGGGCCGTAAATCGTGAAATTACGTCGTACACAGGTACAGCGCAAGATCGTGAAGCCAGCGCAACGCGTTTGGGTGACATTACCATTACTAAACTACAGGACAAAGCGTCACCAGACCTGTTTAAAGAAGCAACAATTGGTAAAGGCAAGCCAGCGGTTTTTCATATCACCAAGCAGGGTGAAAAAGTTGAAGAAATCATGAAGATCGAGCTAACTGATGCAATGATTTCTAACTATTCAGTATCGATTCAAGATGATCGTCCAACGGAGAGTATCACTATTTCTTATACCGAGATGATGATGACAGTGACGCCAACGGACGATCAGAACAATGTTCAAGCGCCACTGGTTTACGGCTACAGCGGTGTGAAAGGCCAACAAATGTAAGTCATAAATACGAGACGCTTCGGTACCGAAGTTGTCTCTAAAAGTCCTCAAACTGCAGGGTGTGACTTTGCATTCTGCATTTTGAGGCGTTCTAAAAAACTTCGGTTGTTTATCAGTAATAGGCTCGGCAATGCTACTTACTCAAGATGCTAATACTATCCAAATTGAAACCTCGTTAGGAAAGGATAGGCTTTACTTATCAAAGTTTGACCTTGTCGAACAAATGTCAGCACCTTTCTCAATAACGGTCTCATGCTTCACTAGTGGCGTAGAGATTAACCAAAGAGACATTATCGGAAAAAGCGCCCATATCACGCTCAAGTATCAGCAAGGACATCTTCCAATGGAGCGATATTTCATGGAGTGATTCATAAAGTACGAGGGTTAGGGCGACGCACGCCAAGTGGATCGGGAGGCGTTGAGTTTCGGGATTATGAGTTTGTTATTCAGCCTCAGCTTGCTTTTCTAAGACAGAGAAAAAACAGTCGTATCTACCAGAAACAATCGGTGATTGATATCGTATCCAAGCTTTTGGCTGAGCATGACGTTAAATTTGCCCTAGATACCAAAGCGACGTACCCAAAGCTTGAGTACAAAGTACAGTACGAAGAATCGGATTTCGATTTTGTTCAGCGTCTGCTGAGAGACGCGGGCTTATTCTATTTCTTTGAGCATAAGAAAACGGACCATATATTGGTCTTGGCTGATTCTGTTACAGCGTATCGGCAGGCAGAAGAAAGCTACGTTTCTTATACTACAGGGACGCTTGCAGAGAACCATGTCCATAGTTGGTCTGATTCCTTAACTATCCCTCCGGGAAAAAACACCCACCAGGCCTACGACTTTTTAAATCCGGATGTAAAGCCAAGTGGCGATGCCAACAACTCTTCCTTGGCCTCGCAACAAACTTCGACAGAAGTGTTTAGCTATGTTGCTGAGTCTGAAAAAAAGGCTGACTTGAATCATGCATCGGATATTGAGTTGGCAGGGTTACGACTGGAGCATGAAATTTATGAAGGTAAGAGCAGCTGCAGTTCATTTGCGGTGGGACACCATTTTGCCTTTTCTGATCACGAAGACCGAAGTTTGGTTGGTCGCAGCTATCTGATTACAAGCCTTAACCTGCGTGTAGAAATTGCCAATCAAGTTGGCGCTAACAAGCAAAGTAAGCAGGTGATAGAGAATCACTTTCGATGCATACCTGCAGATACTTTGTTTCGCTCGACTCCAACGTGCTCTAAGCCCACGATTATGGGCGTACAAACAGCCTTAGTAACTGGAGAAGAAGGCGACGAGGTGTGTGTCGATGAGTATGGCCGCATCAAAGTGCTGTTTCATTGGGATAGGGAAGGAAAAGCCAATAATCAGAGCTCATGTTGGGTGCGCGTGGTTCAATCATGGGCAGGCAATGGTTATGGGACTAGCTTCTGGCCTAGAGTTGGTCACGAAGTATTAGTGAGCTTTTTAGAAGGGGATCCGGATCAACCTGTGATCACTGGTACTTTGCACAACGGTAATCAGCATCCTCCGTACTCTCTGCCAAGCCAAAAGTTCACATCAGGGATCAAAACTCGATCCGCTGAGGGGGCTGCGAGCAATTTCAATGAACTTCGATTTGTCGATAAAAAAGGGGAGGAATTGCTTTACCTTCAGGCTGAAAAAACGATGCAAACTCAAGTAAAAGAGAGTTGTATTGAACAGATAGAGAAGGATCTTCAATCTACGGTTGGCGGGAATTGGACGTTGAACGTGGGTGATAGCTCGAAAATAGAGACGGGATCGTCAGTAGAATTGTTGGCGGGAGAGTCGATTACAATCAAGACTGGCAGCGCTTCAATTACGTTATCGAGTGGGGGCGAGATAGACATTAAAGGCTCATCAATCAAGATTAATGGTAGTGACATCGCGTTGAGTGCAGGCTCGATTGCATTGAATTAGCGTGTGGTTTTTTATTTCGTGAGTTTTCGATGTGAAGCTGGGGGTGAGCTGAAATGATTTTCTCAATTGAGCCCAACATAGTCATGCTAGGTAAGTACGGTCTGGCGCAAGGAACGTTGTCGAGCATAAAAGACTGGTCTTTAAGGCCTCATGTCGCCAAGCATGACAAGCAAAGCTATCGTGAATACGGTTTCGATGGAGGGCATGCTGAGCAGCTCAGACATCTACAATTAGATGTCGATAGTATTTTCATTTTGCTTCCAGAGTGCGATGAAGAGCCAAGCCTTTGTGCTGAAGTGCGGTATTTACAAGATCTTGCCCCTCAAATATTTGAGCACTCTAATGTGCTTTTGTTTCCGTTCGGCAGTGCGTCGATAGCGATGGCGCTGCGACACGCCAAACAACAGTTCGAGAAAGGGGAGAGTCGTATTGCTTTTGTGAGCATTCATCTCAAAGATCAACTCGAGATAAAAAATAATGTTGAAGGTATTATTAGTGATTCTCTTATTATCGCCACATTGACAAAACGTGACCATGGATTGCAAGTCTATTGGAATGGTTATGAAGTACATACGAAAGACAAAACGTTAAGTGTGCCGATCGCGTCGCTATTGAATCGAGCGAGCCAAAGCGGCATTGATGGTCTTGCACATTGCTATTTACCCATTGCTTTTGATGATGAGCTAAAACAAAGCATTTTGAGTAATGTTAACCAGCTCTCGTCTATCATCACCTCAAAAACGGTATTTGTGTTTCTCGATATGTTGCTGGGCAATCTGGGTGCTTGTGCGGGACTTTATAGCTTGTGTCATTTGTCGGAGCAGTATCAAAAAGGCGATTACAGTGGATACACTTTGCAGCTCGACGTGGCTGAGCGGCGCTACCGAAGTGTTTTGCTTATAGGATGGTCACAGTAATCAATGGATTGCGTGAGAACATACAGTCAAACGAGCAAAGACATAGCAACTTAGGCTATAGGGTATATAATTCTGCGCCGTAAAATTAACAACAATAATGTGACAACGTGGAGTAGAACATGTCCTTAAGTACACCAGTGATTACTGTGGATGGACCAAGTGGTGCTGGTAAAGGCACACTGTGTATGCTGTTGGCTGAAAAGTTAGGCTATCACTTATTGGATTCTGGGGCGATTTACCGCGTGTTGGCTTTGGCAGCGATTCATCATGGTGTTGACCTTGAGTCAGAGGATGCACTGGTGCCGCTAGCAATGCACCTTGATGTCCAGTTTGTCGCTGAAGGCGATCTAGTTAAAGTGATTTTGGAAGGGGAAGATGTGTCCGGTGAGCTTCGTAAAGAAGAAACGGGCAATGCTGCTTCTAAGATCGCTGCTTTGCCTCGAGTGCGTGAGGCGTTACTGCGTCGTCAACGTGCATTTAACATTGAACCTGGATTGGTTGCCGATGGCCGTGATATGGGTACGGTCGTTTTTCCTGAAGCGCCAGTTAAAATCTTCCTTGATGCGAGTGCAGAAGAAAGAGCGCAAAGGCGTTTTAAGCAGTTGCAACTAAAGGGTTTAGATGTTAGATTTGACGACCTTTTGAGCGAGATCGAAGAACGAGACTACCGAGATCGCAACCGAGCGGTTGCCCCTCTTCGTCCGGCCGATGACGCTCTAGTGCTAGATTCAACCTCGCTAAACATCGAGCAAGTGTTGGAAAAAGCGCTACAATATATCGAATCTAAACTCACTAAGTAGCCTCTATTGGCACACACTTGGTGAGCTTTGAGCCGTTGGTCGCAAGGATGATGACCGACTAAATTATCAACCCCATGCGGTAGGATGCCCATGGACGTTTACTTATTGAAGATTAAATAATGACTGAATCTTTTGCTCAACTCTTTGAAGAGTTTCTAAACGAAACAGAATTCCAACAAGGCAGCATCGTTAAAGGTACTGTAGTAGCTATCGAGAACGGTTTCGTTCTTGTTGACGCTGGTCTTAAGTCTGAGTCTGCTATCCCTGCTGAACAGTTCAAGAACGCTGCTGGCGAACTTGAAGTTGAAGTTGGCGCTGAAGTTGACGTAGCTCTAGACGCTGTTGAAGATGGTTTCGGTGAAACTCAACTTTCTCGTGAGAAAGCGAAGCGTCACGAAGCTTGGATCGTTCTTGAGAAAGCTTACGAAGAAGCTGAAACTGTTGTTGGTATCATCAACGGTAAAGTTAAAGGCGGTTTCACTGTTGAACTAAACGGTATCCGTGCTTTCCTTCCTGGTTCTCTTGTTGACGTACGTCCTATCCGTGACACTGCTCACCTAGAAAACAAAGAGCTAGAGTTCAAAGTTATCAAGCTAGACCAGAAGCGTAACAACGTTGTTGTTTCTCGTCGTGCTGTTATCGAATCTGAAAACAGTGTTGAGCGTGACGAACTTCTTGAGACTCTACAAGAAGGTACTGAAGTTAAAGGTATCGTTAAGAACCTTACTGACTACGGTGCATTCGTTGACCTTGGCGGTGTTGATGGTCTTCTACACATCACTGACATGGCGTGGAAGCGCGTTAAGCACCCATCTGAGATCGTTAACGTTGGTGACGAGATCCTAGTTAAAGTTCTTAAGTTCGACCGTGAGCGTACTCGCGTATCACTAGGTCTTAAGCAGCTAGGTGAAGATCCATGGGTAGCAATCGCTAAGCGTTACCCAGAAGGTCACAAGCTAACTGGTCGCGTAACTAACCTAACTGACTACGGCTGCTTCGTTGAAATCGAAGAAGGCGTTGAAGGTCTAGTACACGTTTCTGAAATGGATTGGACTAACAAGAACATCCACCCATCTAAAGTTGTTAATGTTGGCGACGAAGTTGAGGTTATGGTTCTTGATATCGACGAAGAACGTCGTCGTATCTCTCTAGGTCTGAAACAGTGTAAAGCTAACCCATGGCAGTCATTCGCAGAAATGCAAGCTAAGGGCGACAAAGTTACTGGTAAGATCAAGTCTATCACTGACTTTGGTATCTTCATCGGTCTAGAAGGCGGCATCGACGGTCTAGTTCACCTATCTGACATTTCTTGGAATGTTGCTGGTGAAGAAGCAGTTCGTGAGTACAAGAAAGGTGACGAGATCTCTGCAGTTGTTCTAGCTGTAGACGCTGAGCGTGAGCGTATCTCTCTAGGCGTTAAGCAAATGGAAAATGACCCATTCAATGCTTACGTTGCAGACACTAAGAAAGGTGCTCTAGTTAACGGTACTGTTACTGCAGTTGACGCTAAAGGTGCTACTATCGAACTAGAAGAAGGTGTAGAAGGTTACATCCGTGCTTCTGAAGTATCACGTGACCGCGTTGAAGATGCGTCTCTAATCCTAAGCGTTGGCGACAGCGTTGAAGCGAAGTTCACAGGTGTTGACCGTAAGAACCGCGTAATCAACCTATCTGTTAAAGCTAAGGATGAAGCTGAAGAGCAAGAAGCAATGGCTTCACTGAACAAGCAAGAAGAAGGCGCGTTCGGTAATGCTATGGCTGACGCATTCAAAGCTGCTAAAGGCGAATAATTTACGCCATTAGAGAAAAAGGAGCCGTAAGGCTCCTTTTTTTTGTTTTTATCTTTGCGAAATTTAGACTATTATCAATTTATACAGGCAGTTAGTGCATTGTTGATGTAGAATATATGTAGACCGCTGTCCGCTGTAGTATGAGACATCGAAGATAGAGACACTAAAGATTAAGAGTAACGAGGGTAACTACCTATGACTAAGTCTGAACTGATAGAAAGACTCTGCGCGGAGCAAACTCACTTATCCGCAAAGGAAATTGAAGATGCGGTAAAAGATATTTTGGAACATATGGCCTCTACACTGGAAAGTGGCGACCGTATTGAAATCCGCGGTTTTGGTAGTTTCTCGCTTCACTACCGCGAGCCTCGAGTTGGGCGTAATCCTAAAACGGGTGATAAAGTGGAGCTAGAAGGTAAGTACGTTCCACACTTTAAGCCAGGTAAAGAGCTTCGTGAGCGTGTGAACGACAGTCTATAGAGCTTCTATCTTGATGAAACGGCATACTTTTTTAGTGTGCGTTTTACGTTTAGGCGAGTGGCATTGATGAGGTTCACTTGCTGGGTAAAGAATAGGCTAGTTGCTCTAAATATCACTTAGATTATCAAGATAATTGCCTAAGACCATGGTGTGCCGAGGCAAATTCCTGCATAATCGAGCTATCCAATAACTGTGGCACGAGCATATGAAGATTCTAAAAATAATTGTACTCATCGCATTGTTCCTGGTAACCCTAGCGCTGGGTTCTCAAAACCAGGAAGTGGTAACCTTCAACTACTTGTTAGCGCAAGGTGATTTCCATCTCTCGACGCTGCTTGGCAGTGTATTTGTGGTTGGCTTCGTGGTTGCTTGGTTAATTTTTGGTAGCTTACACCTGAAGTCTCAAATGACGGTGCGTAAGCTAAAGAAGCAGCTGGCTAAACAGACGCCTTCTGAATCAAAAGAAGTCGCGACTACCAGCAATTAATGAGATAAAGGGTTAAGGTCGATTTAATTAATGCTTGAGCTATTATTCTTGCTTTTGCCTATCGCGGCGGCCTATGGTTGGTACATGGGTCAGCGCAGCGCTAGGCATGATCGCCAAGAGCAATCGCATCAGATCTCTCGTCAATATATGACGGGCCTTAACCTATTGTTGTCAGATCAGTCAGACAAAGCGGTCGATCACTTCATCGAACTTCTTCAGGTCGACAACGAAACCATTGATACCCACCTTGCTCTCGGCAATCTATTTCGCTCCCGTGGTGAAGTTGACCGTGCTATCCGTATTCACCAAAACCTCATCTCTCGATCTGGACTTACCATTGATCAGAAAAACCTCGCCTTGCAGCAGCTTGCAAAGGACTACATGGTGTCCGGTTTTCTTGACCGAGCTGAGAAAATCTTTGTTCAACTGGTTGATGAGCCCGATCATCGCGAAGCAGCATTAACCCAGTTGCTTGCCATCTATCAGCAAACAAGTGAGTGGCATAAGGCAATTGAGGTCGCGAATGCGTTGCTGAAAATGGGCAAAAAGCGCATCAGAAGCAGCATTGCTCATTTTTGGTGTGAGCTTGCCATGATTGAAAAGGCAGATGGCAACACCAACAAGGCTGTTCAGAACTTTAAGAAAGCGCTGGCAGTGGATCCTCGCTGTGCTCGCGCAAGCATTTCATTGGGTAAGCTCTGCCTCGAAGAGGAAGATTATCCGAAAACCATCTCTTATATGGAGTCGGTACTTGAACAAGATAAGGATTTCATTAGTGAAGTCTTACCTACCTTAGCTGAGTGCTATCACCATCTTGGTCAAGAACAAGGTCTAGTAGAGTTCTTGAGAGCCAGTATCGATAAAGGGGCAGGGGTTTCTGCAGAGCTAATGCTCGCCCAGCTTGTGGCTCAGCATGACGGTACAGAAGCCGCTCAAGCTCTACTAACAAGGCAATTGGTTCGAAGCCCTACGATGAAAGGTTTCTACCGCTTGATGGACTACCACCTAGCGAACGCGGAAGAAGGTCGAGCCAAAGAAAGCTTGACCACGCTGCAGTCGCTCGTAGGCGAACAGCTAAAAACAAAACCGCATTATCGATGTCGTAAATGTGGTTTCTCAACCCATTCATTATATTGGCATTGTCCTTCATGTAAGGGATGGGGTACGATCAAGCCCATTCGAGGTTAGACGGCGAGTAGCCTAAACCCGAACAGATTTGTAATGCAGCACTTAGGTGCTGCTTTTTTTGAGTAAAACGAGGAGCGAAAATGATTGACCAAAAAGTGATTGTTGCACTGGACTATGATAACCAAGCCGATGCATTAGCTTTTGTCGATAGAATTGACCCAAGCTCTTGCCGACTGAAGGTGGGCAAAGAGATGTTCACACTATTTGGTCCTGAGTTCGTAAAAGAGCTGCACAAGCGTGGCTTCTCAGTATTTCTAGATCTTAAGTTTCATGACATTCCTAACACCTGCTCGAAAGCCGTTCGCGCAGCAGCGGAAATGGGTGTTTGGATGGTAAACGTTCATGCTGGTGGCGGCGAGCGTATGATGACAGCATCTCGCGAGATCTTAGAGCCTTACGGTAAAGATCGTCCGTTACTTATTGGTGTAACGGTACTGACTAGCATGGAGCAGTCTGATCTAGCAGGTATCGGTATTGATGTGGCACCTCAAGAACAAGTACTTCGTTTGGCGAATCTAACCAAGAATGCTGGCCTAGACGGTGTAGTTTGTTCGGCGCAAGAAGCAAGCATGCTTAAAACAGAGCTAGGTAAAGAGTTCAAACTGGTGACACCAGGCATTCGCCCAGCAGGCGCTGCAGTGGGCGACCAGAAGCGTGTCATGACGCCAGATATGGCAATTCAAGCGGGTTCAGACTATCTCGTGATTGGCCGCCCAATCACTCAAGCTGAGGATCCTGCTAAGGTTCTTGCTGAGATCAATGCTTCTCTAAGCTAATCTTCTCGCTACGTTAGTCGATAAGGTAAAACTAAAAATGCCAGAGCTAAACAGCTCTGGCATTTTTGTATCAAGCAGGGGTACCGCTGTGAAACTTAAAATCAGTATCTGGCGAGGAAATCAGTTCAGCTTCCACTTTGCCGAAGTAAGCCACTCTTTCACTGATGTCTTGGCCTGCTACTTGTTCAGCCAAAGTTAAGTAGTCTTGATAGTGTCGGGCTTCAGAGCGAAGTAGCGACACATAAAACTTCGCGATATCGTCATCCATAAACGGTGCCAGTTTGGCAAATCGTTCACAAGAGCGCGCTTCGATATACGCCCCAATGATCAGTTTGTCGATAAGTGTATTTGGTTCATGCGTTATCATGTGGCTAAGCAGCCCTTTGGCATAGCGACTCGCTGGTATTGGTTCGTAGGGAATGCCTTTCTTCTCCATGATTTCTAACACTTGGTAGAAATGATGTAACTCTTCTTTGATCAGTAGAACCATTTTGTCGATCAAATCTTGGCTGTAAGGCGATTCAGATTTAGCAATGATCGACTTAGAAATATTACTTTTGCCTTTCAAAGAAGTCATATCACCAATGTTGCGATACGCAAAGTCTTCATAGGGCTTGAACCATTCAAATAGTGCTGAGCTGCTTTGTTTATCAACGGCATACTTACGAATTAAATACATTGCAGATTGGCCGGCTTTAAGCTCGCACAATAGGTGATCAATCAAGATCACTGGTAGGTTTTCTGGGCGTTTAGCTTTTTCTACCCAAGCATCAGGCGTTGAGCAGTGCAAAAACTGATTGATAGGTTCTAAAATGGCGTCGATTTGAGAAGGACTGATCATGGCTATTTTCGTTGTTGTTGAATTAAAAAAGGCCGCGTTTGCGACCTTTGTTAACTCTACCACTTTTTCTTCTCACCAAACAGCGCATTGATGTCGTCATCTCGTTCACTGTTGGCTTGTTGCTGCTTCTCTTCTGCCTTGGCTTGGCGGGAGTTTTGTAGCTTGTCTAGCATCTCGGTGAGTTTGTCTTTCGCTTGAATGGAGTAGTTGTCGTTCTTCGAGCTCAGTGCATCAATCCCCTTTTTCAGTAGCTGTGCCGCCGTACCGGGCTGTCCTTTTGCCATAGAGTCATGAGCACGTTTGACGACGTTCTCAATGTTGATGCGGATCTGGATCGTTTCAAGGCGCGCATTTTCAACCATATAAGATTGCGTATCCATACGTCCTTTGTTGTGCTCAGTGCGAACGGTATCTCGCAAGCGTTTGACCAGTTTTAACATAATGATCGCTTGCTTGTCACTGGTTGGCACTTTGAACGAGGTGGCTTCACTGCCTTCGTAGTTTTCTTGAAGTTGCTGAATCTGTGTCTTTGCCGCCTCGACGCGTTGCGCCAAGTGTTTATTCTTAGGATCCAACTCATGCATGTTCGTAACGGCATCTAAAATGCGGTTATGAAGACATAGCATTAGCTCTTTGCTGTATGGCAAGTAGCTCGCACCACTGATCAACTCTTCAGTGGCATCAATCAAGGCAACATATCTGGCCGATTCTTGCCTTCTAGTGGCTTCGGCTTTTAGTTTGTATTGCAGCATGATGTTGTAGCCCAGTACCAAAACCAGCAAAAGGGCGACGAGCGCAATAATTAAACCAATATTCATAACGTTTTGTATCTACAATGAGTTCCCTACAGTCTAGTGAGACAGGATACACCAAAGGCTAACTGACCAACACTGCAAAGTTGTTGAATTGGTCATAATCCGAGGAAAACGTGGAAACTTTCTGGACGGGTTTGAGAGGTAGAACAATTCCTATCCAAAAAAACTGTTAATCTGTTTAGTAATTCGTTATAACTATTGATTATATGCTTAGGCTGGCGGTGGTGAGCTGAGCCGAAAATTTTGACAAGGATGAAGACGAGCAGATGAAGTTACAGCAGTTAAAGTACATTGTCGAGGTGGTGAACCATAATCTAAATGTGTCCGCGACCGCAGAAAGTCTCTATACCTCTCAGCCTGGTATCAGTAAACAAGTTCGCTTGTTGGAAGACGAATTAGGGATCCAAATCTTTGAGCGTAGCGGTAAGCATTTAACTCAGGTGACCAACGCCGGTGAAGATATCGTTCGAATCTCTCAAGAAATTCTGTCTCGAGTGGAAAGTATCAAAGCCGTAGCAGGAGAGCATACCCATCCTGAAATGGGCACATTGAACATTTCAACCACGCACACACAGGCTCGCTACGCGCTTCCTGAAGTCATTAAAGGATTCACAGCTCGTTACCCGAAAGTATCGCTGCATATGCATCAGGGCACGCCATCGCAAATGTCAGAAGCGATTGCGAAAGGCACGGCAAACTTTGCGATCGCTACAGAAGCGCTCCATCTTTACCAAGATGCGATCATGCTACCTTGTTATCACTGGAACCGCTCTATTGTGGTGCCAAAAGACCACCCACTTGCGCAAAAAGACCACGTAACGATTGAAGATCTAGCCGCCTATTCTTTGGTGACTTACGTATTTGGCTTTACTGGACGCTCAGAGCTCGATACTGCATTTAATAAAGTAGGACTGACACCAAAAGTTGTCTTTACAGCAACGGATGCGGATGTAATCAAGACTTACGTACGTATGGGTATCGGTGTGGGTGTTATTGCCAGTATGGCGATGGATGATTCTCAAGATACTGACCTTGTTGCTATTGACGCTAGTCATATCTTTGGAGCGAGCACCACAAGCATTGGGTTTAGAAAAGGTACCTTCTTGCGCTCTTACATGTACGATTTCATGGAGCGATTTGCTCCTCATTTAACTCGTCCAGTGGTGGAGCAGGCGATTTCACTTAAGTCGAACACCGAAATTGAAGAGATGTTCAGAGATATCGAATTGCCGATTCGATAGCACAAAGTACTTTTGTTAGTACTCACTTCCCCCTACAATCCATGCAGTTTCGCATTGCCTGAAGAATAGGGGGAAATGTGCGCCAGCAATTTGACCAACTTACCGCCATACTCAAAGCCTACCAAGATTATTGGCGGCATGATTCCTTTATTCAAATAGTCAGTGATCAGCTTCCTTGGCAATCACAGCATCCAGCTTTGGCTGATTGGCTTTCTCAATGCTCTCCCGAACACATCCAAATCTTAAAACAGTCTCCTTCGCAGTGCGCAGAGGCGCTTAGCTCGTACATACCTGAGTTACATGCGCTTCAGAAGGCGGCTGTGATCGATTCGATAGGCGAAGCTCCTCATTTAACTCTTTCCCGTGGCCTTGATTCTGGCGTACCAGGACGCAAGCTGGAACAAATTCGCCAAATGGGCTCTGCATGCATTCACAACCATCATGGAAGCGAGTGGTTAGAGTGGTGCTCTGGTAAAGGATTTCTTGGGCGCATTCTTTCCTCCCAAACCGAGCAGAAGGTGACGAGTTTTGAGTATCAGCAAGCCCTTTGTGATGCAGGGCAACACGAGGCTGACAGACGGGGTTTAAGCATGCAGTTCGTACAAGGTGATGCATTTGATGAGAGCTCAAAACAGGTATTCAATGCCAATCAACATGCGGTGGCATTGCATGCATGTGGTGATCTGCATGTCACGTTGATTCAGCGTGCGGTAGATGCCAAGCTTCCAGCACTCACTTTTTCACCTTGTTGCTATCACTTAATTCAAAACGAACATTACCAACCACTATCTGAGCTAGGTAGCAAGCCGAACTTTCATTAACGAAGCAAGAGCTACGCATTCCCCTTCAGGAAACCGTCACAGGTGGTGAACGAGTGAAACGTCACAGAGAACAAGAGATGGTGTTTAGGCTTGGCTTTGATGCACTCTGCCAGCAGAATCAGGTAACCGAGGGATATGAGCCGGTACCGAGTATTAAAAAGTCGCAGCTTTCCGATGGATTTGAGCATTTCTGTCATTGGGCTGCGGCGCAGAAGTCACTCACTTTACCTCAGGTTGGTTTCGAGCACTATGAGCAGGTGGGGCAGGCGCGCTTTTGGAAAATGGAAGCTCTGAGCTTGGTGCAAAGTGTGTTTCGCCGTCCACTTGAGGTGTGGCTCGCACTGGACAAAGCCTTGTATTTAGAGTCTCACGGCTATCAGGTGAGCTTGTCGACCTTTTGTGATACCGCCACGACTCCGCGCAATCTACTGCTGCACGCGTTCAAGTCATAGTATTAGCTAAGCGTAAACGTAGGCACAAAAAAACGGCTATAAGCCCGTTTTTTAATTTGGATGTCGTTCTTTGTGATTAGAGAACGATTAATTGAACATCGCAATCGCCGTTGCTGGCTCAACGTATTCTAAGTCAAAGCTTTCAGCCACTTCTTTACAAGTTACTTTGCCGTGAATTACGTTTAGACCATCTAGGAAGCCTTTGTCTTCAGTCAGTGCTTGCTGGTAGCCTTTGTTCGCGAGCTTGATGATGTATGGTAACGTCGCGTTGTTCAGTGCAAACGTAGAAGTACGAGCAACCGCACCTGGCATGTTAGCAACACAGTAGTGAACCACGTCATCAACGATGTAAGTTGGTTCAGCGTGTGTTGTCGCATGAGAGGTCTCAAAGCAACCGCCTTGGTCGATAGCAACGTCTACCACTGCCGCACCTGGTTTCATCTTAGCGATGTGTTCTTTGGTGACCAGCTTCGGCGCTGCAGCACCTGGGACTAAAACTGCACCGATTACGAGATCTGCTTCTAGAACATGCTTCTCAAGTGCGTCTTCTGTAGAATAAACAACTTTTGCGCGGCCCTGGAATTCTTCATCCAAAACGCGTAATGTATCAATATTGCGGTCGAGGATTGTGACGTCTGCACGCATACCAACAGCCATGCGAGCAGCGTTAGAGCCAACTACACCGCCACCAACGACGACGACTTTTGCCGGTTCAACACCTGGTACACCACCAAGTAGTAGACCGCGTCCACCATTGGACTTTTCGAGTGTTTGTGCACCAGCCTGTATAGACATTCGCCCAGCGACCTCTGACATTGGTGCTAGTAGTGGCAAACGACCCATATTATCTGTTACAGTCTCATAGGCAATGCAGACAGCTTTGCTTTTGATTAGCTCTTCAGTTTGTGGAAAATCTGGTGCTAGATGGAGATACGTGAATAAAATTTGTCCTTCACGTAGCATAGCACGCTCGACAGCTTGGGGTTCTTTGACCTTTACAATCATCTCTGCTTTCGCGAAGACGTCTGCAGCGGTAGGAAGAATGGATGCGCCTACAGCGATGTAATCATCGTCTGAAAAACCAATACCAGAGCCTGCGTTAGTTTCAACGTAAACCTCATGGCCGTGTGAGATTAGCTCTCTAACGCTCGCTGGGACCATACCAACACGGTATTCGTGGTTTTTGATTTCCTTAGGTACGCCAATTATCATCCTGACTCCTCATTATATTGTGGTTGTATTAACTGTTTGTAGGGTGTTATTGTCGAATTAATATCTAGTATAGAAGCTAATGAACAAAATTTGATACTGTATATTACAGAGTTGTAGTATATTTTTTTGCAAGGAAGTAACAAGGTGGAATAAAAAATGGCAGACAACTATAAGAAGCCGTCCAAGGAACTAGACCGAATTGATCGCAACATTCTTAATGAGTTGCAAAAAGATGGTCGTATTTCAAACGTAGAACTGTCTAAACGCGTAGGTCTATCACCTACACCGTGTTTAGAACGTGTACGTCGCCTAGAGAGACAGGGTTATATCACTGGCTATACCGCGCTCCTCAATCCGCAGTACTTAGATGCTTCACTACTCGTGTTCGTTGAGATCACGCTTAACCGTGGTGCACCTGATGTGTTTGAGCAGTTCAATACAGCGGTACAAAAGCTGGACGATATTCAAGAGTGTCATCTTGTGTCTGGTGATTTCGACTATCTTTTGAAAACAAGGGTGTCGGATATGGGCGCATATCGTAAACTCTTAGGGGATACTTTGCTTCGCCTTCCTGGTGTGAATGACACCCGTACCTATGTGGTTATGGAAGAAGTGAAACAAACTAACCAGCTTGTGATTAAAACGCGCTAGAGACGGCGCTTCCAAGTCTGACAAGAAGTTGACTAAAGTTATGATAAAGCATGCTTTATTCTCGAGTCAGATTGGGTTTTAATCCTCATTGTGGTTAAATCAATGAATACACCGAGCGGCTTTTGCCGCTCGGACTGTTTTCAATAATTAGATGTTGGTTATGTTCAAACAGGACAAAAAAAGAGTCGAAACGATTATCAAGACGAGTGAAGAGCCCCAGGCGACTCGTCTAAACGGATTTCAGCGGTTAAGAGAATGCTGTTTCATCTTAGCTGTGCTTACCTCTATTCTACTCGCCGTAGCCTTATTCACCTTTAGTCCGGCGGATCCGTCATGGTCACAGACTGCATGGGGCGGTGACATTCAAAACGCTGGTGGCTTTGTTGGCGCGTGGCTGGCGGATACTCTATTTTTTGTTTTTGGCTCTTTGGCATACCCAATTCCTTTCATCATAGCGTTTAGTGCTTGGGTCTTTTTCCGCAATCGTGACGAAGATGATCCTATTGATCTGATGATCTGGGGCACGCGCTTACTTGGACTCACTGTTCTAATTCTGACGAGCTGCGGCCTTGCTGACATCAACTTTGATGATATCTGGTATTTCTCCTCAGGTGGCGTAATTGGTGATGTTCTAACCAGCTTATCTCTACCAACATTAAATGTGCTTGGTACGACTTTGGTACTGCTATTCCTTTGGGGAGCGGGCTTTACTTTGCTGACGGGCATTTCTTGGCTAAAAATCGTCGAGTGGATTGGGGATAGCGTGCTATCGATGAGCGCGGCAGTCGTTAATAAGGTTCGTGGTACGAAAGAAGAAGTGTATGAGCCTGTCCTTGAAGATCAAGAGTCCGACGACACAGAGGAACTGCCACACTTTAGCGCAGACAGTGCAGTACAAGAGGCACCAGCTACCAGTAAGAAGCAATACAATATTCATGTTCCGGAGTCGATGCCTTCGGCTTCAACAGAGCCTGAACCAGCCTATGATCCGTTGTTTGCAAAACCAGAAGACGAGACTGCTTCGAGAGGAGCATTTGCTTCACAAGAGGCTATCGCTTCGCAAGAATCAATCGTACCGCAAGCTGTGTCTGCTCCATCAGAAGTGAGCATCGCTGAAACGGCACAACCTATCGAAGAACCGGTTCAAGCGAAAGCAGTCGTTCCTGAAACAGCTCAACCTCAGCAGCCTCAAGTTGAACGCACTCGTCAGCTTGGTGCCACTATTGAAGAGTTGGAAAATGCAGCTCGCTCTAGTGATGATTATGCGAATCAGGGAGAGGAGCCGGAGTGGCCAGCGTCAAGTGTTGCTGCGTCAGCGGCTGCAGCCATTCCTACAGCGGCAATGGCAAATGCAGAGTCAGCTGATACTCCAACAATTGAAGAGCCACTTAGTCACGAGACCATGTTTGCTCCTGAGCCTCAACCTGAGTCCCAGTTTACTGAGGAGCCTGTTAACCAACAGGTAGAATCATCAGCCTATGCTGTAGATGAATCCACGCAACAAGTTCAGTCTCCGGTGTCTGAAAGCGCCGAAGAAGTAGAGGACTTTACGCCTCCATGGGCTGACACTACTGATATAGATGTTGAGCCTTCAACGTCACATATTGAACCGACAGTAGATTTCGATGCTATAGATGCAGAAGCTGAAAACGAACCGGTTGATCAAGATGTCGAAGCGTTCCAAAACATGGTGGCCGATGCTCAAAAAGCGCAAGTAGCCAAAATGAATCCGTTCTTGGTTCAGCAGGACCAGAATCTACCTAAACCAGCAGAGCCGATGCCTACGCTGGAGCTTCTTTACCACCCAGAGAAGCGAGAGAACTTTATTGACCGAGAAGCGTTGGAAAACATCGCTCGCTTGGTCGAATCTAAGCTGGCAGATTACAAAATCAAAGCGGAAGTGGTGGACATCTTCCCAGGTCCAGTGATTACCCGTTTCGAACTTGATCTTGCGCCGGGTGTGAAGGTAAGCCGAATTTCTGGTCTTTCAATGGACTTAGCACGCTCACTGTCAGCGATGGCGGTTCGTGTTGTGGAAGTGATTCCTGGTAAGCCGTATGTCGGTCTTGAGCTGCCGAACATGACGCGTCAAACCGTGTTCTTCTCTGATGTGGTGGGCAGCCAAGCGTTTATCGATTCGAAATCACCAACCACGGTAGTGCTTGGTCAGGATATCGCCGGTGAAGCAGTTGTGGCGGATCTATCGAAAATGCCACACGTGCTTGTTGCCGGTACAACCGGTTCAGGTAAGTCCGTGGGTGTGAATGTTATGATCTTGAGTATGCTTTATAAGGCAACGCCTGAAGATGTACGCTTTATCATGATTGACCCGAAAATGTTGGAGCTGTCCATCTACGAGGGTATTCCTCACCTTCTTTCTGAGGTCGTTACCGACATGAAAGATGCCTCGAATGCACTTCGTTGGTGTGTGGGGGAGATGGAACGCCGTTACAAGTTGATGTCAGCGCTTGGCGTTCGAAACATCAAGGGCTTCAATGACAAATTGAAAATGGCAGCAGACGCAGGTCATCCTATTCATGATCCGTTGTGGCAAGAAGGCGACAGCATGGATCCAGAACCGCCATTGCTTGAGAAACTGCCATACATCGTTGTTGTTGTCGATGAGTTTGCCGACCTGATGATGGTCGTGGGTAAGAAAGTAGAAGAGCTCATTGCGCGTTTGGCACAAAAAGCACGTGCTGCTGGTATTCACTTGATACTTGCAACTCAGCGACCGTCGGTAGACGTCATTACCGGTTTGATTAAAGCCAACATACCGACTCGTGTCGCCTTTACAGTTTCGACCAAGACAGACTCACGCACTATTCTTGACCAAGGCGGCGCTGAATCCTTGCTTGGTATGGGTGATATGTTGTATCTGCCACCTGGCTCTAGCCATACAACTCGTGTACACGGTGCATTTGCGTCTGATGATGATGTGCATGCTGTGGTGAATAACTGGAAAGCACGCGGTAAGCCAAACTATATTGAAGAAATTACTAATGGCGAGCAGTCTCCAGAGACGTTGCTACCAGGTGAGAAGATGGAAGGCGACGAAGAAATGGACCCATTGTTCGATCAAGTTGTCGAACATGTTGTTCAGTCACGTCGAGGTTCGGTCTCAGGTGTTCAGCGCCGATTTAAGATTGGCTATAACCGTGCTGCGCGTATTGTCGAGCAGCTCGAGGCTCAAGGTATCGTGAGTGCGCCAGGTCATAACGGCAACCGCGAAGTTCTCGCGCCTGCGCCACCAAAAGATTAGGATTCGATTCGCCTTATAGGGTAAGAGGAAATCAAATGAAGAAATGGTTTAATGCCGCGATGTTAAGTGTTTCTGCTATGGCTTTCACAAACATAGCTTTTGTAAACACAGCTTATGCAACGCCGCAACAAGAGCTGAGTGATAGACTTCAGCTCAATGATGGATTTAGCGCTACTTTCACTCAAGAAGTGACCAGCCAGATGGGGACGTGGTGATGGAAGGAGAAGGGAACGTTGAGATCTCACGTCCAAGCATGTTTCGCTGGGTAACCACACTGCCTGATGAAAACGTTCTAGTATCGGATGGACAAAACCTCTGGTACTACAGCCCGTTTATCGAGCAGGTCAGTATTTATAATCAAGAGCAAGCAACTGAGCAGACGCCATTTGTGCTTTTGACACGTAATCGCGCTAGCGATTGGGATAACTACAGCGTCAACCAAATAGGTGATGTCTTTACTTTAGTCCCAACGGCAGTCGATTCTACGCAAGGCCAATTTCAAATCAATATCGATAGCAAAGGCATTGTTCATGGCTTTAATGTGATTGAACAAGATGGCCAAAAGGGCAGCTTTGTTTTCGATAACATAAAAGTAGGCAAACCAGCTTCAGACCGCTTTACGTTTGTTGTTCCGGATGGTGTCGAAATTGATGACCAACGGAACTAGGTCGCTAGGACGTTATTGTGAGTAATTTCAGTTTTGATTTTTCAGGGGACGAAGATTTTCGTCCCCTTGCTGCTAGAATGCGCCCAGAAACGGTTGAGCAATATATTGGCCAACAGCATATTCTGGGGGTGGGAAAACCACTAAGGCGCGCGCTTGAGGCAGGGCAACTGCACTCAATGATTTTGTGGGGGCCGCCTGGCACTGGCAAGACGACGCTGGCTGAAGTCGCGGCCAACTACGCCAACGCGGAAGTGGAGCGTGTCTCTGCGGTGACGTCTGGCGTTAAAGAGATCCGCGCAGCCATCGAACGTGCTCGAGAAAATAAGCTTGCTGGCAAGCGTACCATCTTGTTTGTTGACGAGGTGCATCGCTTTAATAAAAGTCAGCAAGATGCGTTCTTGCCACACATCGAAGACGGCACGGTCACCTTTATTGGCGCCACCACTGAAAACCCGTCATTTGAACTCAATAACGCACTGCTCTCACGCGCTAGGGTGTATAAGCTCACCTCACTGGATACGTCGGATATTTTGCTGGTACTTGAGCAAGCAAAAAATGATGAGCAGCGTGGTCTAGGAGCCATTGCTGCAAGCTTTCATGACAATGTACTAGAACGTCTTGCTGAGCTAGTCAACGGCGATGCGAGAATGTCGCTCAATTATCTTGAGCTGCTCTATGACATGGCAGAAGACAACGCACAAGGCGAGAAAGAGATAACACTGCCTCTGCTCGCGGAGGTTGCTGGCGAGAAGGTTAATCGTTTCGATAATAAAGGCGACATTTGGTACGACCTTATTTCGGCGGTTCATAAGTCGATTCGTGGCTCTAATCCCGATGCGGCACTTTATTGGTCAGCGAGAATGATTGCCGCTGGATGTGACCCGCTCTATATCGCCAGACGTCTACTCGCCATCGCGTCGGAAGATGTTGGTAACGCGGATCCAAGAGCAATGCAGGTTGCACTCTCTGCGTGGGATTGCTTTACTCGAGTCGGCCCTGCCGAGGGAGAGCGCGCTATCGCTCAGGCGATTGTGTATCTGGCTTGCGCACCGAAAAGTAATGCTGTTTACACTGCTTGGAAACAAGCGCTGCGAGATGCGCATAACCTCCCTGAGTATGAAGTCCCTCACCATCTAAGAAACGCGCCTACGTCTTTGATGAAAGACATGGGCTATGGCGCGGAGTATCGTTATGCTCATGATGAGCCGGGTGCATACGCTGCTGGCGAGCGCTACTTACCTCCTGAAATGGCTGGTACGCGTTACTATGAGCCGACAAATCGCGGGCTTGAAACCAAAATTGGCGAAAAGTTAGATTATCTGGCGGATTTAGACGCAAAAAGCCCACAAAAGCGCTATGAAAAGTAGTGGCTTTTCGTTATCTTTACTCGGTTAACAAATCAATATCTGCCCTTGGTTAGGAAATGACCAGGGACAGAGTTCTTCACAACTATAAAGCATAGGATTGGCAATGCTGGATTCTAAATTACTTCGTACAGAGCTGGATGAAACAGCTGAAAAATTAGCACGTCGTGGCTTCAAGCTAGACGTAGAAACTATCGGTAAACTTGAAGAGCAACGTAAGTCGATTCAAGTAGAAGTTGAGAATTTACAATCCACGCGTAACTCCATTTCTAAGCAGATCGGCCAGAAGATGGCTGCCGGCGACAAAGAAGGCGCTGAAGAGATCAAAAAGCAGATCGGTACACTAGGTAGCGATCTTGAAGCGAAGAAAGAAGAGCTAGCAGCGGTAATGGCTCAGCTTGAAGACATCACGCTTTCTGTTCCTAACTTGCCAGCGGACGATGTACCACAAGGTAAAGACGAAAACGACAACGTAGAGATTTCTCGTTGGGGTGAGCCTAAGACTTACGACTTTGAAGTAAAAGACCACGTTGACCTAGGTGAAATGGGTGGCGGTCTAGATTTCGCTAGCGCAACTAAGATCACTGGCGCTCGCTTTATCGTAATGAAAGGCCAGTTCGCTCGCCTACACCGTGCTATCGCACAGTTCATGCTAGATCTTCACACTGAAGAGCACGGTTACACAGAGATGTATGTACCGTACCTAGTGAACTCTGACAGCCTATTTGGTACAGGTCAGCTACCTAAGTTTGGTAAAGATCTGTTCCACACTGAGCCTCTGACTGAAAAAGCAAGCGATGAAGAGCCACGTAAACTGTCTCTGATCCCAACGGCAGAAGTACCGGTGACTAACCTAGTGCGCGATACCATTTCTGAAGAGGCAGACCTGCCACTTAAGATGACGGCTCACACACCATGTTTCCGTTCAGAAGCAGGTTCTTACGGTCGTGACACTCGTGGTCTTATCCGTATGCACCAATTCGACAAAGTTGAACTGGTTCAAATTACTAAGCCAGAAGATTCAATGAATGCGCTTGAAGAGCTAACCGGTCACGCAGAGAAAGTTCTACAACTGCTAGAACTTCCATACCGTAAAGTGGTTCTATGTACAGGTGACATGGGCTTCGGTGCTCGTAAGACTTACGACCTAGAAGTCTGGGTTCCAGCGCAAGAGACATACCGTGAGATCTCTTCTTGCTCAAACATGTGGGATTTCCAAGCGCGTCGTATGCAAGCACGTTTCCGTCGTAAAGGTGAGAAGAAGCCTGAGCTTGTACATACACTAAACGGTTCTGGTCTAGCAGTGGGTCGTACTATGGTTGCCATTCTTGAGAACAACCAAGAAGCGGACGGCCGTATTGCAATCCCAACTGCGCTACAGAAGTACATGGGCGGCGCTACGCACATCGGCTAATATTAGCGATAAACAAATTTCGAAGCTCGGCATTGCCGAGCTTTTTTTTGCCTTCTGATTTCTGCTTTTCGACTGTCACCGATATGATTATTACCTATTTGTAATAGTCTTTATGTTTTTGATGTGATTATCAAGCCAGATTAAACAACTATAATATCCACCTCTGCTGCGGAGAGTGTTTGTTTCTCAACATAATGAGGAGGGGATGTTATGGCCGTAGGTGGGCAAATGACGATAGTGTCAGCCAACAAATTCAAAATACGATAGACGACGAAATTTCAAGAGTTCGCAGTCTTTCAAACCAAGGTGTGAGTGCCGAGTTTTGTGATGAATGTGGAGAGCCTATTCCACTAGCAAGGCGAACCGCCATCAAAGGCGTGAGACTCTGTATTGAGTGTCAGTCTAACCAAGAACATCACAGTTACCGTCAGGCTTTATTCAATCGCCGAGGAAGCAAGGACAGCAACTTAGGTAGTGCTTGTCTGGAGATGCACTGAAAGCGGCTGATTTAGCAGCCGCTTTTGGTGTTAGTTAAAACACTCTTGATTTTCAAGAGCCGTCTTTATTGCTGCCACCAACCTTTCAATATGCTCTGGCTGGCTAATGTAGGGAGGCATCATGTAAATGAGTCTACCAAACGGGCGAATCCAGACGCCTTGCTCAACGAAGTGCTTTTGAATCACTTCCATGTTAACTGCCTTATGAGTTTCGACTACACCGATTGCCCCCAACCAACGTACATCTTTCACGTTCGAGAAGCTTGTAAGTTTAGGCAACAGTTCCGCAAATAGGGACTCAATACTGCTCACTTGAGACTGCATTCGTTATTGGCAACGATATCTAAACTCGCACTTGCAACGGCGCAAGCAGCGGGTTACCCATAAAGGTTGGGCCGTGCATAAAGCAGCCTGCTTCGCCGCCACAGACCGTATCTGCGACGTGTTTACTGGTTAATGTGGCTGACAGTGTCATGTAACCACCTGTGAGCGCCTTGCCGACGCACATGATGTCTGGCTGGATGTTGGCGTGTTCGCTGGCGAACAATTTCCCAGTGCGGCCAAAGCCAGTCGCAATCTCATCAAGAATAAGCAGGACACCATATTGATCGCAAAGCTCTCTTACACGCTTTAGGAAAGTAGGGTGGTACAAACGCATACCGCCAGCACCTTGCACAATAGGTTCAAGGATCACCGCAGCAATTTCAGTGTGATGAGCTTCCATTTTGCATTTGAAATCACGGATGTCCGCTTCATTCCATTCGTCCCAAAACCCAACCTCTGGAGAATCTGCAAAGATATGCTCAGGCAAAAATCCTTTATACAAGCTATGCATGGAATTATTGGGATCGGTCACTGACATGGCAGCAAACGTGTCGCCATGGTAGCCGTGGGAGAGAGTCAGGAACTTTGGCCGGCGCTCACCGCGAGCGTGCCAATATTGCAGCGCCATCTTCAGTGACACCTCAACCGCAACCGATCCTGAATCGGCCAAGAAAATATGCTGCATATTATCGGGTGCAAGTTGAAGCAGCTTCTTGCTGACGTCAATGGCAGGCTGGTGGGTGATACCGCCAAACATCACGTGGGACATTTTCTCACTTTGAGATTGTAGCGCTGTGTTGAGCTTGGGGTGGTTATAGCATGGATGGTCGACCACCAAGATGACATCCCATCGACAAGCTCTGTGCCATCCTCCAAAGTGAGGTGAACGCCATTAGCTGATACTACGGGATAACAACTAAGGGGATTAAGGGTGGAAGTGTATGGGTGCCAAATGTGTTTTCTGTCGAAATCTAAATCCATGAATTATGATCGCTTAAAAATTAACCAAGTGTAAACTTGCTCTTGTGGTCGGTGTTGACAGTGTATCGCTTGTCGGTACACTAGCCAAGACTAAAAACAATGAGAGCAAAGGATTTAACTGTGGAAGTACGACACGATTGGACGCATGCCGAAGTGCAAGAGTTAATGAACAAGCCGTTTATGGATCTATTGTTCGAAGCGCAAACTGTGCACCGTCAACATCAGCAAACCAACCATGTTCAAGTTAGCACCCTGTTATCGATTAAAACCGGTGCTTGTCCTGAAGATTGTAAGTACTGTCCACAAAGCGCACGCTATAAAACCGATGTTGAAGCAGAGCGTTTGATGGAAGTTGAGCGCGTTCTAGATGCGGCGCAAAAAGCCAAAAATGCAGGCTCGACACGTTTCTGTATGGGAGCGGCGTGGAAGAACCCCAAAGAGCGTGATATGCCACTTCTAACGGACATGATTAAAGGTGTCAAAGAGATGGGGCTAGAGACTTGTATGACGCTAGGTATGTTGACGCCAGATCAGGCTACTCACCTTGCAGATGCTGGTCTTGATTACTACAACCACAACCTTGATACCTCTCCTGAGTTTTACGGCAATATCATCACGACCCGAACGTACCAAGACCGTTTAGATACGCTCAGCCACGTGCGTGATGCCGGTATGAAAATCTGCTCAGGCGGAATTATTGGCATGGGTGAGAGCGCCAATGACCGCGCGGGCTTGCTGATGGAGCTTGCCAACCTTCCTGTCCAGCCAGAAAGTGTTCCAATCAACATGCTGGTTAAAGTTAAGGGAACACCGCTTGAAGAAGTGGATGATGTCGAGCCTTTTGACTTTATTCGTCTTATCGCGATTGCACGAATCATGATGCCGAACTCAGCAGTACGCTTGTCTGCAGGGCGTGAGGACATGAATGAGCAAATGCAGGCTCTGTGCTTTATGGCTGGTGCTAACTCGGTGTTCTATGGCTGTAAACTACTCACCACACCAAACCCAGATGAAGATAAAGACCTTCAGCTGTTTAAAAAGCTCGGTATTAACCGTGAAGAAACCTCCCAAAAACCGGATGAGGTGCAAGAAAATGACCTTCTCGACCAAGTAGTGAGCCGAGTTGCTGCACGTCCTACCAAAGACGACCTATTTTATGACGCTAGCGTTTAATCAGCGCATTCAAAAGGCGTTGGAAGAGAGAAAGCAGAGCGACTTGTTGCGCTCTGCCATCTCCTTAGAAAGGGGCAACCAAGCGGTTTTTCAAAACAATGGTCAGTTGTTTGATAATTTCTCTTCGAATGATTACCTCGGCTTAGCGGCGAGTGATGAGCTCAAGCTTTGTTATCAACAAGCTGTGAGTGACTATGGCGTTGGTAGCGCAGCATCACCGCTGGTAACGGGCTACTCAAATCAACATCAAAACCTTGAGTCTGCTTTAACGGAATGGCTGGGGTATGAGAATGCACTGTTCTTTTCTTCTGGCTTTGCAGCCAATCAAGCCGCTGTTTTTGCCTTGCTGCAAAAGGGCGATTTGCTGCTTCAAGACAAGCTAAACCACGCTTCACTAATGGAAGCTGGCATGCTGTGTGACGCCGATATGAAACGCTATCGCCACTGTAACCAAGAGCACCTTGCTCAATTGCTCTGCGCTGATAAGCCTATGATGGTGGTGACAGAAAGTGTGTTCAGTATGGATGGCGACATTGCGCACCTTGATGGTTTTGTCTCTTTGTGCGAACAAGCAGGCGCATTGTCCATGATTGATGACGCTCACGGTATTGGCGTGATTGGCGAGCAGGGTAATGGCGCAGTCGGAATGACAAGTAAACGCGCAGATATTCTGGTTGTGACATTTGGTAAGGCGTTTGGCCTTAATGGTGCCGCCATCTTGTGCTCACGAGAAATGAAAGATTACCTGACGCAATTTGCGCGTCACTACGTTTATTCAACCGCGTTTTCAGCTGCTCATGCTGTGGCTATCACCAAAGCAGTCGAGATGATTCAAACTCAGCAATGGCGCCGAGAAAAGCTGAATGAACTCGGTGCTATCTATGATGAAACGCTAAATGGAACAGCGGGTTTTGTTGCTACCAAAACACCAATTAAACCTTGGTTGGTAGGGGAGGAAAGTGATGTTTTAGCGCTGTGCGGTGCCTTAAAGCGTGAGCAGAGTTGGACGACAGCTATTCGGCCGCCAACCGTACCCAAAGGTTCGGCGCGACTCAGAATCACGCTGTCAGCAGCCCACGAAGCGACAGCCGTCCAAAAACTCGCTATCAGTTTAAAACGACATTCGGAGGGATGCTAAATGTCAGAGGTATTGGCAAATCTTGCGGATTATCAGACTAACAAAGCGGCGATATCAGAGTCGTTTGGCCGCGCTGCAAAACACTATGATCAGCACGCCGAACTTCAGCGCCTCGTTGCGGATCGTTTGTTGGCCTTGCTACCAGCCGATTTGACTGAATATCGTATTCTCGATTTAGGTTGTGGCACTGGATATTGCTCCTTAGCGCTATTGGATCGGGGAGCGAATGTTGTATGTGCTGACTTGTCCAGTAAGATGCTTACTGTTGCCAAGCAGCGCTGCGGTACCAAGCGAGTTACCTATCAAGTGGCGGATGCAGAAGCGCTGCCATTTGAAGACAAGTGTTTTGATGTGGTGATATCAAGTCTGGCATTGCAGTGGTGCAGTGATTTAGCGGTGCCGCTTACTGAGATGAAGCGAGTTACAAAACTTGGTGGAAGCTTGCATTTTTCAACGCTCCTTGATGGCTCTTTGTTGGAGCTAAAGCGCTCGTGGGGCAAAATTGATGCATATCAACATGTCAACGACTTTACCTCTCTCAATCAGGTAAAAATTGCGTTAGCGCAATCTGAGTGTATCCACCATCAACTAGACTTGCCGAAAATAGTTATGTGGTATGAGACCGCTTTTGGTTTGATGAAAGACCTTAAAGGAATTGGAGCAACGCATGTTGAAGGTCGCTCCAAAGGGTTTACCAGTCGACGTGCATTGAAGGCGCTCGAACTGGAATACAAGCAGTACGCAAATCAAAACGGCCTATTACCCGCCAGTTATCAAATTTGTTTAGGATCAGTTGCATTATGATGAAAGCACTATTTATTGCAGGTACGGATACTGAAGTTGGGAAAACCGTTGTATCAAAAGCGATATTAAGTGCTGTTGGTGCACAAGGAAAAACGACCATAGGGTATAAGCCGGTCGCGGCAGGGTGTGAGAAGACTGAGCAAGGTTTACGTAACTCGGATGCGTTGCATCTTCAGCAGGCAGCGAATCTGGATGTTGATTACGATCTTGTTAACCCATATGCCTTGTCTTTGCCAGCATCCCCTCATATCGCGGCGATTGCTGATGACGTTGAAGTGGATTACCAAGTGCTCTCCAACGTGCTAGAGCAACATAAACAAAACAGTGACTTTGTGCTAGTAGAAGGCGCAGGCGGTTGGCGTGTACCTGTGTCAAAAGACGATTGTCTATCGACTTGGGTTAAGCAAGAAAAGTTACCAGTCGTGCTTGTTGTGGGTATCAAACTGGGTTGTTTGAGTCACGCGATGCTAACGGCTGAAGCCATCAAAGCGGATGGACTTGAACTGGTCGGTTGGGTCGCGAATCGTGTTAACCCTGGCGTTGAGCATTATGCTGAGATCATTGAGATGTTGGAAGGCTCGATGGGCGCGCCGAAATTGGGTGAAATTCCTTATGTACCAGGCTGCAAGAAACGAGATTTAGGCAAGTACATTAATCTTGAAGTCATTCGTTAATCAACGAGTAACAAATTAAGCGCTTTGCTCTCTAAAAAGCCCCTTGCGTATTCATTAACGCTCGGGGCTTTTTTGTATTCATTTCATACATAATTTATCAACTTGTGTCTGCTTTTTAATCAAATGCAACACTTTTCAGACTTTTTAACTGGTCGTATCACTTTAGCCTCCTGATTTCTCGTAAGTTTTATCAATTCATCCAGTTTAGTAAAACCAATGTTAACTCTATGTGTTGAATGGGTGATCTCAGTATGGCATTCTGTGACGAAGCACAAGAGTTTCAATGCAATTGGGTTCAATGCTTAATATTGAGCGATAGTGCATTGTAATCTCGCTATAAAACGATAATTTAGTGAAAAACCATACGAAAGTTATGGAGCTAATAAGGCCAAAAAACAAGCAAAATAAGGCCTCTCAAACGAATTGTATACAAGATTCAACGTTTGAATGATCGGTGTAGTAATCGACATTGTCATCCGTTAAAACGACGCTAGATACCCCCAAAATATAACCAAAGTATCTAGCAACATGGAAAGCTGAAATAAAAACGGAGAAATCAATGGCTGGTGTTTTAGGAATGATCCTTGCTGGTGGCGAGGGTTCTCGCCTACGTCCTCTTACGGAATCTCGCAGTAAACCTGCAGTACCTTTTGGAGGCAGTTACCGTCTTATCGACTTTGCGCTTAATAACTTTATTAACGCGGATTTGATGAGAATTTATGTTCTTACCCAATTTAAATCTCAATCTCTCTATCAACACATGCGTAAAGGCTGGAATCTGACGGGGATTACCGACAGATTTATTGACCCAATCCCAGCGCAAATGCGTGACGGAAAGCGCTGGTACGAAGGGACTGCCGACGCTATCTACCAAAATGTTCGATTCATTGAACTGGCTAACCCAGAGCATGTATGCATCTTCGGCTCTGACCATATCTATAAAATGGATATTCGTCAGATGTTGGACTTCCACAAACGTACTGAAGCTAAGCTGACGGTTTCAGCGCTGCGCATGCCATTAGCAGAGGCGTCTGAGTTTGGCGTTATCGAAGTGGATGAAAATGGTAAAATGATTGGCTTTGAAGAGAAGCCTGCAAACCCTAAATCGATTCCAGGTCACCCTGATATGGCGCTTGTGTCTATGGGTAACTACATTTTCGAAGCAGAGAGTTTGTGTAATGAGCTTCGCATCGATGCGGAGAATGAAAACTCAAGCCATGATTTCGGTAAAGACATCATTCCTAAGATGTTCCCAGAAGGTGAAGTCTATGTTTACGACTTCTCGACGAACAAAATTAGCGGTGAGAAAGCAACAACCTATTGGCGCGATGTAGGTACCATTGATTCTTACTGGGCAGCTCATATGGATCTGCTGCATGAAGACCCTGAGTTCTCGCTTTATAACCGTAAGTGGCCTCTTCATACTTATTACCCGCCTTTACCACCTGCGACATTTGTCGATGCTGAGCACCAAAAAATCAAAAGTGACGGACAGCTTAATTGCTGGTGGTAGTTACGTTCGTGGTTCTTCTATCTACAAATCGGTACTGGGCTTTAGAAGTAATATTGCTGCTGGTTCTGTAGTGAGTGAATCTGTTATTCTAGGTGACGTTAAGATTGGCGCGGGTTGTACAATCAAGCGCGCAATCATCGACAAAAATGTTGAAATTGCCCCTGGAACTGTGATCGGTGAGGATCTCGAGCTAGACGCGAAGCGTTTCCATGTGTCTCCAGGTGGCATTGTTGTCATCAAAAAAGGGACAAAAGTTGGATTCTAGAATGAGAAACATAGACGTATGGTTTCCAGTTTCAGAAGTTCAAGGGCTGATTAAAAGTGGAGGCTTGGCGGATGTCGCCAAGCTCTGCCGAAAGCGCTTCAAGAACTTGGCAAGGAGGTAGCGATCACGCTACCAGGCTATCAGAAATTACCTAATAAGGATCAGTATGAGTTTGTGCTCGCCACTGAGCTAGAGCATTGGCCTCATACGCCTTATCAAGTCAAAAAAACCTATCTCGATGGGGTAGAAGTGTACGTGATCGAGTGCGATCGCTACTTCGACCGCCCAGAGCTTTACGCTGAGCATAACCGTGCGTACGCAGATAACGGCGAGCGCTTTGGCTTTTTCGCTGCTGCGAGCTTAGACGTGCTACCAAAGCTTGGTATCAAACCTGCGGTTGTGCACGCTAACGACTGGCATACCGGTCTCATCCCATTTCTGCTCAAAACGCGTTATGCGGAAGATACGCGCTTTGATGGCACGAAATCGGTGTTGACGGTTCACAATGCCATTTTTAAAGGCATCTTTTCGTACAGCCAGCTGGAAATCATTCCTGAGCTACATCTCTCTGGAATGGAGTTTCTGCAATATGGTGAAGGTTGGGTGAGTACGCTGCGTGCGGGTATTGCCTTTGCGGACAAAATCAACGCCGTTAGCCCAAACTATGCCGCTGAGCTAGTGACGCCGTTAGGCTCTCATGGACTAGTTGACGATTTTGTTCATCGCTCTAAGGATCTGCATGGCATCGTCAATGGTTGTGACTATTCTGAGTGGAACCCTAAACATGATGAGTTTTTGCCGACCAACTACGGTGATGAGCTAGAAAGCATGTTGTCTGGGAAGCTCGCTTCTAAGGTAGCACTTCAGCAAGAGTTAGGTCTGCCTGAGCGCAACGTTCCTATGGTGGGCATGGTGTGCCGATTAACGCACCAAAAAGGTTTCCACTATATCCTGCCCATTTTGGACAAGTTCCTAAAAAATGATGTTCAGGTAGTGATTATCGGTACCGGTGAGCCACAAATCGCGTCTCATTTGAATGACCTCGCCGAAGAGTTTTCAGACAAACTTAAGTTTGTTGAGGCCTATAGTAACCGTTTTGCTCACTTAGTTGAGGCAGGCTCGGACTTCTTCTTGATGCCTTCGGAGTTTGAAGCGTGCGGCCTTAATCAGATCTACAGTATGGCTTATGGCACTTTGCCTATCGTACGTAAGGTGGGCGGGCTTAAAGATACAGTCATCGATTTTGATGACGATTCGGTGAATGCAACGGGCTTTGGCTTTGATGAACCTTGCCACGATGCATTGCTGATTGTTCTGCAACGTGCATTGCTATTTTATCTGCAGCACCCTGAACAAATGCATGAAATGCAGCTACGTTCAATGCGTAAGGACTTTAGCTGGACTGAATCAGCGAAGGAATACATTAAGATGTATGACTTGGCACTCAGTCAGCAGTAAGCTCATTTTAAAAAGCGGCAATCGCCGCTTTTTTCATTTTTCGCTACACTTATTAATCATTTTTACCAAATTCATCGATAGTTTTTGCCTGTCGTCAGGCGAATTATGGTAACTTACTTCCAATTGCATCAAGAATATTGAGTACTATGTCAGAGAGTTTGCTGTTTCATAAGACGTATCAACACCCTACCAGTAACGAGTGGGTGGTTTTTGTGCATGGCGCAGGCGGTAGTTCAAATATCTGGTTCAAACAAATCCGTGCTTATCGTGAACACTTCAATTTGTTGTTTATAGACCTTCGTGGTCATGGTAAGTCGAATCAGTTTCTAAAAGACATCATGTCTAACAAGTACACCTTTAAAGAAGTGACGATGGACATTGTACGCGTGCTGGATCATCTGAAAATTCAGTCAGCACATTTCGTTGGCATGTCTTTAGGCACCATCATCGTTCGGAATATTGCCGAGCTCGCGCACTCAAGAGTTCGTTCTATGGTGCTAGGCGGCGCTGTAACGCGTTTTAACACCCGTTCGCAGATCTTGGTGAAGATAGGCAACTGGAGTAAGCACATGATTCCTTACATGTGGTTATACAGCCTTTTTGCTTATATTGTGATGCCACAGCCGGGTCAAAAAGAATCTCGTCATTTATTCGTCCGTGAAGCGAAGAAGTTGTGCCAGAAAGAGTTTAAGCGCTGGTATCAACTGACAACAGAAGTGAACCCGCTTAACCGCTACTTCAAAGATCGTGAGTTGCCAATCCCGACTTTGTATTTGATGGGTGATAAAGATTATATGTTCATTAAGCCGGTCAAAGAGATGGTGGCTGAACATAAGTCCAGCCGACTTTTAGAGATTAAAGATTGTGGTCACGTGTGCAACGTCGAAAGGCCAGATGAATTCAATAAGCACTCGATAGATTTCATCAAGTCAGTGGCATCTTAACTTGTTTGGGAGTTTGACAGTTCCAGCAAACCTCAAACTGCCCTTCATTGAGTTCATCACATGCAAAACAATGCCAATCAGCCTGATTGGCATTTTGAGTTTTTAACTGCCACTGCTTGATAATGGCTTTTGCATCATGGATTGTTTGATATCGAACAGCCAAACATAAGGCAGAGAACTTTCGTCAAAAGGCACTTCACCTCTTAGCCCAAATACTCCCTCACCACGCACTTCACAGTGGATACCCTCTGAAGCCAGTTGTTGCTGCACGATGTGAGTCTCTGGTGGGTTATTGCCAATAAAAATCTTCATTTATTCTTGTACCTGCGGTGAGCGAGACAGTCGAGCCATGATCCATTTAGCAATGAGCGGGAACAAACCAAGTAGCGCAAAGGAAGCCAATACTGTCGGCGATACGATGCCAGATAGACTATCAATGTTGGCAAGTTGCGTACCTGCGTTTAGATACACTGCAGTACCAGGTAGCATGCCTAGTTGACTCACCAGGTAGTACTTCGATGCACGGATTGGTGTTAGACCCATTAATAGGTTGATTAAAAAGAACGGGAATACAGGGATGAGTCTGAGTGAAAATAGGTAAAAAGCACCGTCTTTTTCCACGCCTTTGTTGATGGTATCGAGCTTAGAACCAAATTTACTCTGTACCCAGTCACGAAGCAGGAATCGGCTGCTTAAAAACGCTAATGTCGCTCCAATCGTACTCGCGAATGAAACCAGTAGTAGACTTGTCCAAAAACCAAACAATGCAGCACCTAGTAAGGTAACAACAGCAGCGCCTGGAATCGAAAATGCAGTAATCGCGATGTAGGCAAAAAAGTAAGTAAGTGCCGCAGTAACAAAATTGGCATCGATGTACTCGGCAAGTGCGGCTTGCTGTGCTTTGGCGTTCTCGAGAGTAAGATGTTGACCAAAATTAACGCCTAAAAATACGATGATGGCAACCAGTACTAACCCAAGTATTAGCTTCTTGCTCATGACGATATCCTTTGTAATGTCTTAGTATTAGTGTAGTAGAAAGGGTAGGCGACCTTTTCCTTTCATCTAATACGAAAAAAATCAGCCATAAGGCTGATTTTTTATTGGGAAAACCAAGGGTTAGTTGATTAAGCTAGCAAGCTCTTCTCGTTTGGTTTGTGGTATCACAGACCAGTGAGTACCGTTGATGGCGCCTTCTAGAGCCCATAGTAACTCGAGTCCAACTGAGCTTGAATGGGTTCTTTGAATGGCTTTGAATGCCTCAACAGAGCCGTGCTGCTGCAGATCAACCACAGATTCGATACCGGCTTTTTTAAGCATACGCTCAGTTGCCAGTCGCAAATTAGGAAGATCTTTTAATCGGTTTGGCTTCGCCTCAGACTGCTGCTCTTTTTCAGTTTTTGCAAACGCGAGCGCTTGTTTAGCATGAGTCAAGATAGCGTCTTGATCTTGCCAACAATCGTCTGGTAGTGCGAAGTACTTGGTTACCACGGGAAATCCACGCTTTTTATAAACGTATGGTTTATAACCTAGCTTTTTAAAGGTGGAAATGGTCTGACGGTCAGTTCTGATATGTAATTTGTTATTCACTGCTAATGCAAACATCGTATCGTCTACGAAGATGCCAAATCCGCCGAACATGGATCGAGATTTTACTCTTCCAAGCTGAGCGAATAACTGCATTGAATCTTTTAGTATAGGATTATCCATGCTTATTCTTTTCTCGGTGTTATTGATTGTGTCACCAAAATCAGGTCCGAGAGTATAGCAAACGGGTGTCAGAGCTCTGTTAAGCCACTGCTATAACTGAGTCTTTCCCCTTGCCATCGGCAACCCCGCTACCTATCAATAAAAATTGGTTTAGGCCGGAGGCTTTGCGTCCCACCCTTTCAGATGGTTTGCCCTGTGCGTGACACATATAGCATATAGGAAAACTATGTAAGTTATTGATATGTGATTTTTGAAAATGTGATATTGGTTCAAATAATGTTTGATTATTTGTGCCTCAAGGTGAATAAAAAACTGACAGCAGTAGGGGGAAACTTTGAATAGAGATCAAAAAAAAGTGCCGAAATCGGCACTTTTGTCAGCGTTAGGTTAGGGCTTTGACAGAGTCACGTTCTACAATTTCTGGGTGCATTTCGAAAATGCGTTTTTCGTGACCTTTATCTTTGATTCGTTCTAGTAGAATCTCAAAGGCATTTTTACCGACACGTCGCTTCGGTTGGTGCACCGTTGTTAGCGGTGGCGAAAAGTATTCAGCCAGTTCGATATTGTCATAACCGATAACAGAGATATCTTCAGGTACGCGTACACCAAGCTGTTGCAGTCGACTCATAAGTCCAAATGCCATTGTGTCATTAAAACAGAATACGGCCGTTGGTCTCTCTTCCATTGCAGCGATGCGGTTAGCAGCGATAACTGCAGTATCACATTCAAAGTTACCTTCTAGAATGCGATCTTCTTTCATCTCGATACCGGCTTCCGCTAGCGCGCGTTTGTAGCCGATGATGCGTTCTTGGCATACCGCTTTTTCTAGGTGACCACTTAGGCAAGCAATGTCAGTATGACCTTTCTCAATCAGGAACTTAGTCGCTAGATAGCCACCTTCCTCTGAGTTATCGATGATCTTATCGGCTTGAGAGCTCTCTGGGCCCAATCCATGATCACTTTTGGAATGTCTGCGTGACGGTCAAGCATCTCGAGAAGCTCTTCAGTCAAGTCTGAACACATTACTAAAATGCCGTCTACGCGTTTTTCCGCTAGCATTCGGATGTAGTCACGCTGCTTCTCGTAAACACCACCTGTGTTACACAAAATCAGTGTATAACCTTGGCGATAGCAATAACTTTCAACGCCATCGATAACTTCTGAGAAGAATAAGTTGGTCGATTGGGTGACCAACATACCGATGGTTTTCGTCGAGTTACACTTCAAGCTACGAGCAACAGCACTTGGCGCGTAGTTAAGTTCATCGACCGCCGCCATCACTTTTTCTTGCGTCGCTTCTGCAACAAAACGAGTTTTATTAATTACATGGGATACTGTGGTCGTGGAAACGCCAGCAAGTCGGGCGACATCTTTAATGGTTGCCATAGTGATATCCTATTAGTCGCGGCTTATTGAATTAGTGAGTAAACGTTTGTGCCGCTTTAATTTTAGTGGTTCCAGCGCTTTTGTGAATAAACGGATGCAAAAGCGGAAACCGGCAAGTGTATGCAAGCTAGGCAGAATCAACACATTGAGCTCAAAGCTCAATATTGACACCTAAGTGGAGGTGATTTTCTGTAATACCAATGGGCGATTGCATTTAAACGGCGAATTGTAGTCGCAGCTTAGTGAGCTGGCAATCATTTATCCCACAAATTTATAACTAAGGCGCAAAATTGACTCAGATGACTGAAAACCACGTTTGCACCTTTAGTGTGTCGCGCCTATTCGTTGAAATCTGAACTAGTCGTTTTCGTCCGCAAGGTAGGTTAGATCTAACTGACAGAAGGCGTGTAAGAGGCTAGCTGCAGCAGAGTAGAAGCCAAATTCATCAAACTGTTGGCACTTTTTAACAAACTGAGGCAACCAACTCATGAGATGAGTATTGATGAAGTCCGCTTGTTCGTGCAGTGCATCATTCATATGTGCGTCGTTTTCCAACTCGTTCGAACGGATGATTAGGTTACCTAAAAAATCGAGTTCGATGGCAAGGTGATCCGCCGGCTCATTGAGATCTTTATTTACCGCAATACCGTGCTTGGCGAGCAGATCGGCCATATCTTGTGCAGGTTGGTCGTTGAGTAGGCCAGAAGTGCCGATGTACATTGAAGCATAAGGCAGTGCGCCATGTTTGTCGGTCTTTAAAAACAGATCGCAAAAATCGGCAGAGAGCTCCAATTGAGCATCTTCACGCACTTGTAATCTATTGAGCGAATCAGTGAAGGTTTTGATTGGCTCCGACAGCGATGGGTTTTCACCAAGACCGGTTAGGAACGAACGTATTTCAGGGCTGTGATATTTGCTGAGCTCATCGTCGGTTAGCTCAGAGGCAAACAAGCTTGATAGCCACCAATAGATTTCCGCACGTTGCTCATTAAATGCTTTGATTTCTTGCATTTGTATTGTCTCCAAAAATGATACCTCTATTTTAGCCAATAAAGATGAATAGCAATAACGTGTTGCATGAATAAATGCGTTAATTTATTAAAAAATATGAAAAATAGTGCTTTGTCAGATGTTTGAGTAATTTGGTTTTTGTTGCATATGTCATTCGATGGTTTTGGTTGTCTTGAATCAAAAAAAAGTAGGTTTGTGCTGTTCTATGCTGTTGTAGACTAGAATTGTGAATGGTTATGAATAGAATGACACGGTCATTACAGATTGAGATAGTACAGATATGAAATATCACGTTTTGGTTGTAGAAGATGACGTAGTCACTCGCAGTAAGCTCGCTGGCTATTTCGAAAATGAAGGTTATTTGGTCAGTGAAGCCCAAGATGGCAATGAAATGCGCCAGGTTCTGCAAGAGTCGAGCATCGACTTGGTGATGCTTGATATCAATCTTCCTAAAGAAGATGGCTTGATGCTGACTAGAGAACTGAGAAGTCAGTCTGATATTGGTATTATTTTAGTGACCGGTCGCACCGACAGTATTGATAGAATCGTTGGTCTTGAAATGGGCGCGGATGATTACGTCACCAAACCGTTTGAATTGCGTGAGCTGCTGGTGAGAGTGAAGAACCTGCTGTGGCGCATTTCGCTAGCACGAAAGCAGCCGGTGTTGGAGTCATCAACTCAAAGTGAGCATGTTATCCACTTTGGTGAGTGGACATTTGATAAGCAGCGTCGCTCACTCAGCAACAACGGTGATCCGGTTAAATTGACTAAAGCAGAATACGAGCTTCTGGTCGCATTATCGACCTATCCGAATCAGGTACTAAGCCGTGAACGGATTTTAAATATGATCAGCCATCGAGTAGATGCGCCAAACGATCGAACGATAGATGTGTTAATTCGTCGCATGAGAGCGAAAATGGAAATGGATCCTAAGAATCCTCAGATTTTCATTACTGTTCATGGTGAAGGTTACATGTTCGCTGGCGATTGACATTAATAGGCCGTTAACACCTTGTATTAGCTCCAGTTACTGAAAAGGTAACTGGAGCTTTTTTATGGGAGCAAGTTTGCTTTCTATTGCGAAATGTTGCTCCGTTACCGATTTTTTTTGTTAGATGACTCGCGTAGTGTTTTTCTTCCTTTTTCGCTACCCGAGTTAGCAGGTTTGTTGAACTAATTTGAAGAGGGTTGCTTTGATAATGTCGTGCTGGTTTACGGTTGGTACGCCTTATCGAACTTAACTCAACTTTATTAATACTTGGTTCAATAAAAGGATGTTCTATGACCAATGTGATTTCTCAATCCAAGCTTACTTCTGCGCGCAAGCCAACGGTGGGATTTAGGTTTGCAGCACTACCCGCAGCGGCATTATTAGCTGCAAGTTCACTGTACACAGCCCCTGCAATGGCTTTTCAATGCAGCACGTTGGCGGTTTGGGATCCATCCGCGACGTACAATGGTGGCAACGAGGTTCAATGGCAGTCTGCCGCTTATAAGGCCAATTGGTGGAATGTCAATGTCGATCCCGCGCAACATTCAGCGGCTTACCAGGAGTGGTCGAAGCTTGGAGATTGCTCTAGCGGCGGCGCGAACATCGCACCGTCTGTTTCTATTACTTCACCAGAAAATAATGCACAGCTTGCGGTTGGCAATGTCGTGACCTTTTCTGCTACGGCAGGGGATACCGATGGCACAGTAACCGAGGTCGCGTTTGCTTTAGATGGGGTTACTTTTGCAACACTATCCAGTGCCCCTTACACAACAGACTGGCTGACACAATTAGGTAGTTACCAGTTAACAGTGACCGCAACCGATGACAAAGGGGCGACGACAGTAATTTCCCAGCCATTTAGTGTCGTAGATGCCACAAACCAGCCACCAAGCGTAACGCTTCAAACCTCTAACTCTCAGGTTAATGTTGGCGATCAAGTGACTTTGACCGCTTCGCCTTCGGATAGTGATGGCACCGTTACTCAGATCGACTTTGTGGTCAGTGGAGCCGTTGTTGATTCCGTCAACGCACCACCTTGGCAAACGGTTTGGAGTGCAGCCTCTGCTGGAGACTATGTTATCGAGCTATCGCCACAGACGATGCTGGCGCTCGCTCTGAGTCATTGTCCGTTACCGTATCAGCAATTGCCCTTGCGGGTGGTAAATGTGCTGATGCCGCAGCCTATATTGCTGGCACGAGTTATCAGAGTGGGCAGAATGTCACTAATGGCGGCAGCTTGTATCAATGTTCGGTAGCTGGATGGTGTTCGTCAGACTCGGCATGGGCGTATGAGCTGGAACGGGTCTTTACTGGCAAGATGCGTGGAACAGCCTTGGGGCTTGTGCAACCGCTCCAGAAATTACGCTTGTCTCGCCAAGTGAAGGTCAAACGGTATTGTTAGGTGCAGATGTAAACATTCAAGCCAGCATAAATGATGCCGATGGTACTGTCGTCAGTGCCGAGGCGAGCGTGAATGGCGCTTCATTGGGTCTAATTTCCACTGCGCCTTATCAGTGGACGTGGAATGCCATCGGAGCTGGAGAAACAACCGTTACGGTTGCGGCGACAGATAATGAAGGTAATACCAATCAAGTTAACCGTGTTGTGTCGATAACTGACCAGCCTTTGGTTACCGAGATCACTTCACCGGCTTCTGGTGACGTTGTCGCGGTAGGCAAAGCGGTTACAGTGACTGCCGATGTCAGCGCGCTGCAAAGTGAAGTTACCAGCGCAGAGCTCTTCGTCAATGGCTTGTTAGTTGCGACGGATAACAAGGCTCCTTATCAATTTAGCTGGACACCAGCGCAATAGGCTCTTATCAGCTCAGCGTGACTGGTAAAGATACACAGGGTAATTCAGCATCTTCAACCAGTGTAACGGTATCAGCTAAATCAGTGGTGCAACCTAGGCACAAACTGATTGGCTACTGGCATAACTTTGTTAATGGCGCAGGCTGTCCGATCCCACTGAATCAAATGTCGAAAGATTGGGACATTATTGATATCGCGTTTGCTGACAATGATCGTAACAGTACCGGTAGAGTCCATTTCAACCTCTACAATGGCGATATTCGCTCGACTTGTGCGCCAATCGATCCTGTTCAGTTCAAGCAAGACATCAAGGCGCTACAAGCAGAGGGTAAGATCTTTGTTCTATCACTTGGCGGGGCAGAGGGCACCATTACGCTGAATACTGATTCTGATGAGGCAGCGTTTGTGGAGAGTCTAACGGCCATTATCAAAGAGTGGGGATTCGACGGATTAGATGTTGATTATGAAAGTGGTTCGAACCTTGTTCATGGCAGCCAGATCCAAACTCGCTTACCGCGTGCTTTAAAAGCGATTGAGCTAACATTGGCGGAGATATGTATCTGACAATGGCGCCAGAGCATCCTTATGTGCAAGGGGGAATGGTTGCTTACTCAGGGATTTGGGGCGCGTATATTCCTCTTATCAATGAAGTGCGTGACACGCTCGATCTATTGCATGTTCAACTCTACAACAACGGTGGCTTGCCAATCCTTATACAACAGGTGCCGCACCTGAAGGGTCTGTGGATATGATGGTAGCCGCGTCGAGAATGCTCACTGAAGGGTTTGAGCTTGCAGATGGTAGCCAGTTCTTGCCACTTCGAGATGATCAAGTTGCTATTGGGCTGCCGTCTGGACCGAGTAGCGCGAATTCAGGCAAGCGCCAATTGCCAATATCGAGGCGGCGCTCGATTGTATGATTTCGCTGAATCGCTGTGGAACGGTAGTACCTACTAAAACCTCGCCTAACTTTGGTGGCGTCATGACGTGGTCGATCAACTGGGATCAGCATGACGGTTTCAACTTCTCTGTTCCAGTGAAGGCGAAGTTGGATCAACTGAACGCACGATAATCAGTATTTGTGGTTACAAATGTGAGTTTGACATAGTAAAAGAGCCTCGCGATGAGGCTCTTTATTTTCGAGGAACTTTTTAGACTTACTGGCTAGTAGCCGCTGCTTCATCGTTCGCAGACTCATCGCTTGGCGCAAGCTGTTGTTCAATTTCTTGCTGCTCTAATTGCAGCGGCTCTGCGGACTCAGTTTCAAATTCAGAGACCGAAAATGACAAATCTTGCATGCTCTCATTGGCAACCCAATCTCGAAGGCGCTGCCAAAGCTGACCTAAGGTTTCATGCCAATAGCGCTCGGTCTGTTCTAGATAACGAGCTTGAGGTGTGTAGCGACTCCAAGCCTGCTCTATATTCTCTTGGGCCAAAAAGTTTGTAGGCGCTGGATAAGGGTTAAGGCCGGCAGCTTCAAACTCATACATTGCTCGCTGCATATGACTGGCTGATGTCACCAAAACCAGCTTTTTGCTTTGAACAAACGCCGACGCTTGCCTTGCTTCTTCCCAAGTATCTTTTGCCGCTTCAAGTAAAATAATATCGGGCTTTGCTACGCCAAGAGCGAGCGCTACTTTTGCCATGACTCTAGCGTGACTGACATCAGTGCCTCCTGCATAACCGGACAAAATTAGTTTACTGCCAGGATACATGCGCATGACGCGAATGCCCTCAGTTAAGCGCATCAACGAAGCGCGCGATAATTCTGAAGTTGGAGGAATATCGTCATCGACCACGTGGCCGCCGCCAAGCACCATGACGTAATCAATGGACTCTTTAATCGGTAAAAAGGCGCTGTACTGACGTTCAAGTGGCATCAATAAACGGCTAGAGAGCGGCTGGAATGCAATAAGAAATGTCCCACACAGCGATACGAGAACCAACAAGCTGCCAAACTTGCGTCTTGCGGTAAACATGATAAGAAGCAATCCCAAGAAACCAAGGATTAGCATAGCGGGTAAAGGCATTAGTAATGCAGACACCAGCTTTTTCAGCTCAAACATAGAATAATAGTCCGAAAAAACACCACTTAACGCTAAAAAAGGGACTTGCCCCTTTATTCCTGTCACTTATATGACAGAATAGCTGTACGACTGGTTATCTTAACTCAATAAATCGTGATGCAAGACCGTAATTTCGACGATATCGCCCACAAATTTGCAAAAAATATTTACGGCTCCGAGAAGGGAGAAATCCGCCAAACTATTGTTTGGGAAGATTTAACCCAGGCTCTTGCCGAGCTGGATGATACTAAAAAAACACTCAAAGTATTAGATGCTGGTGGTGGATTAGGTCAAGTTTCGCAGCGTATCGCTGAGCGCGGACACCATATCACCTTGTGTGACCTTTCTTCTGAAATGCTTAAGTTAGCTAAAGCAGAGGTTGAAAAAAACGGGCTACTCTCGCAATATCACTGGATCCACAGTCCAGTACAACGTATTGCTGAGCATATGGAACAACAAGTTGACCTAACTTTGTTCCATGCAGTGATGGAGTGGTTGGCCGATCCAAGACCTGCCCTCGAAGCGGTATTACAACAAGTGAAACCTGGCGGTATCGCTTCTGTCATGTTTTACAATCATCATGGATTGGTATTTAAGAATGTCATTTGTGGCAATATTCCTCATGTATTAGATGGGATGCCACATAGAAAAAGATTTAAGCTTCAGCCGCAAAAAGGGTTGAAGCCAGAGGACGTGTATCAGTGGATTGAAGAAGCCGGGTTTGAAATATGTGGCAAATCTGGCATTCGCTCATTCAGTGATTACATTGGCAACATGCAATACATGGGAGATTACACCGCTGAAGATGTTCTAAAATTGGAACAACAGCTGTGTCGCCAAGAGCCTTATCTCTCCATGGGTCGATACATACATGTATGGGCTAGGAAAAAACAATAACAGGAAAGACCATGAGTGATAGCACTCTAAATGCTGATGACCGACCGATAGACGAGCTAGTCGGATGGGTCAAACAGCATGATTTTGCGTTGAATCTTTCCACTGAACGGTTGGCATTTCTCATCTCCATTGCGGTGTTGAGTAATGAAAGATTTGATGAAGAACTGGGCGAGGGCGAGTTGCATGATGCATTTAAGATCGTCACCGGGCAGTTTGAGCAAACAGGCGAAGCCACCGCGTTTCGTGCGAACAATGCGATCAATGAACTGGTCAAGCAGCGCCTATTGAGCCGCTTTACCAGTGAAGTCAATGATGGGGCGAGCATTTACAGGCTAAGCCCTCTTGCCATCGGTATCACCGATTATTACGTCAGACATCGCGAATTCTCCAAGTTACGACTCTCTATCCAGCTTTCGATGGTGGCAGGTGAGATGGCAAAAGCCATTGAAGCCGCGCAAGAAGGCGGGACGGTTGCCCATTGGCGCAAGAATGTATTTGGCGTGTTGAAATACTCCGTTGGCGAGATTTTCGACCAGATCGATCTTAACCAGCGTGTAATGGATGAACAGCAGCAGTCGGTGAAACTTCAGATTGCGGAGCTGCTTAACAAAGATTGGCGCGACGCGATCAACAACTGTGAGACTCTGCTTTCTGAAACCTCAGCAACGCTACGGGAGCTGCAAGATACCTTGCAAGCGGCGGGCGATGAGCTGCAAACCCAGATTTTGGACATTCAAGAAATCGTCTATGGCGATGATGAACTCGAGTTCGTTGGTGAAGCGCTATTTGGCTTGCAGATGAAACTTGATCGCATCATTAGCTGGGGTCAGCAAGCGATTGATTTGTGGATCGGCTATGACCGTCACGTGCATAAGTTTATCCGTACTGCGATCGATATGGACCAAAACCGCGCCTTTAGCCAAAGGCTGCGCCAATCGGTCACAGACTATTTTGATGCTCCTTGGTATCTCACGTATGCCGATGCCGAGAAGCTCACCGACCTTCGTGACGAAGCCCTTGTGCTTCGCAACGCTGAGGTAACGGGTGCTGTGCCACTTGAAGTGGAATACGAAGAATTTGAACAAGTAAATGATGAGCTCGCAGAGCGCATTGGAGACATGCTGAAAGTACATAAAGAACAAGGCACTCCAATCGATCTTGGCTTGGTGCTGCGCGATTACCTCGCGTCACACCCACATACTCACCATTTTGATCTAGCAAGAATTGTTGTAGACCAAGCCGTTCGATTGGGTTACTCCCAGTCCGATTACTCGGCTATTCAGCCAGACTGGCAAGCTATCAACGATTTTGGCGCAAAGGTACAAGCAAATGTCATCGACAAATATTGACGAATACATGCCAGAGAAGCTGGCAAAAGCGATCACCAACCCGCTGTTCCCTGCATTGGATAGTGCACTGCGCGCGGGTCGACACATTTCATCTGAAGACCTAGATAATCACGCACTACTTTGTGATTTTGAGGTTGAGCTGGCCAGTTTCTATCAGCGCTACAACACCGAGTTGGTGAAAGCGCCGGAAGGCTTTTTTTATCTGCGCCCACGCTCAACGACATTGATTGGTCGAAGCGTGTTGTCAGAACTTGATATGCTGGTAGGTAAGGTACTGTGTTTCCTTTACCTAAGCCCGGAGCGTCTTGCCCATGAAGGTATCTTTACTAACCAAGAGCTTTATGAAGAAATCCTAGCACTAGCGGATGAAAAGAAGCTGATGCGCCTAGTGACTAACCGTGCTACCGGTTCTGATCTCGATAAAGAAAAGCTGTTTGAAAAAGTACGTACTTCACTGCGCCGTTTACGTCGTCTAGGCATGACAATCTCAATTGGCGATACCGACAAATTCCGCATCAGTGAAGCGGTGTTCCGCTTTGGTGCTGACGTTCGTGTTGGTGATGACATGCGTGATGCGCAGCTTCGTCTCATCCGTGATGGTGAAGCTGTGGTGCATACACAAGCACCATCGCAAGGCAGCTTGATCCCAACAGATGAAAGCAGCGACTCAGTTGAGTCAAATGACAACGATACAGAGAACAATCAACAGGAGGCTGACGCATGATTGAAAGAGGTAAGTATCAATCGATGACGATGGTCAACTGGAACGGCTTCTTTGCACGTACCTTTGACATCGACACACTAGTGACCACGCTTTCTGGTGGTAATGGTGCGGGTAAATCTACCACTATGGCCTCGTTTATTACGGCGCTGATTCCAGACCAGAGCCTGCTGCACTTTAGAAACACCACTGAAGCGGGGAGCTCTCAAGCATCTCGCGACAAAGGTTTGTACGGTAAGCTGCAGCCGGGTACCTGTTACTCTGCATTGGATGTAGTGAACTCACGTAACCAACGTGTGCTGTTTGTGGTTAAGCTACAACAAGTCGCTGGTCGTGATAAGAAAGTGGATATCAAGCCATTCATTGTTCAAGGCTTGCCAAGCAACGTAAAACCAACCGATATTTTGATTGAAGCGGTATCGGAAAACCACGCTCGCGTACGTCCAATCAATGAAGTAAAAGACGCAGTAAGCGCAATGGAAGGCGTCCATTTTAAAGCCTTCAACTCGATTGTGGATTACCACGCACAGATGTTTGAGTTTGGTGTGCTACCGAAGAAACTGCGTAACAGCAGCGATCGCTCTAAGTTCTATCGCCTAATTGAAGCCTCACTTTACGGTGGTATTTCAAGTGCGATTACCCGTTCACTTCGTGACTACTTATTGCCACAAAACGGCGGCGTGAAGAAAGCGTTCCAAGATATGGAATCTGCGCTTCGTGAAAACCGTTTAACGCTGGAAGCGATTAAGACCACTCAAGCGGACCGTGATCTGTTTAAGCATTTGATCACCGAGTCGACCAACTACGTGGCAGCTGACTACATGCGCCATGCAAACGAGCGTCGCAATAAGCTTGAGACAACGATGAAGCTTCGTGGCGAGCTATTTGGTTCTCGTCAAACACTTATCGCGCAAAATGAGCTACTTAACAAAGTTCAGCAAGAATTGACGCTGTTGGTTGAGAATGAATCAGGTCTAGAGCAAGACCATCAAGCGGCGCAAGACCACCTGTTATTGGTGCAAAACGCGCTTCGTCAGCAAGAGAAGATTGAGCGCTACCAAGAAGATCTTGAAGAGCTAAACGAGCGTCTTGAAGAGCAGATGATGGTTGTGGAAGAAGCGAGTGAGCGTAAGCTTGCCGCTGAAGAGCAAACGACATTCGCGGAAGAAGAGGTGGATAGCCTCAAGACTCAGTTGGCTGATTACCAGCAAGCGCTGGATGTTCAGCAGACTCGTGCACTGCAATATCAACAAGCGGTACAAGCCCTTGAGAAAGCACGAACCCTGCTTGAAAACGAATCATTGAATCAAGATGGCGCAGCAGAAACGCTGAGCCAACTAAAATCGCAAGAATCACAAAGCACAACCGAACTTCTTGAGCTGAAACATCGCCTTGATATGTCCTCGGCCGCTGCGAAGCAGTTTGAACAAGCGCTATCGTTGGTCAAGCAGATTGCAGGTGATGTTGCTCGTAGTGAAGCGAGCCAAGTTGCGAAAGAAGCGATCAAGCAAGCGGACGAGCATCGTCAGCTACTGAAAAACGAATCTCAGCTTCGCGCCCAATATCGTGAGCTTGAGAAAAACATTGAGCGCCAGCAGCAAGCGCAGAAGTTGGCAAGTGAGCTTGGTGACGCCGGTATCCGTGTGGATAGCGAAGCGGATCTTGAAATGGAAGCGGAGAGCCAACGTGAGCGCGTACTTGAGAGTGAGCAGCAGTTGGAAGCTCTTCGTGAGGCATCTGGCGAAATCAAGCAGCGCGAACAAGAGTTTGTGTCTGAGATCAGCAAGCTAGAAGCTACGCGCCGAAGTGGATCAAATCTTTTAATGCGCTAGAAGATCTTCGTGAGCAAAGCGGCATGGAGCTGGTGGATCGCGCAGATGCGATCAGCTCAATGCAAGCGACGAACGATAATGAGCGTAAGACTTCTTTCGAGCGCGACTCGCTGGCGAAACGCCGTGAAGAGCTAGAACTCGAGATTGAGCGTCTGGCATCACCGGGTGGTTCAAACGATCCTCGCTTGAAAGGGCTTGCCGATACGCTTGGCGGCGTTCTCCTGTCTGAAATTTATGATGATATCACCATCGATGATGCCCCTTACTTCAGCGCGATGTATGGCCCAGCGCGTCACGCTATCGTGGTATCAAACCTAGACGGCATCAAAGAAAAGCTGGTTGAGCTGGATGATTGTCCAGAAGATCTTTACATCATTGAAGGCGACATCGATGCCTTTGATGACAGCTCATTTGATGCAGATGAGCTTGATGGCGCGGTTTGCGTTCAGCTTAATGAGCGTCAGCTGCGTTACTCCCGCTTCCCTAAGATCCCTCTGTTTGGTCGTGCGGCACGTGAACAGCGTTTAGAGCTGCTTCGTGAGCAACGTGAAGAAACGGTAGAAAAGCACGCGAAAGCAGCGTTTGATGCACAAAAACTGCAGCGTCTGTACCAAGCATTCAATGCATTCGTGGCAGAACACATGCAGCTGGCGTTTGAAGCGACCCTGAAGTGGAACTAGCACGCCTGCGTGAACTTCGCAGTCAGGTAGCGCGCGAGCTAAATGACAACAAACAGCGTGAGCAACAAGCGAGTGCGCAGCTGTCGAAATCTAAGCAGTGCGTGACCTTGTTAGACCGTCTATCCATTAGCGCAAACGTGCTATTTGATGAGACTTTGGTTGAACGTCATCAAGAGCTTCAAGTTCAAATTGAAGATCTCAATGGTGCTAAGAGCTACATTCAGCAACACGGCGTGGCGGCAGAAAAACTGGCTGCGGTTGTCAATGTTCTAGACAGCGATCCAGAGCAATTTGATGCGCTGACGAGCCAATACCAAAATGCCGATAAAGCACTGCAAACGCTAAAAGTACAAATCTTTGCTGTTGCGGATCTTGCTGAGCGTCGTCCTTACTTTGCTTATGCTGACTCAATGGATATGCTTAACCAAAGCAGTGAACTGAGCGAGCAGCTGAAAGCGAAACTGGTGCAAGCGGAAGCGACCCGTGCACGCCTACGTGAAGGACTCAAGCAGGTTCAAGAACAAGCTAACCAGTACAACCAAGTATTGGCGTCACTTAAGAGCTCGCACCAAGCTAAGTTAGAGACGGTTCAAGAGTTTAAAGCTGAGCTTCAAGAGTATGGCATCGTTCCTGATGAGTCAGCACTAGAGCGTGCAGAAAAGCGTCGTGATGAGCTACACCTAGCACTGCAAACCTCTCGTACACGTAAGTCTGAATACGAGAAGACGATGACGTCGACAGAGCTTGAAATGAAAGGTCTGGCGAAGCGTCTTAAGAAGGTTCAGAAAGAATACATTGAGCTGCGCACCTATGTGGTTGCCGCCAAAGCGGGCTGGTGTAGCGTACTTCGTCTAGCGAAAGCAAACGATGTTGAGCGTCGCCTGCACAAGCGCGAATTGGCCTACATGAGCGCGGGCGAACTTCGCTCTATGTCGGATAAATCTTTGGGTGCATTGCGTCTTGCCGTGGCCGATAACGAAGATCTTCGCGACTCACTTCGTCAGTCTGAAGATACGTCGAAGCCAGAGCGTAAGGTACTGTTCTACATCGCTGTTTATCAGCACCTTCGTGAGCGTATCCGTCAAGACATCATTCGTACAGACGATCCGGTTGAAGCGATTGAAGAGATGGAAGTGGAGCTCGCACGTCTGACAGAAGAGCTCACTCAGCGTGAAAACCGCCTTGCGATCAGCTCCGAGTCGGTGTCGAGCATCATCAAGAAGACGATTCAGCGTGAGCAAAACCGTATTCGTATGCTAAACCAAGGCCTGTCGAATATTCACTTTGGTCAGGTTAAGGGCGTTCGTCTGAATGTGAAGATCCGTGAAAGTCATGAGCAGTTGCTGGTGGCGCTAACAGGTGAGCATAAAGATCTGTTTGAGACTTCGCGTTATACCTTCTCGGAAGCGATGGCTAAGCTATTCCAGCGTGTCAATCCGCATATCGATATGGGGCAGCGCTCGCCGCAAGTATTGGGTGAAGAGCTGCTTGATTATCGTAATTACTTAGAGCTAAGCGTCGAAGTAAATCGTGGCTCTGACGGTTGGCTGCAAGCTGAATCAGGCGCGCTATCAACAGGTGAAGCGATCGGTACCGGTCAGTCAATACTATTGATGGTGGTACAGAGCTGGGAAGAAGAGTCGCGCCGTCTGCGCAGCAAAGACATTCTGCCATGTCGTTTACTGTTCCTCGATGAGGCTGCGCGTCTGGATGCTAAGTCGATCGCGACCTTGTTTGAGCTATGTGACCGTCAGGGCATGCAGCTATTGATTGCAGCACCTGAGAATATCAGCCCAGAAAAAGGCACCACCTATAAGCTTGTGCGTAAGGTGTTTAAAGACCATGAACATGTACATGTGGTTGGCTTGCGTGGCTTCGGAGAAAACAAGCGATTGGAAGAAGCTGAGCAGCTCGTCGAACAAGCAACGGTCTAGTTCTCAAATTCTTAATCATTCAGCAAAATCCGATGTTGGTTTCCAATATCGGATTTTTTGATTCTGTAGTACTCAACTACTTTTTAATCTGAAACTTGTCTGCGAGTCAGACCCACCCATATTTAAAGAGTAATCAGAATAACTTATCGTGCTGTGAGGAGCATTCATGAAAGGTATCATCTCAATCCAGTCTCATGTCGTGTATGGGCATGCAGGTAACAGTTCGGCCGTTTTCCCAATGCAACGAATGGGGTTTGAGGTTTGGCCTATTCACACGGTTCAATTTTCGAACCACACGCAGTATCAGCAAGGTTGGAAAGGCAAGGCTTTTTCGGCTGATGATATATCCGAGTTAATCTCAGGTATTGCAAACATAGAGCAGCTTAAAAACTGCCAAGCACTGTTGTCTGGTTATCAGGGAAGCGCGGATCAATGCCTCGCAGTTCTTGATGCGGTTCGCCAAGTTAAGGCTCAAAATCCTAACGCGATTTATGTATGTGACCCTGTCATGGGCGATCCCGAGAAGGGCTGTATTGTTCCGCAAGGGACGACCGAATATTTGGTCAACGATGTGATGCCAAGTGCGGATGTCATTGTGCCGAATCAGTTTGAGCTTGCACAGTTTACCAATATGGAAATCACGGATTTAGAGAGTGCCGTCGTTGCCTGTCAAAAGGCTTTGTCGCGTGGACCGAAAATGGTGTTGGTAAAGCATCTACATAGTGTTTCTGATGATAAGTTTACGATGATGCTAGCGACAGAAGCGGGATGCTATATTGCGCAGCGTCCTCATCTCAAGTTTGCTAAGCAGCCAGTTGGAGTAGGGGATCTGATTTCTGCGCTCTTTACTGCGGGACTTTTAAAAGGCTGGTCGGCCGAGCAAGCGTTTGAGCATGCCAATAATGCGAGTTATGCCGTACTTAAAGAAACACAGCAAAGAGGAGAGTGGGAGCTGCAAACGATAGCGGCGCAGGATGAGTTGGTGGAACCAACGGAGCGTTTTCCAATTACTAAGCTGTGATAAACAAAAACCGAAGCGAGCGCTTCGGTTTTTACATTCAGCCTTCCTATTTCTCAATCTTCTTGAGGAGATCACCTTTCACGATCTCAAGCGCCTCTAACGCCACTTTTGGATCGATCTCATTACTCTCTAGTAAGAAGATCAGATCTACAGCGAGTTTGATTTCCTCTGGAGCGCTGTCTAAGCCCGTTTCATTCGACATTAGATAAATTTCATCCTTTGATTGATCGTGTATTGAATTTGGTTCATGGCACTGCGGCACCGCTGCAGTCTTTGCTCCGTCTCAATGAGTACTTGCTCATCATGCTGGTTCTGTTCTTTGTCGCGAACTAACTGACAAAGCTTTTGCTCCCAGACCTTGTGCTGAGCAAGTGACGCTTTAAGTTCCGCTAATGATTTTTGCTGAGCCGAATCTTGTTTATTATTAGGAATTGTTGCGAGTACTCTTTCTAGCGCTTCTAACTGGCATGAAAACTTATCCACGAGTGTTTCAGACGTACTTTGGCTTGCTGATTGCTGACTGAGCGTAACGATTTTGTTTAGCAAGGACTCTGTTTCAAGGACACAAGGTAGGGTTCGAAAACCACTGGATTGAAACAGATGCTCATCAAACAGTCTCACTTTCATTTGCTGCGTTGAATCATCAAATGCTTTGGCTTTTCGTTTAAGAGTTAGCAATCGTGATTTGAGTTGTTCGAGTTTCATCAGCTGTTTACTCTAATGCCGTGGCCTATAGCCATGCGTCATAGGCAAGTTTGATGGCTAGGATACTGACTACAGTTACAAAAATAGGCCTAATAAATTTAGCACCAAATCGAATCGCAGAGTGAGCACCAATATATGCCCCAGCCATTAGACAGACGCCCATCGTCAGACCAAGCACCCAGTTAATATGGCCAAGCACCGCGAAGGTGACAAGCGACGTAAAGTTACTGGTGAAGTTCATCGCTTTGGATAGGCCAGAAGCAAACAAGATGTTTAGGCGGTAAAGAGCCATCGAACTTACGGTCCAAAATGCACCTGTGCCTGGACCTGCTACTCCGTCGTAAAATCCTAGTGATAATCCTTGAAGATACTGCTTGCGATTGAATTTAGGGCATCCAACATTCACTTTACTGTGTTCTCCTTGAGGAGAGCGGTGGAATACGGTGTAAAGCGCCGCTGCTAGGATCACCAGCGGTAGCACTTTTTCCAGCCATTCGGTGCTGATCATATCGACCACTAGTGTACCTAGCGTCGCGCCAAATAACGTCGCTACGAAAGCTCGACGCCAACATTCAGGCTTAAACAGTCTTTTTCGATAATAGGTAAAGGCCGCCGTTGATGAAGCAAAGGTTGCAGCAAGTTTGTTGGTGCCAAGAGCAATGTGAGGAGGAAGCCCTAGTGACAGTAATGCAGGCACGGTCAACATACCACCACCGCCTGCAACGGCATCAATAAAGCCCGCAGCGAAAGCCACGATTGCCAAGATAACCAACATACTTGGTTCGATAAATTCCATCGAGACGAATGACCCTTAGTATTCTATTGTTCTTTTAAATGGGGGTAGGGAATCAAGCAAAGATTTGCCATACCTTTTAGTGACGATTCGCCTATCCAGAATATAGAGGGTGCCACAGTCCCTTTCTTTCCTCAGCAAACGGCCCGCCGATTGTATCAGCTTTTTACTGGCTTCTGGAACCGTAATCTGGAGAAATGCATTGCCCCCTTTGCTCTCTATATATTCCGCGTGCGCTTGCTCAATCGGCGAAGTTGGAACCGCAAAAGGGATTTTGGTGATCACTAAGTTCTCAAGCAGTTCACCAGGCAAATCCAATCCTTCTGAAAAGCTACCAGTGCCAAAAAGAACGCTGGTTTTTCCATCTTGAGTCAGGGTTTTATGTTTATTTAGGATTTCTGAGCGTGATTTTTCACCTTGAATCTGTAAGTGCCAGCCTTTGAGCGCAAATTTTGTTCTAAGTTCATCAGCTACTTTATTCATCTGCCAATAGGAAGAAAAAAGAATCAGGTTACTTTTATTTGGTTCAATAATGGTTGGAATTTTCTCGACAAGCTCATCAGTAAATTGAGGAGCTTGTGGCTCGTTCTTCATTTTGGGCACAATCAACTCAGCCTGTTCGGCATAGTTAAACGGTGAAGCGAGTGCTAAGAACTGCACGCCATCGTCTTCTTTCTGGCTGATACCAGCTTGGTGACAGAAAAAAGAGAAAGAGTTGAGCGCGCGCATCGTTGCCGAAACGAGTACGGCACCGACACAACGTGACCAAAGTTGCTGATCTAACTGCCAGCCCACTTCTAGGGGCGCAACACTGACTAAATGGTCACCTTCACGTTCTTTGCTTTTCTCAATCCATCTAGCGAGAGGGGCGCCTTTTTCCTTTTGTGGCTCGGCCATCAAACGCCAAACGGCTGCGAGATTGTCGAATCGTTGTATATAAAAGCCGAGTTCGGCCAAAGCAGGCTCAGCGATTTTGGCACCGATTTCACCATCTTTTAGTCGCTCAGATATTAGGTCTGCAATCTTCGCCGACGCTTGAGCCCCTTTCTGTGAGTATTGCTTGAGTGCTTTTGCTTGCTCTTCTAACCAGGAAGGAAGCTCTCCGTTTTCAAATCGACAGCTGTCTTCTTCAAAGACGAGTCCGGTACAGTAAGTATTTACCTCTCCGAGCAGTGGTATTAATTGCTGGATAGCGTCTTGTAGCTCATTTCTAAAACGGCCGACGCGTTTTTCGTCCGCTAAGCCTGAAAACTTGCTTGCTGATTGGTTCAATCTTTCTAGCCAGCTACCGGCGCCTTTTAGTGTGGCAGAAGCTGAAGCATGGTCTCTCGCGACATGTGGAAGGTGATGCGCCTCATCAAAAATAAAGATGGTATTTTCTGGCTCAGGAAGAATGACACCGCCACCGAGGTCAGCGTCTGCCATCACTAGGCTGTGATTAGCAATAATGACATCATTTTTATCCAGCTCTGAACGTGCCTTGGAAAATGGGCAGCCGCGGTGAGCAGGAAGACTGTTGTTGCAGCTGTGCTTTTCGCTGACAATGGTTTGCCAAATAGCGTCATCGATTGGCTTTGGCCAAGAGTCCCTGTCTCCATCCCATTTTCCCTGTGCCAACTTCTCATACATCAGCTGCAATTGAGCGATATCCGCAGCTTTTGGCTTGGTTTCAAACATCGCCATTTGTCCGCCGTCTGCACCGCAAGCAACCGCTAGCTTTTCTGTACAGCAGTAACGTTGTCTGCCTTTGGCAATGATAAAGGAGAAGTTCTGGTCGGTGATTCGTCGAAACAGCGGTAAATCTTTGTTCAGTAGTTGTTCTTGAAGAGCAACGGTCGCGGTAGAAATGACGACTTTGCGATTGTTTTGTACCGCAACAGGAATGGTTGCCATCAAATAAGAAAGACTTTTACCAATTCCGGTTCCTGCTTCTGCCACGATCATGCGTGTCGACTTGTGATATTGGCCACACAGAGTTTTAGCAATCTCTGAAACAAGGTAGTTTTGGGCACGCCTAGGAACAAAGTTATCTAGCTGGGTTTGTAGATTTTGATAACTCTGGCGAATGGATTTTTGGATTTTACTGGTCAGCATGATGAGCTACATTGACGAGCGGGGAGTGTACCACACTTACAGGTGTGAAAAATATCAGCAAATAGACGCACATTTACAGCTGTTATTTAGATCAAAATCACAAAATCCGAGTGAACTTTTACCTAAGTGGATATTTTTTATTTTGTAAAAAATATAAAACTCCAAAAATATATATTGCTAGTGGATTATTCTCTCTGGTGTTCACATTGTGAGTTGTTTTTGGTGATTTGTGTAGATTTTGGCATGAAAAAGGATTTCATGGCTTCAATTGAATGCTGTTCAAAAAACTTGCACTCCATCACGCGGGTTGTTGCAACTAATTGATTTTATTGTATTTATATAATTTTGAGTTTTTCTTTTAGAGTGTTTGACAAGTCCTTATAACTTTTGCATTCTTGGTTTCGAGATTTAAAGACGCTAAGTCAACCAAAGGACAAAAGGTTGTCGTTCTTATGGAAGATTTAGACGTCACATATATTAAAAAAGGGAACCGAAAAGGAATTCCCATCTAAGAAAAGGCAGTGGATTATCATGAAAAAAACTCTAGTAGCTTTAGCTGTACTAGCAGCTGGTTCTGCGCAAGCAGGTATCGAACTTTACAACCAAGACAAAGTAACTGTTAACATGACAGGTGACGTTGAGGTTGTTTACCTACAAGGCACTACAGACGGTGACGAATTTAAACAAGAAATCCAAGACGCGGACTTCGGTTTTGACACTCGTTACGCAGTAAACGACGACCTACAAATCGGCGCATACTGGGAATTCTCTGGTGACGACGGCCAAGCAGACACTGGCGACGTTTACCTAGCGTTCTACTCTCAAGCAGCAGGTTCTATCAAGTTTGGTAAAACAGCTACAGCTCTTGACGATGCAGGTATCGGCGGCGACTACCAGTTCGGTATCAACTCTTTCTTCAACAACGGTACTCCATTCTCTGGTGACGAAGCTATCCGCTACGACATCGACAAAGGCACTTTCTACGGTACTGTTGCATTCCTACAAGACAAGAACGGTAACAACGACCTAGGTGAAGATGGTACTTTCTTTGATGCGAAAATTGGTGCTCGCGTAGCTGATTTTGACTTCACTGGTTTCGTAGGTAAAGCTAACTTTAAAGGCACTAAGACTACGACTACACAAGTAGCAGACCTTGGTACTGGTGTTGTTTCGGACGTTACAACGACTGCTGACTTTGATGCTGATGAAACTCTATACGCTCTAGAAGCTCGTTACGCTGGTGTTGAGAACCTAAACCTAGCTGCTGGTTACTACTCTCTAGACGGTGATGTATCTGGTGCAGACGTTAAGACTGACACATTCGGTCTAGCTGCTGACTACACTATCAGCGCAGTTACAGTTGGTGCTGGTTACAGCCGCTCGTCTTCAGACGCAGCTAACACTGACGATGTAAACAACTGGTACGTGAACGCAGCTTACTCTCTAGCTCCTTCAACTAAAGCTTACGCGGAAGTTGGTGGTAACGATGCAGACAACAGCCAAACAGGTGTTGCTATCGGTCTTAAAGCTGAATTCTAATCTAGCTTTAACATAGATATCCAAAGCCACCCTTATGGGTGGCTTTTTTGATCGACCAGTCAAATTATGTCTCAATAAAGCTAAAAAAAGCTTTTGTTAACCAAATGCTGTGGCATGATTGAGTGCGTACCGAGTGTTTATAGGTTTAAAGGCCTAATTAAGGAGAGTTAATAACGTGAAGAAGTCTGTTATCACGGTTTTATTGGCAGCAAGTTCTGCTTTCGCTGCAAGTGCTGCCACGTTAACGCCAATGAATGGTGTGTCATTGCTGTATGTGAATGGCCAAGAGGCTGAATCAAAAATACGTTCCAACGATGTCGAATCCGGAACCACTCAGGTTGTGGTACGTATGGATAAAAAAGTAGGTCGAGGCAGTAGCCAGTCGGTCTATACTTCTGCACCTTATGTCGTCACATTCAACATCACTGGTGATGAGGTGAAGATTAACCATCCAGTCGCTCGAAGCAAACAAGAAGCTAGCGCTGCATTTCGTTTACCTGAGCCGGAGTGGCGCATTACTCAAGATGGTAATTCACTATCTTATACCGTTGAAAAGTTGAAAGGCCGCGAAGGGGCATTTCCGTATTCTGGGATAGGTGAGCTGATCGCTGAATATAACGAGAAGCGTGGTATTACGTTTGGTGGTGAGTCTACTTCTGAAGTGGCTTCAGCAGCAGTGGCAGCGACAGCAACAACGGCGGCAGTGGCGACGTCTACTCCAAAAGCGGTTGAACCCTCACCGGTTGTAAAGGCGGATACGAAATCCAGCAACATGGAACAGTTACAAGCGTTGTACTTAAAAGCGTCTAAAGCTGAACGCAAAGAATTTCGCAAGTGGATGATTGACCAAGAGTAATTGGTACGATCTATCTGACTTTTCGATTAAGGGGCCAAGTGCCCCTTTTTTGTGTCTCGCTAACAGGAATCTAACCATAGTCACTCCAAAAGTAGGTTATGATTAGTCTATTGTTCTGTACCTAACGTTAAACTCGTGAACCGTCTATTCTCACTTATTCAGCGCTTTCCTAAGCTTGTCCTTCTTTTTGTCATTTTCATTACCAGTGTCGCAATCTGGTATGGGCAGCAGCATTTTAGGATGAATGCCGACTTATCTTCATTAGTTGAACAAAATGGAGCTTGGGTTGACGATCTTGACTATTTAAATGACACCTTTCCGGAGTCCGGTAATGTCACCGTACTAGTCACTAGCAGCAATGGCTCAGACCTAAAAGAGCATGTCGTCGAAATAGAACATCAACTGCGTAGCCAAAAGATCTTTAGCGAGATTTTTGCACCGCAGCTATTGGCTTGGTTTGAAGAGTACCCCCTTGGGTTTGTCACTCAAGACGAATTTGACCGTATTAAAACCTTTACTCGCGACACCATCAAGCCTGCTGCACTTGCTGCACAAGCAGGTAGCCTTGACGTCTATTTGGCTGAGCTTGCCCAAAGCGAACAACCGAACTTAACACCGCTTTTAGAGGCAATTAACAACCAATCAGTCGATTGGACAAAATTGGCTCAGAAAGTTCTGACAAAACCCACTGCTTATGCCATTACGCTTGTTGCAGAGCCAGACGCGTCAGCGACTGAACCGAATCGCGCTATTATAGAGGCGATTAACCAGAGCATTATAGCTGCGGATTTACCATCAAACGTTGATGTTAAAGTTACCGGTCAGGCGGCACTCGATTTTGATGAAATAGCGGATGCGAATAATAGTATCGCCATTGCCGGTAGCGCTTCATTAGTGGGCCTTATTTTAATTTTGGCGATCGGTATTCGCTCACTTCGAGTGATAGTCGCATGTTACTTGACGGTCTTAGTCGGTCTGGCTTGGACATTTGCGGCAGGTCTTGCGGTTATTGGTCATTACAACACTATCTCTATTGTGTTTATGGTGATGTTCATTGGCCTTGCTGTCGATTTTTCTATTCACTTATGTCTACATATTCAAGAGCTCAGACTTAAAGGCGAGAATGACTCATTAGCAATGCGTGATGCGATTGCTCATTCGGTTCGACCTTTGTCACTGTGCGCGCTTTCTTCGGCACTGGGCTTTCTGAGCTTCTATCCAACCGCTTACACAGGGCTCGGTGAATTGGGCGTCGTGTCTGCCTAGGTATGGTGCTTGGCCTTGCTGCAACCTTTATCATTATCCCATTGTTCTTTACTTTGTTTGGTTATCCGAAGGTTCGTCATCAACGAGATACACATCGTTTTGCTTGGTTTGGCAAGCAACTTATGCGCTTCAAAGGCGCGGTGCTTAGCTTAGCGATAGTATTGACGGTTGTCATGGGGTACGGCGCGACGCAGTTTAAGTTTGATTTCTCGACCTTGGTTTTGAAAAACCCTCAGTCAGAGTCTGTGTTGGCGTTAAATCGATTGCAACAGGAAGGACTTGGTTCTAGTTATCAGCTGTTTGCCATTGCTAAAAACCAGCAGCAAGCTGAGCAGTGGCAGGTTAGTTTAATAAAGCAACCTTCTGTGGCCTCGGTCAGGGTAGTGAGCGACTTTTTGCCTAAAGATCTTGAACAGAGAACAGGGCAGTTGCAGGCGTTGTTCATTGAGTCAGACGTAGCGACACCAATGAGTTATCCTGAGTTTGTGGATGTGGCTAAAACTCAACGTTGGCAGGGTAGCGAGCGCTTACCTGATACGATAGACAGCGCATCTGTTTCGGGACATTTATTTGCGGGTCTATCAAATGGTTTGAACACACTGACGCAGTTTGACCTTGTGACAATTGAGTCGCTGCCAAAGGTTTTGAGCGAGCGCTATATCAGCGAGCAGGGTGAATGGCTCGTGGTGATCTCTCCTAGTGAAGACATGACTAACGTCGATGCACTGGAGCAGTTTATTACCGAGTCTAAACAAATTGCACCAAATGCTACGGGCAGAGCGGTGGCTGAAAAAGAAGTGGGCAGCATTATTGTCAGTGCGTTTCAAGCGGCAATCATGATGTCGGTGTTTGGGATTGCGCTGATTCTTATTTGGTCTGTTGAGAAAAAACGTGATGTATTATTGATCTTTATTCCTCTGACTTTGGCATCGTTGTCGACCTTAGGGCTGATGCATTGGCTCGGGCTATCGATGAACATGGCGAACATCATAGTGATCCCGCTGATCTTTGGTCTGGGTGTGGACAATGGTATCCACATTGTGAAGCGTTTTCGTGCAGTGAGAAGTTTGGAGGCATTCTTTAAAACCTCGACACCAAAGGCGTCGCTGGTGAGTTGTTTGACGACGCTAGCAACGTTTGGTGCTTTGATTGTTGCTGATCACCAAGGGATGCATTCTATTGGGTTAGTACTCACCATCGCCTTAAGCTGTATTTTGGTGTTCAGCCTTACGCTACTGCCATTATTGCTTGAGTTGACAAAGAAAAAGCCCATTAAATAATGGGCTTGATAACTCTGTGGAGCTTAGAAGCGAGCGTCGAGGGTGACGAAAAAGCTCTTGCGTTGACCAAAGCCAAGCTCGCTTATTAGTACCCAGTTTGGGGTGAACTCATATTGCGCACCGACTAAGCTGTTCCAGTTGCTGGCGAGGCTTTGCGTCACGGTGAACTTCGCGTCATCCAAAATCGGCAAATTGCGACTGCTCCCAAAGGCAAGTCTTTGACGTTACCGGTGAGGGTTTGTTCGATGTTTTGGTATTGTGCACCGACCCATGCTCTAATTGGCCAATCACTGTTTCGAGAGAAATCCCATCCAATACGAGGTGATATAACTATTGAGTCTATTTCACCATCAATCACTGTAAGGCTCGTTTTTGTGTAACTTGCGTCTACTAGAGCGAAAAAGCTTTCATAACCACCAGCAATCACAGTACCTACACCATAGGTATAGCCGTCAAGATCGAGTCGGAATGGTTCGCTTAGATTATCGGCTTCAATTGGGATCGACGGGAAAGGTGGAAATAGGTCAAGCTCACCTTTGACCGAAGTAATAGTAGTCTCAGAGTAGCCATTGAGTTTACCGCCAATGGCATAAAAATTTAGAAACGGTAGAACCCAAACGTCTGCTTTTAATGTCAGTAGTTCAGATTCTTGATAACCCCCTTGCGTCCCTATTTGTAAGTTTTGGACTTGAGGAGGCAAACCGGTAAGAGCAATCGAGTCAACATTGATGCCCTGTGACACATTCATATAGCCAAGACTTAATCCAAAAGCTTCCGGCAGAGTGTAGCCTCGCTCTTCAGCTTCTTTTTTAAACAATGGGAGCTCTAGTGAGTGGGCGACGTTGGCCGTTAGCAGGGGAAGAACAAACAGAGTTCTTGTTAGTTGTTGAAAAATTGCTTTCATTGAATGCGCCATACTCTCTTAAGTGATATGCCTTAATTATAGGATGGCGGATTGTAGTTGAGGAGTGAATGATTGAAAAGTAAATTTGTCATTAATAAATAACAAAATCCGCCGGAATTTTTTTCGGCGGATTTTCTGTTCGGAAGGGAGGCTCACTTGTCGACATTGAGTGCGATCGAGTTCTCCGTAGCAAATGCTGTTGCTACGTTACCGTCAGCCAATGTTACGTTGGTTGCTGACAATAGAACGTTGGTTGTTCCCGCTTCAGCGACGGCGAAGTCGTATGTCCCTGCACCAACATTTAATACTGCACTGTCTTTATAGTTTACGCCGGCAAGCACCACAGTATCAGCTGAAAAGGTGCCTCCTGAAGCAGTTGCATGAATATCCACCGTCCCCGCCACTGGATTGGCATGTACTACTCTCAACTTAGCGTAAGAGGCAATGCTTCTCAAATCATCTTCTATTACAAGTGGTTCTATTGAGTTAGCAAAGAACTGTCCAACAGCAAAAATGGTTGTTTCAGAGCCAGCAGCGAATGAAGTCCCTGGCGCCTGAATCGCTTCCGGCGTTGTGGCGCCACTCGGGGTAACTGTTAAGTCATAACTGGTCGCATCGAGGTCTAAGCTTTTGATAGTTTGGTAAGCGATAGAGTCCAAGCCGCTAACAACATTCCCACTCGCTCGAACGTCCACGTTCCCTAGGTCTGCCACAGCATGTCCAACCCGGACGGTCGCTTTCTCTCCGCTGCTGCGAACTACGTTGACGTTTGTGCCATCAGCCACTAGCAGATTAACAGGAGAAACGATTCCGCCACTCACATTTGGCACTGCAGTGACCATTAAGTCGCTACCGCCATCGAGGGACAAGTCGCCGCTGTCGAATACCACATCAGCATCGGTGCTTTGGCCTGCCAACGTGATTCTGATCCTGTAGGTACCGGCAGGTAGAGTGACAGGCAAGTTAGCATCGTCCTCTTTAAAGGTCAGATCTGAAACCGCGACTGTGCTAGGACTGATGCTTGCGTCAGTAGTCACGTGAATGTCCACGCCACCAACAGCAGGGTGTGCATGCAATACATCGAGACGAATGGATGTTGCGTCAGGCCCGGTACTTGAGCGAGATAGGATGACAGGCTCGATGGACGCTACGTTATTCACCGCAAAGACGTCATATTGCATATCAGGGGCGAGATTGACGGCGTTGGCGGTAATGACGTCAGCTGTTGTATCTCCGGCTAAAAGGCTCGAACGATTAAATCGTGATCGCCAGAATCAACACTGAGTAAGCCGCTACCTTGGGAATAATCAACCTTGTCTAGGCCGCTGACAATTGCCCCATCCATTAAAATGGAAACTTTGGGTGCGTCTGCACTAGCGTGAGTTACTCTCAGCTGAGCAGTGGGTACAGAAAAATTGTTGCTACTATTTGAATCGCCATCGCAGCCGAATAGAGTCATTGCTGCAGCAGCGATTAAGGATATTTTAATAGTTTTCATGACAAGCCTCATTGCTTTCGTTAATCGCAGTAAGGCTTACGTCAAGAAATTTCGGCTAGTTCAAAAAAAAATCAAAATAAACTATTGGGTAAGAAACTGAGTTCATTTTCAGCTGATGGTTAAATCGTTTAGCGGAAGCCAGTCTACGCTAACCCCAGCTTGCTCAAACATATCCTGACTGACCATGACCTTCTCACCCCAACGAGACATAAAATCGTCATCTTGTTCTGGGCAATGGACAATTGAAATACCTGTTTGAATAATCTTTGCGGCACAGTTTGGACATGGAAAATGGGTAACCCAAATCTCACAACCGTCAAGATCTCGCTTTGCAAATAGAATCGCGTTCTCTTCTGCGTGCAATGTCTTCAGGTATTTAGTTTCTCGTTCGTCCACTTCAGCGCTATCGGAGATGCCATGTGGGTAGCCGTTGAACCCTACAGATACGATGCGGTTTTGCTTGGTAATGACTGCGCCTACTTGTGTTGATGGATCTTTACTCCATGAGCCAACTAATTCAGCCATTTGAATAAATCGTTTTGCCCATTTAGACGCCATAATTACTCCAGTGTTTTGTTGTGTGCTTGGTCGCGTTGTTATTGCGTTTAAGTCTACAAAATAACGACAATGAAAACGAGTGCTATTTGTAAACGATTACAGTTTTAGATGCGCTGTTAGCGTTACTAAGATTTACAATCAATCGAGACATATTGTGCTGTCTATAATGTAACCTTTAGGAAGAGATTTTGTGATCTGGTCGGAATTCTGTGTCAGAGTAACGACAATTCTCAATAATTTGCTGAGATCATTAATAATCATATGGCAGAATTTGACGAATTCTTTAAGGATGGGAAAAGATAATGCGAAAAACACTGTTAGCGGTTTCACTATGTGGTCTGTGTTTTAGTGCAAGCAGCTTTGCGTTTGTTCAGGATTGGTCAAAGCGAAGCAACCAAGAAGTGACAACGGAAGCCAAACGCGGCGATCTGTTTGCCCAGATCGAATTGGGTGATCGCTATGCGACTGGCAATGGCGTGGAAGAAGACGACATCACCGCAGTTGAATGGTACCGAATGGCCGCAGCTCAAGAGAGCGAAACAGCGATGTATAAGCTTGGCATGATGTACGATAACGGCCATGGTGTTCCTTATGATGCGAAAGAAGCGGCTGCTTGGTTCGAAAAAGCGTCGCAAAAAGGCAGCGTCAAAGCGCAGTACTACTTAGCCGGTATGTACAAATGGGGACGTGGTGTTCCGAAAAGTAACGAAAAAGCTGTCGAGTACTATCGTTTAGCTGCAGAAAGAGGTTTTGACGTTGCTCAGAACAGTCTCGGTGTGATGTACGCAAAAGGGCTTGGCATCGAGAAGAACGATGATGAAGCGGTAAAGTGGTATCGCCGTTCGGCTGAAAATGGCTACGCTTATGGACAACGAAACCTTGCTTATAAGTACTCGCTTGGTGAAGGTGTAGAGCTTAATAATGTTGAAGCCTACGCATGGGCATCGGTCGCTTCAACAAATGGTTATAAGACTGCTGAAAAACTTCGTGATGATTTGGCGCAAAAGCTTAGTGAAGATGAACTCACTGTTGCGCAGCAAAAAGCGACAAAATACTTAGCAGAGCACTCCTCTCATAAATAGCCATGAATCAATATGTTTAAAGGAAGCCAAGTGCTTCCTTTTTTATTTTTAGCTGAGTGGTTTTATGAGTGAGTGGTAGAAAGAACCGTTACCAGCCAGATTGTTGGTCGCCGTATTTGCGTCGATAGCGAGCTAACATGGTTTCATTGCCAAGCAGACCACCTTGGTGTACATAGATGATGGTGGTGTCGATATTCTCCTCTAGCCAAGGAAGTAAACAGCGCCACATCATTGGATCATAAAGCAGGTCGAACTCTACGTGCGTCTCTTCTTGCAATGCCTGCCAAAGTTCATAGTCTTCTTGATATAGTTTTCCAAAGTGATGTTTAGATGGCAGTTCGAGTATTGTCGGGTAGTGTTCGGTCTCGCCAAGCTCTACAAACTGGGACAGTAGGTAGTCTTTTCCTGATACACAAGGGCAGGTTAGCACTTCAATACCTTGCGGTTTTAGCTGTTGGCTGAGGTAGAGCGCGGTTGTACCGGTTCCAGATGGTAGCGCAACTTTGATGTTCCGACCCTTTTCAAACCTTGACCAAGATAGGACCTCATCGGCGAGTTTGCTGATTCCTTGCTTGGCATCTCGAAAATGACCGCCTTCGGGAATGATCAAGCATTCTGGATCATTTTCATGCTGCTGCGAGATAAACGCAGAAGGATGTGGCGCCTTTTCTCCTAACATGTCACGAAGTGAAACTACTTCAGCACCCAGTTCTAATGCGGTGCGATAATTTCCCATGGGTTTTTCATCCAACCAAGCTGGTTTATGAGCCACATAGTAGGTGAGTTTGAGTCCTTTTATTTTGGCTAAGGCAGCGAGTGAGGTTAGTGAGTTCGCTTGAGCGGAACCCCAACCAATGAGTCGACTTTTTCCTTCAAGCGGCTGCTCAAGCGTCGCCATGAACTTTCGAGCTTTGTTGCCATTAAAGTGTCCGTGAAGCAAATCATCTCTTTTGAGGAAAAAATGATGCCCTTGAAAGTGGTGTTCGGTGACTGGGCTGTCATTAAGCTTCATGAGCGCTACCTTTATGTGACACTAGGCAATAAATGGGGAGCGAAGTGTACTCTTTGATGTTGATAGTTACAAACGAAGAGACGACAAATCGTTACATAGTTAAACCAGTTGCTGTGCCAGAATAGCGAATATAGGGATAGCTTGTCTGCTCGCTAAATTGACACAAATTTAACGTTGCGCCATTTTGCCGGTTTTTTGGTGAAAAATTGCGGGGCAAACGTTCAGTTGTGGGGCTTTCTTGGACGAAACGTGTCATTAGCGCTATTTTGCTAATGAAAATGGGTGAACAATGATTTGTTTTGCTAATGGTTGTCGACTATATGTACAGAATGTCAATGTTTTGTGTGGTAAGTCGATATCAAGCCTTTTAATTCTTTGAACGCCCTAGTAAACTTTAGTGTCAAATTTTCGTGCACAGCGTCACGAACTAACTGTGAGTTTAAAAAATGAGCCAGTCCTTTCTTCCATTATGTCGACCTGCTGTCGACGAGCAAGACATTCAGTCTGTTGTGGATGTCCTTCGTTCAGGTTGGATCACCACCGGTCCTAAAAACGCAGAATTAGAAACTAAGATCTCTCAGCACACCGGTGCACCACACAGCGTTGCACTGAGCAGTGCAACGGCTGGCATGCATCTTGTTCTTCTTGCGATGGGTATTGGACCTGGCGATGAAGTTATCACGCCTTCGCTAACATGGGTTTCAACGGTCAACATGATCACTTTGGTGGGTGCGAAACCTGTCTTTGTTGATGTGGATGCTGATACCTTAATGACAGACGCAGGGAAGATCGAACCACTTATTACCGATAAGACCAAGTTGATTATCCCTGTGCACTATGCAGGCGCTGCGCTGGATCTTGACCCTATTTACGCCCTTGGCGAGAAGTATAATATTCCAGTGATTGAAGATGCGGCGCATGCTCTCGGCACAGAATATAAAGGTCAGCCAATCGGTCACCGTGGTTCTTGCTTGTTCTCGACGCATGCTATTAAGAATGTGACGACAGCAGAAGGCGGCATTTTTACCACTCACGATGCTGAGTTGGCTGATAAAGTACGTCGCCTTAAGTTCCATGGTTTAGGCGTAGATGCCTTTGACCGTGAAACACAAGGTCGTGCACCGCAAGCTGAAGTGGTTGAACCTGGCTTTAAGTACAATATGCCAGACATCTGTGCCGTGCTAGCACTTGGTCAGATGGATCGTATCGATCAAATCACCGCCAAACGCGCCGAGCTTGCACTCTCTTACCGCGCTAAGCTTGAGTCAATCAAAGGCGTTACGCCACTTGGTTTGGCTTCTCACGATCACAAACACTGCTGGCATCTTATGATTGTTAGAGTGGATCCTGCGGTTGCTGGTTTGACTCGTGATGATCTTATTGCAGCATTAAAAGAGAAAGGCATTGGTGCCGGAATTCACTTCAAAGCTTGCCATACTCAAAAATACTACCGCGAGAATTACGCGGAGCTATTTGGGGATATTAACCCAAATCTTCAGAATACCGAACGTAACAGTAATCAAATCTGCTCGTTGCCGCTTTTCCCTGACATGACTCAGGATGATGTAGAGCGCGTAGTGAGTGCCGTGTCAGAGATAATTGGATAAACCATGAAACACACTGAAGCCATTAACTTCGTGTCTATCGTTATACCGGTATACAACGAAGAAAACTGTCTGCAAGAACTGATTGATCGCACAACGAAAGCCAGTGATAGCCTTGGTAAAGACTACGAGCTGATCTTAGTTGATGACGGCAGTCGTGACCGCAGCGCAGAAATCATTGAGCAAGCATCGGAAAAAGAAGGTAGCCACGTTGTTGGCGTTATCCTTAACCGCAACTACGGTCAGCACAACGCGATCATGGCGGGCTTCGAGCAGGTTCGCGGTGATTTGATTATTACTCTAGATGCGGATCTTCAAAACCCACCAGAAGAGATCCCAAACCTAGTAGCGAAGGCTGAAGAAGGGTTTGACTCTGTAGGCACTGTTCGTAAAAACCGTCAAGACAGCGCACTTCGCCGCTACCCATCAAAGCTAATCAATAAGCTAGTGAAACGCTCTACAGGCGTAGAGATGAATGACTATGGCTGTATGCTTCGTGCTTACCGTCGTCACGTTGTTGATGCGATGCTAGAGTGTCATGAGCGCAGCACCTTTATTCCTGTTCTGGCGAACGGTTTTTCTCGTCACACGACAGAAATCGACGTTCACCATGACGAACGTGCAGATGGCGAGTCGAAATATAGCTTTATGAAGCTTATTAGCCTAATGTTTGACTTGATCACTAGCATGACAACTGCGCCATTGCGTTTGCTAAGCATTGTTGGTGGTGGTATCGCAGCGGCAGGTATCGCGTTTGGTATCATTTTGATGCTGATGCGCATTATGTTTGGTTCTGAGTGGGCAGGTGATGGTCTGTTTACGCTATTTGCTATCCTATTTGTATTTGTGGGTGCGCAGTTTGTGGGTCTAGGTTTACTCGGTGAGTACATTGGCCGCATATACTCTGATGTTAGAGCGCGCCCTCGTTTCTACGTGCAAGACGTGCTGGTGGGTGAAGCCACTAAGCAAGCGCGTGAAACTGATGAATTAAAGAATAAAGAATAAGATTTATATCCAGAGGAATATTCCATGAAAGTAGTAGTGTTTGCCTACCACAATATCGGTTGTACTGGCGTTCGTAGCTTGCTTGAAGCAGGTGTGGAAATCGAAGCGGTATTCACCCATGTTGATGACAGCAACGAGAATGTGTTTTTTGAATCTGTAGCAAAACTTGCAGCTAAAAACGGTATTCCAGTTTACGCACCAGAAGACGTGAACCACCCACTATGGGTTGAAAAGATCCGTGCAATGAAGCCAGATGCATTGTTCTCATTCTACTATCGCAACATGATCAGCCAAGAAGTGCTGGATATTGCACCTAAAGGTGGCTTTAACCTACACGGTTCTCTGCTTCCTACTTACCGCGGCCGTGCTCCAATCAACTGGGCACTAGTGAACGGTGAAACAGAAACAGGCGTTACGTTACACAAAATGGTTCAAAAAGCGGATGCTGGTGACATCGTAGGTCAAGAAAAGATCGCGATCACTGACGCAGACACAGCTGAAACGCTACACAAGCGTATGAACGTGGCATCTAGTGACCTGCTAAGCAAAGTACTACCAACTATCGTTGATGGCTCTTTCAAAGCGACAGCGCAAGACGAAAGCAAAGCGACTTACTTTGGTCGTCGTACGCCCGCCGACGGTGAAATCAAGTGGTCAAACGATTCTCGCACCGTATTTAACCTAGTACGTGCTGTGACTGAACCATTCCCAGGTGCATTCACTTTCCTAGGTGAGCGTAAGCTTATTATCTGGAACGCAGAAGCAAGCGACAAAACTTATGACGTGACTCCAGGTACTATCGTTGCTACATCACCACTAACAATCGCTTGTGCTCAAGGCTCATTGATTGTTAAGTCAGGTGAAGCGGAAAACGGTCTTTACCTAGGTGGCGAGCAGCTAGCTGCTGAGCTTCACCTTGTTGAAGGCATGCGCTTTGGTCCTCAAGCAAGTGCACTTATTAACGCTAAGAAGCGTCAAAAAGTACTTATCCTTGGTGCTAACGGCTTCATCGGTACTCACTTAACTAAGCGTCTTCTAGACGACGGTGGTTACGAAGTTTATGCAATGGATATGAACTCGAACCAGATCGAAGAGCACCTAAGCCACCCAGATTTCCACTTCGTTGAAGGTGATATCACTATCCACAACGAGTGGATTGAATACCACGTTAAGAAGTGTGACATCATTCTTCCACTAGTGGCTATCGCAACACCAATTGAATACACGCGTAACCCACTTCGCGTATTCGAACTCGACTTTGAAGAGAACCTGAAGATCGTTCGTGCGTGTGTGAAATACAACAAGCGCATCATCTTCCCATCGACGTCAGAAGTGTACGGTATGTCGACGGATCCTGAGTTCAACGAAGATACGTCTCCACTAATCGTTGGTCCTATCAACCGTCAGCGTTGGATCTACTCAGTATCTAAACAGCTACTTGACCGTGTTATCTGGGCTTACGGTAAGAAAGATGGCCTTAAGTTCACTCTATTCCGTCCGTTCAACTGGATGGGCCCACGTTTAGATAGCTTGAACTCTGCACGTATCGGTTCTAGCCGCGCGATCACTCAGCTTATCCTAAACCTAGTTGAAGGTACGCCGATCAAGCTTATCGACGGTGGTGAACAGAAGCGTTGTTTCACTGACATTTCTGAAGCGATTGAAGCGCTATTCCGCATCATCGAGAACAAAGAAGGTCTGTGTGACGGTCAAATCATCAACATCGGTGCACCAGAAAACGAAGCGAGCATCAAAGAGCTTGCTGAGACATTGGTTGAGAAGTTTGAAAACCACCCACTGCGTGATCAGTTCCCTCCATTTGCTGGCTACAACCTAGTAGAAAGCAAAGCGTTCTACGGTGACGGCTACCAAGACGTTCAACACCGTAAACCAAGCATCGCAAATGCGAAGAAACTGCTTGATTGGGAACCAACAGTTCACATGAACGATACAATCGAAGAGACACTAGATTTCTTCCTTAAAGGTGCAGTAGCAGAAGAGAAGTAATGGAACAGAATGAAGTCACTAAAGTCGGTCTTCGTATCGATGTAGACACTTTTAGAGGCACCAAACTTGGTGTCCCTAAGCTACTCGAAATCTTCGAGAAGCACGGAGTGAAGGCTTCATTCTTCTTTACTGTTGGACCTGATAACATGGGGCGCCATATATGGCGCCTTTTGCGTCCTGCATTTTTGAAGAAGATGCTTCGCTCAAAAGCTGCGAGCTTATACGGCTACGACATACTGATCCGTGGCACGATTTGGCCTGGACCTGTGATTGGTAAAAAGCTCCGTCACATCATTGAAGCGACCGATACTGCTGGCCACGAGATTGGCCTACATGCTTGGGATCATCACAAATGGCAAATGAAAACTGACACTATGTCAGCAGAACAGTTGCGTAGTGAGATCACCAAGGGCTACGAGATGCTGAAGGCGATCACCGGGCGTGATTTACCCTGCAGCGCAGTTGCCGGCTGGCGTTGTACAGACCAAACCTTGGTTGAAAAAGACGCATTTCCTTTCCAATATAACAGTGACTGTCGTGGTGATTCTATCTTCTCTCCGGGTGAGGGAATGGCGCCGCAAATTCCTGTTACACTTCCTACTTATGATGAGTTGGTCGGCCAAGATGGTGTCGACAATAGCAACTATAACGACGCTATCCTTAAGCTCATCAAGCGTGATGCCCTTAATGTTTATACCATTCATGCGGAAGTTGAAGGGATTGTTTGTGCTGACATGTTTGAAGAATTGATTGTCAGAGCTAAGCAACAGAATATAGAATTCGTGCCTATGATAGATCTGCTTCATGAAGCAGAGACGCCACTTCCAAAAGATTCGATAAAAAACATCGAGATGGAAGGGCGAGAAGGGTGGCTAACGCACCAAGCGTCTTTTGTTGAGCGCATGGGGCTTTAGTTGCGGCGCGTTGGGTTTATTGTCTCAAGTGCCATCAATCAGAGCCCATGACTTCATGGGCTTTTATTCAATTGGATGAAGAATGCAACAATCACGAATTAACTGGGCGGTATGGGTACCGCTGTTTTTTATCGCGCTATACATATTACCGCTAGACTTGCGCCCTTTATGGTCGCCAGATGAACTTCGTTACGGTGAAATCTCTCGTGAGATGGTCGCGTCAGGAAACTGGATTGTTCCGACCTTCAACGACCTGCGCTATTTCGAAAAGCCGGTCATGGGCTACTGGTTCAATGCTATCGCTCAAGTTGTGTTTGGTGATACCAATTTCGCGGTGCGTATTGCTTCGGCATTGGCAACCTTAGGTGGTGCGTTATTCCTAGTGTCGCTAGTTAGCCGTATGGCTGATCGTCGTCAAGGTTGGTTAACTGCTGGCGTGTTCTTGAGCATGTTTATGGTGGCCGCAATTGGTACCTATAGTGTACTTGATGGCATGCTCGCATTTTGGCTAACGGCTTGTTATGCAGCGTTTTACTTTGCTACAGAAGCAACAAGCACCAAGCAGCGTTGGCTCCATTATGGTCTCGCAGGTTTCTTCTGTGGGTGTGCCGTTCTTACCAAAGGTTTCCTTGCACTCGCACTACCCGTGATTGTGGTTGTGCCATACATGATTTTGCAAAAGCAGTTCCTTGAGATCCTTCGTTGGGGCTGGTGGGTGATGCTAGTGGCATTTATTACCTGCTTACCTTGGTCACTTGCGGTACATGCTGCCGAACCTGACTACTGGAACTACTTCTTCTGGGAAGAGCACATCCATCGTTTCTCTGCAGAAGATGCACAGCACGCGGCACCGATTTGGTATTACGTTCCGTTCCTATTCCTAGGTACGCTTCCTTGGGTATTCTGGGCGCCGTCAGCGACCGTTCAACTGAAAGGTGAGCTTAGTAAGCCGCTGATTCGTTACTCAATTTTGTGGGCATTGATGCCGTTTCTACTGTTCTCTTATGCGAGTGGTAAGCTGGCGACCTACATTTTGCCTTGTATGGCACCGATTGCGATTTTGCTGACACACGGCATCCTTAAAGCGTATAGCAAGAAAGCGAAAGGCTTGACGATTGGCTCGCTCATTAACGGTGCATTCTTCGCGATTGTGGCGATTACTTTGATGGTTATGTTCTTTATGGGCAAACTGCCATTGGATGAGACCGAGTCGTACCGTCCTTGGATTGCTTTGTTTATCTTAGGTTTTTGGGCAGCGTGTGCATTTTTTGCCGCTAAAGCTCAGGCGTTTGAACACAAGTTTGCAGCCTATATGCTCTCTCCACTAGCACTGTTTGCTTTGTTCTCTACCGTGGTTCCAAACTCGACGATTGACTCAAAAATGCCAGGTCGCTTTATGGAAGAGTTGGCACCAAAAGTTACCGACGAAATGGTGCTGATTGCTGATTACCCAGATACGATGTCGGCACTGAACTGGTATCTAAAGCGCTCTGATGTCTACCTAACGAAAGGTATGGGTGAAGTCGATTATGGTTTGGCTTACGACGATGCGAATCATCGTTGGGTACCATTTGCAGATCTTGGCGACTTTATTAAAGAGAAGCAAAAGACGGCACCAGTATTACTTCACTTTAGGAACTTGCCAGCATTGCCAGAAGACTTCCCTGTCGCAGATGATCACGTCGATCGCGGTCGCTACCATGCATTGATTTTCAATAAAGTATCGGTTGAGTAATGACAGTACTGCTGTACATCATATCGGTACTGGCAAGCTCGCTCAGTCAATATTGGCAAAAGCGAGCTGCTATGTACTTTGAAGAGAATCCTCAGCTGACGATCGTGGGGAAGCTATTTAGTTTTCCAATGATCTTAGGCATTGGCTTTTTGGGTACTAGTGCGATTACTTGGCTTGGTGTATTGAGCCAGTGGGACGTGTCAGTCGCTTACCCTCTGCTTAGCGTCAATTTTGTCATCATGTTGTTGGTGTCTAAATTTGCTTTTGGGGAAGTGATTGTGCCAAGACAATGGCTTGGCGTCATGATGATCATGATTGGTATCGGTATCATTGGGGGGCGCACTGATGGTATTGAAAGATCTCAAAGCAGGGCTTCCTATTGCGCTGGTGAGTGTGTTGCTGATTTCTGTCGCACAACTAGCAATGAAATGGGGCATGGGTGGCTTGTCAACCGGATGGGCAACACTGCAACCCGCTCTAATGGCAATCGATGTGATAACGATTGTCGCTGAGTTTTGGCCTGCGCTACTTTGTGTCGCTATCGGTCTTGGATGTTACGCACTGTCTATGGGCTGCTGGGTTATGGCATTAAAGCACTTACCACTTGGTGTTGCTTATCCGTTGCTTAGTCTTAGCTATGTCATAGTTTACGCTCTAGCTGTTACTCTGCCTTGGCTTGATGAGCCATTTAGCTGGGTGAAGCTTTCTGGCATCGGCTGTATTCTTCTTGGCCTTATTCTCATCTTTACTGCAAAAAATCCAGCTCTTGAGCTGGATTTTTTTGAAGTGCTGGTCTTTGATTACGTATTAGCGACCGCGACCATCCACCATAATCTTCAGTGTTTTAAACACAATATGCACATCCGTCATTAGCCACGATTTATACGATGAGAGGGATAACGCATAGCTGTGGTCGAATCCTACTTTGCTGCGCACATCTTCAATGCAAGTGTCATAGCCTTGGTTGACTTGAGCAAGTCCAGTGATGCCTGGAAGCACGTCATAAGTTCGTTCAACAAAGAACGGAATGTCGTTTTCTAGTCTTTGATAGAAGTCCGGGCGCTCTGGACGCGGACCGATAAGCGACATGTCTCCACGAAGCACATTAATAAACTGTGGCAGTTCATCGAGACGAGTTTTACGAAGAAAACGGCCAACGGGTGTAATACGAGGGTCGTTTTCTGTTGCCCAAGTCGCACCTGTACGTGACTCTGCGTCGATGTACATGGTTCTAAATTTAAGCACATGGATAAAGTCCATTTTTGTTGGGCTCCATTTACCAACGCGAAGCTGCTGATAAAAAATCGGACCTTTTGAGGTTAGCTTTATCGCCAACGCAACAGGGATAAAGCACATACCGAGAATGAGCATGCCTACACTCGCGCCGACCAAGTCAAAGATACGCTTCGAGGTACGAATCAGAGTTTTTTCCATATTAACCTTTTTCATGTTCATTCTCCTGTTGTGGTAGACGTTTCCATGCGCCGTTCTCTAAGCCGATTAGATAGCGAAGACCACCGATTAAGTTTGCAGTGTGTCCAACGATAGGTACGTAAATGCTCGTACTAGCTTAATGGACTGTAGTTTTGGGATAAGTACGCTGATAGCTACTGAGCCATAGAGCGCCACTTGTAGTAACAAAAAACTGGTAAATAATGCGCTACTCGGCGCCAATATGGCTGATGTAATCAGGCATATGAGCATCAAGTAAGGGGTTAGCACTCTTAGTCCTTTTCCAGAAAAGAAGGTAAGTGCTGTGCCTTGTGCTGCGGTGCAAACAGCGGCAATAGGGCGATAATTTGCTGCATGTTGCCAGCAGAGATACGTAATCGACGTTTAAAGTCTTGGCCGGTGCTACTGCTTTCCATCTCAATGGCGTTCATGTGCGGTTCGTACACGGCTCGATAGCCACGACGAACGATGTTCATTGGAATAATGAAATCATCATTGATGGTGTTGTAAGGCAGCGCTTCAAATAAGTTTGCTCTGATGAAGTAGAGCGCACCATGGGCACCGATCGTAGAGCCTAGAGTAGACTCGCTGTATTTCACTTGGTTCTGGTAGCGCCAGTATAGTGACTCACTGCGCTCATCTTGCTCTAGGAGCTGATACGTCGAGTTAACCACACCAACGCTGCTGTCCTTAAAGTGATGGGCAGCAAGCTTGAGAGCATCGATTGAAATCAATGCTGACACATCGGAGATACATGTGATGTCAGTTTCAATTGCCGACAAATGTTGATTGAGTCGGAAAACCTTTCCTTGGTTATCCGCATTGTCGATGATCCTAAACAGAGTATCGCAGCAGATAGCCTCTTGAATGGTTTCTTCCGCAACACGGATAGTGTTGTCAGTGCTGCCGTCGTTGATGATGATGACTTCCAGCTTGTCGCGAGGGTAGTCGAGTACTGCGCAGTTGCGGATTTTATCGGCTATCCACTTTGCTTCGTTGTAAGCAGGGATGACAATAGTGATTGATGGCAAGGCTGCATTGTTGTCTCGTTGATAAAGCGACACTCGCTTTGCTTTAGGTAGCGGATGGCGTGACGCCCACCATTTCAGTAACATCGGGTAAATAGCGTGGTGATAGACAATAAAAAAAGCACTAGTCCAAAACAAGCTGATAAGTAGTGTTTGCATATCTATTCCTTGAATTGAGTGAGTCATCATTTATGCCTTAACCGCCAGTGCGCGGTAAGCTTGGCTCATGGTGCGAACATCGTTATGCTCGACCACAAAATCTCTTGGTGTAAATAAGTGACGAGTCGCAATGGCTTTTTCGAGTGTGGCCAAAAGTGAAAATACGCGTTTGGATTTGGTCGTAAGCCCGGAGAGAGGGCACAACGTTTCTCGCGCTGCGCCTACATCGGTTACCACGACAGGGATATTGCACGCCTGAGCTTCAAGTGGAGACAGTGGAAATCCTTCACAGCTTGATGGTAAGCAGAATAAATCCAGTGATTGATAAAAACTTGGCATATCGCTCACTAATCCCAAAAAGTGAACGCGATGGCCAATGTTTAGATGTTGGCAAAGCTGTTTTAACTCTTGCTCTAATGGCCCTGCGCCAGCAATCGCTAAGTGCGTGTTCTCAGGTAGTCGTGATACCGCTTTAATGAGCGTTGTATGAGATTTAACGGGAACTAATCGTCCGGCAGTACCAATAAGTAGAGTGTCTGCTGGTAGCCCTAGAATACGTCTCGCAGCGGCTTGATTGGCAGGGACAAAGCGGTTGCAGTCGATACCATTTTTAATCACCTTTGATTGTGTAAATGGAAACAGCTCATTCAACTGTTTGCTCACTTCGTCTGCGTCTGCAACCAATATAGGGTTCACTAGTTTTAGCGCGAGCGTTTCAACATGGCGACGCTTGGTGTTTTGCAGGTGCCACATGTCGTGCTCGGTATGAATGCAAGTTGTGATGCGTGCCATTCTTGCTGCGATACCACCATACAGCAGTGGGCCAATGTGATGAGTATGAACCACGTCGGCACTTAGGCGTTTTAGCTCAGCGCTGAGCTGTTTAATCAGCGATAGTTGAAACCCTTCTGCTTTGTCTAAGAACACCAACTGCGACTGGAAGTGTCTTAAAATAGGCCAGTGTTGAATGGCTTGTTGCTGAGTACCTTCCAAGCTGATGATGTAGCAGCGCTCGTGAGCGGGGGTTTGCTTTAGGAGCTCAATGACCATGGTTTCAAGGCCGCCTGGCGCTAAATGCTGAACAACATGCACTGTGGTCAGTGTTGCTTTTCTACCTTGATTCTTTATGGATAGCTTCTTTGTGGATTGATTACGCTGAGTTGCCATCATTCTCGTCTCCTTACTTGTATCATTCGCCGTTCTCGTCGTGTTGCAAGTTAACGATGGCAGCGCCGTTTACTAGGAGAATTGCACTTAGTATGCCAAGAATTTAATGTTCGTTAAAACAGAGGGTTAGGAAAGGTTGCATGCCATTTCTCGAAATGACATGCAAAATAGCAAATCTAGAAACTGATTTTGGGAATAGCTGTGATGACAGGTAGTTTGGCGTCTTCGAGCTGTTGGCGACGACGAATGGTCGTATCAAATAGCTCAAGGAATATAGCGGTGCCAATCCCAAGTGCGATCCCGGCAATGACCCCTAATATAGCGAAAACGATAGCTGGCAAATTGGTCGAGCTGCTCGGTGTGTAGGGTAGGTCAATCACTTTTACGCGTTTATTCTGCTCGAATATACCCAGTGAGCCGGTAAGTTCAGCCATTTCGTAGCGCTCTACCAGTTCGTCATACAGTTCACGTTTTAGTGTGACATCACGTTGTAGACGCAATAGCTGCTTGGCGTTGCTACCATAGTTTTTAGCATTGGCGGTCAGTTCGGCAATCATCGACTCTAGGCTTGAGGTTTCTTGTTTCAACGACTCGTATCGTCCGCGCACTATTTGAAGATTTTGAAGCTGGGTAATCAATAGCGGTTGAAACTCGCGGCTACTGCTGCCGGTACCTGCTGCGCTGGCAATGTCCCATAGCTGGTCGGAATCCAATCCGGTTTGTTCACTGTTGAGTAATACTGAGCGCTCTTGCTCTAATCTTTGCAGTTCACGTAGCTTGGCCTGCACGGCGCTATGGGAGGTGGTGTATTTGGCTTTCAGCAGCGTCAATTCACTACGGATTTCAATGATTTGTTCTTCTAAACGACCAACGATTGGATTGGTTTTTGAAAGCTGCTGGTCTAAGGTACCGAGACTTTTCTCAATACCCGCAAGCTCAGCCTGCTTTTCCGCAAGCTTTTGTTTGAGTTTAGCCAGGCGGCTCAAATTCTCACTTTGCATTTCGGGCGTGGCAGCAGAGTGCGCATTGTAGTACTCTGCCAATGCTTGCTCCGCTAGCTCTAAGGCTTGTTTTCGCTTCTCAATATGAATGGTTAGGAACTCGCTCGAGTCGCGTATCGATGACCGCTCAGGGGCTAGCAGCTCTTCAATAAAGTGTACGCTCACTGATTCAAGCAACGCTTTCATGCCTTCAGGAGAAGAGGCTGAGTGCTCAATTTTGATAAAGTCTTTACCTAGCTGACTGACTGTTAAGTTGGATGAGATCTTAGCTATGACTTGATCTTGCTCGTAGGGGCTCATGTCATCGTTAATAAGATTCAAATCGCTTGCGACCGAGATCAACACATGACGACTGTTGAGCAGCGTTTTTAGTGCTGATAGACGTTCTTTGAGCATGGTGGATACCGCAATATCTTCAAGAAAAGGGTTCATTTTCGCGGTTTCTTGAATCAACATGCTGGTGTGAGATTTGTATTTGGGCGGCGTCATCGCGCAACTGCATAAGCAATGATGGGCATCACTAGAATAGGGATGACAATCGCGTAACGGCGACGCCAAGCCGCTGTCAGCATCACCAAAAGACGTATCTTAAGCTCGCTCATAGTGCCTCCAAATACAGCTCGAGTGTGCTTGCTCTATTGTCCCAGCTGTCACAATCGACTAACCCTTTGGGTAGGAAGTCACTCTCTTTGGCGATTCGATTTAGGGTAACCACCATGTCTTCGACATTGTTAACCACATTCACATGTTCGCGGTAGCTGTAAGAGCAGGAAAGTCAGTACTGACTACAGGTCTTCTTGCCGCTAGGTACTCTTTTAGCTTTAATGGATTGCAGGCCTTGATTTGCTCGTTAAGTACAAATGGCAGCAGGCTTACGGTCCAGTGCTGACTGTAGCTTGGCAGCTCGTGATGAGGCTTTGCTCCGAGATAAAATACGTTATCTGCCGCAGTAATTGGCAGCGCACTGAGCTCAATTTGGCCAATAAAGACGAAGTCCCACTCCGGCAAAGCGGCAATGGTTTGATTGAGTAGTTCATAGTCGAGCCAATTTGACAGACTGCCGTAAAACCCAGCTATTGGTCTGCCTCGATTGGGTAAATCTAGCGCGCGCTTGGCTGGTTTCGAGAATTGTTCGCTATCTACGCCATGACTTAGCAAACGGGTTTTATGGCTTGGGAATTTTGTACATAGCTTCTCGCTGGCGGTGATCACTAAATCGGCCTGATCGACTAATCCGTTTTCATGTTCGAGAACGGTCTCGTGATCCACGCCGGCCAGAGCGCCAAAGTCATCACCGCAGTAATAGACAATAGATCGTTGACCAAGGAGCGCACAGACATCGGATGCGGTGGGCAGTGATGTCCAAACAATAGGATCGTTAAGCTGTAGTTTATCGATCATCGGCTTGAGTTGGTACGCCATCGCTTTTGCTGCTAGCTTACGGCTCCAAGCAGCTCGCGGTGCCGGTAAAGTGTGAATATTAGCGATAGTCATGCTAGCGGGCTTGTCGATCCGTGCAGGCTGAAACTGGCTAGCTTTACCCTTACCAAGCACTTTGCCAAGTGCGCGTTTCATATCATTTGTCGTCAAGCGTGGCTGTCTGAGGCCAATCGAATTGACCCATAGTACTTTTCTTTTGCTCGCTAGGCGCTTAATCAAGTGCTGGGTACTGGAAGGTAGCGCTCCGTAATCTTCACCGAAAACAATCAGATCTCGCATTGCTCTATCCTCTTATTGTGCGATTTGTTTGACCGCTTTGGCAGGTGAGCCAGCAGCGATTACATTAGCTGGTAAGTCGTGTGTTACCACGCTTCCCGCAGCGACGATAGTCCCTCTGCCAATTGTCACACCCGGCTGAACCGTGACCCCTGTTGCTAGCCATACATCTCGTTCTAGCACAATGTCACCTAATCTATGATCTTCATCTGGAGCTCCTAAAGCGCGCTGCTCGGCATTCAAAGGGTGCCCTGAATAACCAAATAGCTGACAGCGACCCGCAATACGCACGTTGTCTTGAATTTCCACTCTCCCTGCTACAGCAATAGACACTTGCCATCCGATATCAACATTACTGCCAACCTTTAGGGTTGGAGTGACCGATGGGTCTGGATGAGGCGTCGTGCGGCCACTCAAGGTGGTGTGACCGGATACACGGCATTCGTTGCCAAGCTCTATTTTTAGTGGGCCAGTGACCAATGGGAGACCGCTGTAGAGATAGAGTGAATGTCCGCAGCTAGCAAGGCGTCCCTTAAATGCTGGCGTGTAAATGAAAAGTCGAGTTAGCGTATCGAAGCCGCCTTTTAATACGGTGATGAGACGATACATTATCTTGTTGTAAATTCTTGGTGTTGGGATCCCTGCTGCACGCGCTCGTTTCAACATGGCAAACAGGCGACGCATTTTAGGATTCGGGTGGCTTCGAAGCAAGTTTTGAAATCAAATGAAGTTGCTGTAGCATAATCATGTTCCTTGTTCTTTCCCTGAACCAGCGAGACGTCGCTAGTTTCAACTGTGTACTTTGTTCAATTCAAGAACTGAGCCAATAATTTTTTATAATAAAAACAGTTAATTACTTTGGTTCTGCGCGCGAGGCTCTGTTTTTCTCAAATTGAGAAGCGATTTGTGAGACAGCAATAGTGAGTGCAGCGAGGATATAAATGGGCCATACGAACCCTTGTGTTAAGAAGGTGCCTGATACAAAGGTGCCAACAAGCCCGCTATAAACGGCCATGGCCATTGAACGAAGGTAAGGAGGAATGTCGTCGCTGCTATCCAGGTTTTTGAGAGTTTGCCTCGCACACTTAATCAAACTGGTGATAAAAAGCAAAAACACCGTTAGGCCGAGAAAACCGGATTCTGCAAGCACGCCGAACCAGGTGCTGTGCACGGCGTGGTTTAGCCCATCCCAATGGGGGCTGTAAAAGAAGTAGTTGTAATAGAAGTTATCTAACCCAACCCCGAGTAGGGGATTATCTACGGCCATTTTAAACGCCGCTTCCCAAGCATAAACGCGTCCCATTGCTGACTCATCGATACCCGACTCGGCAGCGCCCCCTGAGGATCGGCTTGAAATACCGGCGACGGCGTAGAGTACCACCGCGCCAAAAAAGCCGAGTGAAAAGAACAACACTTTCGACTGGATAAATCGCCAACCAAACACGCCGAACACAGCGAGCGAGCCTAGCAGGCCCCCTCGACTTTGCGTGGCAAGAACCGCAAAAAATAGAACGATGGAAGTGGCGGCTGCGAGCAATCGCATCGGTATGCCGACACCACGAGTAGTGGCGGTCGCAACGGTAAAGGCTAATGGAAACATCAGCACCAGCGCTAAATCATTTGGATCGCCAAGCATAGAACCAAAGCTACGTCCTATGGTGACTCGTGAGCCTTCAACCAAACCAATGCCGTTAATGGAGTTTGATAGCGCTTTACACCCGACAATGAGCCCGGCGATAACAATAGCGAAAGAAAATCGAGACAGCTCTTTTGATGAGGTGATTAGCCAAGATACTGCAAGCGTCATAATGATGATCTTTACGTAGTTGCCGGTGAACATTGAGATGGCCACACCTTTGTTCGACGCAAACGGGATACCGACGATCACCAGGCCCCAAAACACCAGTAACCAAAAGTAGGTGGGGTGCCAATAGAGCCTCAGTTTCTGACTAAACACGGTATGCCAAATAAGCGCAGCCAAGGCGCCAGCTGAGAGCATCAAAGGGATCTTGAGCGGGTAAAGTACCGGGAAGACTTCATGTATTCGGAAGAACGAAAATACGATAAATAGAGTCACCAGCCAAAAAGTTTGGCTAAGTACCACCAAAATCCCAATTGGTAACAGTGCGACCACTAGGCCTATCACAGGATGTGGTGCCAACACCCATGCTGCCCCAACCAAACCACACAAAACCAAACTCAGCACAATATGTTTGCTGTGTTTAACCTGGTCGATTGAAGATGTGGCGGATGATTGAGTCATAATTACCTAGCACTGTGTTCGTCGTTAATGACTAACTAGGCAAATAGAGTGCCAAACATCGAAATGTGCCGGAGGCCTTGTGCAGTGGGCGCCTAGAGGGAGTAGATTCAGTCCTAATTACAGAAACAGAGAGTTTCTCATTTTGGGAATCAAATTGAGCGGCGAGAATTACGCTTTGAGTCCGTATACCCCGAGCATCGTCGGTATGACTACATCGGTAGAGTAATTGAGTTCAATGGTTTGCTGGGCGTGATACTTGATTTGCGAGCGTTTCGCGTCTGAAAGTGAAAACCAAGTGTTTAGTGTGGCTCTCATATCTTCGGCAGATGAGGTGATCCAGCCGTTACTACCCGTATCAATCACACTAGGAAGCTCACCAAGCTCGAAACTTATCACCGGTATTCCCCTAGACATGGCTTCTAGTGCTGCATGGGGAGGCCTTCATAGCGTGATGTTATCAAAAGGAGGTCTACACTTTTCCATACCTCATTCATATTGGATTGGTGTCCGTGAAACTGTACGTTTGGCGGAGCAATCTCTTTTAACAGCGCTTCCATTGGTCCTGAACCATAGATATGAAAATCCTGGTTTGGAAAGTGTGTGGCCATTTCAATAAAGGTATCTGGGCCTTTTTCTTCACTTAACCTGCCGACAAACGCGACACTGCGTGACGTAAGTGAAACAAGCGGCGCTTTGGGAACAAAGTTTTTTACCAGTATGCTTTTGTAAGGAAGCTTCGATTGAATAGTGCGACTGACGCAGATACGTTGCTCGCTAAGGAAAGCACTGAATCTATCGAGAGCATCATAAAGTTTGACGCGACCTTTTGGCGTTTCTCCAGCGTGAAAGCTTGAAACAATGCGAATTGAGTTGGTGAAGCCAATAAGGCGAGTGACCCGCGCTAAAAGGCTGCCTTTATAACCATGCGTATGAATGACAGCTGGGCGTTGATTGTGTTGATCAGCGCTAGAAATGGCCTCTTTAAGACGTAACAGTGGGTGAGTGTTGGGATACTCACGGCTCAGGGTCATGGTAGGGATTGAATTCTGGATTAGTGCCGTTTCTAGCGGCGGAGTTGGGTGGTATTCGTTGGAAAATACCACCCTTACCTGGTAGTTGTGAGCGAGCAATCCCTTAGAGAGCTCCAAGACATGGGTCTCTATGCCACCAAACGAGCGGCTATCGAGTAGTAACCAAATCACCGGATTAAGAGGCACTGTCTTCAGCTTCCCATGCTTGTTTTTGCGATATACGGTGGAGGGGCTGAGCTCTAGTAACACCGCAGCATTGAGTACATTACCATCGCAGTAGTCAATGGCTTGCTGAATGGTCTCCCGTTCTATTTGCCACATCGGACGTATGGTGACCCCTTGAGAGTTGTTTGGTTCTGCGTTTGGCGGGGTGTGACTCACAGGGCTCTCCATTGGCATAGAAGTAGTGGCCATTTCAGGGGCAGATTCGACAATCGGGCTAGGCGCTGGGCTGGTCTGCTGTACGACAGAAAGACGGTTATTAGGCGCCTGCGAGGCCGATGATTTAGTGGCAGTTGAAGCCATGACTTCGGGCGGTAAGTGTGACACTCCGAGAGACTTTTCATCATTGAGCACCACAATATTGCGGATAATATTTTGCAGCTGACGTACGTTGCCGGGCCAAGGGTAGCGTTTCAGATAGCGTTGCGCGTCTTTCGCTATGGTTTCAAACTTGCGTCCATCTTGCTTGGAATAGATACGTAGGAAATGTTCGGCTAGCGTGACGATGTCACGGTCGCGCTCTCGCAGTGGCGGCATATGAATGGGAACAACGTGCACGCGATAGTAAAGGTCTTCTCTAAAGCGGCCTTCTTGAACCTCTAATAATGGATCTCGGTTGGTTGCGCAGATAATGCGTACGTCTACTTTTTGCTCTTTGGTGGCACCTAAAGGTGTAAAGGTGCCCGTTTGAAGAAAACGCAGCAGTTTTTTCTGCATTTCCAAATCCATCTCGCAAAGTTCATCCAAAAAAAGCGTGCCGCCATCGGCGAGCGAGGCGGCGCCTTTACGGTCAGTTGCTGCGCCAGTAAATGCCCCTTTTACATGACCAAACACTTCACTTTCCATCAGATCTTTTGGAATAGCACCGCAGTTGATGGCAACAAATGCTTTGTCTTTGCGGTTACTTTCATTGTGAATGGCATTGGCGCAAACCTCTTTACCTGTACCACTTTCACCAATAATGAATACGCTGGCGTTGGTGTCAGAGACCGCATCAATGATTTTATACACGCCCTGCATTGGGATGCTGGCACCAATAAAATCGTGGAAGCGTTCGCGATCCATTTTTTGCTGAATATCATCCAGCATGGTTTCAAGCTCAGCTTGCTTAAGGTGGATTTGGATCGAGGTTTTGAGTCTGTCAGCGCGGATTGGCTTTTCGAGGAAATCTTTCGCGCCTTTTTGAATTAACTTCACTGCCGTATCTACGCTGCCGTGCGCGGTAACGACTACAACGGGAATGCTAATATTTTTCTCTTCAAGCCACTCCAAAATCTCGTCCCCTTGCATATCGGGTAGCTGCAGATCGAGGATGATAAGAGAAGGGATCGTACGTTCAAGTATGCGCTTTGCTTCACCGCCTGTTGCAGCATGAAGTAAGTCAAAAGGTTCATTCTTTAAGTATTGTTTGTAGAGAACGGCGAGAGAAGACGAGTCCTCTACCAAGAGTACCTTGGGTGTCATACTTACAATCCTTTGTTTTATTCGACGTTGTACTTTTAATGATAGTACAGATTGTCAATTTGCAACAAAGTATCGCCTGTTAAGGTACTGAATAATAACAATTTGACAAGGAACCTCTCAAAATGAGGACTTAAATCGATTGAGATAGGAAGCGGTTGTTGCGAACTTTGGTTTTCATCCAGTTGGTTACACGATTCGGTAGCCAGCTCAAGCGATCGATTTCTCGACAGATCTCGCTGGCAAGCGAAGGTTGATCTCGATAGTTGAGCACGGAACCCAGCAGCTGAACGGACGTGGCGTCGTTCAAAATTTGTGTCGCCTCTGTCACCTGATTGGTCATAGTGACGCCGCTAAGCACCACTAAAAAGGTACCGTCGCAGGCATTAGCCACCACTTGAGCTGGTATGTTGTTTTGATTGACGTTGAGAATGGGGGAAGTATCAAACACGACTCGGTCATATTCTTCCAACCAGAGCTCTGTCTGCTTGCGAAGTTGGATTGGGTCTTTAAACCGCAAACGTGTTTTCGGGTCGCTCGGCACACTGACCCCCAAAAACACTTTGGGAGACGAGGAATCGCTGTCTTGTTCTTGAAGCAATTGACTAGCGGTATCACTGTTGTCCGAAGGCATATCAAAATCGAGTGGTACTAAACTCGGTCGAAACATATTTAAATCGACGAGTAGTGTTTTGTAGCCAGCCAATAGATAACGTTCGGTCAGCGCTTTTGCTAGTGTTGTCGTACCTTCCCCACTATTACAAGCGGTCAGGCAAATAGAGCGGCACTGCTTTAACTCAGCATTTAGATACAGCTCTTCAATCTCAGCATGAGTGGCAGGTATCGTCATCACAGGGCTCCGATAATAGCAATGGTCGAAACGATTCGGAAAATATCAGTGAGACCCAATCGTGCTTGTTCAGCAAAGCTGTTGCGGCGATCGGGTACATAAACGGTATCGCCAGCGCGAAGTACAGGTAGCATTCGAATGTCTGCTGTTTTACTAAACTCAACCAAATCAAATGAGCGAGCTTGTCCTTGGCAGCACGACATATTGACGATGCTGATTTTACTGACGTAAGCACGCTCATCCGGCCCGCCAGCTTCGGCTAAGATATCCAAAATAGTCATGTTGTCATTAAATACATAACGGCCTGGGCTTTTCACTGCACCGAGTACTCGAACCGTTTTTTCTTTTGGTTTATCAAGCCAGTTTTTGTTTTTCTCCGGGACATAGATAGTATCCCCTGGTTTCACTAGCGGTAGAATGGATTCATCACCTGTTTCAAAGTAAGTCGACAAATTGAGCCTACTGACTTTCGCATAAGGTTTGTCACGATGTGTGACACGAATGTTGTGAATGTCGGCGTCTTTGGTTGGTCCATCTGCTGCTGAGAGGATGTCTAGAAAATGCATCTCGTTGGTAAAGCGATAGCGTCCGGGCGCATTGACCTGACCAAATACGTAGATGGACGCATCAGAGCTTTGTCTTACCCATTGCGCTTTGTTGTCTGACGGATCTTGCGGAAGATCGTGTACCCTTATAACCGCGCCCGCGCCAATAAATGGCAACTCAGATTGTGGTGCGCCTTTTTTAATGAACTCATCGAGGTTAAACACCACGGTTTTTCCGCCGTTTGCCACTTCGATTTTAGAGGTATCTGCACGCCCCTTAGGGCCACCAACGTGTGCCAGCAAATCCATCAAATCCATTTCATCTGACCATTCGATACGGCCGGGTCTGACGACTTCGCCAATGACATTCACTGCGCGGTCAGGTGAGATTTTTAACCATGACTTTTCATTGATATCTGTCTTCTCAGGTACAAAAATCGCGTCACCAGCTTCGATAAGTGGTGCTTGAGCTGTACTTAACCCTTCGGTGTAAGCGGTCATATCAAAAGGTATGATTGAACCGTCTGATTTAATCACTCGCATCTGACGAGATTCGGCAAAACGCGTTGGACCGCCGGCATTGGCGAGTATATCCATAAATGTCGCGCCGGGCTTACCCTCGAACGCACCGGGCGCGGCCACTTCACCCATGACATAAACGGTGTTTGAGCCTGATTTGATTTCCTCTTCTTGCTTAGGAACAAATATAGTTGCACCCGGCTGCAATGGTGGCAGTAGTGAGGTATCACCACTGTCTAAGTAGCGTTTTAAGTTGAATAGAATAGGGGAGTTATTACTGATAACACGAATTTGCTCGACACTGGCATAACGCGTTACTCCCCCTGCGCGCATGAGTACATCGACAAGGTCGGTATTGGCTTTGTAAGAAAATGAGCCTGGGGCATTGACCTCACCAAACACCTTGATCGCTTGGCGAGAATCGGCACTGTCACCAGAGTCAGCGAGCTTTGCCGCATCAAACTCTTGCTCAACATTACCGACAAGCGGCGAAGCTGGGACAAAGAGAATATCTAAAGACTCCAGTGCGGGTAAGTCGCTGTCATCACCAGTATCAAGGAACTGTTTGTAATCAAACTCACTGCGCTCCGCTCCTCTTCGGTGAATCATTTTATTGAGCTGAGCCCCAGCTCTTAGGCCGCCAGCGGCTTGTAGCGCCATTTGTACATTCGAGTTGTAAGGGATGGTGTATTCGCCAGGCGCCTCAACGTAACCCTGCACGGAAATCAGGATCTGACGCTGGGCGATGAATACTTTGACGTTGCTGGTATCGCGAAAGATAGTGCCAAGGGCATCAACCACAACAGACTCGAGCTGGGTTTCATCAAATCCCGCAACGAAGACTTGTCCGACTTCAGGAAGATTAATGCGACCGCGTTTGTCGACTTGAAATGCTCGGTTAAGGCTAGACTCGCCAGGTAGGTCAACTTGAACAAGGTCGCCTACTTGGACGTTTTTTTCGTCAGCGAGTGCAGCTGGGCTGAACACAACCACCAACATTGCCAATAACAGTGTTGCTAGGGTATTGAGAAGCTTCATCATTGTGCTCCTTTGTCAGCAGCTCCATGTCCAGTATGGCTACTTTCGGTGGCTCTATAGTTATCAGCAATGACATCAACGCTTACGCGGCGGTTGGTGAGCATGACGCCCGGTGTGTTTCCCTCATATAAGGGCAACTCTTCGCCTAAGGAGTGTGTGTCGATGCGATTTGGTGCTAATCCAAAGATGGTTAGGTAACGTTTTACCTGTTGCGCGCGTCCTTTGGCGATTCGCTCGTTGTATTCTTTCGTTCCGGTCGCATCTGCGTGGCCTGTGACCGACAATCGAATGTTCGGGTACTGTTTTAAAATGTTCGCTGCCTCGGCTAAGTGCCCCATGTATTTGGGATTCACTTCTATAGAGTCATAGGCAAACTGATTGTCGACATTTAAAAGGTTGTAGATGCGTCTTACTACCGACATTTGGTCATCAAATGCCGCCCCTTTTGCTGGTGGCGCGCAGGTTGCTTGGCTCAATACGTAGTCTAGTCGTAGCTCTAGGTCGTTCAATTTTTTTCGCTGGATAACGATGTCGTTGGCGGCGTCAATCCAGAGTCCGCCCTCAAGCTCTCGTGCGATACGGTTTTGCTTCTCCTGAGCTTGCAATACTGCAGCGGGAAAGCACCATTGAGCGCCTTCTTGTATTAGCGAATCTAAGTGGAGTTTGGTCAGCTTCCAATCGAAGCGCAGCCCATGCTCTGGGCCGAGTGGTTCGTCTGGCATGACAGGTGAAAAATCGGAGCCTACATATTGTTCGGCAATGCCTCCGGTTCCATCATCAGGATAACTGGTACATGCAACCAGAAGACTTGCCAAAATACAGGTTAATGCTTGTTTTATACCCGTGTTTACTTCCATGTAGTGACCACCTATTTTGCCAACTTTATAGTCTAATATTTTGAGGCTATAAGTACTCGTTACTGGCGTGAGTATTGACTGGAATCGCCTGACCAATTCGAAGTAACTTTATGATTTGCAGGGGCTGTCCTGTGACATTTTCCAGACGCATTTTTCGTTCACGTTCAACGAGTCGCTTATACAAATAAACAATAGCACCGATGCCAGAAGAATCCATAAAGCGCACTTGTTCTAGGTCGATTTCTATTTCTTGGTGTCCATCATTGTGAATGATGTCATCAATTTGAGCTTGAGCCGATCGGCTGCCTCGAGCATCAAAATCGCCTAAAACTTTTACTTGAAGGGTTTGAGTGTTGGTTTCTGCTTTTAGTAGTTCCATGGTCTTGTCCTCGTCCTGAATGGCCAAATTGTTTCTACATCTAATAGATTGCATGGAGTGTGCCAATAATTTAGTTATTATATTTCAATGGCTTATTGTCTTGTGGCGGTGTGTTTATCAAATTGAAGATGTGATTCTCAAATTGAAAATAGAAATAGCAGGGTGAGAAAGGAAAAATGTAGCGGAAGGCGGTAAATAGATAGCCTTAATGAGGTGATGTGGAAGAATTGCAATCTAGCTCCACCACTAGCGAGTGGCAGAGCAAGATTCTGCTAATAGATAATGGCCGTTTTCACCATGGCTTGAAGCGGCGAACGCTAGGGTAGGTGACGAAGGTTTGCACATGTTTTGCGGTGCGATGGAAATAACCTTTGTGCTGCGAAGCATACTCACAGTAGGCGTCCATTAAACGCTCATCGACAAAGCGCTTGGCTTTAGAGCATTGGGCTTGAGCAAAGCTGACATGACGCTGAGCAATCGTCTTCATCGCTTCGATACGTTTTGGAACATTCGAAGAGACGCTGCCTTGGCGCATCAGGTAGTGCATGCGAATTTCGTTGGTAAACGACACGTCACCAATCTCACTTAACTTTAACCACAGATCCCAATCACTGGCACTTGGTAATTCACAGTCAAACCCTTGTACTTGAAGGTAAGCATCACGGCGACACATGACCGAAGAAGTACCGACTATGTTCTCTTTAAAGAGCATCGCGGTTGCATGGTTTAACATTTGATAGCCGGTAGTGGCAGATTGCGATTCAATATGGCGTTGAAACTCGGGCCAGTATTGAAAACATGGAATGATGAACTCGTTTGCTTCATTGATGTGCTCGTAATTGGTAAAGCTGAGTACGCAGTTGGGGTGCTCACTCATAAAAGCCACTTGTTCGGCGAGTTTACTGTGTGTCCATAGATCATCAGCATCTAAAAATGCTATCCATTCACCTTTGCTTGCGATACGCCAAGATTTCGAGCGGCGCCAGGCCCTCCACGCTCACTTAGAATGAGTGAGATATGTGGATGGGTATGACTTAACTCAGTTAAGTACTCACGTGAACCGTCCGTGGAACCATCGTCAACGAACAGGATTTCGTAATGGGTATAAGTCTGCTGCTCTATGCTTTGTAAGCACTGAGGAAGGTACGCCAAACAGTTGAAGTTTGGAATGACAATACTGACGCTTGGGGTTGAATGTGAAGTCATGTTGGAATTCCTTATAAACGTTTAGCGAACGTATCAGTGTGGATGGCGTTGTCGGCTTGTTTCGCTGAAGGTCGCCAGTTTTGTATTAGCCATAAGCTGAATAGGATGCTTTGTACTAGCCAGCCTGCTATCAGATAGATTGGTGATAGTTGGTTTAGAGCAATAAAGCCTGTTACCCAAACTAGGTGAACAGCAAGTTGTACGTAGTGATGATTCAACACCAGGCGCTTTTGGCTGGCGCGATCAAACAGATAGGCACGTAGTGCATAGAGCGCGACAAAGGCAAACACAACGCCTTGGATTCCAAATAGCCAGCTTGAGAAGGTAAACGCAGTAAGCGCTGCGATTGCCATAATCGTATTGATTTTTAGAACAATTTTAGGCTGCTTCTCTATATAGCAACCTGTGGTCAAGGTATGGGAGATTTGCTTAAAAGCGATGCCCAGTGCTAGCCACGGAATCCATTGAGAGGCTTCGTGATAGCGCGCTGGGAACCAGTTTTCGATAATCACAGGTGCGAATAGTGCGATACTCATCGCGAACCAAATAGTGGTGTGGCAAAGGGTCTCGGCGATACGTACGGTTTTTACTTTGCCGTTTTGTTCATTGAGTATTTGAAAGCGTTTTGGAAACCACCATAGAGTGAGAGGTTCACACAGAAAGGCAACAATGAGTGCGAATTGCATTGCGATAGCGTATTGAGCCAATGATTCTAGTCCAACTGACGCCGCCAAGATCCAGCGCTCAGCACCTGCTGCGACAAATAGTAGCGACCCAGAGAAGATAAGAGGTAGCCCATAGTGCCTCATTTGCTTTGCTATTTGGGCATCCCAGCTAAACGAAAGTGAACACCATTGTTTAACTAACAGAAGGGTTGCTAGGTACAGAGACGAGAGTAGACCGGAGAGCAGTACGCCAGTCAATCCTAAACCGTAATGTAAGAAAGCAAAGGTTAAAACGGCTTGAATCACAGCTTTGCTACTTGTTAGCACAAAGAACAAGCGAGCATTGTCTATTAATCTTAGCCAGGTTAGCGGCATGTTGATGGTACAGCTGACAATCAGGGTCAACGTGACCAAAATAAAATCTGTGCTGCTGATTTGTGTCCATGTGGACAACACAAAAAGACCAATTGGTACGGCAGCGATGAGTGCCATGACGGCGATAATGAGCTGTTGAATCGTGGCGGTGCTGTTTAACGTGTCAAACGCGCTGCCTTTTGCCTCTCCAGCTTGCTTGTAAAGCGCTTCTATCAAACCAAAACCAAGAATAATGCCACCGACGTTTAATATGGACAGCCATAGATCAAGCTGACCGTAGTCTGTGGTAGACAGCGCCCCAGCAACAATTGGCAGCATGATAAACGATACGCCTTTCATTAAAACTAGCCCTGCAGCGTAGTAAAGCGACTGTTGGATAGCGCGGCTCATAGTGTTGCTCCTTGTAACTGGTAGTTGCCTTCAATGGCGGTGGCCAGTTTTTTAGCTGAGCTGCGAGCACTGTATAGTCGAGTCACACGAGTTCGCGCTTTTTCTAACTGGCTTATTCGTTGTGAGGTGGTAAGTGAATACGTTTTGATGATGCGGCCGCCAAACTTTGGGGATCTTTTGGTGGTACTAACAGTCCGGTACCTTCAACGATCATTTCCTTGCAGCCCATGAAGTTACTACAAATCACCGGCAGCCCGAGAGCCATCGCTTCTTTTACGACAACTGGCCCTGTGTCTCGATCGCCGTCACGCGCTTCACAAAAAGGGGTGCAAAGTGCCAAGTAGTGTGAGGCGTTATCAATAATCCATTCTGAAGGGCGGCTACCAAGAAAGTGTACTTGCTCAGCAATGCCCAACTGATTCGCTAGCGCGACAAGCAGGGATTTCTGTTCACCATCACCGACAAGATCCAACATGGGACGCTCGTCATCTGGAAGTAACGCGATGGCTTGAAGAAGATCAACCAGCCCTTTTTTCTCTGTTAGGCGGCCAACAAAAAGTAACCGCCCATTGTGATTTTGGCGAGGATGAAATGGGTAGCGGTTAAGCTCGATCCCACATTCAACTAAATGCACTGGATGGTTGGGTGCAAGCTCTAGAAATTGGTCACACATATCTTCACAAACGCAGACTGAAAAGCTGGAAGATTCGAGCTTAAGGGCCAAGTCGGCCGGGCGCGCATAAACATCGTAACCGTGGCCGACGAAAGAGACTTGGCAACCTGAAAGCTGGCTTGCTGCAATCGCTGTCGCCGCGGTATGCAGAGCAAAATGAGCATGAAGGTGGTCACAGTCATTCTCTATGGCCACTCGTGCGAGTTGTCCTGCACTGCGTATCAGTGATTTTTTTGGAAGGCCATTTTGACGAACAATGAATGACAGAGCTTTGACGCTTCTGAATGGGTTACGAAGCCAAATGGCAAGAGCGGAAAAATTGCTAATGCTAGAAAGCGCAACGGCCTTATCTAGTAGTGGTTTATCAACAGGCTGACCACCATTTTTATGGATGTTGAAGGCAAATGGCTTCACTTGATACCCCAGTGCTTCCATCGCACGTATCTCTGTACCGACGAAGGTTTCTGACAGAACAGGGAAATCGCTGAGTACGTAACCTAGAGTCTTCATTGCTTGCTCCTATGCACCAGTGATGGACTGAATAGCGGTTAGCGGCTTCGATGGTGACCAAACCGCGCAAAAACCAAGAGTCGGTAAATGCTGCTGAACACGTTGCCATGCCTGATCATCTTTGATGTTGTTCAGGCAGTTCATCTGACGCAAGCTGCGCTCAATGGTACCGCGAGACAAGTGTTTTGCTAGCTCACTGTAGTTGTACATCGGCGTGCTGTTTTTGCCCCAGTTTTCAATGCCTAGGCGGCTGGTCAATGCAGGGTAGCGATAGCTCAGTGGCAATCCGTGGCTAAGCGGCTGATCTGTTTTGTCCCAGCGAATATTGGCAAGCTTTGGAGACAGTTTCTGTATCGCTTTTCGATGGAAGCGACTAGCGAGTTTATAGCGCACTGGTAAGTGAGCAATCTGATACAGCGCATCTTTGTTGAGAAATGGATGACTGCGAAGGTAGTGCGAATCTAACATTTGCTGCCCGCAAGCGACAAAGCGAACCACTCGATTTTGTAGGTAGAAGTTGTCCAAAAAACGTGCTGGTGTATCAAATTGATGAGCGTAGCGTTCAATGATTCTATTTAGGTCACAGAGCATGGCTTCTTTGTATTGAGGCGCATAGTTGAAAAAGGGTGTGGCTGATTTCGAATATTCCTCTCGAATGTAACGCTTAGCCCGCTCCATTAGTGATGTGTGACCTACCATGCCTTGACCAAAGATACTAAAGCCGGGAAAACCACGGTCGTAGTAGAACGCTCTTGCTACTTCAGCACCGGTGCCAGTCAGAAGCATGCGCCCAGAGGTTTGTGCTAATAGTGAAGAATCAAGAATCGAATGGCATGATGAAGAGGGACTTCACCATTGCCAAGATCTGCGACACGTTGAATGGTGCTAGGGTCAGTGGGTGTCGCGAACTCGTTTCCAGTAATCAAACGAAGCCCTGCACACTCGGCAAGAGTTTTGGCAATTTGATGGTCACTAGAGAGAGGTGAGCCATAGGTTAGCGTCGTTGGTTTTTTGCCAAGTGCAGTGGCTGCAGACAGAATCAGGCGAGAGTCGAGCCCGCCACTTAATGACACCATTGGCTCACTGCCGCAGTGAAACGCTTCGCGAACGGCTTCGACAAAAGCTTCCAATGCATCATCAAAACGGGTGATGTCGTTACCTAAAATCGGGGTATCTTGATGAGATTCGACGTTGATGCGCTCTGAATCTATGGTGACGGTTGTATTCCCATTGAGGCAGCGGATCTCTTCCCATAATGTTTGCTCATCAAACAACTGGCCGAACGCCACTAACGTGCGTTGAGCGCTAGACGTTTTGGGTTGGTGCTGCGTAAAGGTGCTAAGCGCTTGACGACTGGTATAAAGTGCAGTGCTGTGTTGATGTTCGCCAACCCAAACTGGGAAGATGCCAAGACGATCTGTGCATGCTTGTACAGTTTGCTCATCGTTATCGACAACAATCCAACTGCGACCCCAATAAGATTGGCTGCGGTTTAGACTCACATCAGCGATGATGTCTGCATCACTGGCAGCACTGGCTGGGTCGCCCCAACAAATCACGGTTTTATGGCCAAGGTCCCAAACGGTCGCACTATCCAGCTCGCCATCATTGGCGGTGTTAGTCACGCTCACTGATTGATTGGTCGCTTTAGGAATTGTAATTAGATAATGTGCCATAACCCTGCCTCAGAAGTTTTATTGATACCTCTGTACTGCAACAGCCGTGCCCAAATTTAAATTCAATAAATACAGGCGGTTATGTTTCTTTCTTGAAGTGGTAATGGTGTTTTATCATTTTGACAATCAAAATCAGATTGAGAATTGGCATAAAGATAGGATTGAGAGCGGAAAAAAAAGAGAGCCACAAGTGACTCTCTTTTATGAAACTACCATTCGCTAAATGTCGGAATCGCAGGCGTTAGGTTAGGCACGCGCGCGGCGTTTAGGTGCGCCTTTACCGTTTGGTTTGCCAGCTGCTTTCCGCCTGATCTTTGTTGACCATTTGGTTTACCGTTACTTTGTTTTCCGGGGCCTTTAGTACCATTACCGTGAGCATTGTGACCTTGACCACCTGCAGGGCGTTGGCCTGGTTTCTTGCGGCGCTGACCGTCGGTTCGGATATCCGGTTGTCCCTTAGTGTGTTTGGTGGCAAATCGATTCGCACCGTGACGGCCGGATTTACGGCGCTGCGCTGGTGTGCGTGAATCGATATCTTCAGCCGGCACCAAGCAGCTTGGCTTATCACCAATGAGGTATTGTTTACCCATGTTGACCAAGGCTTCTCGAATCAGTGGCCAATTGTCTGGATCATGATAACGCAACAAGGCTTTGTGCAAACGGCGCTGACGTTCGCCCTTGGCCACTGGCAAGTCTTCACGTTTCTTGTATTTGACGCGTTTCAGTGGGTTCGTTTCTGAGTAATACATGGATGTTGCATTACACATTGGTGACGGGTAGAAGTTCTGAACCTGGTCACACTCAAAGTTGTTCTTTTTCAGCCACAGCGCTAGGTTGAGCATATCTTCATCTTCCGTCCCTGGGTGAGCAGAGATGAAGTATGGGATCAGGTACTGTTTCTTACCCGCTTCGGCGCTGTATTTTTCAAACATCTCTTTGAAGCGGTCATAGGTACCCATACCTGGCTTCATCATCAGATCCAGTGGGCCTTTTTCCGTATGCTCTGGTGCGATTTTTAGATAGCCACCAACGTGGTGGGTCACCAATTCACGAACGTATTCTGGAGATTCAATGGCCAAGTCATAACGCACACCAGAGGCGATCATGACTTTTTTCACACCATCAACTTTACGCGCTGCACGGTATAGGTCGATGGTGTGCTTATGATCTGTGTTGAGCTTGTTACAGATACCTGGGAACACGCAAGAAGGACGTCGGCAATTAGCTTCTGCTTTTGGATCCGAGCAGCCTAAGCGATACATGTTGCTGTTGGACCGCCTAAATCAGAGATGGTACCTGTGAAGCCTGGTACTTTGTCGCGGATCTCTTCAAGCTCACCAATGATTGATTCTTGGGAGCGGTTTTGAATGATTCGTCCTTCGTGTTCGGTGATAGAACAGAAAGAGCAACCACCAAAACAGCCACGCATGATATTAACCGAGGTTTTGATCATGTCGTAGGCCGGGATCTTGGCTTTACCATATTTAGGGTGAGGAACACGCGCGTATGGCAGGCCAAACACGTAATCCATCTCTTCTGTGGTGAGCGGGATCGGTGCTTGGTTTACCCAAAGCTCGCGGTTGCCATGGCGCTGAATCAGTGCACGACCCGAGTACGGGTTGGTCTCAAGGTGCATAACGCGGCTGGCATGAGCGTAAAGAATACGGTCATTATTGAGTTTCTCGAAAGGTGGCAAGCGCACAGCCGTCGAGGCAGCATCATGACGAGATGGACGAATGGTAATCGGCTTCGCTTCAGCTTCGGTCTCAGACTTATTGGTGTCGCAGTTTGATTCCACCTTATATGGGTTTTGTGGCACGAATGCCTTGCCCGGCTTTTCAATACGTGACGAGTCAATGATGGTGTATTGCTCAGGCTCTGCAGCTAAGTTGATTGCGGTGCCGCGAATATTGGTCATATCAGCTACGCTTTCACCATCAGCTAATCGGTGTGCAACTTCGACGAGCGCACGTTCGGCGTTACCAAACAGCAGGATGTCTGCTTTAGCATCAAATAGTACTGAGCGACGAACTTTATCTGACCAATAATCGTAGTGAGCAATACGGCGCAAGCTGGCTTCAATACCACCCAGTACGATAGGGGTTTCTTTGTAGGCTTCTCGGCAACGCTGTGAATACACCAATGTTGCACGATCTGGACGTTTACCACCTTCGTTGTTTGGTGTGTAAGCATCGTCGTGGCGCAGTTTTTTATCCGCGGTGTAACGGTTGATCATAGAATCCATGTTGCCAGCAGTGATACCGAAGAAGAGATTCGGTTTACCGAGGCTCATGAAGTCATTTTTATTGCTCCAATCTGGCTGAGCAATGATACCGACGCGGAAGCCTTGTGCTTCAAGTAGGCGACCAATGATAGCCATACCAAAACTAGGATGATCCACATACGCATCCCCCGTGACAATGATGATGTCACAGCTGTCCCATCCAAGGGCGTCCATCTCTTTTCTGCTGGTGGGCAAAAAAGGAGCAATACCAAAGCATTCCGCCCAGTATTTTTTGTGCTCATGGATTGGGGTAATGTCGTTGTGCATATTTTAACCTCTAGTTTTGAAGGCGGGCATTATATACTTCAATTCCAGTGACTTCAAAGCCCAAACAAAGTGTGGTTATTTTGGTATACGACGAGTCAATGGCATTCGTCCTCAAGCTGATATATCATCAGCGCCAATGATTTTTGCTTTGAACTCATACCCATGATTACCGCTGTTTTGACATTACTTGCTCCGGCACTTGCCGTTGCGATGCTCGTACTTACTCTTATTTTAGCAAAGGGTGACATTTGCCCTGGGCAAAGGGGCCGCATTCACAAGCTATTGCCGGCAATGGGCATACTTTGGCTTGCTATTGCATCTTTAAGGATTGAAGCCTTTTTGGTGGTGTTTGCGCTGTTCTATTTCTATTCCAAAGTACAAACAGGTAAAACTCGAGAAAAAGGGCCTTTCTGGGCTTTGCATCTCGCTAACGGTATGGCGATGACGTTCTCGATTATTTTGATCGCTCAGCAGCCAAATCTAGCCCAATCTTTGTCGCTTGCCAGCGCGGGGCTACTACTGGGTACCGCTTTTGCCCATCTACTGCTGACAATGGCGAAGACACGACTTCAGGCCTTTCATCGCATCTTACCGGTGTCAGGCGTCGTCTTTGCAATGCTATTGGCATTAAGTTTTGTGTTTAATGCTTATCAGTGGGAGCCAGAGGTTGTTGCCAACTATACGCCAGCGGTGATTATCTCTTTGCTTATGCTAATGGCTGGCATCGTAATTTGGAGTTGGCACATTATTCGCCACCAAGCGCCAGCGAAAGGTCAGCTAGCGGTAGCGTTTTTGAGCCTTTTGGTGACCAACATCGGGTTGTTGCAGCTTTACTGGCTTGCTTGAACTGTAAACCAAGTCACTTTCTATTCCGTAATAAACAGCTAGTCTTTAAGGGCTAGCTTTTTTTATGGAGTGCAGTTATGGATCTAAGTAATGTGAGCGGTTTTGACAGTATTATCTTGCTTGGTATCGTCAACGAAAAATTGCGCTTAGAGTGCGACTCGTTTGATGAGTTGGTGAGCATGTATGAAATGGACGTAGAAGGCGTGGTAGGCAAATTGGATATGCTCGGTTACCAGTATGATCCATTGACCAATCAGTTCAAAGCGTATCAACGCTAAATCGCTAATCATAGAAAAAGGTCGCATAATGCGACCTTTTCGTTTTCTGTAGAGCCTGTTTTTAGACAACTCTGTATCTATTGTGGCTCATTAGCCGCAGCATTTTTTGTGCTTTTTACCACTACCACATGGGCATGGGTCATTACGACCGACTTTCACCGATTCAACGCTTAGTGGTTTAGGGGGAATGCTATCATCGATTTCACCATCGACGTAAAACCATTGGCCTTGTTCGAATAGAAAGCGCGAACGCTCTGCCAAACAATACTCATAACCATTGTCTTTAAGAAAAGCGCGAAAGCTCACATAGCCTTCGTTTTCATCACGACCATTCTCTGTGCTAGTGACCTCAAGCTTGAGCCAAGCACTGTTTATAGAATCAGCAATTGCTTCTCGCTCATCTTCAGCCTGACAGCTTGGATGATAGGTTGCGACAACGAAGTCAACATCCTTGGTTAAATGGGCACTATAGCGAGCGCGCATCAACTGCTCAGGTTGTTTAGCTAGGGTGACATCTTGGTGGATGGGTTGGCAGCATGTTTCGTAGCTTTGATTACTGCCGCAGTAGCATGGTTTCATGTTTAATCTTTGATTCGGTGTTTAACGTTCAAGCGTGAACGTGATACTCGGACTCAATTGCCAGTAGGTCTTCAGTCCATTTAATGGCGTCATCATAATGCTTAGCGAGCTTTTCGTCACTGACTTCTAGTTTGTCGCGATAGGCGATCACCGTCATCCAGTCGGCATTCTCGTAGGCTTTGACCAAGGAAAGAATGTTGCCAAGCGTGCCTTGTTTAGTGACCAATGCCGATTTAACCATATGGTCGATAGGCATTTTTTCTACCAATTCTTCTAACGGCTGGTCAAACAGCGAGTCTAATAGCGAGAACATACCAGTCAGAAAGCCAAGGCCTTCGTCGAGATCGGTATTCATGTCACGTAGCAGCAGTTCACAGAAACGCGCGCGTTGAATAGACAAGCTGTAAAGGCTATCTGGCTTGTCGTCTTGGGTTGAGGTAATTGCCACCAAGGAGATGAATTTTCTAAGGCGCTCTTCACCCAGGTAAACCAAGGCTTGTTTGAACGATTTGATTTCTGAGCGGATCAGATACGAGGCATTCACAAACGTGAGTAGTTTGTAAGATAAGGTGACATCTAGAGAAATCAGTCGTTCCAGTTCATCGTAATTGATGTCTTGATTGGCAATTTCTTTACAAAGCTGTACTACGGTCAAAAACGAAGGCTTGATTTGCTTACGGCGAATTAATTGTGGGCGACTAAAAAAGTAGCCTTGAAACTGATCAAAGCCGACTTGCTTGGCAAGCTCAAACTCTTCATAAGTTTCAACTTTCTCAGCTAGGAAAGTAATGTTATGTGGTCGCAGTCTTTCGATGAGCGCTTGGGCTTTTTTCAACGAGTACTGGCGAATATCAATTTTGATAATCGATGTGTAAGGTAAGAAAGGTAGCCACTCTTTGCGTGGTACAAAATCATCAAGGGCGATGGTGTAACCCGCTTGTGACATTTTCTTAATTGCAGCGAGCAACTCTGAAGTCGGCTCACAGCTTTCTAAGATCTCGATAACCAGATTTTCTTTAGGGAATAAGGTCGGGACTAAATTCACCAAGCTTTGGTAAGGAAAGTTCACGAAACCCAGTTTATCGCCTATCGTACTGTAATGTGTTGCAAGGAAATGCTCTGAGAGAAGTCGGTTGGTGGCCAATTCTGGATCAATATCTGGGAAGGTATTGTTAGGGCCATCCCGAAATAGCAGCTCATAGCCAACAGTTTTTTGTTCGCTATCCAAGATAGGTTGTCTAGCGATGTACGAGTATTTCAAATTCTGCATGGTTATCTCAAAAACGTTGACTCATAGTAACGTTTTATTACTTTCTTTGACTATGAAACTATTGGAATTTCGAGGGGTAGTTCATGGTTTGCTAAAAAAACGGCGCTCAAGACGCTGTGATTCTGGCTCACACACTAATACCGAGCCTTGTTGATACCAATCACCGAGCACGATTCGTGTTGCGACTTGACCTTGAACGGTAAACTCATGGGTTCCTGGCCTATGCGTGTGCCCATGGATCATTAGAACAGTGCCAGTCTCCCGAAGCAGTGCCTCTACTTCGTTTTGGTTAACGTCCATAATGTCTAGTGACTTACTGGACTTGACCTCTTTGATATCGCCCTGGATTTTATTTGCAATACGGCGTCTTGTAAAGAATGGAAGGCGATTAAATAGCCATTGCAGCCAAGGCATATGTACTTTGGCGCGAAACTTCTGATATCGCACATCATCAGTACATAGCGTATCCCCATGTAGTATCACTGCTTTCCTACCGTATAGGTCGATAACACTGTGTTCGTCGAGAAGGGTAATACCGGTTGCTTTGCAAAAACGTTTTCCCAATAAAAAGTCGCGATTACCTTGTATAAAGTAGGTATCGACGCCGCGCTGAGTGAGAGCAAGAAACTCTTGCTTAATCTTAGCGGCAAAAGGAGAAGGGTCATCGTCGCCAATCCAAAATTCGAACAGATCACCGAGCACATACAATGCGTCTGCGTGAATGGCTTCTTCGCGCATGAACTTAACAAAGCAATCCGTGGTTTGGGGTAACTGAGGGGAAAGGTGTAAGTCGGAAATGAATAATGTTGTCATAATATACAGCAAGGGAGGGCAAGCCCTCCCTTTAAACGATTACTCTTGAATCGTAGAGCCAGTGATGATCACTTCTTCTAGAGGTACGTCTTGGTGCATACCCATAGAGCCAGTGCTCACACCTTTAATCTTGTTAACGATGTCCATGCCTTCAACTACTTCTGCGAATACACAGTAACCCCAACCGTCTAGGCTCTCAGAGCGGAAGTCTAGGAAGGTGTTGTCGTTTACGTTGATGAAGAACTGAGAGCTCGCAGAGTGCGGTTCCATAGTACGTGCCATAGCCAAAGTGCCTACTTTGTTGCTTAGGCCGTTGTTTGCTTCGTTTTTAATTGGAGCACGAGTTGCCTTCTCTTTAAGACCAGACGTCATGCCACCACCTTGGATCATGAAACCGTCGATAACACGGTGGAAAAGCGTGTTGTCGTAGAAACCATCGCGGCAGTATTGTAGGAAGTTTGCACTTGTCTCTGGTGCTTTCTCTTCGTTCAATTGGATTTTGATGTCGCCGAAATTAGTGTGAAGGGTGATCATGATGAATACCTATTCCATTTTTCTATTTTGAAGCCATGATTCTAGCCTAACTCCCTGTACAAGCAATAGCAGAAAGCGGGATATCTTCAATAAAAGGAGCGCTTTTTATACAACGGATACGGTTGGTCGCAAAAACTGCCGTAAAAAGCCGAGATTTCTTTGCTTATTGGCTCCATTCTGCGGAGCTTTATGGTTATAATCGCCGATACATTTTAAACGCAATAGTTCAGATAGAGATCATGTTAAAAATATACAACACACTGACACGACAAAAAGAGGAATTTAAACCTATTCATGCGGGCAAAGTCGGCATGTATGTCTGTGGGGTCACTATTTACGATCTCTGTCACATCGGTCACGGTCGTACTTTTGTTTCATTCGATGTGGTATCTCGTTACCTTCGTTACGTTGGTTATGACCTAACATTCGTACGTAACATCACAGATATCGATGACAAAATCATCAAGCGTGCTAACGAAAATGGTGAGTCTTGCGAATCGCTAACAGAGCGCCTAATTGGTGAAATGCACGCAGACTTTGACGCACTTAACATGAAGCGTCCAGACATTGAGCCACGCGCGACCGAGTTCATTGCAGAAATCATCGCGTTGGTAGAAAAGCTGATTGAACGTGGCTTTGCTTACGTCGCTGACAACGGCGATGTGATGTTTGAAGTGGGCAAGTTTGACGAGTACGGTAAGCTATCTAAGCAAGACCTAGATCAGCTACAAGCTGGCGCTCGCGTGGACGTTGAGAGCGCGAAACGCAGCCCGCTTGACTTCGTACTTTGGAAAATGTCTAAGCCGGGTGAACCTACGTGGGAATCTCCATGGGGTGCTGGTCGTCCTGGTTGGCACATCGAGTGTTCAGCAATGAACTCATCGATTCTTGGTGACCACTTCGATATCCACGGTGGTGGTTCAGATCTTCAGTTCCCACACCACGAGAATGAAATTGCTCAGTCTTGCTGTGCGCACGACACCAAGTACGTGAACACTTGGATGCACAGTGGCATGGTGATGGTAGATAAAGAGAAAATGTCTAAGTCACTAGGCAACTTCTTTACAATCCGAGACGTTCTTGGCCACTACGATGCGGAAACGGTTCGTTACTTCCTAATGTCTGGTCACTACCGTAGCCAGCTTAACTACAGTGAAGACAACCTAAACCAAGCACGTTCAGCACTTGAGCGTCTATACACGTCACTACGTGGTTTGGATGTTAATGCTGAGCCTACGGGCGGCGAAGACTATGTGACTCGCTTTACGACAGCGATGAACGATGACTTCAATACTCCAGAAGCGTACTCAGTGCTGTTTGACATGGCGCGTGAAATTAACCGTCTGAAAACCGTTGATATGGCAGAAGCGAGCCAGCTTGGTGCGCTAATGCGTGAACTGGCTGATATCATTGGTATTTTGCATCAAGATCCAGAAGCCTTCCTCAAAGGCGATGCGGGTGATGATGACGAAGTGGCGGAAATCGAAGCGCTGATCAAACTTCGTAACGACTCTCGTGCATCGAAAGATTGGGCGAATGCTGATTTGGCACGCGATAAGCTGAACGAGCTGGGCATCATCTTGGAAGATGGCCCTGAAGGCACGACTTGGCGTCGTAAATAACCGTTTTGACAGCCCTAGCTTGCTAGGGCTTCTTTTTAGTTTCTAATTTTGGTGATACGTTTTGGCTCAGATGTACTTCTATTACTCAGCAATGAATGCGGGTAAATCGACGACTCTTCTTCAATCTTCTTTTAACTATCAAGAGCGCGGTATGACACCACTTATCTATACCGCAGCGCTGGATGATCGCTACGGTATTGGTAAAGTCAGCTCTCGTATTGGTTTGCAGTCGGAAGCTCAGCTGTTTCGCGCTGAGACGAATCTTTTTGATGAGATTGCAGCGATCAATGCTGAAACCCCAAGGCACTGTATTTTGATCGATGAGTGTCAGTTCTTATCCAAGCAGCAGGTGTACCAGCTCACCGAAGTGGTGGATAAACTGAATATTCCAGTGCTTTGCTATGGCTTGCGCACCGACTTCTTGGGCGAGCTTTTTGAAGGGAGTAAACACCTTCTGGCATGGGCGGACAAGTTAGTTGAGCTAAAAACGATTTGTCACTGCGGACGCAAAGCGAATATGGTGATTCGTACCGATGAGCACGGTAACGCGATTGCAGAAGGTGACCAAGTTTCTATCGGTGGTAACGATAAGTATGTGTCGGTTTGCCGTCAGCATTACAAAGAAGCACTTGGTAAGTAATTACTTTATTTCATGAAAAGGAGCCACTTTATGTGGCTCTTTTTTTTGGACTGAGTGATTGCAGTACAATTAGTGATTACAATGCATCAAGCGTACTTTGATATTTGAAATGATAACCAAGGTTTTGCAGCTTCTCGCTGGAGATGGTTTTATCCGGTGTGGAATTCACTAAATTGAGCGAAGTGTCCAACCCCGCCGCTCTCAATGCCGCTCGGTAAAACGTCACCTTGTCACAGGATGTTGGTGTGGTGGCATTAACGACACTTGAGCTGATGTTTTCAATGGCGAACACGATCGAGCCGATGGCGTCATCAAGATGGAGCATATTAGCGGTCGCTTGATCGCTGACGCTTTTCAGTTTCGAAGCAAAGCGCGACGGGTGACGATTTGGGCCAAATAATCCACTGCAGCGTACGATGGCGTAGTCGAGTGTCGAGTTACGAACGTATTCTTCGGCCGTTAACATGATCATAGCTTTGGCGCTAAAATCGTCGCGGCCTTTGGCAATCGGTAGGCGAGCCATATCTTCAGTCATCAACTCGGGTCTGTCAGGGTAAACAGACGTTGAGCTCACCATAATGATTTTATTGATATCGGCACCTTTGGCGAGTTGACACAGCGTATCCCATTGAGAGGCGTAGAGTGCGCCGCCGCCAGTTCGAAAGCCGGGTGGAAAGCAGCCAATGAGGGTTTCGGCATTCAATCCTCTTAAGTGGTCTAAGGTGGCAAGCTTTTTATCGTCATTGGTAAGTTCGGCCAAGTCGAGCACAAAACCGTCGATACCATGGTGAGCGAGCTCGCTGACGCCGTGCTCTGTGGTACGCGTCGCGGTGACCCGATAATCTTTGTTTTTGAGCGCTTTTGCTAGGGGCAAACCAAGCCAACCAGCGCCAACGATGACGACATTATTCTGGTTCATGTTAACCCTCCTTGAAGTTCTGTTTCAGCAATTCCCTTAAACGGCGATGGCCGAGATCATTACTTTTGCTTGAATGCTGAATAATACTGACGTTAATCATGGCAGAGATCTTCTCAAACTCTACCGGAACCGGGACGATGATTCCTTGCTCAAGCGCCGACTTTGCAAGGTAAGTGGGTATATATGTCCAGCCAAACCCAGCAATACACCACTCGAGTAGCATTTGATAGCTGTCCGAATACCAAATGTCTGGACTCAACGCATGATGTAAGCTGCTGGTTTTGTTGTTGCGAGAGCTAATCGACAACTGACGATGCAAGCTCAAAATCTCAAGATGAGGAGCGACGGTTTTAGCTAGCGGATGAGACGCTGAGACATAAACATCAAACTGAAGCGATCCGATGCTCTCGAAATCGAGTGAAAAGGGCACGGAAAGATCTTCATGAATGATTGCGGAAGTTGCTCTTCCGGTTTGTACCATTTCGACCGCATCACAGCTTGAAGCAAACAACAGCTCTAACTCGAGTCTTGGAAACTCATCTGATAGCGCTCGAATGATAGGCGTAACCCACCCAAAAGGAATGCCCTCGTCAATGGTCAGGACGATAGGTTGGATCTCTTTCTGCGTCAAACTATCGACGCGTTCGGCAAGTCGACCGTGTTGAACCATGGCGGCTCTAGCGTAGGGTAGTAGCTTTTCTCCCTCTTCAGTAAGAACTGGGTAACGACCTCTTCTATCAAATAACTCAACCCCGCAGTCAATTTCTAGGTTCATAATATTTTGACTCACGCAGATTGTACCTTGCCTAATTTTCGCGCTGCACTCGAGAACGACCCGGTTTCCACCGTGGTGATGAAGGCTTCGATTTGTTCCACACTCAACATATCAGTTATCCTGATGTTATCTAACTGTCTATGACGTTAAGCATAATTGATAATACGCCTATTGCTAGTCCTTATGGCAAGGTTGGGGTGTAATTATATGAATGTAAAAGAAAGAATTTTTCATGCAGTGTTGTTTGAAGTGACGGCTTTAACCATCATTATTTCTGCTGCATCGATGCTAGCGGGTATGAAGTCTACGTCGATGATTGCCGTAGGTATTGGTATGAGCGTGTTTACTGTTATTTGGAACTATTTCTATAACGTACTATTCGACAAGCTAGTTCCAGGATGTCGAACGCAAAGAACGTTTGCAGTAAGAGTAGGGCACGCATTGGGCTTTGAAGGGGGGCTGATTTTCTTTACGATTCCAGCAATTGCATGGGCATTGGGTGTGACGCTTTGGACAGCACTTATGATTGAAGCTGGTTTCCTTGTGTTCTTTTTCTTCTTTACCGCTGCATTTAATTGGGCGTATGACAAATGGGCGCCTTATCAGCGACTAGTATCCTGGTGGACTGGCACCAATAACTGCCCAGCACGTTAAGGCGCTGGGCGAGGAATGTAATTGCAGAAATTAGTGGGCGTGACGTATGGCATTATCAATAATGTGCGTCGCGCCTGAACTGTCAATATGATTGATGTGTCCATCAATTCGAATCACAAAACCTTTCTCAGAGAGTAACCCGGCCGCATACTCACTAGGTATCAAACAGCGCATCAGATAGGTCACGCCTCGTTGGCATTGATATTCAATATGCTCTGAAAGGTTGAGCGTTTTTCCACTTTCCACTTCAAGTTCGACCACAGTAGTGTCATTGATGGCTGCACTGACCAAATCAAGTGAGAGGTTAATGTTGTCTGCACTTGGCGCTTTATGAATAGACACAGACTTTACCTGTTCTAACTCACAGCGTGCTTGTGCAACATGTCCATAGTGAAAGTTATGTAGTACCCAGTAGCCTGCTGCTAATGTTTCACGGTTGTACTGTTGATTGTCCATGTTCTTTCCTCATTCGGTAACTGATGTCACTGTAACCCTGATGCGCACGTTCAATAAGTAACAAACTGGGGGATACAAGATACAGAATCGCCAAGTTACGTAATTAACCTTTCGCTATTAGGTAAATACTAGTGGTCATGGGGTAGAAGAGGGAAGGTGAAAAAGGAGGGGGCAATAATGTGGCAACGAAAGGCCGTTACCACATTGATAAGGTTATAAACTAAGTTGCTATGAACTCAATACGCGTAGGATTCTATCCGCGTGCTCAGCGGTCTCAATCCCTTCGTCTGTCAGGTATCCACCATCCGGTAGAGTACAAAGTCCTTTGTCATACAGTCTTTGGACTGCTTTTTGCATATCTTCACTAGCATCATGGTGCACTTTTATACCGGTTGCCGCACTGCTGATATCAAACTGCAGTAGTAGGTTCATCTCTGCGAGATGCTCAGGCGTGAATTTCATAGATTTGCCTCTTGGTTGCGTTTCTTCCATCAACATAGTGGGGAAATAGCACATTGACAATCGCTGAGTGAGGAAAGTGTTAGCTTGCGCCGCCTTCTAGTAAGAATTGGTAAATATTTCGTACTAAGTGAATGAAATATAACCGGTTAGAATGCGTCGAGATGTATTTAGTGATGAATTTGAATATAGTGAGTTGTTTTTGCTTGCTGCATGCTTGGGAGCAGGCTTACGGGATGTGTTGTCCCAGATTAGGAGAGTAGATGTCTACGCGCAAATTGATTGTGGTATTGCTGTGTGTTTTGGGCGTGGCCTCTTGTGCGAGTACGCCGCCAGTAAACGATGCTCGGGCGAATTTAAGCCCCAAAGAGCTAGAGTTGACGCGCAACAAGGAATTTGAACAGCTGACGGCAACGTATACATACTGGTCGAAAGCGTTGGAGGGTGCTGAGTCGCTACGCATTTATGCCCCTGAGAATTACCGAGAAATGATGTCGTCTTGGAAGAGCGCTCATGATCTGTTTATTGAGATCCGCAAAGATCCCAACCAAATTGACAACAAGCACTCGGTGTTCTCCAGTGAGACTTACGCGGTCGGATTTCGAGATCGCATTAATACCGTCGAATATAACTACCGAGCGATTCAAGGCTTGAAGAAGCAAGCGGATGAACTTTTAGCGCCGGCGATGACAGAAATGGCTTACCTACAAAAAATAGAGGCAGGTCGTTACTTTAAACATGCGATGAATACGTTAAGCCGTGACTATCAGCGCCTATTTGAGCACTTGGTGGTATCAGAAGTGGATCTCGCGACGAACTATCAAGAGCGGTTTCTTAATCATGCCAAAGCCCTTGAGATACGTGTGATTGATGCGAAGTACGTGAAACCACTAGAGCAAAAGCTAGCGACATTAGCGAATGCTCGTTACAACGTTTTAGCGCCAGTGAGCTTTGGTTACGTGGAGCAGGGCATTCACGAACTGTCTGAGTTTGTCACACAATCACCACGCGCGTTTGTCGAGATTGATGAACAAGTGGAACGAATCGATTTTCAATTTCGACGTTTAGAATCTGTTGTGCAAGAAGTGACGAAACTTATCAATGTAGAGAAATCTCAGTTTGAGCCGTTTGTCCTTGAGGCAGAGTCTCGAATGCACCTCATTTCCTCTGCAGCGAAAGGTAATGACTATCGTGATCAGTCGCTATCTGCGCAGTCGAGTCGTATTGCTCATGATGTCGAGCGCTTGAAGGCGGCCGACAATACCCGAGCACTCAAGAAGGAAAATGCATTGCTGAAACAGCAAATTGCATTGCTTCAGCAGCGCAGTGACAGTGTTGTCTCCTCTGATGAGGCGCAGGTAGCCCAGGATGTTGCCGCGCAAAATAGAGCTGAAATAGAGACGTTGAAAAAGCTCGTCAGTGCCCTTCAAGAACGAGCTGAATAAGCTTACCCAAACGCCGCGATTGCGGCGTTTTTTGTTTCTAGCCCCCTATCTTATCTCCAGGCGGTCGCTTCATTAACTTAATGATTCGGTGAAGCTTTTTCCTACGTGCTTATTTGTATTAACCACCATATTTGGTAAATAACATTTTACCGCTAAATAAATCTTGATTTATTGATGGATTGGAGTGATTATCCGCGCCCGTTTTAATTGTCACAAAATATGTAAGAGAAAAATGGAAATCAATCAATTTGATGCGCTGTTGCCTCCTCAAATGGCAGAGCGTGCAGCAGAAGCTGGCGTAGGTAAAGCGACAAAAGATCCGATGAAATCTTTCCTGTTAGCAATCACGGCAGGTCTGCACATTGGTATTGCGTTTATTTTTTACACCACCATCACAACAGGAGCTGGCGACCTTCCTTGGGGACTGACTCGTTTTCTTGGTGGTCTGGCGTTCAGTTTGGGTTTGGTTCTGGTCATTATCACCGGTGGTGAACTGTTTACCAGCTCAGTGTTAACCCTTGTGGCAAGAGCAAGTGGCAAAATTACCTGGCGTGCACTGTTTAAAAACTGGATGGTGGTTTACGTTGGTAACATGCTAGGCGCATTGTTCCTAGTCAGTATTATGCTGACGGCAAAGCAATACATGTTTGATGGTGGTCAGGTTGGCCTTAACACCATGCACATTGCTCAGCACAAGCTGCATCACGACTTTTGGCAAGCGGTAGCGCTTGGCATCATGTGTAACGTATTGGTCTGTGTTGCTGTATGGATGACGTTCAGTGGTCGTACATTGACCGATAAGATCATCGTGATGGTACTACCAGTGGCGATGTTTGTCTCTGCAGGTTTTGAGCACTGTATTGCAAACATGTTCCAAGTACCGATGGCGATTGGCATCAAAAATCTCGCATCACCAGAGTTTTGGCAAGCCATAGGTTCGACACCGGCAGAGTTTGCTGATTTGAACCTAATGACGTTTGTTGTGAATAACCTAATCCCTGTGACGTTAGGCAACATCATCGGCGGTGGCGTATTTGTTGGCATGTTGTATTGGCTGATCTACCTGCGCGACTAAATCCAACGGGGTTAGATCTACCATGATCCAATGAACTGTGTAGTTGGATAAGGAATAAAAAGGGCGGACACGCCCTTTTTTAATGCCTGTCAGTTAGTAACGATCCGTCCTGTGCATGCCAACCTTTTGAGAATTCGAAAGTTACAGAGCGGCTATAGCCATGATCATCGGCATCATTGAGTGCGTCGGGCGTGTCGATAAGCCAATTACGAGCGACATCATCTTGATCTGCCCTTGTATATAATTCATCCAACATCGTCTTCATCCTTGTGTTGCTTAGCTTTTAGAACCCAGCACTGTAGGGCAACAACGCTATTTGCCCCTTGTTTTGCTGATAAATTAACCATAATTGATGACAGGAACATGACGCAGGGGATCTTTTGACCGTTTACGGGCATGTATATTGATAAATAGCGTAACTTCAGAGACTTGGTTATCCACATATCCTGTGGATAACCTGGTTTAAACTTAGTGAGTAACCGCGAAAAGAGCTGAATTAGCCATTCGTTTGGGGACGAATTTTTGGCTTCCCAGAGGCGTCGAATCCTCGATAGACCACAAGGTTTAAGCAGACAACGATAGAAATACTCATCATGACCCAAATAGCCATCATAATGACCAACTGATACTTCACAGCCACGACCGGACTCGCGCCGCCTAAAATTTGACCAGTCATCATGCCCGGTAGTGATACCAGTCCTGTGGTGGCCATAGTTGCCAGAATAGGCGCTAGAGATTTTTGAAGTGAAACACGGACAAAAGGCAAGGTGGCGATAGAAATCGGCGCCCCAAGTGCGATTGAGGCTTGATACTCGCTCCAACGGCTTTCTAATGCACTGTAGAAGTTCTGAAGCGCAACGATGTTCCCGCCTAAGCTATTACCAAGCAGCATGCCGGATAAAGGTATCGCGTACTGCGCGCTATAGAATGGGTCAGGCTGAACAGTGACAAGGCAAAGCAGTGCCAGAATTGGGAACAGCCCTATACACAGTGCGAATATCAAAAAACCGACAATCGGCCGTTTTGGTAGTTTCGATTTTGCGGCTATTGCGTTAGCACCGACGATTATCATTACGAGCAACCATACCAAGTTGACGACAAAGCTATCTAAGTAAAACAAATATTCAAGATAGAGCCCCACTAGCGCTAACTGGACTGCCATTCGAATAAGCCCAACAGTGGCATCTTTACCTATCTCTAGCTTGTAGTGGTAGTTGATGGCGTAAGGGATGAGCAAGGTGGTAGCGAATAGCGCGATCTGCCACCAACTGATATCAATAACTTGCTGCATGTCATGCTCGGTATTTTGGGAAAATGAGTCTCAAAAGTGTACCCAAATTGACCGCATCAATCACGTGGTTTAAATGTACGTTCATTAACAATAAAGTAACAAGTGTCGTACTTTAAATGGCGAAAGCGACCTAAAAAAGTTGGTGGAGTTATTGGTAAGAATGTGTGAATGTTGTAGATATGTATCTATATTTACAGGTGGGCAACAGTATTAATCTGTCATATCTGTTCATAAGTTTACACATCAATTTTTAATTGAATACAACTCGGGATGAACTCAAAAAACTGTTGAATAACAAGGGGTGAAGAGGCGGAATTGATTGAACCTTACTCCTAGTATGGTTTAGCATTTTCCCATAGATGTTTTAAATAATTGAGTATCCTTCGTGGAATGCTCGTGGACTGGACAACATACAATATAGGCAAATGTATGAGTGATGTTAACAAAGTAGAAAGTGCGGAAAAGCACGGGATGGAGTGGAAGTCGTTTTTCTTCATCTGTGCCGTATTCTTCCCTCTGTTGAGTGTGGCTATCGTTGGTGGCTACGGATTTATCGTTTGGATGCTCCAAATGTTCGTTTTCGGCCCTCCAGGCGTGCATGGCTAATTTGTAGCCAAACCCGTTCAACAAGTTTCAAGAGAGTTAGTCATGAAATCCTTTTTAATTAAACTTTGGCGCACCATCAGCCGCCCTGCAGTTCACATCAGCTTGGTGTGTTAACCGCGGGTGGTTTCGTTGCTGGTGTGGTTTTCTGGGGTGGTTTTAACACCGCGCTTGAAGCAACTAACACAGAAGAGTTCTGTATCAGCTGTCACACCATGCGTGACAATGTGTACGTTGAGCTTCAAGAAACCGTTCACTGGAAAAACCACTCTGGTGTTCGTGCCACTTGTCCTGATTGCCACGTTCCACATAACTGGACAGATAAGATTGCACGTAAAATGCAGGCTTCAAAAGAAGTATTCGCACAGGTTTTTGGCGATTTAGATACCCCAGAAAAATTCGAAGCGCGTCGTCTAGAGCTAGCGCGCCATGAATGGGATCGTTTCTCTGCCAACAAATCTCTAGAGTGTAAAAACTGTCACAACTACGAGTCTATGGACTTTGAACAAATGTCACCAACAGCGCGCATTCAAATGAAGTCTGCTGCAGAGCGTGATCAAAGCTGTGTAGACTGCCACAAAGGTATCGCACATAACCTGCCTAAAGATATGGCAGCGGCAAGTGGTATTGTTGGTGACCTAGAGCAAGTAGCAAGCAGCACATCTTACTCGAAAGGTCAGAGCGTAGTATCTATTCGTCACCTACCACTTTACACCGACGAAACAGGTTCAACGGAAGCGGGTCTACTTAGCCCTGCAAGTAAAGTTGAAATCTTGGATGTTAAAGGTGACATGATCAAAGTTGAAATCGATGGCTGGCGTAAAGCGAAAGGCTTTGGTCGCGTGATTCAAGAAGACTTTGGTAAGAATATCTCAACAGCTATTCTTTCTCGTGAAGTATCACAAGGCGCAGATGTGCATGTGGGCGAGAAGAAAGAAGACGAGCTAACTGGTCTTCCTTGGGAAGAAGTTGCCGTTGACCTATGGATGAAACAAGAGTCTATGGTGACCGACTTCACTCCAATTTGGAACGCAGCTGGTGAAGCGTATCAAACCAACTGTTCTACGTGTCATACACAACCTGACGTTGCGCACTTCAGTGCAAACGGTGGGTAGGCATGCTAGACGGTATGATCGCGTTTGTGAACTTCGATACAGATACAGAAGCACTGGTTCTGAAGTATCTACAGAAGCACTCTTCAGATTACTCTGAAGGCCACCACTAATAAACGTCAATTGGAGTTAAAAAATGGCAATTACAAGAAGAAGCTTCCTTAAAGGCGTGGCGGGCTCGAGTGCAGCAACACTGATTGGTCCGAGCTACTGGCGTCTGCGACGGCAAGCGCTGCAGAAACAGACGGCACTTGGAAAGTATCTGGTTCACACTGGGGCGCGTTTCGCGCCCGAGTGTGGGGCGGCAAAGTTCAAGAGATCAAACCGCTAGAAGTGGACAAATACCCAACAGACATGTTGAACGGTATTAAAGGCATTATCTACAGCCCATCTCGTGTTCGTTACCCAATGGTTCGCCTTGATTGGCTGAAGAAGCACAAGTACGCACCTGAGACGCGTGGTAACAACCGTTTCGTACGTGTGACTTGGGATGAAGCGCTAGATTTGTTCTACCGTGAACTTGAGCGCGTGCAAAAAGACTACGGTCCATATGCTCTGCACACCGGTCAAACAGGTTGGCGTCAAACTGGCCAAATGCACAGCTGTACTAACCATATGATGCGTGCGATGGGTCTACACGGTTACTCAGTTAAGAAAGTGGGTGACTACTCAACAGGTGCGGGTCAAACCATCCTGCCATACGTGTTGGGCTCGACAGAAGTTTACGCTCAAGGTACCTCTTGGGAGCTTATCCTAGAGAACAGTGACAACATCATTCTTTGGGCAAACGACCCAGTGAAAAACCTTCAAGTTGGTTGGACATGTGAAACGCATGAGTCGTTTGCATACCTAGAGCAGCTTAAAGAGAAAGTCGCTAAAAAAGAGATCAACGTTATCTCAGTTGACCCTGTTAAAAACAAAACGCAGCGTTACTTAGAAAACGACCACATGTACGTGAACCCACAAACTGACGTAGCTTTATGCTAGGTTTGGCTCACGTGCTATACAACGAAGATCTATACGATAAGAAGTTTATCGAAACGTATTGCCTAGGTTTCGATGATTTCATTCAGTATGTTCAGGGTGAAACGAAAGACCGAGTTGAGAAGACCCCTGAATGGGCGGCAGAGATTTGTGGTGTACCTGCGACAAGATCCGCGAGTTTGCGCGTATGCTGGTTAACGGTCGTACGCAAATCCTGTTCGGCTGGTGTGTTCAGCGTCAAGAGCACGGTGAGCAACCTTACTGGATGGGTGCAGTACTGGCGTCAATGATTGGTCAGATCGGTCTACCGGGCGGCGGTGTATCTTATGGTCACCACTACTCAGGTATCGGTGTTCCTTCAACAGGGTTTGCCGCTCCAGGCTCGTTCCCGTTGAACATTGACCAAGGCCAAACACCTAAGTACACCAACCAAGATTACAAAGGCTACAGCCGCGTAATTCCAGTTGCTCGTTGGGTGGACAGCCTTCTAGAGCCAGGTAAGAAGATCAACTCAAATGGTTCGGTTGTGACGCTGCCTGACATCAAGATGATGGTATTTAGTGGTAATAACCCTTGGCATCACCACCAAGATCGCAACCGCATGAAGAAAGCGTTCCGGAACCTTCATACTGTTGTGGCAATTGATTTTGCTTGGACTGCAACGTGCCGCCACTCTGATATCGTGCTACCAGCATGTACTCAGTGGGAACGTAACGATATTGACGGTTACGGTGCGTACTCAGGCCGTGGTCTGATTGCGATGCATAAGCTTGTCGACCCGCTATTCCAGTCTAAGACTGACTTCCAAATCATGACGGAACTGACCCGTCGTTGGGGTCGCTCTGAAGACTACACGCGTGGCATGACAGAAATGGAGTGGGTGAAATCACTTTACGACAACTGTAAAGAAGCCAACAAAGGTAAGTTTGAACTTCCAGAGTTTGCAGAGTTCTGGGAAAAAGGTTTCCTAGATTTCGGTACAGGTAAACCTTGGGTACGCCACGCAGATTTCCGTGAAGATCCAGAGATCAATGCATTAGGTACACCATCTGGCTTTATCGAGATCACGAGTCGTACTATTGGCAACATGAACTACGAGCACTGCCAAGAGCACCCAATGTGGTTTGAAAAGTCAGAACGTTCACATGGCGGTCCTGGCTCTGAAAAACACCCGTACTGGCTACAATCGTGTCACCCGGACAAGCGTCTACACTCACAAATGTGTGAGTCAGAAGAGTTCCGTGCGACTTACACCGTACAAGGTCGTGAGCCGATTTACATCAACCCAACAGATGCTAAAGCAAAAGGCATCAAAGATGGCGATGTGGTTCGCGTATTTAACGACCGCGGTCAACTACTGGCGGGTGCGGTTGTAACCGACAGCTTTGCACAAGGCGTAGTTCGTATTGAAGAGGGCGCATGGTATGGTCCACTTAACGAGAAAATTGGCGCATTGGATACCTACGGCGATCCAAACACCTTGACGCAAGATATCCCATCTTCGGAGCTTGCGCAGGCAACGTCAGCGAACACTTGTTTGGTCGACTTTGAGAAGTTTGTAGGCAAACTTCCACCAGTGACCTCGTTCGGTGGCCCAATCGAAGTGGTATAACGCAAGTAAGTGCTAACTAGTACACAAAACCCATCGGAAACGATGGGTTTTTTATACCTAACAATATACTCATTAGGTAACCTATTTAATTGTTGAGTAACAATGACTGAGTATATTTCTGTTTTACCAGAGCTCGATGCTCTGGCGATCAATCCTGACATTGAAATTAAATTAGAAGGCTCTGAGTTAACGTGTCGCTATCGCAGCATTTTTCCGCGCGCCTTGTCTTCTCAAACGGCGTTACTGCGTTTTGCAAACCAAGTAGAAACGGGCGCTCAATTGCTTGGCGATGGGTTTCAGATGCTCTGCCAGACGGCTGGCTCACCGACAGCGTTGGTCGATGTAGGCCGTTGTCCGGATAACAATGCCAGTTATCGGCTTTATCCGACGGACGCACCTAAACGCTTTTACAACTATCTAGTTGTGGAGCAGTCAACCGGATTCCAACTGTACGGTTTCACTTCCTGCCATCGCTTTGCTGGCTACTTTGAGCTCGAGCAGACACATCATGGTATTGACGTAGTGGCTTATCTTGATGGCGAAGAGAGTGAGCCACAGTATTGGGAAACCAATCAGCTCGAATCGCTTATTGTGATCCATGGCGGCAGCTTAGAGAGTGTTTATGAGCGGTATGCTCAGCACATTACCAACCATCATCCGGCTCGACGCGGCGTGGCGGAGGCGAGCCCAATTGGATGGTGTTCGTGGTATGCCTATTATGCTGAAGTAACCAAACAAAACGTCATCGACAACACGCACATCATGGCAGAGCAGCTTAATGACTTACAGTGGGTATTGCTCGATGATGGCTATCAAGCTTTTATGGGAGATTGGCTAACGCCTTCTGACAAGTTCGAAGGTGGGGTGAAATCACTCATTGCAGATATCCGAGCTCAAGGTAGAAAGCCTGCCATTTGGTTGGCTCCGTTTATTGCTCAAGCGGAATCAGAGGTTTTCCAGCAACATCCAGATTGGTTTTTGAAACACCCATCTGGTGAGCTTTTGAAAGCGGAAGACATCACCTATGGCGGCTGGCGCTGCACGCGTGGTACATTTTGGATGCGACACATCCAGAGGTGCAAGCACACTTAACTCGTGTTGTTAAAGTGATGCGCGAAGAATGGGGTGTTGAGCTTTTCAAACTTGATGCAAATTACTGGGGCACTCTAAAAGGTGTGCGTCATCAAAAAGGAGCGACGGGTATCGAAGCTTATCGTCTCGGGATGGCAGCAATCAACGAAGGGGCGGGCGATGCACTTGTGCTCGGCTGCAACGCGCCAATGTGGCCGTCTCTTGGGCTGGTAGATGCGATGCGAGTGTCAGATGATGTTGAGCGACATGTAGAGCGATTTGAGCAAATCGCGAAAGAGACCTTCTATCGCAGTTGGCAACATCAGCGCTTGTGGCTGATTGACCCAGATTGCGCTACGTTCACTTCATTGCCGAATCAAGGCGCTGATCGCAGCGCGTATGAGTTTCATCGTAACGTGCTTTTAGCGGCGGGCGGCTTGCTTCTTTCTGGTGATCCTCTTCCTGAGCTAACGCCTTTTGCCGAGGAAACGTTGGCACGGCTTATTGCTCGTCAGCATCAAACCAGTCGCGCTTCAGTCTTTAGCTCGTTGACCCTTAATCATGCCACGCTTAAGTTGTCCGAAGAAAGACGCTTGCATAGCCTATTTCATTACAATGATGTAGTCAGTGAGTACACCCTAACTACCGAGTTCCCTAGTGATTGGTACGATTTTTGGACGGGTGAGAAACTCAACCAAGAGCCTGCTCAGATACAGATCGTCCCTATAAACCAAGGTCTCAGTAGTCGAGCAGTGGTATCAATTGTTCACTTACCTGAGGCGTAAAGGGTGCGGTTAGGCTTCAAATAGCCAGTAATAACCATACCCTACAATGAGCGCTGGTAGTGCAGAGTAAAAGGTCGCTACCAGTGCTGCTTTAGGCGCCAGAGCAATCGCTGGGAATAAAGCATCACCATCATTAGAAAGCGCATTCGATATCTGCGCAGACATTGGCATAACGCCGCCAAGATATAAGCTGGTCACCAGTATTTGTGGACCACAACCTGGCAGCAAGCCCACAAGCATACCGATCAATGGCATGTAGACGCCGTATCCAGATAGCGAACTCGCCATATCGATATGGGCGAAGTGAATCCATAGTTCGAAAGCGAGAAAAGCCACGATCACCCAGGCGCTGACAAAGTGCGTATCTTGAGCCGCTTTTTGCATAGGATGTGAAGTAGGGCGTTTGTCATCTTCTGCTACCGCACTCTGATAATCTTTAATCTCTTTGGTAAATGCCCACAAAAACATCATCACAACAGCGAGTACTGCGCCGACCCATTCAATCGTGCCCTCTGGGATCCTGAGAGCTTCATTGACGTCAATTTGAAATGACATAGCGAAGGCGATCGCAACGGTTGGTACGATGAGCCAAGTCCAAAACAGCCCCTGTAGATTGATTGCTCTGTGCTGCAAAGGCGTCGCTGCGTTTTGTGTGCAACAATCAATACTTGCCGCCAGATCGCTGACCATATTACTTATTTTGCTTTCTGGATTAGGTCGTAGGAAGTCGTTGGCGTGAATGCGATTGACGATGAAACCTGTAATGGCTCCGACAACAACGCCAAGCGCCATCATTCCAAGTCCAACACTTGGCTGACTGGCTATTAATAAGAACGCAGCATCGCCCATGGTGGCGGTGAGTACGGCGACTACTGAGCCAAACCCAACGCGGCCAGCAACAAACTGAGTGGTGACGATAATGGCGCCGCCACATCCGGGAAGGGCGCCGAGTAGTGAAGATATCAATACTTGGTAGGTGGGTGATCGATGATAAAGTTCCACCATTCGATGCTGACTTGACATCATGCGGGCGACTTGGTGGTAGATGACTAAGGTGAAAGCCACATACGTTGATACTGCCCAAAATGCATCCGCGAGAGCATTCATGGTAACGTCACGTGTTTCGCCTGTTATGAGGAGCAGCGTCAATGCCATAGGGAGAATCAAGCGTTTATACTTAGGCTTGAATTGGTCAACGCTGAGACCATTGACGACAGTAGAGTTTGTCATGTGAAGCATAACTTTCACCGATGTTAAATGCGAATTATTATCAAGTATAAACAAATGATAATAATTCTCAATGGCGTTTGTGGCTTTATTTACATTCTGTGAGGGGGAAGAATCCCGCTAATCGCACATCAACCGATGACAAATCGAGAAAATCAGGTAAAGTATCGCCCCTGTGAGAGTAATACAGGCGATCTCGCCTGAATGATCAGAATTAGTTAGGAAGCAAAATGATTTTAGTTGTCGGTCATAAAAACCCAGATAGTGATAGCATTTGTGGTGCACTTGTTGCTGCAGAACTTCTAAAGGCTCGTGGTCTTGAAGCGACGCCAGTTCGTCAAGGCGAGATTAACCGTGAGACGCAACACATTCTTGCAACAGCAGGCGTTGACCAACCAGAACTACGCACAAGCGTAGCTGGTGAAAAAGTTTGGCTAGTAGACTACACCGATCTAGCGCAAGCACCAGACGATATCAACGAAGCAGAAATCCTAGGTATTGTTGACCACCACCGTCTAGGTGATGTGATGACAGTAAACCCTCTTGAAGCGTGGATCTGGCCTGTAGGTTGTACTTGTACCATCCTATTTAACCTGTTCAAGATGGAGCAAGCAGAAATCACTCGCCCACTAGCGGTTCTAATGATGTCTGCAATCCTATCTGACACGGTAGGTTTCGCATCTCCAACTTGTACTCAAAAAGACAAAGATGCGGTTTTAGAGCTAGCACAAATCGCTGGTGTTGAAGATCTAGACGCGTTCATTAAAGATCTATTGATCGCTAAAACAAACATCGAAGGTCTATCAGCTGCTGAACTAGTAGAAAAAGATCTTAAAGCGTACCCATTCAATGGTCGTGATGTCGTTGTTGGTCAGGTTGAGCTTGCGACACTTGAGCAAGTTGATGGCATGATCGAAGCACTAGAAGCTGATCTAACTCGCCGCTGCGAAGAAGAAGGTCTGGCTTTCGCTGCTGTGATGCTAACTGACATCACAACCGCTCAGACTCGTTTAATCTACAAAGGTGAGTGGGCTGAGAAACTTGTTAAGCATGAGAAAGACGGCATGCTGATGATGGAAAATACACTAAGCCGTAAGAAGCAAGGCTGGCCTTGGCTTCAAAACGAACTCGTGTAATTTTTCACTAAGTCTTACAAAGCCCTGGTTACCGTGACGAAATGTCATAGGTGCTGGGGCTTTTTAATTTCGCTATTCTAAAGTTAATCTTTAGAGCTATAAATAATCAAAAGGCGCGCTGCAATGGCATTAGAACAACATCAAATTGATGAGATCTCTCGTTACGATGAAGAGAAAAGACTGAAGTACAGTGTGAAAACCATGGTACAAGAACGTCAAATCTGGATCCTGACTGACGAACACGGCTGCGTGATGCTCAACACAGAAGATGAAGACTGTGTGCCAGTATGGCCGAATCAAGAGTTTGCGGAGCAGTGGGCGACGGGTGAGTGGGATAACTGCAAAGCCGAAGCGATTTCACTGAACAAGTGGCACAGTCGCTGGACCCACGGCTTAGAAGACGATGAGCTTGCGTGGTTGTATTCCCGAATCAAAACGAGGAAGGAGTGGTGCTATTCCCTGACGAGTTTGATTTTGAGCTTAAAAAGCAGGCCAGTAAAACGCGCTGAGAACTGGCACCAATAAAGCGTAATCAGACATTTCACACAGTAGGCAGAAAAACAAACATAGGGTAGACTTATCATCCCTTTACTTCTGCTTACTGTTTGTTATGTCGCGCCTTTTTCTACTTATCTCTAGCTTAGTATTTACCTCCTTCAGTCATGCTTCCAACAAAGAAGCGTGGGATACGTTCAGCGACATTGGGGCGTATGGTCTTGTGGGACTGGCCGCAGCAATGCCTGCCTATCAAAAAGATTGGGAAGGGGTTTGGCAAGCTGGCCTGAGTATCGGCTCTGCTTCTGCGATTGGTTTGATTGGCAAACATACCATAGACGCGCCGCGTCCAGACGGCAGCGACAACAAAAGCTTCCCTTCTAACCACACCGCGAACGCCTTTGCATCCGCAACAACGCTTTATATCCGTCAAGGGTGGCAAGTGGGCTTACCAGCTTATGGAGTGGCCGCTATGGTTGGCGTAGGGCGCGTGCAAGCGGATAAGCATTATTGGCGAGATGTAGCAGCAGGTGCTGCTCTTGGCGTATTGACGGGTTGGGTGTTTACCGACAAATTAGACGAAAATTTGCAGGTGGTGCCTTATGCTAGCTCTCGTTCGGCAGGCGTGTCATTGACGTACGTTTGGTAGCACTACTGTTTTACTTCAGCCAATAAAAAGCCCAGCATAGCTGGGCTTTAAGCGATTCGTGGTAGCGTTAGTCACGCTTCCAAAGGATATGGCAGAACTTATTGTCAGGATCACGGCTTACCAGTAAGCGCGCAAACACATCATCTAAGACATCGTCTTCTTCGTTAACAAGACCAATGCGGACTTCTGCATAGCTCTCATCAACGTCAAAGCCAACGTGCTCCACCCAATCTGCGCCAGTTTCAACAATCTCCGCTGCACCGCGGTCATCGAATTGCGCAGTGAAAAGGATAACGTCGGCTGCTTCTAGGTTATCTGGTGCCATCTCTAGGAAGATATCGTATGCCGCTTCAATCACGTCATCGTATGAAATCAGTTCTGACATAACTTACGCTCGGTTCATGTATTTGCGTTCTGCAGTGTTGATCACTACGCGGTCACCCTGTGCGATGTACTCAGGTACTTGCACTGTCAGGCCTGTTGATAGACGAGCTGGCTTGGTACGAGCAGACGCTGAAGCACCTTTGATTGAAGGGTCAGTTTCTTCGATCACTAGCTCAACAGACGATGGTAGCTCAAGGCCAACCGCACTGCCGTTCACTAGGATAACTTGAACACCTTGTGTGTCTTCGTTGATGAACAGTAGGTCATCTTCGATGTCATCGTGCTTGAACGTGAACTGGCTGTAGTCTTCGTTATCCATGAAGATGTACTCATCGCCATCAACGTAAGAGAAAGCCACGTTGCGCTTGTTCATTTCTACCGTTTCAAGCGTGTCATCTGATTTGAAACGCTCATCAACTCTAGAGCCTGTTGCCAAATCAGTACAACGTAGCTTGTAGATCTTTGCGCCGCCACGGCCACCTGGAGTGGTGACTTCGATATCTTTGATTAGCAACGTTTTGCCATTTGACTCAATCGCAAAACCTTTTTTAAGCTCACTTGCCTTAGGCATGGACTATTTCCTTCGTTTTTTGTTTAGACAGTCAATTATACGTTCGAAATCTAGGTTTGCTCAAGAAGGGAATGACGTCTCAAGCACGACAATTCAACGTTGAATCCCAAAATCGGCAATCGTAGAATAGGGGAACAATCAAATCGGCTAAGTAACGACGTGCAAACCCAAGTATCAACCCAATCGCCAATTCACCATTCCATTCCCCAGCCAAGCTATGTACCGGTCATCGAAGATCTAATCGCGTGCTTAAAATCGGGACTGAAAGAGAGCCTGCATAGCGTTTATGTTTATGGGTCAGTGGCGAATGGCACCGCGATACCAAACGTATCGAACCTTGATGTGGTGTTGGTGACTCATGCGCCTTTCTCGGCGAGCAGAAATCATTGTTTAATTCGATTAACTGGCGGTTTCAAAAAGACTTTCCTTTTGTTAAAGGGCTTGCCATTCGTACGGCTCTAGTGAGTGAAGTGGCGTCGCTCTCTGCTCTATTTACTTGGGGCTTTTTGCTCAAGCAGTGCTGCACCAATGTCTATGGTGAGGATTTATCAGAGTGCTTTGGTGATTACGTGCCGAGCTGGGAAATTGCCAAGCAGTGGAATATGGATATCGAGCAAAGCGCTGCCATGCTCAGAAAAGACGTCGCTTGGCAGAAGATGCGTCCTCGCAAGTCGATGCTCAGCGTAGGCTGGCAAAGAAGCTACTCAGAGCAGCCTATGGTTTGGTGCTTCATAAAACTAAGCGCTGGTTAGATGACCCTATGGAAAGCGGTCGAGTATTTCTTGAATACTACCCACAGCGCGAGCAAACCGTTGAGCGCCTTGTTATTTTGCTTGGTAGACGGGTCATACCAAAACGCTCGGTTGTCGGCCTTGTGGATGACTTTGCTCCGTGGCTTGTCAAAGAGTATCAAAAGACCGAGTTTAAGATTGGTTGAGCAAGAGACAAATACGCAGTTTTCCCATTGTGTAAGTTAGAATAGCCCCATTTGTGGCGCACTCAAATCATCGAAGTTCATACCAACGAACGGCAAGATAGCCTCCGCAACAGGCCTTAACTGCTTATCAATGTAGTGTTGATAGTCGATGGGTGAGCGTTGATACTCTTTTGGTTCTGGCCCATTAACAGTAATCACATACTCGATGCGCCCACGATTTTGATATTGCAACGGGCGTCCCAATTGTTGGTTGATGTCATCCGCCATTCTAGCTGCTCGTACTTGCGGCGGAACATTCTTCTGATATTCGTGCAGCTTTCTGCGTAATCTTTTCTGATAAACCAACTGCGTATCATGCTCACCCCGAAGCGTCGACTCGACAAACTCGCGAACATAGTCTGCGGGATCTTGATGGTTAAACACCATCATATAAAGAGTCTGCTGAAACTCCTGTGACAGCGCCGTCCAATCGGTGCGCGCACTTTCTAACCCTTTAAAGATGAGCCGTGCATTATCACCTTCACCGATAAGCCTGCGTAGCGCTTCTTAGAGCCGGTTTCTGAACCGCGTATGGTCGGCATTAAAAATCGCTGATAATGAGTTTCGTACTCAAGCTCCAAGATGGACGTTAAGTTGTATTCCTGCTCGAGGTGTTCAGTCCACCACTGGTTGATGGACGCCACCAACGCGTTACCGACCTTGTCTGCTTCTTCCGGGCTAAAAGCCGCATTTAATGACACGAAAGTAGAGTCAGTATCACCATAAATCACCTGATAGCCTTTCGCTTCAATCAGTTTCTTGGTGGTTTTCATGATTTCGTGTCCACGCATTGTGATGGAAGAGGCCAGTCTAGTATCAAAAAAGCGGCAGCCCGATGAGCCTAGCACACCATAAAATGAGTTCATGATGATCTTGATAGCCTGGGAAAACGCCTTTTCGTTGTTGATTTTTGCGACATCACGCGCCTTCCACAATTCTTGAATTAAATTTGGAAGAAAGTGCTGCGTTCTATGGAATTGACCTCCTCTAAATCCTGCGACAGCTTGGTCATCATCTTTGCCAATTTCTAACTTCAAGCCTTCAATTAAGCCCATTGGATCAATCAAAAATGAACGGATAATCGACGGATATAGGCTCTTAAAGTCGAGAACTAACACAGAATCATACAGACCGGGAATGGAATCCATCACATAACCGCCGGGGCTTGCCACCCAGTTCTCAGGATGCAAATTAGGGGCAGCGTAGTGAGCGCGGTGCAATCTAGGTAGGTAAAGATTGGTAAAAGCCGCCACTGAGCCACCGACGCGGTCGAGTTCCACCCCAGTCAGTTTGGTGCGTTCAATGGCAAACTGTAGCAGGTGGGTATGGTCGAAAATACGGTTTACCAGCACGCAGTCTTGCAAGTTGTACTTGGCTAGTGAGGGTTTGTCTCTACGGAACATGGTGTTGATCTCATCCATGCGATCATGCACGTTGTGGATGGCTTTACCTTCGCCGAGCAGTTCCTGAGACACTGACTCAAGTGACCAAGAACGAAAGTTATAGGTCGCGGTTTTGAGGGTATCTATCCCATCTAACACCACCCTACCTGGCATAGTGATAAAGCTTTGCTGGCTAGAGGGAAGTGTACGGAAGTATATCTTTTGTGTATTGCGTCCAAGCGAGAGTACAACGTTATTAAACTCAGCCCGCTTGTTGAGTAGTTTGAAGTCGAAATCGATAACGCTCCAACCAACAACGACATCGGGGTCGAAAGCTTGAAACCAATCATTGAGCGCAAGTAGCAGCGATTTCTCGTCATTGACCCATTGAGTAGGCGTTTCACACGCTTGTGGTTCGCCAATCATAATGACGCGGCTGTCGCTTGGGCTATCAAGACCGATGGAATAGAGCACGCCTTTTTCCGAGCATTCAATGTCGAGCGACACAACTTTCAGCTCTGGCTGGTAATCGTGAGCCTTACACTTGGCTTGTGAAATACGTAGGAATTGATTTGGCTGACCTGGATTGATGGTTTCAGCACGTCCTGCTACCGCTAAGCTGCCCTGAATATAGCGTTCCATCAAAAAGCGGTCTGCCAGTTTAATATCGGCTTCTAGTACGAGAATATCTGCTGCTATCAGTTTTTCATTTAACTGGCGTGCAGCAGCGATAGAATCGCTATATACCGCTATCAGGTCTTTGCCGTCAAAGCTCGACATCTCTATTTGGTTAAAAGTGATGGTGAGCCCAGCATCGTGCGCTACGCTTTTTACATGGTCTTTGTCATCATTTGGCACGAAAAAGACGGGTTTTTGTCCTTCGATGAGAATCTGTGCGGGCCCGTGCGGCGTGGATAGCCACAATTCTATTTGCGGACCAAGGCGTGTATCTCTGGCTTGGCGGGTTAATAAAAATCCTTGATGAATGTCCAAATGAAGCGAATTCCTACATGATGTGCTTGGGCTTGAGTGAATTTTGTGCAAATTGTTACTCAAAGATAGCCCTGAGTGATGGTTAAGTGTAACAAAGGTCCCACTAGAGCCAAAGTTTCTCAAATTGGGCTAAACTTTAGTGGCAGTACTAGATTTCTAGAATAGTGATTTATATCGATATTTTGCAATTATGTAGCCGATAGTGTGATAAGTGTTTCATAGTGGGTTAAAGTGGATTTATGCCCATAAATCGGGGGTTACGTTAGAGATAACTAATGGTTGTATAATTTGTAACCTGATGATTTTAAAGTTTTTATGATTGACGACGCCGAATCTTCGTCGTAATGTGTTTCGCAAACTATGCGCCCGTGCACGATTTGTATGGGAGCTTTTAAACGTAAGATGAGGTATGATAGTCAGCCATGCTGCTATCCACTAACCTCAAGTGGTCGCAGAGCCAATAGATAAGTGTGGAGATACAAGTTTGATTAATGTTTTCCTTGTAGATGATCACGAACTGGTTCGCACAGGGATACGACGTATTATTGAAGACGTCCGTGGAATGAATGTGGCAGGGGAAGCTGACAGTGGTGAAGAAGCCGTAAAATGGTGTCGTAGCAACCATGTTGACGTCATTTTAATGGATATGAATATGCCTGGTATTGGTGGACTTGAAGCGACGAAAAAGATCCTTCGCCACAATCCAGACATTAAGATCATCGTGTTAACTGTGCATACGGAAAACCCATTTCCGACAAAAGTTATGCAGGCAGGTGCCGCAGGCTACCTGACCAAGGGCGCTGCGCCAGATGAAATGGTAAATGCCATTCGTCTTGTTAACAGCGGCCAGCGTTACATCTCTCCTGAGATTGCTCAGCAGATGGCGCTTAGCAATTTTCATCAGCATCAGAAAACCCGTTCAAAGATCTCTCTGAACGTGAACTTCAGATCATGATGATGATTACCAAAGGCCAAAAGGTAACGGATATCTCAGAGCAATTGAGCTTGAGTCCGAAAACCGTGAATAGCTATAGATATCGACTGTTCAGTAAGCTTGATATCAACGGTGATGTTGAACTGACCCACTTAGCGATTCGACATGGAATGCTAGATACTGAGACCCTATAATTGAGACAGTATCGTGTCGGACACCATTTTTGACTCAACATCCTTTCTCAAAACCGTAACTAACCAACCCGGCGTCTACCGTATGTACGACGCCGAGTCGGTCGTTATCTATGTTGGCAAAGCCAAAGATCTCAAAAAGCGCCTTTCTAGCTACTTCCGCAAGCGAGTCGATAGCGAGAAAACCCGCGCGCTGGTCAGTAACATCCATAAAATTGATGTCACGGTTACACACACCGAAACCGAAGCGCTGATCCTCGAACACAACTACATCAAGCAATACCTTCCTAAATACAATGTACTGCTTCGTGATGATAAGTCTTACCCGTATATCTTTTTGTCAGGCCATAAACATCCACGACTCTCGATGCATCGTGGAGCCAGACGGAAAAAAGGCGAGTACTTTGGGCCCTATCCAGACTCTGGAGCGGTTAGACAAACTCTTCACCTTCTACAAAGGATTTTCCCTGTTCGTCAGTGTGAAGACTCTGTCTATGCTAATCGCAGTCGCCCATGCTTGATGTACCAAATCGGTCGGTGTGCCGGGCCGTGTGTTAGCTCTATTATCTCAGATGAAGAGTACGATGAGTTGGTCGGATTGCTGCGTCTATTTTTGCAAGGCAAGGATAAGAACGTAGTGCAGATGCTGGTGGAGAAGATGGACGAGGCGAGTCGCAATCTCGCCTTTGAAAACGCGGCCAAGTATCGCGACCAGATCCAAGCTATTCGACGTGTTCAAGAGCAACAATTTGTCTCTGAAGACAGTGACGATGAGATGGATGTGCTGGGTTTTGCGCAAGAAAATGGTGTGGCTTGTGTTCATATCTTGATGATTCGCCAAGGGAAAATCCTGGGCAGTCGTAGCCATTTTCCTAAGATCCCGAATAATACAGAGCAAGCTGAAGTCTTTTACAGCTTTTTGAGCCAGTATTACCTTAACCATTCTGAATCGCGGACGATTCAACGCGGATTATTCTGAATGATGGTCTGGTTGAAGATGTCGATGATATATCTAAGGCACTGACAGAAATCGCTGGTCGTAAAGTGGTATTCCATATCAATCCTACTGGAGCGAGAGGGCGATACCTCAAACTATCGAACACCAATGCGCTTACGGCGATTACTACCAAGATCAACCATAAGATGACCATCAATCAGCGCTTCAAAGCCCTTCAAGAGGCATTGAGCATTGAGAACATCAGTCGCATGGAATGTTTCGATATCAGTCATACCATGGGTGAGAATACGATTGCCTCTTGTGTTGTATTCAATCAAGAGGGACCGGTGAAACAAGAGTATCGCCGATACAACATCACGGGAATAACCGGTGGTGATGACTATGCCGCAATGGGGCAGGTACTTGAGCGTCGTTACTCGAAGCAAATCGATGTCGACAAAATCCCTGACATTATCTTTATCGATGGTGGTAAAGGGCAGCTCAATCGTGCCGTCGATATTGTCTCTGAGTATTGGGACGATTGGCCTAAACGTCCACTACTGATGGGTATTGCCAAAGGTGTGACTCGTAAACCCGGTTTGGAGACTTTAATTACCCCAGAAGGGCGTGAGTTTAATTTACCGAGTGACGCACCAGCGCTACACCTAATTCAGCATATTCGTGACGAGAGCCATAATCATGCGATAGCAGGACATCGAGCAAAACGAGCGAAAGCTCGTCGTACCAGTCCGTTAGAAGGAATTGAAGGTATCGGCCCGAAACGTCGCCAGTCACTACTGAAATACATGGGTGGCTTACAAGAGCTGAAACGTGCAAGTGTAGAAGAAATCGCCAAAGTACCAGGAATTAGCAAATCTTTGGCAGAAAACATCTATCAAGCATTGAAACAGTGATGAAAATCCCGCAACATAAACAGCAGTAAAATAGAGCCGATAATAATATGCGTTTAAACATCCCTAACATTCTGTCTTTGTTGAGATTATTTCTCATCCCCGTGTTCGTCGTTGCATTCTATCTTCCGTATAGTTGGGCGCCGTTTGCCGCCGCTATGATTTTCTGGGTGGCAGGCTTCACTGACTGGCTCGATGGGATGTTAGCGAGAAAGCTTGGGCAAACGTCCCGTTTTGGTGCTTTCATTGATCCCGTAGCGGATAAAGTCTTAGTAGCCACCGCACTCATTCTCATCACTGAACATTACCATTCTATTTGGGTCACCATTCCTGCTGTGACCATGATTGCCCGAGAAATCATTATTTCAGCACTGCGTGAGTGGATGGCCGAGATTGGCAAACGAGCGAGTGTGGCTGTGTCTTGGGTGGGTAAGGTCAAAACTGTTTCTCAAATGTTTGCACTCTGGGTTCTTATTTGGCGTTATGACGATGGATGATTTGGGTAGGTTATGTAGCGCTGTATGTCGCAACTGTTTTGACTTACTGGTCAATGATGCAATATCTAGCGGCGGCAAAAGACGATTTGCTTAATGCAGATAAGTAGTTAGCGGATAATCACAGCAGTATTTAGTTCTAAGGCGAGCATTAAGCTCGCCTTTTTACTTTTTAGCTCAGTTCAAAATTTGCATGAGTAGGTGCTAGAAGGCCTAGAAGTCGGCGTAAATCTAACGTCTCGGTTAGGTGTCTTTTAGTAAGTTGACAAGTTTTCTAGACCTAAATGTGCATGTTTTTGCTAGAAAATTGAGCAAATTAGCGGTTTTTGGGTATTTCTTGGTCAAACGATTTAAAATATCAAAAAACGTGTTGACTCATTTTCCTGATTGCGTAAAATGCCTCCCGTACTCAAGAGGAACTGCTCAAAACGAAAGTGAAGAGCAAAGCTTCAAGAGAAACAAGAAGGCGCCTTGGCAGAGTGGCTATGCAGCGGATTGCAAATCCGTGGACCTCGGTTCGACTCCGGGAGGCGCCTCCATTCTCTCTTAGAGAATATGCGACACTAGCTCAGTTGGTAGAGCGCAACCTTGCCAAGGTTGAGGTCACGAGTTCGAACCTCGTGTGTCGCTCCAAATATATAGTGATATGCCTTGAAGGCGGTATCAAGATGGTGTCTCCATCGCAAAGGATTTTGCGTGCCCTGGTGGTGGAATTGGTAGACACAAGGGATTTAAAATCCCTCGACGTTCGCGTTGTGCCGGTTCAAGTCCGGCCCGGGGCACCATCTCAATTTTAGTCTGAAAAGACACATGCGACACTAGCTCAGTTGGTAGAGCGCAACCTTGCCAAGGTTGAGGTCACGAGTTCGAACCTCGTGTGTCGCTCCAAATTAAAACCCCAGCAGAAATGCTGGGGTTTTCTCGTTTTAGCCATTTGTCATAGCTGCCGCTTAATCGAGGCAGTTGTATTGGGAATGAGGTGAACCTCGTGCCCGCATCCGGTCGAGTCGATCCAAACACTAAAGCCTCAGCAAAAATGCTGAGGCTTTCTTGTTTTAGCCTTTATCTTACTGATTCTTTTTGCAATGATGTCCGTACTAAAAGCACTCTAATCGTTAATCGAGGCCTCTATGTTTACCGGTATTATTCAATCCGTCGCCACCATTGATAAAATTACAGATCTTAATGGTATCCGTACTTTTGAAATTGACTTTGAAGAAGGCTTTTGTGTCGATGTCGAAATTGGCGCTAGTATTGCTGTGGATGGTGTCTGCCTAACGGTAACCGAGATCCAAACCGACAAGCGTTTATCGTTCGATGTCATGCTGCAGAGTCTCAACATCACCACACTGAGTTCATTTGAACAAGGGCAAGTCATCAATGTTGAACGTGCGGCTAAAGATGGTGCGGAAATTGGTGGTCACCCGCTATCGGGGCATGTGGACTTTAAAACGCCTCTAGTAGCCGTAGAACAGCAAGAAGACAACTATCGCATCAAATTCCAACTGCCCAAAGAGTGGAAACCTTATGTATTCCCTAAGGGTTATATCGCAATCAATGGCGCGAGTTTGACTGTGTCTGAGGTCGATAAACAAGAGGGCTGGTTCGATGTTTGGCTTATCCCAGAGACTCGCCGCATGACGACTTTTGAAGGCAAGGGTGTGGGCGATGACGTTAATATCGAAATTGAACGGGGTACGCAAGTTGTCGTCGATACGGTGCGAGACACTATCGCAGAAACATTAGGGCCGCTTCTACCTATGTTTGAAAAGTTCTTAGAGCAGAATGGTGTGGATGTAGACGCGATTGGCCATGCGACTACTAAGAGCTTGAGCGATAAGAAAGAACAGTAAACATGTTTCGAAAAGCCGTCTTAATTGAGGCGGCTTTTTTTATGGTATCGGTTTGATATCATTAACAAATGCTTTATAAATTGAGCAATACTTCCACTGATAAAACGGTTGCGATGATAATGAGTTTTATGTTACTTTCCCGCCCAATCTCGGAATGAATCTGGGGGATACGCGTCGTAACCATTCAAGCTGATTGTGATACGACGTAGGGTAGGTACTGGTTATGCCAATAATCAGTAGACGGGATACTGATGCCTGGACAGGCATATTTATGGGAAACCCAACATTGAAACACATTAACTCTCACTCAAAAATCAGCTTTGTACTTCCAAACTGTGTATTGCGCGTAAACCGTAGTATCACAGAGCCTTGATTCTCAACATCGATCTATTTTCCTAGCGCGATTGCGTTGGGCTTCGTCACATCTGTTATTCAGGTGGGGCTCGTTTTGTTGTTCGCGTAACAGCCAATTCTGTGCGCGTAAAATCAGGTTACAAGTAAATGAGTACAGCATTCGAATTTGATTCCAAAGAATTCGCGTCTTCGATTTCCGTGCAAGTTCCGCATGTCGAAGGCACCTACGATCTGACCCCAGATCAAGTTCTACTAGACCAAGCTGAGCATGAATCAGAAGTACGTTCGTATCCGCGACGTCTCCCGATTGCCATTAAACGCGCCTATGGTGCCTTAGTGGAAGATACTCGCGGTCAGATCTTCTTAGATTGTCTAGCTGGCGCAGGTACCTTGGCGATGGGGTATAACCACCCTGAAATTAACCAAGCCCTAAAAGAGCAGCTAGATTCTGGCCTACCATACCAAACTCTCGATATCACTACAGAAGCCAAAGACCGTTTTATTAAACGTGTTAAAACCTTCCTGCCGGAGCAATTTGCTGCGGATTCAGTGATTCAGTTTTGTGGCCCTTCTGGGGCTGATGCGGTGGAAGCGGCTATCAAGCTTGCTAAGCAAACCACAGGCCGCAACACTATGTTTGCCTTCCGCGGTGCGTATCACGGCATGACCAATGGCACCATGGGCATGATGGGTAATCTTGGTACGAAAGCGCGTCGCACCGGACTTATGTCTGATGTGCACTTTATGCCATTCCCATACAGCTTGCGTTGCCCGTTTGGACTTGGCGGCGATACGGGCGCTAAACAAAGCATTCGCTACATCGAGCGCCTGCTTAATGACGATGAAGCAGGCATCATGAAACCTGCCGCAATCATTGTTGAGCCAGTGCAAGGTGAAGGTGGCGTGATCCCGGCTCCGGCCTTTTGGCTTAAAGAGCTACGCCGGATCTGTGATGAACATGAAATCCTACTGATTCTGGATGAAATCCAGTGTGGTGTGGGTAAAACGGGTTACCGATTTGCTTTCGAAGAAGCGGGTATCAGCCCAGATATTCTTTGTCTTTCTAAAGCGATTGGTGGCGGTTTGCCAATGTCGATCTTAGTGTTCAACAAAAAGGTCGATACCTGGAATGCGGGTGAACACACTGGTACATTCCGTGGTAACCAATTAGCCATGGTGTCGGGTGCGAAAGCACTAGAGATCATTGAGCGTGACAACCTTGTTGAGCACGCGAGCATCGCAGGTGAATACCTGCGCCTTGGTCTAAACAAAATCAAAGATCGCGTGAACTGCATTGCGGAAGTTCGCGGCAAAGGCCTGATGCTAGGTGTTGAGATCGTTAAGCCAAACGGTGAACACAACAAGTTTGGTGAGCCAGTTGCTGATGGCGAACTGACACTTGCGATTCAACGCGCTGCGCTTGAGCGTGGACTAATGGTTGAGAAGGGCGGTCGTGACGGTTCAGTCATTCGCTTCCTTCCACCCCTTATCATTAGCTTTGAGCAGATTGATTTTGCGCTGCGCACTATCGAGGAAGCGATCATCGTAGCAGGTGGCGGCGAGAAAACCGAGCAAGAGGCGAAGGAATCTAGCTGGCGAAAGCACTTCATTCATACCGGTGAACAAGGAGCAACGGAATTTGCTCAGGTGATGAATCACACGACTCAAGCGATGAAAGAAGTGTTTGAGAAAGTCAGCAAACCATATTCTGGGTTGGATCCGAAAACGCTCGAAAACCTTATCAATGACGTAAATCTTGATAGTCAAAACAACAGCTTGCAAAGTGTAGTGGATGAAACAGCAGGACTCGTTGCTGAACACTCAATCTTCACTCAACACCCAGACTGTATTGCTCATTTGCACACGCCTCCGCTAATGCCTGCGGTAGCAGCAGAAGCGATGATTGCGGCGCTAAACCAGTCAATGGATTCCTGGGACCAAGCGTCAGCTGCAACGTATGTTGAGCAAAAGGTTCTGGACTGGCTGTGCGAGCGTTATGGGCTTGGCGACAGTGCGGATGGCATTTTCACCAGTGGCGGTACGCAGAGCAACTTGATGGGTTTGCTGCTCGCTCGTGACCGTGTTGCTGACATCACTGACGGTCACTCTATTCAGAAACTTGGTCTGCCAAGCTACGCCGATAAACTGCGGATTGTATGCTCAGACAAGTCACACTTCACCGTACAGAAGTCAGCGTCACTGCTTGGTCTTGGTGAAAAAGCGGTCCACTGCGTAGCAACACACGACAATGGCACTATTAACACAGATGCTTTGCTTGCGGATATCACAGCGCTTAAGGAACAAGGACTCATCCCGTTCGCATTGGTTGGCACCGCTGGCACCACAGACCACGGCGCGATTGATGACCTACCTGCACTTGCTGATATCTCTGCTCAGTTTGGTCTTTGGTTCCATGTTGACAGTGCTTACGGTGGCGCGCTGATCCTAAGCAGCCATAAAGAGAAACTCCAAGGGATCGAAAAAGCTGATTCAGTGAGTGTCGATTTCCACAAGCTGTTCTACCAAACAATCAGCTGCGGCTCACTGCTTCTTAAAGATCGAGCTAACTTCAAGTATCTGCTTCACCACGCTGATTACTTAAATCGTGAACATGACGAACTGCCAAACTTGGTCGATAAATCTATCGCGACTACTAAACGTTTTGATGCGTTGAAGGTCTTCATGACCATGCAAAACGTTGGTCCAGACGCACTAGGTGACATGTACGATCATCTAATGGATCAAACTCAGCAAGTGGCTAAGCTTGTTAAAGCACATCCGCAGTTTGAGCTATTGGCAGAGCCATCGCTATCAACGGTTCTATTCAGGGCGGTAAACAGTGATGCTGATGACCTAGAGCAGCTTAACAAAACAATTCGTATCGAAGCGCTGACTCGCGGCGTTGCGGTACTCGGGGAGACGGTAGTAAACGGCCACTCGGCACTGAAATTTACCATCTTAAACCCTTGCTTGAAGCTATCGGATTTCGAGATGCTTCTGAACAATATTCATCAATTAGCCCTTGAGCTAACTAACTCTCACTAAGAGAAAAAGGAAACAAAACAAATGGCAATTCTACAAATTGGTGCTGGTGGTGTTGGTTGGGTAGTCGCGCACAAAGCGGCTCAAAACAACGATGTATTGGGTGATATCACAATCGCTTCACGTACTGTAGCGAAATGCGAAAAAATCATCGAGTCAATCAAGGGCAAAAATAACCTTAAAGATCCAAGTAAAAAGCTTGAAGCGCGTGCCGTAAACGCGGACGACGTTGAAGCGCTGGTTGCTTTGATCAACGAAGTAAAGCCGGATCTTGTGATTAACGCGGGTCCTCCATGGGTGAACATCACCATCATGGAAGCGTGTCTACAAGCGAAGGTGTCTTACCTAGATACATCCGTTGCGGTAGACCTTTGTTCTGAAGGTCAGCAAGTACCACAAGCATACGACTGGCAGTGGGGCTTCCGCGACAAGTTCAAAGAAGCAGGTATCACAGGCATCCTGGGTGCTGGCTTTGATCCAGGTGTAGTGAGTGTCTTTGCCGCATACGCAGTGAAGCACTTGTTCGATGAGATCGATACTATCGATGTTATGGACGTAAACGCAGGTGATCACGGTAAGAAGTTTGCAACCAACTTCGACCCAGAAACCAACATGCTTGAAATCCAAGGCGACTCTTTCTACTGGGAAAACGGCGAGTGGAAGCAAGTTGAATGTCACTCTCGTATGCTTGAGTTTGATTTCCCACTAGTCGGTAAGCACAAGGTTTACTCTATGGCACACGACGAAGTTCGTTCAATGCAAGAGTTCATTCCTGCAAAACGTATCGAGTTCTGGATGGCTTCGGTGACAGCTACCTAAACTACTTCAACTGCATGCGCGATATCGGTCTACTAAGCCCAGATCCGCTAACACTGCACGATGGTACGGTCGTTCAACCACTACACGTGCTGAAAGCACTACTACCAGACCCAACTTCTCTAGCGCCAGGCTACACAGGTAAAACCTGTATTGGTACTTGGGTTCAAGGTAAAAAGGACGGTAAAGAGCGTTCAGTATTTATCTACAACAACGCTGATCATGAAGTAGCGTACGAAGATGTTGAGCACCAAGCGATCTCTTACACGACGGGTGTTCCGGCAATTACTGCCGCACTTCAGTACTTCCGTGGCAAGTGGGCTGAGGCTGGCGTGTTCAACATGGAACAGCTAGACCCAGATCCGTTCTTGGAAACAATGCCAGAGATTGGTTTGGATTGGCATGTTCAGGAATTGGAAGTGGGTGGTCCGGATATTCAGGTTTTGAAGTAGAGTTTTAAGAGCTTACCCCCTCCTAGCCTCACGGCTACGCGCCCCGCTTTAAAGAGGAGGAATAACAGGCTCGCTAGCGCATCGCCAGTTTAATCTGTTAGGCGATGCGACGATAGGAGCTAGCCTATTGTTCTCCCCCTTAATAAGGGGGAGCTAGAGGGG
>JYJJ01000065.1 GCA_003263775.1 Vibrio maritimus
AATGACTAAGAACCAAATCCTATCGCAAGCATCAAGCTCAATCTTGGCGCAAGCGAAGCAGGCGCCAAACGCGGCATTAAGCCTGCTGGGCTAATTAGTTATAAAGATATAAAAAACAGAGCCTTGGCTCTGTTTTTTTGTCTTAGCGACTCGTGCTATCCACATGCCCCAAGTCGCGATCTGGCGCGATAATATCACGTACTTTCTGCTTAAGAACTTTGGCTTCTGGAAAGCCGCCATCTCGCTTACGCTCCCAGATCTGAACCTCGTTACAATAGATTTCAAATCGGCCACCTGTATCTGGATGCAGACGGATCGTTTCCACTTCTTCGCTAAACGTGTGCAGCAGCTCTTGGGTCATCCAAGTAGCGCGCAACATCCAATTGCACTGGCGGCAATAATAAATGTCGATGGTCGCTTTTTGCATAATCTTCCCTGTTGTTATGACTAAAAAAGGAGCTTGCGCCTCCTTTGAATACTTCATATTTGAATTGAGTTAGTTTGAGAACAAGATTGACGAGCCTTGGTTCAAACTGGTCAGCAGCAGTGTCTTCTCGTTCACAATGTCGATACGACGACTTTGCTGTGCTTCCATTTTTAGGAACTGCTTGATCATCGCAAGTTGCTCATGAGTAAACTCATCAGACTGTGCGGTTGCTGTGTCCTTAAACTCGCGTGGCGAGATCAGTAGATAGTTGTCACTGATAGTCCACGTGCCCATTTCAGAAATTTTAATCAGCGTATGAGTCTCTGGATCGTCACCAAACAAACGCATTGAGGACTCACGAATATACTCGCCACCAGGTAGGTACTTCACGTTTGCTGACATTTCTAGACGGCTTAATGGACCAATATCGGTATCAGGGTAATGCCTTGCTGCAATGATGCCGACCATGTTCGATTGCCACTCATTTGAGGTCAGAACTTGCTCCAGCTTAAGGTCGCTTCCCCAGTACAACCAGGCACTCAATGCTGTTGAGATTGCCAGTAAGATAGCTGCGTATTTCATTTTCATCGGTTACGACTCCTTACTGGCACACTTTAGACAAGTCAGACTGTTCAGTGAAGATACGCATTGTGCTGTTTTCACGTGAATGCTCGACTTTGTGGATAAAGTTTAGTGCGATTTGATCGCTTTGGTCGCCAGTGACAATGACCTCTGCTGGTAACATATCACCCGTGTGGGTCTCTACATATTTTGCCACGCACTGTTCAATCTTTGGTAGCCAGCTCGTCACGTCAGGGTGGCTTTCCGGTGTCACAATCTGAACCTCATTGACGACGCTCAGTGGTTTAAAGGTAGATTGCGCTGGGTTTGTGCCCATTAACACTAAAATGGGTAGCAAAATCGCAGCAGCGACCATAGCCCAAACACTTGGTGGTGTTTTTGGCTTTGGTGCAACAGCTACAGTGGCTGCGGGTGCAGCTGCACTAGTAACCGTTTCCAGTTTGTCTGCTGGCAATTCAGCAACCGGCGCTTCATCCACCGTGTCTGAAGAGGCTTTTGGTGCAGAGCGTTCAACGGCAGAGATCAACTGGTAGCCACGTTTTGGCACCGTTTTAACAAACTGAGGAGATTTTGTAGGGTCTTTCAGCATTTTACGCAGCGTCGAGATAGCTTGCGTAAGGCTAGAGTCGTCAACCTCGAAGCCTTGTTCACGCCAAACGAAATCATGCAGTTCGTTTCGAGTGACCACTTCATTTGGTCTTTCAGCAAGTAGAAGTAAGATGCGACTTTCATTACTACCAAGACGAACGACTTCATCGTTATTGGTTTGATCGACCAACGAATTGCTATTTGGGTCAAAAATGTACTTCTGGCCGAGTATAAACTTAGTGCCTATGTTACTCATTGCATTCTTCTTTTTAATGCCGCAACGCGACGGAATAGATATTCAGGCGCTGCATGTCTTCAGAGCCAATTATAGAATTTTAGGATTTTTTTATAGTCAGGTGCAGTAGGATAATAAAAACAAATCAAAAAAACAGTATTTTTATTTATCTTTACCTTGAATTTACAATCTTCATCCTCATCTATTTAATCAACTAATCATAGCGATATCGAGTGTGACTTTCGCGACACTCGGTATGAAATGTGTAAATGGAGATAGCATGAGCACCGTTGAGACTAAGAATAAAGAGACCCTTGGCTTTCAGTCTGAGGTAAAACAACTTCTTCACCTTATGATCCACTCTCTGTATTCAAACAAAGAAATTTTTCTAAGAGAGTTGATTTCAAACGCATCAGATGCCGCTGACAAGCTGCGTTTTCAAGCCCTATCTAATACAGAGCTATATCAAGGTGATGCTGACCTAGGCGTTAAGTTATCGTTTGATGAAAAGAGCAATACTTTGACTGTTTCGGACAACGGTATTGGTATGACCCGCGATGATGTGATTGAGCATTTGGGCACTATTGCTAAATCTGGAACCAAAGAGTTTTTTGCCAAACTGTCTGAAGAGCAGAGCAAAGACTCACAGCTTATTGGCCAATTTGGTGTTGGTTTCTACTCTGCCTTTATTGTTGCTGATGCAGTGACTGTACGCACTCGTGCTGCAGGCACGTCAGCAGACCAAGCGGTGCAATGGCATTCGGCTGGTGAAGGTGATTACACTATCGAGGATATCACTAAAGAGACTCGCGGTACCGATATCGTGCTTCACATGCGTGAAGAAGGTAAAGAGTTCTTATCTGAATGGCGCTACGTGATGTGATCAGCAAATACTCTGACCATATTGGTATTCCAGTGTCTATCTGGACACTTGAGCGTGACGAAGAAGGTAAAGAGACCGACCAAGGTAAGTGGGAGCAAATCAATAAAGCTCAAGCGCTTTGGACGCGAAACAAATCTGATATCAAAGACGAAGAATATCAAGAATTCTACAAACACGTTTCTCATGACTTCGCAGATCCGCTGGTATGGAGCCACAACCGTGTAGAAGGCAAAAACGACTATACCAGCCTGCTTTACATCCCAGCGAAAGCACCATGGGATATGATGAACCGCGACCATAAGAGTGGTCTAAAGCTTTACGTTCAACGCGTGTTCATTATGGATGACGCTGAGCAGTTTATGCCATCTTACTTACGTTTTGTGCGTGGTTTGATAGATTCGAACGATCTACCACTAAACGTTTCTCGTGAAATCCTTCAAGACAACAAAGTGACCCAGTCGCTACGTGGTGCCTGCACTAAGCGTGTTCTCACTATGCTTGAGCGCATGGCAAAGAATGACGAAGAGAAATATCAGTCATTCTGGAAAGAATTTGGCCTAGTGCTAAAAGAAGGCCCTGCTGAAGACATGGCGAACAAAGAGAAAGTAGCAGGCCTACTGCGCTTTGCTTCGACAGAAGTTGATTCTGCAGAGCAGACGACTTCTCTAGCGTCTTATGTTGAGCGTATGAAAGAAGGTCAAGATAAGATCTACTACCTAACAGCAGACAGCTACGCAGCAGCGAAGAACAGCCCACACCTTGAGCAGTTTAAAGCGAAAGGCATTGAAGTTGTCTTGATGTATGACCGTATCGACGAATGGCTAATGAACTACTTAACTGAGTTTGATGGTAAGCAGTTCCAGTCAATCACTAAAGCGGGTCTTGATCTGAGCAAGTTTGAAGGCGAAGAAGAGAAAGAGAAGCAAAAAGAGACCGAAGAAGAGTTCAAGTCAGTGGTTGAGCGCACGCAAACTTATCTCGGTGAGCGCGTTAAAGAAGTTCGCACTACGTTCAAGCTAGCAAGCACACCAGCGGTAGTCGTCACTGATGATTTCGAAATGGGTACACAAATGGCGAAGCTTCTAGAAGCGGCGGGTCAAGAAGTACCAGAGGTGAAATACATCTTTGAAATTAACCCTGAGCACGAGCTGGTTAAGCGCATGGCAGATGAAGCCGACGAAGAAGCATTCGGCCGCTGGGTTGAAGTGTTACTTGGTCAAGCGATGCTGGCAGAACGCGGTTCGATGACCGATCCATCGCAATTCTTGGGTGCGATCAACAAGCTTTTGGCTAAAGTCTAATTCCCTTGCGGAGTCGGACACCCTAGTCTAATTCAAGAGCTCGAGGATTCGAGCTCTTGTTTTCTCAGGGCTAAACGCACACTTTTAGGTTACTTTAGAGTGCAAAGCAGGATCTTTAGACACTTTTGGCGTCAAGCAAGCGATTTCTATGTTAGAATGCGCGCCAAGTTAAAGATTCAACTATTTTTGAATAAACCGTTTATACCGAAACGTATCGCAGCAAACATGCCCATTGGGCATCAAGCAGTAGGCTTCGGTATAAATCTTTTTTTATATAAGAGGACAAGTCATGCGCATCATTCTTTTAGGTGCTCCAGGTGCAGGTAAAGGCACACAAGCTCAATTCATCATGGAAAAATATGGTATCCCACAAATTTCTACTGGTGACATGCTACGTGCAGCAATCAAAGCAGGCACTGAGCTTGGTAAGAAAGCGAAAGCAGTTATCGATGCAGGTCAACTTGTATCTGATGACATCATTCTTGGTCTAATCAAAGAGCGTATCGCTCAAGACGATTGCGAGAAAGGTTTCCTACTAGATGGTTTCCCACGCACTATCCCTCAGGCTGATGGCCTAAAAGAGATGGGCGTAGATGTAGACTACGTGATCGAATTTGATGTAGCTGATGACGTAATCGTTGAGCGTATGGCTGGCCGTCGTGCTCACCTTGCTTCTGGTCGTACTTACCACGTTGTTTACAACCCACCTAAAGTGGAAGGTAAAGATGACGTGACAGGTGAAGACCTAGTGGTACGTGATGACGACAAAGAAGAAACCGTTCGTGCTCGCCTAGGTGTATACCACGATCAAACTGCTCCGCTAATCGCTTACTACGGTAAAGAAGCAGAAGCAGGCAACACTAAGTACCTGAAATTTGACGGTACTAAGCAAGTGGCTGACGTAAGCGCAGACATCGAAAAAGCACTGTCTTAATCGACATTTGTGAATTCGCTAAAAAAACGACCTTTCGAGGTCGTTTTTTTTGATCCAAGAAAAGCGCGCATAGGTATATAATTCGCTTAGAAATTATATCAATAACAAAGGAAGTCTATGAGCGATTCGTCAAAAACAGGTGTGTTGTTAGTCAACCTTGGCACGCCAGATGAACCGACAGCGAAAGGGGTGAGACGCTTTTTAGAGCAGTTTCTGCACGATCATCGTGTCGTGGATATGACCCGCTGGATTTGGTGTCCGGTGCTGCATGGTATCATCCTTCCTATTCGCTCTCCTAAGGTCGCTAAAGCCTATCAATCGGTGTGGATGGACGAAGGCTCGCCGCTGATGGTGTATTCCAAGCGTCAGGCGGATAAGCTGGCTCAATCAATCAACCTTCCTGTTGAACTTGGCATGAGCTACGGTAATCCATCGCTACAAAGCGGGATCACCAAACTGCTCGACCAAGGCGTAGAAAAGATAGTGGTACTGCCGCTTTATCCGCAGTACTCGGGCACCACAACAGCTGCTGCGTTTGATGGTATCGCGAAAGCGTGTAAGTCGATTTCAACCTTACCGGCCTTTTCTATGATTCGTGACTATCACGATCATTCAATGTACATCAAAGCGCTAGCTGACAAGGTCAGAGCTCACTGGGAGCAAAATGGCCGCGCAGATTACCTATTGTGTTCTTACCACGGCATACCAAAGCGTTATGCGGACAATGGTGATGTGTATCCACTACATTGTCAGGCAACCACTGAACTGCTGCGCCAAGAGCTCGGTTTGGATGAATCTCAGATGGGGATGAGCTACCAATCGATCTTTGGTCGAGAAGAGTGGCTACAGCCTTATACCGACAAAACTCTTGAGAAGATGCCTAGTGAAGGCATTAAGACTATCGATGTCATGACGCCAGCATTCTCGGTCGACTGTTTAGAAACTCTGGAAGAAATCGCGATAGAGGCCAAAGAGACCTTTATCGAGGCTGGAGGTGAGCGCTTTAGTTACATCGAGTGTCTCAACGACTCAGACGCCCATGTCGCCATGATGGCAGAATTGGTGAATAACGCTTAGCGTATCAATCTAAACGAGTTCAAACGAAAAAAGGCCAGTCATGATGACTGGCCTTTGTTATTTCTATTCGATTAAACGAATAAACAATTAAGCAATTTGAGCTTGCTGCTCTTCGACTTGTTCTGCATTGCTTACTGAGCTTTGCTCTGCACCGTGCATCCACTTAACAAGTGTATTCGCGAACAACAGTAGGATAACGCCACAGATAACGGCTGTGATAGCGATACCACTAAAGATTGCCATAGCACCCAGCTCACCCACATGTGAACCAACGACACCCGCTACGTAGTTAGCAATGGCGTTGAAACCAAACCATGCACCCATCATCAAAGACGCAAGACGCAGCGGCGCAAGCTTGGTCACTAGTGATAGGCCAATTGGAGATAGGCAAAGTTCACCTAGTGTGTGGAAGAAGAATGCACCCACTAACCATAGCATTGAGGTTTTAACGCTGGTGTCGCCACCTTGCTCAAGTACTGCACCAACCATGCAAAGGAAACCTGCTGCTAGGAAAAACAGTGCAAGTGCAAATTTAACTGGTGAGTTTGGCTCACGTTTGCCCAATTTAACCCAGATAGCGGCAAGTACTGGAGCAAGAGTAATGATGAAGAATGGGTTCAGAGATTGGAACCAGGCTGCTGGTACTTCAAAGTCGCCAATCATACGATCTGTATATTGCTGGGTGTAGATGTTCATCAAACCACCCGCTTGCTCGAAGCCCGCCCAGAAGACGATAACGAACAGACCCATAATCAAGATAACCTTCAAGCGATCCATTTCTTCACGAGTAAGTGGTGCTTTGGTTTTTGATTGGTTCAGCTCACGAGCACGAGCAGCTGCAGGTACGTTACCGATGTCACCTAACCATGAGTTTGCCATGGTCATTTGCATAATTAAGCTGATTACCATGCCGGTACCAGCCACGATGAAACCTGCTGACCAACCGAAAGAGTTAGTTGCTGAACCAACGACGATACCCGCCAGTAGTGCACCTAGGTTGATACCCATGTAGAAGATGGTGAACGCGCCATCACGACGGTTGTCGCCTTCAGCGTAAAGGTCACCTACCATGGTCGAAATGTTTGGTTTAAACATACCGTTACCAGCGATAAGCAGTGCTAGACCACCGTAGAACATCTCGGCACTTGGTGTACCTGATGCAGCAGCTGCTAATACAAATTGGCCTGCAGCCATTAGTACGCCACCGATGATGATGGACTTACGTTGACCTAGGTAGTTGTCGGCAATGTAACCACCGATAAGCGGAGTGATGTAAACAAGTCCAGTATAGATACCATAGAGATCTAGAGCATCTTTAGTAGACCAGCCCATACCACCATTGATTGTCGTGTCTGTTAGGAACAAAACTAATATTGCGCGCATAGCATAATATGAGAAACGTTCCCAAAGTTCGGTACCGAACAGTAGGAATAGGCCGCGTGGGTGGCCGAAGATGTTGCGTTGTGCTGTCATAAGTTTTACTAATTTTTATCATCAAAGAATTTAATGTGCCAAATGGTATACCTGACAACATTAATATCCGCAAGGGGTTGATTTTGTGGGATTTGTGAAATAAATGTTTAACGCAATGAAATGTAAGAAAATTTTTCAGTGATGGTACGTAAATTTCGTGCTGCAATCTAACTTTTCATTTTTACCGTTCATCATCCATTCGGATTTTTCATCGGTTGGATCGCAGACAAGAGATGGTTAAACGGGCACAGTGTCCGGTTTAGTGGTAGGATGCAGTCAAACGAAAACATCAAGTAATTAAATTAAACAGTTTAATCGAACAGATAAAATGAAACGTTGGTATTTGCTTTATTGTAAGCGCGGTGAACAAGGCCGAGCGAAAATGCACCTCGAGAATCAAGGCTTATCCTGCTACTACCCAGAAGTAGAAGTAGAAAAGATCCTCAGAGGAAAAAGACAGAAGGTGAAAGAGCCTCTCTTTCCTTCTTATGTGTTTGTAGAATTTGATTACGAACAAGGTCCTTCATTTACAACCGTGCGCTCAACGCGTGGTGTGGTGGACTTCATCCGTTTTGGAGCTCATCCTAAAGAGATCGACTCCGCACTTATTGACGAGTTGCAGCTGTTAGCAGAGCTTCCGGATGAACCGGAAACCGACGGCTTACCAAAACACGGTGAGACAGTTCGCGTAACGGGTGGTCAGTTCGCTGGTATCGAAGCGATTTTCCAAGAAGCTGACGGAGAAGCGCGTTCGATCATGTTGGTGAACATGATAAGCCGCCCGGTCGCGGTGAGCATTGAAAACAAAGATCTGGATATCTAGCGGTCTCAATAATCGAGTGTTTGTACGCTCGCCGATATAAAAAACCTCAGTACCATAAGATGGACTGAGGTTTTCTGTTTTTGGGGTTTTACCCCATCAGCAACAGAGGATTAGTTGTTGCTGTGAAGCTCGCTGTTCAGTTCAACGGCTGTTTTGTTCGTCAGACATTCAATTTGACCTGTCACTGAGTTGCGACGGAACAGAAGATCTGGCTTGCCAGCGAGGTCGCGAGCTTTAACAATTTCAACTTCCGCACCAGATGCGTCCAGCATGCGTACTTTAGAGCCAGCGGTTACGTAAAGACCAGACTCAACAGTACAACGATCGCCTAGTGGGAAACCAAGACCAGCATTCGCGCCGAGTAGTGAGTTTTCGCCAATAGAAACTACAACCGTACCACCACCAGATAGCGTACCCATAATAGATGCACCGCCGCCGATGTCCGAGCCGTTACCAACCACAACACCTGCAGAGATACGACCTTCAACCATGCTCACGCCAGTTGTACCTGCGTTGAAGTTGATGAAACCTTCGTGCATAACCGTTGTGCCTTCACCAACGTGAGCACCAAGACGTACGCGAGACGTGTCCGCAATACGAACGCCTGTTGGAACCACGTAATCAACCATTTTAGGGAACTTGTCTACGCAATCGACAGTCAGTGTTTCACCTGCTAGACGCGCTTCGATTTGACGCTCAGCCAGCTCTGGAAGATCGATTGCACCTTGGTTAGTCCAAGCGATGTTGTGAAGTAGACCGAAGATGCCATCAAGTACGGTACCGTGAGGCTGTACTAGGCGGTTTGAGATAAGTTGCAGTTTTAGGAAGCCTTCAGCAACCGATTGAGGCTTCTCGTCTGTCGCCAGTACAACCAGTACTAGTGGTTGTGAAGAGCTTGCTGCTTTTTCGGCAAATGCTGCGTTTTCTGCGTCATCATTGCTAGAGAATGCGGTTGCTAGAGCCGCGCTTTGCGCTGCAGAAATTTCGATAGCTTGGTTGCCTTCCGCGTAACCAGATACCTCTGCCACTGCTGCGATAAGTGCATCAGATGGGTTTAGACGTGGGTGAGGAAAGAATGCTTCGATGATTTTACCGTCGCGGTTTTTGGTCGCAGTACCAAAAGCGATTGAGAATGCTGCCATGACTCTATGTCTCCATGTATAGATTTGTCTCAAAGCCGCGGCGATTGGCGGCGACCTTGACTGATTTGTTAGCAAACATCTTAAAGAGACGTGGTGGCAGATGAAAGGGTAAAAACGACAAAAGTCTGTAAAACGATACCCTTTGTCTTTTCAGCGATGTTTTTTCCTAATAAGAAATTTATCGGCGTGCATTCGCTTATTCGATAGCACTGACTTAAGCAGTTGGATTTACCTGATTAAGGCTCAAAAAGCAAAATAGCCAGTAAAACTCGACGCTCTACTGGCTATTGGGTTTGCTTGTGCAATATTAGCAAGTTAACGCATTAGGCTGCGTCTTCTGCATCCTGCTCTTCAACAGGCTTAACCACTTTTGGCTTTTTTGGCGTTGGCTTGCGCTTAGCACCAAGCGCGTAAAGCACTTCTTCTTTACGCTGAGCAAGATATAGCGATAGCTCTTCTTGCTTCTCTTCATCTTCGATAAGCTTGCTTTCACCTAGCAGAGAAAACAGCTCATCCGCCATATCCAACATTTTGTCATAAGCGTCAGCTTCTGCTTTAGAGGTAAAAGTCATCTTTTCTTCTCCGTTGCGTTCCACCACGTACTTGACGATTACAGCCATGGTTAATCCTCTAGTTAAATTTTAAGGTTCTAATACTGTCTGTTTATACAGAGGGTCAAAGTTAATGTCCAGTCGAGGGCACAAAAGTGAGAGCTGTTTGCCTAATTCCTATTCGTATCGCGCTACGTGTTTTTGACTGAAGTTGTCGAACGCCATTGCTGGCAGAACAGGATAAAGCGCTCGAGAAGGGGACTTTGGTACTTCTCCTTATGAACCAGCAGCCAAAAGCGTCGCTTCATATCGAGCGAAACTGAGATAGGCACTAAGCGACCATCATCTATGGCGCTTTGCGTAGCCAGAGTCGATAGACAAGCCAACCCAAGATTAGCGGATACGCTGTTAATAATGGCTTCGGTGGTATTGAGCTCAAAGGCTTCATGCCAAATCTCAATTCTGGGGGCAACCGTTCGTAGGAAAAACTCCCGAGTGCCAGAACCTGGTTCTCGTAGAATCCAGTCGCTATTTTCCAAATCCTCTAGGGTGACGTGCGATTTTTAGTGAGAGGATGCTTGGGAGACACCACAATGCACATTTCATCTTCACTAAATGGGTAGCTATCAAGCTCAGGGTGCAAGGTTTTACCTTCGACTAAGCCGATATCGAGTTGATAGTCGATGAGCTTTTGACAAATCAAAGCGGTGTTGGAGATAAACAGCTGCTGAGACCTATGCTGATGTTCGTCGCGAAAATCGCTGAGCAGAAATGGTGCGACTTGGTTGCCTACTGTGTCACTGGCACCGATACGCAGTACGCCGCGATAGCTCTGCTCATCGCCAAATAGTGATTCAATATCTCGGCTTCGGCTGAGCAGTTCATCGGCAAGGGGTAGCAGTTTTTGGCCTTCTTGGTTGATGACTAAACGGTTGTTGACCCGATCAAACAGGGCGTGACCTATCTGTTTTTCCAGCTCACTCAGCGACATGCTGACCGCCGCTTTAGAGAGAAAAAGCGTGTCCGAAGCGGCTGTAAGCGTTTGATGCTGAGTCACCGCAACAAAGACCTTGAGCTGTTTTAACGAGATGTGTGGCTTCATGTTCAGTTTAACTTAACGAGTAGAATTAATAATTGAATATATATAAACATAAGCAAGGTTTACAATCACCGCAACTGAAGAATTGAGGTGATTGTGATGATTGCGAGAGTGACAAAAGCACATAACAGAGTAAAAGCGGCACCAACCCCAATGGCTGGATTGGCACTAGGTATCGCCAGCCTTGGCTGGAGCTGGGAAAATGCACTGCCGCTTAATCATGTTGCCCAGTGGACAGGGGCTGCTATTGCCAGCGTGCTACTCATCATCCTTGCCTACAAATACTTGTTCCATAATCACGTGTTGCGTCAGGAGCTCGCACACCCTGTGGTAGGCAGTGTTGCCCCAACGTTTGCTATGGCAACTATGGTGGTGTCTCACTCCGTTGGTCAATTTGCACCTAATGTCGGTGACGCACTCTGGCTTGGCGCAGTGGCGCTTCACATCGTGTTCTTGGTAAGTTTTACTTACCACCGTATGCGCGACTTCGAGTTGCATCACATGGTACCAAGTTGGTTTGTACCACCAGTCGGCATTATCGTTGCGGATGTGGCCTTCTCGGGAAATCCAGACTTAGCATGGATTGCCAACAGCGCTCTAGTGTTTGGCCTTGTTGCTTATGCGGTCATGCTACCAACCATGATCTACCGTTTGGTGTTTACTCATGAGATCCCAGATGCAGCAAAACCAACCATGGCAATTATGGCAGCGCCGGCGAGCTTATCGCTTGCCGGTTACCTAACGGTTGCGTCAGAGCCATCTGCCATCATTATTGCGCTATTATTCGGTATTGGTGTGTTGATGACACTGTTTATCTACCTTGCGTTTATCAAATTGATGCGCTTGCCATTCAGCCCAGGTTACGCAGCTTTCACCTTCCCTATGGTGATCAGCGCAACGGCGCAGTACAAACTCGCAGCTTGGATGAGCGCGCAGCACGCGCCAGTTGAGATGGTGAAACAGATCACCGCGCTTGCCAATATAGAGCTAGTGGTCGCGACGATTGTTGTTAGCTATGTTGCGATTCGTTACCTCGTTGCTTATTTACCCAAACAAGCAAATATCACGGCGTAAAAGGTCTTAGATACACAGGGACTGTGTTAACCTTGAGGGAGGAAAATTAGCGAAAGGCGCGCCGTCACGTGTTCACCGTTTACCACTCAAATCAGATAGATGTGCTTAAATCCTTATTGGTTCAGCTCATCAAACTCGACCCAATTGAAAACCCGTTTGAGAAAGAACAAATTCTCGTCCAAAGCCCAGGCATGTCTCAATGGCTGAAAATGGCGTTGGCGGAAGAGTTTGGTATTGCGGCCAACATTGACTTCCCACTTCCAGCTACCTTTATATGGGATCGCTTTGTTCAAGTGTTAGATGACGTGCCTGCGCGCAGTGCATTCAACAAAGAAGCGATGACGTGGAAGATCATGCACCTCTTGCCTGAGCATTTAACTGATCCCGACTTTGCGCCGCTCGCCCAATATTTAACCGATGACCAAGATGCATCGAAACGCTACCAACTGGCAGAAAAAATCGCCGATATCTACGATGGATACTTGGTATATCGTCCAGAGTGGATAGCCTCATGGGAAGCCGGTTTACCGGTTGTTGAGCTTGAAGACGAGCAGTCGTGGCAGCCAAAACTTTGGCAAGCGCTGTACGATCATACCGTGGCGCTTGGTCAGTCTCCGTATCACCGTGCCAACCTATATGAGCACTTCATTGACGTACTCGCCAACAACCAAGATGTCAAAGCGCAGGGACTCAGTCAGCTTCCTAAGCGCTTGTTTGTGTTTGGTATTTCTTCACTTCCGCCTCGTTATCTCGATGCACTGAAAGCTCTTGGTGAGCATATCGATGTTCATCTAATGTTTACCAACCCTTGTCGATTCTATTGGGGTGAGGTGCGCGATCGTAAATACCTAGCAAAACTCGCCGCCGCCAAGCGTAAGCAGCTCAATGATCTGGATGCTTTTGCTGACAGTCAGCAGTGGCAAGAAGGTGAGTGGGAGATGGCGCCGCAGCTTAAAGGCGATGTAGAAGCGAACGTAGACGACGAGCTGCATCTCTCTGAAGTGGGCAACAGCTTGCTGGCGTCGATGGGTAAACTCGGCAGGGACAACTTGTATCTATTGTCACAACTTGAATCGAACGAGATTGAAGCCTTTGTCGATGTCGATAGGGCAACTTTGCTTGGCAACCTTCAGGCGGACATTCTAAATCTAGAAGAGCATCAAGATGATACCTTGTTACTCTCATCAAGCCACAAGCCAGCGATTGCCGCTGAAGATACCTCGCTATCGGTGCATGTCTGTCACAGCCCGATGCGTGAGGTGGAAGTGCTGCACGATAACTTGCTGGCGATGTTCGATCGCAACCCAGATTTGAAGCCGCGTGACATCATCGTCATGGTGGCCGACATTAATGCTTATAGCCCGGCTATTCAGGCGGTGTTCGGCAATGCCTCCGGTGAGCGTTACATACCGTTCTCTATTTCTGATCGCACGGCCGATAAAGAAAGCCCGCTGCTCAATGCCTTTAACCAGCTTTTGCAATTGCCTGACTTGCGTTGTACCAGCAGTGAAGTGCTTGAGCTGTTGGAAGTGCCAGCAATCATGGCGCGATTTGATATCAGTGAACATGAGTTTTCGCTGCTGCGTGCTTGGGTGGAAGAGGCACAGATCCGTTGGGGTATCGATAATCAAACCGCAAGTGAGTTTGACTTACCTGAGTTTGGTCAAAACTCTTGGATGTTTGGTATTTCTCGTATGCTGGCGGGTTATGCGGTGAGCGAGCAGGCAGGCCTACTGATGGTCGGCGAAGAGAGCATTTCCCCTTACGAGCAAACGCAAGGCATGCAAGCCGAAACTGCCGGTAAGCTGGCGCAGTTTATCGATAAGCTGGCGCATTATCGCAAGGTGCTCAACCACACCATGACGATTGAGAAGTGGCAGCAAGATATCAATCAATTGGTCGATGTTTTTTTTGCCGTGGATATTGAAGGTGAGGTCGTTGTTAAATCGATCCGCGATACTTTGTCGGCACTTGGCGACCAGTTATTGGATGCGCGATACGACGAGGCACTGGCGCCGCGCATCGTGCGCCAGTACTTCATTGATAAGCTTTCTGGCTCGCGCGTCAGTCAGCGCTTTTTGGCAGGACAAGTCAATTTCTGTACCTTGATGCCAATGCGCTCTATCCCGTTCAATACCGTTTGTCTATTAGGCATGAACGATGGTGTGTACCCGCGCAGTGTGCCGCCGGAGAGTTTTGACCTCATGGTAGGGCGAACCAAGCCGGGCGATCGTTCAAGACGTGATGATGACCGTTATCTATTTCTCGAAGCGCTGCTTTCGGCGCAGCAAAGCCTCTACATCAGTTACGTCGGACGTTCCATTCAAGACAATACCGAGCGCGTGCCATCCGTACTGGTCTCAGAGCTTTTGGAATACTGTGAGCAAAACTACTGCCTACAAGGTGATGAAGCGCTAGACGTTGATAGCTCAGGTGCCAAGCTCACCCAATCACTGCTGCGTGAGTACCCTATGGTGCCATTCAGCGCTGCGCACTTTGATGCCTCGAGTGCACTGCAAAGTTATGCGGCCGAGTGGTTGCCATCGGCGCAGCAAACAACGCTTGAGGCGACGCAAAGCTTATCTCTGCCGTTTAACTTAGAACCCATTGCTCGAGCGCAAGGTGAAAAGGTCGAATTGGAGTTGACCGAGCTACAGCGTTTTTGGCGCTTGCCGGTGCAGTATCTGTTTAATCGACGTCTGCAAGTCAACTTTGAGGAAAGCCTACTCGGACTAGAAGATGAAGAGCCGTTTGCGCTAAGTGGATTGGAAAGTTTTGGTCTTCGTAAATCCCTGCTGGATGCCATGATAGAGGCCAAAGGTCACATTGAAGGCGAAAAGCTGCACGCATTTAAATCAGAACAAAAAGCCAAGGGCTATTTGCCGGTCAATGAGTTTGGTGAGCTGGAGTTTGCCGCTAACGTCTCGCAAACCCAAGAGTTGGCGCAGGCCATTACGCCGCTAGTGAGCCAAGAAATAGAGGATGTTGAAGTCGATTTGAACTTAGACATTGATGATTGTCATGTCGCGCTGCAAGGTTGGGTAACTGGGTGTTATCAAGGTGGTGTAGTGCGCTATCGAAGCGGTAGCTGCGCGCTACCGACTATCTTGCCGCATGGATTGATCATTTGTTGGTGGCCGTGGCAGGCAGACAAAGTAAAACTCATATGCTGGCGTACGATAAAAAAGAAGGCGTCGTTCATCGCATTTATCCAGCGTTGAGCGCTGAGAATGCCAAAGACTATTTAACCCAGTTAGTCAGCCTATATCTGCAAGGTTTAGATAAGCCGCTTTGCTATTTCCCTGAGACGGCGCTGGCTGGGATTGAGGCCAACTACAGCCGTGGGCAATGGACACCGAGCGATGAGAAAATGCTCAGCAAAATGGCAGGTCGCTTCCAAGGCGGTTACATGCAGATCGGTGAAGGTGACAACCCTTATATCTCTCGGGTTTGGAATGAATGGAGCGAGGCACTGGCGAGTGAAGTCAAAACACTCGCGCACTTAGTATTGGAAGCGCCGCGAACCCTGAGTATCAGTGCAGAAGAGTATTACTCGGCAAGCCCTGCGGGGTGACGCAAGTTGCCTTGAAAGCCTTTATCTTTGAAAGAAAGCCCGTGAAAGGGAGTGGCCGCCAGTCTTAATTATAGTGTGTAGGGAGAGTGCTGGACGGCCGGGGAGGGTCAGAGGGACCCGTATTTCTGGGCGGAATAGTAGAGTGTGAGGGTGATTAATTCCGTGAATGGGATCGCAACTTACATAGTTATTAATTATATCCGCTTGTTTTAAATTAGATTTTAAGCGTTAGATCACAGTTGAGTTCAGACATGAAGCCAAATGAGCACTCTTCAGATAACCCATTTATAGATAGCGATGCCCAAGGTCAATTCTTGGACGGAGCGCCGCCTAAGAAGCCGACTGCGCTGAATACCATGACCTTTCCACTGCATGGTGCTCGGCTGATTGAAGCATCCGCGGGTACGGGTAAAACTTTTACTATCGCGGGTCTCTATCTAAGACTGCTGCTCGGTCATGGCAAAGATGGTAGCGCGCATCGTCAGCCACTAACGGTTGACCAGATTTTGGTGGTGACCTTTACCGAAGCCGCGACAGCAGAACTTCGCGATCGAATTCGTGCCCGTATCCATCAGGCTCGTATCGCGTTTGCGCGAGGCGAAAGTGACGATCCGGTCATTCAGCCACTGCTTTCGGAAGTAAGCGATCATCGCTATGCCACCGAAACATTGCTTCAGGCAGAGCGTCAAATGGATGAAGCGGCGGTATACACCATTCACGGTTTCTGCCAGCGCATGCTGACTCAAAACGCGTTCGAATCAGGCTCTCGTTTTAACAACGAGTTCGTTACGGATGAAAGCCGTTTAAAAGCGCAGGTCGCCGCAGATTTTTGGCGCAGTCAGTTTTATCCGTTAAACCTCGCGATGGCCTCTGAAATTCGCAAAATTTGGGCAACGCCAAGTGCGCTGCTCAGTGATATCGGGCGTTATCTGACAGGCCCTGCCATTACCTTACAAGATATTGACTCCGTAACCGATAGCGATGGCCAGAGCATGGACATTGCCGCTCTGCATCAAGCCAATTTAGAGAAAATAAAGACGCTAAAAGCCAACTGGTTAGCCGTTAGCGACGATGTGGTCACTTGCATCTCGCAATCTGATGTGAATAAACGCAGTTACACCAAAAAATCCCTGCCGACTTGGGTGGCAAGTATTACGGATTGGGCTCAGCAAGAGACGCTGGATTACAGTTTACCGAGCGCGCTTGAAAAATTCTCCCAAGCGGTGCTGATTGAAAAAACGCCCAAAGGCGAGCCACCAACGATGGCGGTTTTTGCCGAGATTGAGGCCTTTCTAGCCACGCCTCCTGAGCTGAAAACCCCGCTGCTCGCAATGGCGATTAAAGCGTGTCGTCAGAGATTAGCGTTAGCTAAACAGCAAAAGCAATGGCTCTCTTTTGATGACCTGTTGACTCAGCTTAGCGCAGCTTTAGAACTCGAATCTGGCGAGCGCTTAGCCGAAAAAATTCGCAGCCAATTCCCGGTGGCGATGATCGATGAATTCCAAGATACCGATCCACTGCAGTACCAAATTTTCAGCTCGGTGTATTTAGACAACCCTGAGTGTGGCTGGTTTATGATTGGCGACCCAAAGCAGGCGATTTATGGTTTTCGTGGCGCGGATATCTTCACCTATATCCAAGCAAGAAATCAGGTTGTCGATCACTACACCTTGGGCACCAACTGGCGCTCCAGTGAGCGTATGGTGAGCAGCGTTAATGCGCTGTTTGAACAGGCAGATTCGCCGTTTTTGTACGACAGCGACATTCCCTTTTATCCGGTTAATGCCAGTCCGAAAGCGGGAAAACGTCAGTGGCTGCAACATGGTGAGAGTCAGCCTGCACTGCAGTTTTGGCTCCAAGACGCTGACGCGCCAGTCGCCAAAGGGGACTATCAGCAGCATATGGCCGCCGCCACTGCCCAGCACATCAAAATGGTGCTGACTGAATCGCAAACTAACAATGTGGTGTTAGCGGATGGTGATAGTGAGCATCCGGTTGAAGCAGGTGATATTGCCGTGCTGGTTCGAACTGGTAGTGAAGGGCAACTGATCAAACAAGCGTTGGCTGAGCGTGGCATTGCTAGTGTCTACCTGTCGAATCGAGACAGTGTGTTTTCTAGCGCGGTGGCAGAAGATATGCTGCGCCTGTTACAAGCGATTTGGTATCAAGACGATGAACGATTGCTGAAAAGTGCGCTCGCCTCAGAGTTGTTTGCGCTGCCTGCTGATATGCTTGATGGCTTGAATAACGATGAGAACTTGTGGGAGCAAGTGATTGCAGAGTTTCGTGATTACCGTCAGTTGTGGCAGTCGCGAGGCGTATTGCCTATGCTGCGCTCGGTGCTGTTTAAGCGTGAAATGTCGAATCGTCTATTGGCTACCGTAGGCGGTGAGCGTTTACTGACCGACTATTTGCACCTGGGCGAGCTCTTGCAGGCCGCTCGACAAGATGTAGAAAGTGATACCGCATTGCTACGTTGGTTTGCCCAGTCTATCGAAGATGCTAAGCAAGGGTTAGGCGCCTCCGATGAGCACATTCAGCGTTTGGAATCGGAGCGAAATTTGGTGCAAATCATCACGATTCATAAGTCGAAAGGCCTTGAATATGATCTGGTTTACTTGCCGTTTGTGGTCAGCTATCGCGAAGCGATGGTAGCGAAATACTATGATGCAACAAATCAGGAATCGGTGCTGGATCTTAGAAAGTCCAAAGCCGCACTGGCTCAGGCAGACAAAGAGCGCCTAGCGGAAGACTTGCGTTTAATCTATGTAGCGCTGACTCGTGCCGTGTATGGCTGTTTTATCGGTATTGCGCCGCTTCGCAACGGCCGCTCTACCAAAGAGCCTACCGGCGTTCACCACAGTGCTCTAGGCTTCTTGGTGCAAAATGGCCAAGAGCTTGGTGTCAGCGAGCTAGAAACCATGCTAAACCAGTTAGCAAAATCCTGTCAGGACATCGCGATTACAGCGCCACCAGAGCCCGATGGTGAGTCATATCGTTTACCGTTAGCATCCACGCCTGAGCTAGGTGCGAAAATGCAGCGCCACACGATTGATCGTGATTGGCGTCTGACGAGCTACTCGGCATTGGTAAAACAGAGTCACCATGGCAGCAGTGATGAGGTGTTTATCGAAGAGTCGGGCTTAGATATCGACTCTTCAGACGAGCAGCAACTGGATCCGCTGTTGGAACCGGAGAAAACCATCTTCCATTTTCCAAAAGGCGCTCGTCCGGGTACCTTCCTACACACGGTATTTGAAGAAATTGAGTTTACCGAGCCCGCTGGCTCTGAGCATAACGAAAACATCATCGCTGAACTGCTTGCCAAAGAGCAGTACGACGCAGAGTGCTGTCAGTGATTACTTTGCTGGTGGATCAGGTGATGAACACGGCTCTAGATGGTGAGAACCTATACCTTCGAGATAAAAGCCCTTCGCAGCGCTTGGTGGAGATGGAGTTTCTATTGCCGATAGATGTACTTGATGCGCCTTCGCTTAATCGAGTGATTCAGCGCCACGATAGCTTATCTGCTAAGGCTCATGAACTTGGCTTTTATACGGTTAAAGGCATGTTGAAAGGCTTTATTGATTTGGTGTTCGAGCATCAAGGCAAGTACTACGTCCTCGACTGGAAATCGAATCACCTTGGTGAGGACAGCAACAGTTACCTGCGAGCCCAACTCGAACACGCCATGGTCGACCATCGCTATGACTTACAGTATCAACTCTATGCCTTGGCGCTGCATCGCTTCTTAAAAACGCGTATTCGCGATTACGATTATGAGCAGCATTTTGGCGGTGTCTATTATCTGTTCTTACGCGGCATTGAGCCGAACTCCGATGCGGGAATCTTCAATGCGCGTCCTACTAAAGCAATGATTGAAAACCTTGATGCGCTGATTTCCGGTGAGCTATCGGCGAATGCCACCGAGATTGAAAACAGTGATGCCGACGAAGGAGCAAATCAACAAATGGGGCTTGGATTTTAATGACTGAACAGCGCGCTTTTTCTCATTGGATTTCCGATCTGGTCGATAAAAAATGTTTACGACCGCTGGATCATCAGTTCGCCAAGTTTGTCGCATCTATTGAAACTGAGTATGCCGATGAAGTGATGTGGCTGGCGGCAATCACAAGTAGCCAGCTTGGGCAAGGCCACATTTGCGTCAACTTAGATAGCGACCTGGTTGATCAGGCTTTGCCGCCGTTACCAAGCCTGATTGGACTCTATGGCGCCGCTGCTGCGCCGTTGGAAGATAAGGTTAATCAGGTTGATTGGCTGCAGGTAATGGAGCGTGCGTCAACGATCACTGTATTGGCCCCAGGCGCATCCTTAAAGGGTGCGGTCACGCCTCTAGTCTGGCAGCAAAATCGGCTCTATTTACAGCGCTACTTTTATTATGAGCAAACCATCGCAGAGCGGCTGTTGTCGATGGCGACGCCGATTGAGCTGCCCAGCACTCAACTTCAGCAAGCTGCGCAGATCCTTGATCAGCTGTTTGCCCGAGAATATCACTACCTGTACTCGGCATTAGCCTCGCTCTCTAATGAACAAAACAACCAAGTGTCACGACAGCAACTAGTGTGTGACTTCTTAGACGTTGTTGATGATGGCTCGATCGACTGGGATCAGGTGGATCGCATTGTGACGTCAGCGAACTCTGCCAGTGAGCTTCAAATGCTTGATGCTGCCATTCCGCTCAATACCTGCCTGAATTGGCAAAAGGTGGCGGCTGCGGTAGCATTAACCCGCCGTTTCGCCGTTATTTCCGGAGGGCCTGGTACTGGTAAAACCACGACAGTCACCAAACTGCTCGCGGCAATGGTGCATCAGGCGAGCGCGCAAGGAGAAACTCCTACCATTAAGTTGGTTGCACCAACGGGTAAAGCGGCGGCGCGCCTGACTGAATCAATTGGCAAAGCGGTGGATGCTTTGGCGCTGTCACCGGAGCTTAAACAGCGTATTCCCACCGACTCGAGTACCCTGCATCGATTGCTTGGTGCCATTCCTGGCCGTGTTGAGTTTAGGCACGATAAAACCAATCCTCTTCATCTGGATGTGTTGGTGCTCGATGAAGCCTCTATGGTCGATTTGCCTATGATGCACCGATTGCTCGATGCGCTGCCAAGCCACTCGCGGCTTATCTTATTAGGCGATAAAGATCAGCTCGCCTCAGTTGAAGCGGGAGCGGTGCTATCTGACATCTGTGATTTTTCGGCTCAAGGTTACAGCCAAAAGCAAAACGAACGGGTGAAAGCACTCACTCAGTTTGATTGCCAGCTTGGACGTACTGGCAAACAGTTGGTATCGCCACTTGCAGATAGTTTGTGTGTTCTGCAAAAAAGCTACCGTTTTGACGCGCGTTCAGGCATTGGCCAACTGGCAAAACAGGTTAACGCTGCTAGCAGTCGAGGCTTCGAACAGGTTTGGAGCAAAGGGTTTGAGGATATTGAATGGCTGCCACTTAGTGGTGATAGCTATCAAAAATTGATTGATGCTATGGTGCGGGCTTACAAGCCGTATTTGACTGAGTCGAGAGCAGCGTCTCCACAAGGTGAGTCGATGCAAAGCAGCGATGCTTTAGTGAACTGGCAGCACAGCGTTGCGCGTCAAGTCTTAGGTTTATTCGCTCAAAACCGCTTGCTGTGCGCAGTGCGAGAGGGTGATTTTGGCGTTACTGGCCTTAACCAGAGGATAGAGTCGCGTCTGAAGCAGCGCGGCGTGATTTCGCGAGGTGAAGAGCTTTGGTATGTAGGTCGACCGCTGATGGTGACGAAAAACGATCACGGGCTTGGACTTTACAATGGAGATATTGGTATTTGCCTATGGGATCATAGTGCTCAAACACCAAGGCTGAAGGTCTTCTTTGAGCTCCCTGATGGCAGCATAAAGTCGGTATTGCCAAGTCGAATGCCAGAGCACGAAACGGCTTATGCCATGACGATTCATAAATCTCAAGGCAGTGAGTTTGCCCATACCTTTATGATATTACCGGGCGAATTTAGCCTCTGCTCACCAAAGAGTTGATTTATACCGGCATTACCCGCGCAAAATCGCGTTTCACTTTAGTGGCGGATGGCAAAGTATTAGGGAAGGGGATACGTCATAAAACGCTGCGTCACAGTGGACTGTCATTGCGTTTGGCGTAATTGGTGATTTGGGAAAGAGAATTGCGTGGCGAATCGGAAAATGAGCGAGGGAGAAACTCTACCGTCCTTGGCAGTACTTGTTCTGAGAATAAAGGGTCTGGGAATAATTTGGCCGAGTTAGGCTGGATTAAAGACCTCAGAGTAGGTGATTTGCTTGATCCGATACTGCTGCTGGTAAATCGCCATTAACGATCTGACTTTTTCGGATACAGGAAAAACACAGTGGACGTTGAGTCCTTCTAGGAAGTGGTTTTCCGCCATATCCCAGAAACTTTGAATCGAATTACAAATAACCGTTCGCATAGATGTCACTCTTGAATGTGGTGTTCACCTAGCATTCCTTGCACTGCCCGCCAGCACGCTGCTTTTTGGGAGTCCTGTCACATAAATAGCTGTGACTTGGGCGAATTTTAAACAGGAATTGACCTTTTGTAAAACGATTTGTGCTAATTCATGACGGCAATCGATTTCATAAATTTCAAGCCGTCATGAATGTTTCTGTAAAACTATACCGAGACCGATAGGATCTTGGAGCGCCTTTGTAAATTGTAGAGGTCTTGTTTCGCCATCGGCAGCGATTCTACTCCTACTTCAAGAAAACCTTGCTCTCTAAACCAGTGCAGGCTGTGTGTGGTGAGTACAAATATGTGCTCAATCCCCATCATTTTAGATTGCTGCTTCATATGATTCAGGAGCAGCACGCCCCGATTGCCATCGCGATAGTCGGGATGGATCGCCACGCAGGCCATTTCAGCCATCTTTTCTTGCTGGTAAGGATAAAGTGCTGCGCAACCAATCACCAACCCATCTTTCTCGATCAAGGTGAATTGGTGAATCTCTTGCTCAAGCTGCTCTCGAGAGCGGCGAACCAAAATTCCTTTTTCTTCCAAAGGTCGAATCAGCTCAAAAATGCCACCAATATCATCAATGTCAGCCTGTCTGACTTGCTCGGCACTGGCCATGACGATTTGTGTGCCGATACCATCAATAGAGAACAGCTCCTGAATCAGCGCGCCATCGATTTTATAACTAATTAAGTGGCAACGTGGAATCCCTGCACGACAAGCGGATTGCGCGCCGCGTAAGAAACGCAGTGTACCGCTACTATGGCCCTCGTCAGCCAGCTCTTTGGCTTCAAGCTGTTCAATCAGTTGATTGACTTCAGATGGGAACAGCTCAGCGATGGCATTGCCGGCTTCATCGAGTACCCCTTGTTCTGAACAAAAGCCAATTAACTTATCTGCATTTAATTTTATAGCAACTTGGGTCGCCACTTCTTCAGAGAGGAGATTGAAGGTCTCACCCGTTACCGAACCTGCCACTGGGCCGAGTAGAGCGATTGAACCTTGCTCAAGAACACGATTGATACCTTGAATATCAATACGGCGCACGCGACCACTGTGGCAATAGTCGATGCCATCATCAACGCCGAGCGGTTGGGCAATGACGAAGTTGCCACTAATGACATTGAGCTGGTTGCCCGCCATGGGTGTGTTATTTAGGCTCATAGAGAGACGTGCAGTGATATCCAGTTGCAGACGCCCTGTTGCTTGCATTACGTAATCTAGGCACTTTTCCGTCGTGACTCGAATGCCTTTGTGATAGGGACAGTGGCAATCATTGTGTTCAAGAAGTTGGTTGATCTGCGGCCTTGCGCCATGCACCAGCACTAACTTAACGCCCAAACTGTGTAGCAACGCGATGTCACTCACAATATTAGTGAAGTTTTTGTCGGTGAATGCTTCTCCACCCAGCATGATGACCATGGTTTTGTTGCGGTGAGCATTAACATACGGAGTGGACTGCCGAAATCCTTTTACTAGGGCGGTACTGCGGATCTTCACAATGATTACTCGTGGTTTATTTATGTTGAAATAATGACTTTTTATTCAAAAATGCGCAAGGGAAATTTAGTATGGAGCGAAGGAGAGACTTGCCCCGTTATGAATCAAGTGACACACTGACGCAGAATACAGAAGAAGGCGAGCTATGAGTGAAGGCAAAGAGAGTAGTATTGTCAGTAGCGTGGATGTCACGTTAACGCCTCGCAGTACGATTAGACCCAACAAGTGGTTGGAACGAGTACTAATTTTGCTGGCATTAGTGGGCACGGCCTCAGTGATTGGCTTATACAACGATTTATATGGTCGAGTTCAAGACCACATTAACCCTAAAGCAGAGGTGTTTGGGCTGTGGATCGAGAAAGATGTGGCTCCTTATGCGAGAGCGTCGTTTGAGCTTGGAGATAATAGGGTGGTGATCAATAACCGTGTGGTCGCAACCTCTTTTGAACTATCTACTAAGGAGCTTTGGTTTACCGTAGGGGTGACCGAGTATCGTTATCAATTTCTTAACCGTAACAAGACCGAGATACGACAGCTTTCACCGACTCATTACAACCCAACGTTTGTTTTGTCAGGAAAACACAAAAAAGACCTGAGATAAGCATCGGTTTTATTGCGCTTTTTTATAGAGTTTGCCATCCTGAATGCACGAACCATAAGGGATGACTAACTTGATCAAACGTATTTTGCCACTTGCTTCTGTTTTATTGGTGTTTGGCTGCGCGCAAAGCGATCGCGCTCAGCAGAAACACGATGGTGAGTTCACCAGCCTACTAAATAAAACAGAGCAAATTGAATCCAACAAACCTCGTAACTTTCACACATTTGCTGCTCAAGCGAATGAGGTGGTCACTGCCTCGCCATCCATGGCGAAAACCTACCAACCATTATACGAACAGCTAGAAACATGGGCTGTGCAAAGTGGCGACCCTAAACAGTTGGCAAATTACGGTGTTCAAGCGGCGCAGCTTGGCGGTGGTGATAATAAAGGCAATGTACTTTTCACGGGTTATTTCTCACCTGTGATGGAGCTTCGTCATGAGCCGGATGAGAAGTTCCGTTATCCGGTGTATGCGATGCCAGACTGTCAGCAAGAGTGCCCAACTCGCGCAGAAATTTATGGCGGCGCACTCAATGGCCAGGGACTTGAACTCGGCTATGCTGAAAACCTCATCGACCCATTTATTATGGAAGTGCAAGGCAGTGGCTTCGTTCACTTTGAAGATGACGACACCTTAGAATATTTTGCCTACGCAGGAAAAAACAATAAAGCGTATGTGAGTATTGGCCGCGTGTTGATTGAACGTGGTGAAGTGCCAAAAGAGAAAATGTCACTCAAAGCGATCAAAGACTGGGTGATGGCACAAGATGAGAAAACGGTTCAGGCACTCCTTGAGGAAAACCCATCGTTTGTATTCTTCCAACCTCAAAATGCAGCGCCTGTAAGAGGTACTGCAGGCATTCCACTATTGCCAATGGCTTCGGTTGCAGGCGATCGTTCAGCATTCCCAATGGGGACGCCGATACTAGCGGAAGTGCCACTGCTTAACGCCGATGGTACTTGGAGTGGTGCGCATGAATTAAGACTGCTAATCGTGCTCGATACTGGTGGCGCAGTGAAGGGTAACCACTTCGATCTCTATCATGGTATGGGCGAGTTTGCCGGCACTCAAGCTGGTCACTACAAGCACTTTGGCCGCGTGTGGAAATTGGGTTTAGAAAACTCGACAACCGCAGACCCATGGTTAATGCCAGGAGAAAAGACCTCTCCAGCCAACCCGCCCAAAGCGCCGGCTAAGTCTTCTATCTCTTCGCAAGACAAGCCTGATACCGAAACGGATACGAATAGCGAGAGCAAGTAGGCCATCGCAATCAGCGGCTACAACGCCGACAGAGTTGACCTTTTTAGTAAGAGTGCGTATAAATCGCACTCTTCTTTTTTACTTGGACAATGCAAGGTAACCCATGCGCGAATTGAACCAACCTGCCTCTGACAGCTACAACCAACGTTTTGGTGGCACACGCCGACTTTATGGTCATAGTGAGGTCGACATTTTACGTGCAGCACACGTGTGTGTGGTCGGCATTGGTGGTGTGGGATCGTGGGCAGTAGAAGCGCTAGCGAGAACCGGTGTCGGTGAGTTAACACTCATTGATATGGATGACGTGTGTGTGACGAACATTAACCGTCAAATCCACGCGATGTCAGGTACCGTTGGTCAAAGTAAAATCGAAGTGATGGCAGAGCGCGTTAAGCTGATTAACCCAGAGTGCAAAGTGAATCTGATAGATGACTTTATTACTCCAGACAACGTGGCCGAGTACATCAGTAAAGAGTTTGATTACGTGCTGGATGCGATTGACAGCATTAAGCCGAAAGCTGCGTTACTGGCGTATTGTCGCAGCAATAAAATTAAGGTTATCACGACCGGCGGTGCGGGTGGTCAGGTTGACCCGACCCAAATCATGGTGGCGGATTTGACCAAAACGATTCAAGATCCGCTCGCCAAAAAGCTGAAAGATACCTTGCGCCGTCATCACAACTTCACTAAGAACCCAGCTCGTAAGTTTGGTATTGATTGTGTGTTCTCGACTGAGCAACTTAAATACCCTCAAGCGGATGGCAGTGTGTGTGGCGTGAAATCCACAGCAGAAGGACCAAAGCGTATGGATTGTGCCAGCGGTTTTGGTGCAGCAACGGTGGTAACCGCGACATTTGGCTTTGTCGCTGTATCGCGCATTGTTGAAAAAATTGTGCAAAAGTACGCAGCGAAGTAATAGGCAGTCGAGATGAGTAATAGCAATCCATTTGGCAGTGAAATCCAAGCGCAGCAAATTGTCGACACCATGACTCAGTTGGAAGGCTGGGAAGATCGCTACCGCCAGGTCATTCAGTGGGGTAAGAAATTACCGGTCATGGATGAGGCTGATAAACAAGAACAAGTGCTAGTGGCGGGCTGTGAAAGCTCAGTGTGGCTAGTGCTTGAACAGGTCGAGGAGGCGTGGGTAATCAAAGCCGATTCTGATGCGCGTATCGTTCGCGGTTTGATTGCGATTGTGTTAGCTGCCTTCAATGGTAAAACCTCGCAGCAAATCGCTGAATTCGATCTTGAAGGCTATTTCGAACAATTGAATCTCATCAATCACCTGAGCCCTTCACGTGGGAATGGTCTAAAGGCTATCGTCAATACGATTCGTGAACAGGCGCAGCGCACGCTATAACAGAGTATGGTAGCTATTATCCAGTCGCTACTATCTAAGTCCAGATTATTGAAAAGCCATTGGCGGGGCATCCCACCAGTGGCTTTTTTGCGTTTAAAGCATATCGACCGCTTTTTCTACCGCGGCAATAAAGCGGTCAACATCTTGTTCAGAGTTGTAGATCGCGAATGAGGCTCGCACGGTACCTTTTACACCCAGCGCGTCCATAAGCGGGTGAGCACAGTGGTGTCCAGCCCGTACTGCGACATTTTGCTGATCGAGTAGCGTGGCCAAATCTTGATGATGCACGCCATCCATGACAAACGTGATGACGCTAGCACCAGGCTGATAGCCGATGATTTGAATATCATCGAGTTGACTTAGGGCATCGTAGGCACGTTTTTGTAGTGTGCAGATATGCTCTTCAAGATCGGTATGATTATATTGGCCAAGCCATTCAATAGAGCAGGCAAGCGCCAGAGCACCAGCGACATTGGGTGTACCAGCTTCAAACTTGCCAGGTAACTCACTAAATGTGGTGCCTTCAAAGGAAACCTTTTCGACCATTTTTCCGCCACCATGCCAGGGTGGCATTGCTTCGAGCAGGGCTAGCTTGCCATACAGTACGCCAATACCCGCGGTGCATAGAGTTTATGCCCCGAAAATACGTAGAAATCGGCATCCAGACTTTGAACGTCAGTCGGTTGATGTACCACGCCTTGCGCGCCATCGACGACAACCACAGCTTGGCTACTAGCGCGAGTGATAGTGATGATATCGTCGAGCGGCAGCACCGTTCCAGTCACGTTGGTGACTTGAGCTACGGCTACGATTTTTGTACGGCTGTTGATTAATGCTCGGAATGCATCGAGGTTAAACTGACAACCTTCCCCCATTGGTACCTTGACCACTTTAGCACCGGTTTGCTCGGCGACAATTTGCCACGGAACTATGTTGGCATGGTGCTCCATTTCGGAGACTAAGATCTCGTCACCTGGCTGTAACTGATTGCGGGCGTAGGTTTGTGCGATGAGGTTAAGCGCCTCGGTCGCTCCACGTGTCCAGATGATCTCTTTCTCGCTGCTGGCGTTAATAAAACGCGCGACTGTTTCACGAGCCGCTTCAAAACGGGATGTCGCCAGAGCAGTCAGCGAGTGGGTACCGCGATGGACGTTGGCGTTTTGATTGCGATAGTAGTGGGTAATGCAATCGATCACCGCTTGCGGCTTCTGTGTGGTCGCCGCACTATCTAGATAAACGGTTTCGCCATCAATTGCTGGGAACTGGTCACGAATTGCTTGTAAATCAGTCATCTTACTTTCCCATTTCGTGATAATGCAGCGTTGGGTTGGTGACCATGGGCTCGGCGACTTCCCATGCCTTTTCCTTACCACAGAGTGCAATGATGATCTCGATGGCAAACTCAAGCGCGGTACCTGGACCTTGGCTGGTAATCAAGTTGTGGTTGATATCCATGGTGACGCGCTTGTCGCGCCAGCAGTTTTTAGGGATATGAGATTTAAAACTTGGATGGCAGGTCATCAAGGCATCGGGATAAAGTTGATGGTGCTGAAGCACAAGAGCAGGGGCTGCGCAAATGGCTGCCATGAGTTTGCCATCGTATTTGTGTTGGCGAACTATCTCGACCAATAGCGTGCTGTCACGAAATACTTCCGAGCCGCCGACACCGCCAGGTAGCGCGATAACATCAAACTCGTCGTCAGCAACGTCAACCAATTTACAATCGGCGGTTAATGTCACTCCGCGGGAGGCTTTCATTGTCAATGCGCCATCGAAGTCGGCGCTAGCCACCGTGACCTCGAACCCCGCCCTCACCATAGTATCTATGATGGTGATGGCTTCCATTTCTTCCGTGCCTGGGGCGATAGGGACAAGTACCTTTTTAGTCATGCTGGCTCCAGCTTGCTTCTATTTGCTTAATTTTTTGATACAGGGATAAGTTATTCGGTATATCGACATGGTGTTTAGTCGCAATATTGATCACGTAGCCAGTGATAAAATCGATTTCACTTTGCCTTTTATTATAAATGTCTTGGTGCATAGACGAGTAGTTTTGTGCCGTAGATTTAGCTACATTGACAACGGTGTCGAGTAAAACCGATGCATCTAACTCGACCCCATCGAACCTTGCGCAAGAAACCGCTTCTTTCACGATATGAAGTAGTTGCTCTCGATACTCATCGTTCGCCAGTTGACCATTGCGACAATCGAGGATGGCGGTCAATGGGTTGATTGCGCAGTTGATTACCAATTTAGTCCATAACGCTTGTTGGATCGTGCTGTGCCAATGTGCCGGTGAGAAAGCATGATCAAAGACTTCGGCGACAAATTCGCACTGCTGACCTTTTTTGTTCCATGCGCCGATGAGCGTTTGTCCGATACCTGTGTGGTGGACGGCGGAGCTGTTAATTTTGAGAGCGCCGTGTGTGCTCGTACCCAGCAATACAGGCCTATGCGCCAGCTGATCTGATAGGCTTTCAACGGTTCCCATCCCATTGTGCAAAAACAGAATAATAGCGTCTGGGTGAAGATGAGTCAGCAGCGGTAGCAGCGCGCTTTTTACTTGCCACGCTTTTAAAGTCACAACCAACAGGTCACATCGTTCCAGATCGTCGAGGCTTTGATTGTTGAACGCAATGCATTCACCATCATCGAGAGTTATCTCTATTTCGCTAGATGGAGTACGTCCCCAAAGAGAAATAGAATGACCAGCGAGATGAAGTTTGTAAGCGTATAAGGAACCAACGGCACCAGGACCTAGAATGGTAATGTTCACAATTATCTACGGGTAGTGAATGAAGCGAGAAGGATAGCAAAGTTAGCTAAGTTGGTCGAAAGCTTAGTGCGCGAATTTTAGATACAAAAAATGGCGCAATAGCGCCATTTTTTCGAACTTCTTACATTCAGAGAATTAGAAGTTGTACTGCATACGGTAGATGATAGCGTCACCGTAGTGTTGCTGGTTGCTACCTGATGAACCGTAAACACCAAGTTTGTTGTTGAAGTAACGGTATTGAATAGCAGCAGTTAGGTGCTCAGTTGCATGCCAGTTGAATAGCAACGCACCGTTTAGGCCGTTTTTACCGCCTTGGTTTTGAGCGTATGCGTCGTTGCGATCAAACTCGATCTCGTTCCAGTTAACGAACGAGAAGTTTTGACCAAATGCTTCGAAACCGTAGCGCGCAGTCCAACCAGCCATGTAACCGTTGCTACCGTTAACATTTGGGTTTGGTGAGAAAGAATCCCAAGAAGTGATGTCGTGAACACCAACCCACGGTTTGAAGAACCAGTTGTCGCCTTTAAGCGCAGTGTAACCAAGACCTAGCACGCGGTTAGTTTCGCTTTGCGCTGGGTTGTCGTGGTGGTAAACCTGGCCGTATAGAGAAACGCCAGAATCACCTAGGTAAATGTGCGCAGTACCTTTCATCGAGTTTTTCTGCTCAGAAGAGCTTTTCTCTACGCTCTCGCGGTCGTAGAAACCATATAGCTCACCCCAAGTGAAACCTGCACCACCTTCGATACCTAGTACGAATTGGTTACGACCTTTGCCGTCTTGGCCATCTTGGATTGCGTTTGGACCGTGATCCCAGCTCTGGTGATCAAGGTAAACACCACCAAAACCGTATAGATATTCTGCAGATGCTGGCACTGCAGCAACTGCTGCAACAACGCCAAGAGCTAAAAGTGATTTACGCATAGTGTGAAAACTCTTCAAGTTGTACTGTAAATTGGCCGCTGTCCGTGCGAACTCATCCGATGGGTGGGCATGATAGCGATTTATATCTCAAAGTAAATGTGCAACACCGCAAACGTTTACTAAAGTTTGTGAGACCTATCACAATTCAAGAATGATTAAGGGAACTTCTATAAAACGTACACAAATCGATCAATCTTTTGTGTCTGGGGGTTAACATTTAACTGTGCTTGTTAACAAGGTGATGCTGATCGTATTTTAATTACGGGCGTAAACACTGATGTAGTAACAAAGGGAACAATCATGTCACAGATTATGCTTTTTCCACTGCGCTCAGTGGTTTTGCCAGAAGGAAAAATGAGGCTAAGGATATTTGAGCCTCGCTACAAAAGAATGGTCACCGAATGCCTCAAGAACGAGACTGGATTCGGTGTATGCCTCATAAGTGGGGATGCCAGTGCCGTTCCTAACAACGTATCGGAAATTGGGACCTTCGTGAGCATCGTCGACTTTGAAACGCTTGACGACGGTATGCTGGGCATTACGGTATCCGGTATCAAAAAGTTCCGGGTAATGGACGTTGGTGCCGACGACGATGGGTTGAGATTTGCGTCAGTAAAGTGGTTGGAAGGGTGGGCGACCGAGGAGCTTAGCGATGAAAATCAGTTTCTAGGTGAACGCCTGCAAGATGTTTACAAGAAATTTCCTCAAATCGGAGATTTGTACCTTCACCGCTTCTTCGACGATGCATCATGGGTCAGCCAGCGTTGGCTCGAGGTGCTTCCGTTGGAGTGCCACCATTTCGAACACCTAGTGACGCAACCTGATTGCAGTACCGCAATCAACTTCTCGCTGAGGCGTTTAAGTCGGGGGATATTCAGGAGGGAACGCGACACTGAGCGTATTAATGAGTGATCCCATTGGTTTAACTTGGCGTAAAATAAATTGGTAAGGCAGTAATGTTGCGATATCAACTTTAGGGACATAAGCATGATAGTAGAGAGTCCAGAGGCGCTCACCAAGCAAGAGTGGGCAGAGTGTATGGAGAAGGTAAAACAGCGTGACAAGCGCGCCTTTGCCACTGTGTTCAGTTATTTTTCCCCTCGTCTCAAGCAATTCACCTACAAGCACATGGGTAATGAGCAAGTCGCGATTGAAATGGTGCAAGAGGCAATGGCAACGGTATGGCAGAAAGCGCACCTTTTTGACGGTAGCAAGAGTTCGTTGTCGACTTGGATTTATACTATCGCAAGAAACTTGTGCTTTGACATGCTTCGCAAACAGAAGGGTAAAGAGCTGCACGTGCATGCAGATGATATTTGGCCAACAGATTATTGCCCGCCAGATTTTGTTGAGCACTATTCGCCTGAGACTGATCGTTTAAAAGAGCAAATACTAAAGTTTCTCGAAGATTTGCCAAAAGCACAAAGAGAGGTTGTCAGAGCTGTGTACTTAGAGGAGCTGCCTCACCAGCAAGTGGCCGATATGTTCGATATCCCGCTGGGGACCGTTAAGTCCCGTCTCAGATTAGCGGTAGAAAAATTAAGACATTCAATGGAGGCGGAATAATATGAGTTACCACCCAGAAAACCAAGTTTTGAAGAGTTACGCGACTGGGGAGATCGATTCGGCTCATGGAGCTGCCGTCGCCACACATTTAGAGACATGCTCTCACTGCCGTCAATTGGTGGCTAAGTACGAGGAAGAGGCTGCTGAGGATTTGGTCGCTAGCGGTACTGAGGGCGCCATATCTGATTCTGAGCTCGCTCTCGTGTTCGATAACATGTTGAACGATATCATGACGTTAGAAGCTGATTTTAGTAAACCTAAGGCTAGATCGGCAGCGACTGTTGAAGTGAATGGCAAGTCGTTTAAGGTACCCGCTACGCTTAGACCTTTCGTGGATCGAATGGGTGAGTGGAGAAGTTACGGTGGTAAAGTGTTCACCTCTAATATTGATATCGACGAAGATTGCAGAGTGAGCCTGTTGTATATCACGGAAGGCGTACAAGTGCCTCAACACACACATAAAGGTTTTGAGTCGACTTTGGTTCTGCATGGCAGTTTCAGTGACGAGAATGGCGAGTACCACGAAGGTGATTTCATTCGTGAAGACGGCGACACTAAGCACGCGCCCCAGACTGCATCCGGACAAGATTGCTTGTGCCTATCTATCCTGACCGAGCCTATGATATTTACCCAGGGTGTAGCGAGAGTCTTTAACCGCTTCGGAAAAGGGATGTACCCTTAGAGTTCTGATTTTAAAGCATCATCTAAACAAAAGGCTCGCATCATCGCGAGCCTTTTCTACGTTGTAATTGCAGTTTTACTGAGACAGGTTCTCTTGCTCTTTTGGTGCAAGGCTTTCGTCTTTATGTTTCGCTTTTTCAAGCAGGTCACTAAAGTAATGGCGTAGTGAGTACAGCATGATAAGACTTGGAATCACCATGAGCGACGTAATAATAAAGAACAAGCTCCAGTCATTAAGGGCGTCGACCATTTCACCACTGAACGATGCCAATGTCGTCCTACCGAAGTTACCTAAAGACGCGAGTAGCGCGTACTGGGTAGCGGAGAATGCTTGACCGGTAAGTACGGTTAGGAAGGAAACAAACGCTACGGTTGAAAATGCCGTTGTGAAGTTATCAACAATGATGGTTGCCAAGAACAGTGTCTCGCTTGGGCCCACTTTGGCTATCCATGCAAACATCAGGTTACTGGCACTCATTGCAATGCCGCCAATCATCAAGCCTTTTACAATACCAAAGCGAACGTTGACCATACTGCCTAGTAGCGTAAAGACGATGGTCGCCCCCCAACCAATAAGCTTAGAGTAGTAGCCAATTTGCTCGTTACTGAAGCCAATTTCTTTGTAGAAGGTAATCGACATGCGTCCTAGGAAGGCTTCGCCAATCTTAAATAAGAACACGAACAGCAATAAGGTGATCGCAACTTGCACACCATTGCGTCGGAAGAAGTCTAAAAATGGTTCGACGACCGTGACGGAAATCCAGCTGGTAAAGCGACTTCCCACCACTTTGTTGTGACGAGCTTCGGCTTGTGCTTGCAGTGCTTCGCGATCGGTTTTCGGTTCACTGACAAAAAGAGTGAACAGCATAAGGATAACGACGATCCCTGCCATGCCGTAGTAAACACCATTCCATCCCATAGAATCAGCGTTGATGAACGCTAAATAGCCTGGCAATGAATAGCCAGTCCACCAACCGATCACGGCCATTGCAGACGCTTGTGGCAGTTTACGGGACTCTGATTTCGGAAAAGTATCGATACGATAAGCATCAATTGCAATGTCTTGCGTTGCTGATGAAATAGCGATGCACAGTGCCAACATAGATGTAAACATCAAGTTGTCCGCTGGGTTAACACCTGCAATAAACAGTGTCCCGACCAAAATAAAACTCTGGCACAGGAAAATCCAACTACGACGTTGACCAAGCGTGCCGTGTAGAACCGGAAGTTTCACCCTGTCGACTAAAGGGGCCCAAAGAAAGTTGATGGCATAAACCGCAAACACAGAGCCAAAGTAACCGATAGCCGCGCGAGTGAGCCCGGCATCTTTTAGCCAGCCAGACATGTTCGAGCCAATCAAAACCCATGGGAAGCCGCTTGAGCACCCCATCATAAAGACCCAAAGTAGCCTTTTATCCCAGTAACTTTTGACTGTCTCAAGCCAAGTCATTTTTTGTTCCACAGGTGTGCTCCTTGCGAGTGCAGCGAAAGGGAATGGATACGTATAACAAGCAAAGAGAGAGGCGAGCCTCTCTCTTGTTGGTGTTAATCGCTGATTTTTTCCATTTTAGTAATAATGATGGGATCAAGTGGCACATCGCTCATACCGCGGGTGCTGCGCGTTGGTTTTTGCCCCATTTTTTGTACTACGTCAAAGCCTTCAACAACCTTGCCGAACACGGCATAGCCTGGGTTAGTCACGCTGTAGTTGAGAAAATCATTGTCAACGAAGTTGATAAAAAACTGACGTGTCGCTGAGTTTGGATCGCGAGTGCGCGCCATGCAATGGTCGCTGCATCGTTATCCAAGCCGTTTGATGCTTCATTTTCGATAGGCGCATAGGTTGGTAGACGTTTAAAGTCTTTAGCAAAGCCACCGCCTTGTGCCATAAAACCTGGGATCACTCGGTGGAACTGGCTGTTTACATAGCTGCCGTCATCCACGTACTTTAGAAAGTTTTCAACGCTTACCGGTGCTTTTTCTTGGTTAAGTTCAACCACAAAGCGACCTAAATTGGTATCCACGGCAACTTTAGGGCCTGCGAATACGCTAGTTGCAACAAGCGCTAGGGTAGCGATAGCCGTTTTTAGCATTAGAAACGCTCCTTCATATAGTTTTGTAGCTCTTTGTCGTTCGCGATCTCTTTGAGTACCAAGTTAACCGTGTCGTTCAGTACGGTTTCGATATCGTCGTTAGATGCGCTCATAAGGCCTGAGCGCTTCGCTGTACCCGTGTAAGTTTTTACTAGCTTACCTTTTGCGTTCTCGGCGGTAAGTTCTAGCACAACGTTTGCTGTCATGTCATTTTCCATCACGGTATGTTTTACCGAGATCAATGCTTCTTGCACTTCAACTTGAAGGGCATTTTCGCTGTTCACAGTGACTTGATAGCCCTGTGATGAAAACTGATTCACTAGCGCATTTTCAATGCCAATACGAAGATTTTGACGAGTATGTACTGGTGTAATGTTCGAGCGTCCATTGTCGAGTAGGGCGACGTACTGAGCCGTTCGCACGTCTTTACTAGAGAGTGACATCGATTTGTTTTCGACGACTTTAGCGGCACTAGTTGTCGCTTTAGGCGCAAAATTGATTTGTTCTTGTTGAGGGCTTGCACAAGCAGCAAGCAGTACGACGGAAGCCGCTAAAACGAGCTTTTTCATTAATGATTCCTTTTCACACTCTAAAACTATTGAAGCCAAGCCGAGCGATAGCTGGCATCATAGCGAATTCTTATTTTTATGCACGTTGCCTAAGGGCAACTATGACTCAATCTTTACTTAGTTGCCTGTAAAATAACAAATTTGGCATTAGAAGCGACAAGCTTCACATTGTGCTTGCCAAAGAGGCGTGCCAGTTTTTTATCGTAGCCTAGGTGACGATTGCCGATAACCATTAATTCGCCTTTAGGGCGAAGAACATGCTTTGCATCACAGAACATTTGCCAAGCGATGTGATCGGTAACGGCTTGCTGTTGATGGAAGGGTGGATTGCAGACGACACGATCTTGTGAGGCCGCTTCAAAGCCATCCAAGCAATTGTTCGTAATGAACTTGCACTGAGTGTCGTCTAACTGATTAAGTTCAAAGTTATGTTTTGCCGAGCTGATGCCATAAAGCTCTCATCGACCGCGGTAATGCGAACGGTTGGGAAAAGCTGCTTGAGTTTTATCGATAAAACGCCATTGCCACAGCCAAGGTCGACGACATCTTTATTGTCCGCGTCGAGTTTGGATAGATGCTCTAGCATAAAGCGAGCGCCCAAATCCAAGCTTTCGCCTGAGTAAACATTGGGTAAGTTCGCCAGCGTTAGATCATGCCCTTCAACCTGCCAAGTTGTATACGCATCCACAGCAGGCTTTTGGGCAACACTAGATAGTTCAGTAAACACTAGACGGTGTTTTTTCCACGCCAGCGAGGTTGTGGTGGAGCCTGCAAACTTCTCAAACAGTTTCAGTGTTGAGGTGTGGATCTCTTTTGCTTTATTAACCGCAATTAGCGGACAGCGGCCTGCGTACTTTTGAGCAAGTTGGTCTAACTGCCAAGTTAAGTAGCGATTATTGCGTGGAATTTGCATCAGAACGATGTCAATGTCGTTTGGCCATGTATCGGTAGAGTTGAGGAGGGTCACTCCACTGAGCTGGTTTGCCGACAAGTTACTTTTGATACCTTGCTGGGAAACAAAAGAGTCCGTGACGGTAGTCACCTTATGCTCTTCACTAAACCAACAGCTTAGTGCTCCAAAGTTATCGTTGAGGATCAGAATATTCGATGACTTGGGCAAAGCGAGCTCTTCAACATGTTGAATCAGATACTCGTCTCCCGCATCCCATGCTTGGAGCTGCTCATTGGCAAGTTTAGGGTAGCGAAAAAGCGAGTAGCTGCGCTCAAGTAGGTTCAGTTCAGTTTTCATAATTTCTTGAATTGGTGACAATGGTTGTATTTTGACAAAATCCCCTTAACTAAGCCAAGCAGAATGTGATTTAAGGGAAGATTATTGATTAAGTAAAGTATATACTTTACGACTATATAAAAATAAATGTCGGTTTCAGCCCAAGGAAGTAAGATGATTCAACAATCTATCGAGCAAAAGCTCCATCAAGCTTTCCATCCAACACATCTCGATGTTCGCAATGAAAGTCATATGCATAATGTCCCGCCAGGCTCAGAAAGTCACTTTAAGGTCATTGTCGTCAGTGAAGATTTTTCTAGCGAGCGTCTTATTACTCGGCATCGTAAGGTCAATACTGTGCTTGCTGAAGAGCTCTCAGGTTCGGTGCATGCCTTAGCGATCCACACCTACACTCCTGAAGAGTGGAACGAAGAGAACCAACTTGCCCCAGCTAGCCCAAATTGTGCTGGTGGCGGTAAGTAACGGCAAACCTGTTTATTGGTGCGGTACCAACATTAGAAACTGAGAACACAGTTTAGCAACAAGGTAAGGGTTTACTGATAATCGCCATCAATTTATCAGGGTAGAGCTACGGCTTTACCTACCTCTTTGGGGGTAAATCATTAACAGCGTATCAACATATAATGTTATGTGATTTTGATGATGGTGAATGTTTCAGATTGTGAACAAGCCAATCGCTTATTTTTAAAAGCATTAATAGCAGTTTGTGCGTTTGGTCAAAGTTACACATATTCGCAACCCCAGATGTAGCAAAAGTTTCCAAATAAAGCGGCTATTGCTGGGATTGGTCGTGGCATACCCTTTGTAAAAGATGCTAAACTACCGCTCCAGAAAAATCTCGCATCGATTCTATGACGAGATTGTTAAAGTGATGTTGCTGCTTTGGCCGCAAAAGAAGCCAGAGCCAGACACTCAATGTCGTGTCTAAATGTTACGCAATTTAAAAGAATCTTTTTCCCGATAAAAGTAGTGCAAGTGCGTATGATTACAATAAAGAAGGGCTTGGATCTTCCTATCGCAGGAACTCCTTCCCAGGTGATTAATGATGGTAAGTCCATCACTAAAGTCGCCTTGCTTGGCGAAGAGTACGTGGGTATGCGTCCAACGATGCATGTTCGCGTGGGTGATGAAGTGAAAAAAGGTCAGGTTGTTTTTGAAGACAAAAAGAACCCAGGCGTTAAATTTACTTCTCCAGCAAGCGGTAAGGTTATTGAAGTTAACCGTGGCGCGAAGCGTGTCCTACAATCCGTTGTGATTGAAGTGGCAGGCGACGAGCAAGTTACTTTCGATAGCTACACAGCTGACCAACTAGCGGGTCTTGATCGCGACGTGATCAAAACTCAATTAGTTGAGTCTGGTATGTGGACTGCGTTGCGTACTCGTCCGTTCAGCAAGGTTCCGGCGATCGATTCTACGACTCAAGCGATTTTCGTGACTGCTATGGATACGAATCCACTAGCAGCAGAGCCTGAATTGATTATCAACGAGCAAAAAGACGCGTTTGTTGCAGGTCTTGACCTACTGTCGAAACTGACAGACGGTAAAGTGTATGTCTGCAAATCAGGCACTAGTCTTCCTCGCTCAACTCAATCCAATGTCGAAGAGCATGTCTTCAATGGTCCGCACCCAGCGGGTCTAGTAGGCACTCACATGCATTTCCTATATCCAGTCGGCGCGAACAACGTTGCTTGGAGCATCAATTATCAAGATGTGATTGCATTCGGTAAGCTTTTCACTACAGGTGAACTGTACACGGATCGCGTTGTGTCTCTAGCTGGCCCTGTAGTAAATAACCCTCGTCTGGTTAGAACTCAGATTGGCGCTAGCCTAGAAGATGTAACAGATAACGAGTTGATGCCTGGTGAAGTTCGAATCATTTCTGGTTCTGTACTTTCTGGTACTCATGCTACTGGTCCACACGGCTACTTAGGTCGTTACCACCAGCAAGTTTCTGTACTTCGTGAAGGTCGTGAGAAAGAACTATTTGGCTGGGCGACGCCTGGTAAGAATAAGTTCTCAATCACTAAATCATTCCTTGGTCACCTATTCAAAGGTCAGTTGTTCAATATGACAACAACAACCAATGGTAGTGATCGTGCAATGGTTCCAATCGGCAACTACGAGAAAGTAATGCCGCTAGATATGGAGCCGACGCTATTACTTCGTGATCTATGTGCAGGCGATCAAGACAGCGCTCAGCGTCTTGGTGCTCTTGAACTAGATGAAGAAGATTTGGCGCTATGCACCTTTGTTTGTCCAGGTAAGTACGAATACGGTCTACTCCTACGTGAGTGCCTAGACAAGATTGAGAAGGAAGGGTAATCCCATGCTTAAGAAATTCATCGAGGATATCGAGCATCATTTCGAGCCAGGCGGCAAACATGAAAGATGGTTTGCACTGTACGAAGCAGCGGCGACGCTATTCTACACGCCAGGTCTTGTAACGAAGCGCAGCTCGCATGTCCGTGATAGCGTTGACCTAAAACGCATCATGATCATGGTTTGGTTCGCAGTATTCCCAGCAATGTTCTGGGGTATGTACAACGCTGGTAACCAAGCGGTTATGGCACTTAACCATCTTTACACTGGCGCAGAGCTAGCGGGTGTTATCGATGGCAACTGGCACTACTGGCTAACTCAAGGTCTTGGCGGCACGCTAGGCACCGACGCGGGTTGGGGCAGTAAGATGCTCTTGGGTGCAACTTACTTCCTACCTATTTACGCAACAGTATTTATTGTTGGTGGTTTCTGGGAAGTGTTGTTCTGTATGGTGCGTAAGCACGAAGTTAACGAAGGTTTCTTTGTTACTTCTATTCTTTTCGCATTGATCGTTCCGCCAACACTTCCACTTTGGCAAGCAGCACTCGGTATTACCTTCGGTGTGGTTGTTGCTAAAGAAATCTTTGGTGGTACTGGTCGTAACTTCCTTAACCCAGCGCTTGCTGGCCGTGCTTTCCTATTCTTCGCTTACCCAGCGCAAATCTCGGGTGACGTGGTATGGGTTGCAGCTGACGGCTTCTCTGGTGCAACGGCTCTTAGCCAATGGGCACAAGGCGGCGAAGGCGCACTAATCAACAACATCACTGGCCAAACAATCACTTGGATGGACGCGTTTATCGGTAACATCCCGGGTTCTATTGGTGAAGTATCAACGCTAGCACTTATGATTGGTGCGGCAATGATCGTCTACATGGGCATTGCGTCTTGGCGCATTATTGCTGGTGTAATGATCGGCATGGTTGCAGTAGCAACTCTGTTTAATGTTGTTGGTTCTGACACAAATGCTCTGTTTGCTATGCCTTGGCACTGGCACCTAGTACTAGGTGGTTTTGCATTCGGTATGTTCTTTATGGCAACAGACCCAGTATCGGCATCGTTCACTAACAACGGTAAATGGGCATACGGTATTTTGATTGGCGCAATGTGTGTCATGATCCGTGTAGTTAACCCGGCTTACCCAGAAGGTATGATGCTAGCAATTCTATTTGCTAACCTGTTCGCACCTCTATTCGACCACTTCGTGATCGAGAAGAACATCAAACGGAGAGAAGCTCGCTATGGCAAGTAATAACGATAGCATTAAAAAGACGCTGTTTGTTGTTATCGCGTTGAGCCTAGTTTGCTCAATCGTTGTATCGACCGCTGCAGTCTTTCTAAAAGATAAACAGGTTGCTAATGCGAAATTAGATAAGCAGTCTAAAATTGTCGACGTAGCAGGTATTACCGCTGAAGGCTCTGTTGCAGACTTATACCATGAGTTCATCGAACCTCGTTTGGTTGATTTCGAAACCGGTGAGTTCGTTGACGGTAACGCTGAAGCATATGACCAGCGTCGCGCTGCTAAAGATCCAGCTCAGTCAGTTCGTCTTACCGCAGATGAAGACAAAGCGAAAATTCTTCGTCGTGCAAACGTTGGTACTGTTTACCTAGTTAAACAGGGTGGCGAAGTCACGAGTGTGATTCTACCGGTACATGGCAACGGCCTTTGGTCAATGATGTACGCGTTCGTAGCAGTGCAAACTGATGGTAATACTGTTAACGGTATTACTTACTACGAGCAAGGCGAAACCCCTGGACTTGGTGGTGAAGTTGAGAACCCAACGTGGCGTTCACAATTTGTTGGTAAGAAACTCTTCGATGAGAACTTCAAACCAGCAATTAAGATCGTTAAAGGTGGTGCTCCAGAAGGTTCTGAGCACGGTGTTGATGGCCTATCTGGTGCAACACTGACTGCAAATGGCGTTCAAGGTACTTTCGACTTCTGGTTGGGTGACATGGGCTTTGGTCCTTTCCTAGCAAACGTTCGTGACGGAGGTCTAAACTAATGGCTGATGCTAAAGAAATGAAGAAGAGCTTGCTCGCACCGGTGTTGGATAACAACCCGATTGCGCTTCAGGTTCTTGGTGTTTGTTCTGCATTGGCAGTGACCACCAAACTTGAGACAGCATTTGTTATGACGGTTGCGGTTATTTTTGTAACTGCATTGTCTAACCTGTTTGTTTCTCTTATTCGTAACCACATGCCAAACAGTGTGCGTATCATCGTTCAGATGGCGATTATCGCTTCACTGGTAATCGTGGTTGACCAGGTGTTGAAAGCGTATCTTTACGACATTTCAAAGCAGCTTTCAGTATTCGTTAGCTTGATCATTACTAACTGTATTGTAATGGGTCGTGCTGAAGCGTACGCAATGAAGTCTGCACCTCTACCGTCATTCATTGATGGTATCGGTAATGGTCTAGGTTATGGTTTTGTGCTGCTAACTGTTGCGTTTTTCCGCGAGCTTCTAGGTTCCGGTAAGCTATTTGGCATGGAAGTATTGCCACTAGTGAGCAACGGTGGTTGGTATCAGCCAAACGGTATGATGCTTCTAGCACCTTCAGCGTTCTTCCTAATCGGCTTTATGATTTGGGCAATTCGTATCTTTAAGCCAGCACAAGTAGAAGCGAAGGAGTAAGGTAGTCATGGAACATTATATTAGTCTACTCGTTAAATCGATCTTCATTGAAAACTTGGCGCTTTCTTTCTTCTTAGGTATGTGTACATTTTTGGCCGTATCTAAGAAAGTTAAGACCTCTTTTGGTCTAGGTGTAGCAGTTATCGTTGTTCTTACCGTTGCGGTTCCAGTGAACAACCTATTGTACAACCTAGTTCTAAGAGAAAATGCTTTAGTAGCTGGTGTCGATCTTAGCTTCTTGAACTTTATTACCTTTATCGGTGTAATCGCAGCACTAGTACAGATCCTTGAGATGGTACTAGACCGCTTCTTCCCACCTTTGTACAACGCACTAGGTATCTTCCTGCCGCTAATCACGGTGAACTGTGCGATCTTTGGTGGCGTATCATTCATGGTACAGCGTGATTACAACTTTGCAGAATCTGTCGTATACGGCTTTGGTTCTGGTGTGGGTTGGATGCTAGCTATCGTTGCGCTAGCAGGTATCCGTGAGAAGATGAAGTACTCTGACGTTCCTCCTGGTCTTCGTGGTCTTGGTATCACGTTCATCACGGTAGGTCTGATGGCACTGGGCTTCATGTCATTCTCTGGTGTTCAACTGTAAGGTATAAGGAATAGTCAATGGACATTATTCTTGGTGTAGTGATGTTTACGCTGATTGTTCTAGCCCTAGTTTTGGTGATTTTGTTCGCTAAATCTAAGCTAGTACCAACAGGCGACATCACGATCTCTGTAAACGAAAACCCTGATCTTGCGATCACCACACAACCAGGTGGCAAACTGTTGAATGCACTAGCAGGCGCTGGCGTATTCGTATCATCTGCTTGTGGTGGCGGTGGCTCTTGTGGTCAGTGTCGCGTAAAAGTGAAATCTGGCGGTGGTGACATTCTACCAACCGAGCTTGACCATATCTCTAAAGGTGAAGCACGTGAAGGTGAGCGTCTAGCATGTCAGGTAGCAATGAAGACTGACATGGACATCGAGCTTCCAGAAGAGATCTTCGGCGTTAAGAAGTGGGAATGTACGGTTATCTCTAACGATAACAAAGCGACATTCATTAAAGAGCTTAAGCTACAAATCCCAGATGGCGAATCAGTACCTTTCCGTGCTGGTGGTTACATCCAGATTGAAGCACCTGCTCACCACGTTAAATACTCTGACTTCGACGTACCAGAAGAGTACCGTGAAGATTGGGACAAGTTTAACCTGTTCCGCTACGAGTCTGTAGTTAACGAAGAGTGCATCCGTGCATACTCAATGGCTAACTACCCAGAAGAAGAAGGCATTATTATGCTGAACGTGCGTATCGCTACGCCGCCGCCTAATAATCCTGATGTACCACCTGGTATCATGTCTTCGTTCATCTGGTCACTGAAAGAAGGTGACAAGTGTACGATCTCTGGTCCATTTGGTGAGTTCTTCGCGAAAGATACTGACAACGAGATGGTCTTCATCGGTGGTGGTGCTGGTATGGCACCAATGCGCTCGCACATCTTTGACCAGCTTAAGCGTCTGAACTCTAAGCGTAAGATGTCATTCTGGTATGGTGCTCGTTCTCGTCGTGAAATGTTCTACGTAGAAGATTTCGATGGCCTACAAGCTGAAAACGATAACTTCCAGTGGCACGTTGCACTGTCTGACCCAATGCCAGAAGATAACTGGGATGGTTACACAGGCTTCATCCACAACGTAATCTATGAGAACTACCTCAAAGATCACGAAGCGCCAGAAGATTGTGAATACTACATGTGTGGTCCACCAATGATGAACGCGGCTGTAATCGGCATGCTGAAAGATCTTGGTGTAGAAGATGAAAACATCCTTCTAGATGACTTCGGTGGTTGATCTTCCTTGAAGTAATGAACATGGCTGGCTCATGGGAGCCGGCCATTTGTTTTTAAATAGATATAGACAGAGTACTTTCATTTGCGACAACATCCATAGCTGTGGCAAACGTAAGTATTTTAAATTCATTAGGTGAGTAAAGGCATGTTTCATCTAACTAAGTTTCATATAGCGAAACAGTTGAAATTAGTGCTAGCCGCAATGCTAGCAGCGGTACTTTTAACCGCTTGTGGTAATGATCGTGAGCAAGTGCATTTGAGCGGCCCGACAATGGGGACGATTTATAATGTGAAATACATTGCGACCGACAATAGCCCAAAACCGGAAACCATTCAGGCAGAGCTTAATCGCTTACTTGAACAAGTGAACGACCAAATGTCGACTTATCGCCAAGATTCTGAGTTGAGCCGCTTCAACCGTTTCTATGGGACAGAAGCATTTCCTGTATCGAAACAAACCGCGATTGTGGTGAAAGAAGCAATCCGTCTCAATGAAGTCACATTGGGCGCTTTGGACGTGACGGTAGGGCCTTTGGTTAACCTTTGGGGCTTTGGCCCAGAAGCGCGTCCAGAAGTAGTACCAACAGCAAAGCAACTTGCTGAGCGCAAAGCGCAAACGGGCATTCAGCATCTTTCTGCAACTGACACGACGTTAAAGAAAGACCTGCATGGTTTGTATGTGGACTTGTCGACGATTGCAAAAGGGTGGGGAGTCGATGTCCTTGCTGAATATCTAGAGCGTATCGGCGTCCAAGATTATATGGTCGAAGTCGGTGGTGAGATGCGCTTGAAAGGTCTTAACCGTGAAGGGGTGAAATGGCGTATCGCGATTGAAAAACCAGCGACGGATGAACGTAGTGTTCAAGAAATCATTGAGCCAGGTGACATGGCTATCGCAACTTCTGGCGACTACCGTAATTACTTTGAGCAAGATGGTGTTCGCTACTCACACATTATCGACCCGAAAACGGGCAAGCCTATCAACAACAAAGTGGTGTCGGTGACGGTTCTTGATAAGTCTTCTATGACAGCAGACGGTTTAGCGACAGGCTTGATGGTACTGGGTGAAGAGCAAGCACTGGAAGTTGCTGAGCAAAATGGCATTCCAGCGTTTATTATTGTAAAAACAGAAGATGGGTTTGATGAAATCGCGTCAAGCGCGTTCAAGCCTTACCTCAACAAGTAGCGGGTGACAACTATGAGTACATTTCTAATTACTTTCGGCGTTTTTCTTGCGGTGATTGTTGCCATGTCTGTTGGTTACATCTTCCAAAAGAAAGTAGTAAAAGGCAGTTGTGGCGGTCTTGGTGCCGTTGGTGTCGACAAGGTATGTAACTGCCCAGAGCCATGTGATGCTCGTAAAAAGCGTGAAGCACGTGAGCAAGCTCGAGCAGAAAAGCTAGCAGCTTGGGAAAAAGATCGCATCGCTTAATCGACAAGCCAGCCGATAACTGAATAGCAAAGACCAGAGTAACGCTCTGGTCTTTTTGGTTGGTTCTCACTCAAAATCGGCGTATACTTTTAACTGTATAAATAAACAGTTTAATGCCGTGTCTGACTCTATTCGAAAATTCATCCATGTGGATATGGATTGCTTCTACGCTGCGGTAGAGATGCGTGATAATCCACATTATCGAGCAAGCCCCTTGCCGTTGGTGGCAGCGAGCGCCAGCGTGGGGTGATCAGCACTTGCAACTATGAAGCGAGAAAGTTTGGTGTCCGCTCAGCGATGCCGACGGCGCAAGCGTTAAAGCTGTGTCCCAATTTGCTGCTCGTCCCTGGACGAATGGAAGTCTATAAAGAAACCTCAAAGCACATTCGCGCGATTTTTGCTCGCTATACCTCGCTCATTGAGCCGTTATCGCTAGATGAGGCCTACTTGGATGTCACAGACTCCCCCACTGCCAAAACTCAGCGACGCGCATTGCTGAGCGTATTCGTGCCGATATCTGGAATGAGCTACAACTGACTGCTTCTGCAGGGGTGGCGCCGCTTAAGTTTTTGGCCAAGATTGCCTCCGATTTGAATAAACCCAATGGGCAGTTTGTGATTCCACCCGGTCAAGTGCAAAAAGTAGTCGATGAGTTGGATTTGGGCAAAATACCGGGTGTCGGTAAGGTTAGCTTAGATAAGCTCAATAGTGCCGGCTTTTTTACCTGCTTGGATATTCGCAATAGTGACTACCGAGATTTGATTGTACGTTTTGGTCGCTTGGGTGCTTCATTATGGAAGAAAAGTCATGGCATTGATGAAAGACAAGTTGTCGTGGAGCGAGAAAGAAAGTCGATTGGTGTTGAGCGCACTTTTAGCGTCAACATCTCCAGTTTTGACGAGTGTTGGCAGGTGATTGAAGACAAACTGTATCCTGAACTCGAATCTCGCCTCGCAAGAGCGACACCGAAACGCAATGTCATCAAACAAGGAATTAAGGTAAAGTTTGCAGACTTTAAGTTAACCACCATTGAACACGTACACAACCAGCTCGACCTCCCTTATTTCAAAGACTTGCTGCGCGAGGTACTTGAAAGACAGCAAGGGCGAGAAATTCGGCTGCTGGGGCTGAGTGTGATGCTAGAGCCTTTAGAGCAAGCTCGGCAACTGTCAATGTTTGAGGAATAGTATGGACAAGCGCGCACTGCTGACTGCAGTGATAAATGAACTTGAAAGTAAAGTGACAACACTGGTCTCTGCCATGGAGCAAACCGTAGATGCTGCGACCAATGAAGAAACCGTACCAGAGCACAAATATGACACGCTAGCACTGGAAGCGTCCTATTTGGCACATGGTCAGGCGATGCGTTTAGAGCAAATAAAGAACGACATCGCAACGCTAAAGCGCACGACGCTGCGAGAATTTTCTGAGCAAGACAGTGTTGGGTTAACGGCTTTAGTCTGTGTCGAGAATGATGATGAGCATATCGCATGGTATTGGATGTTGCCCTGCGGCGGTGGCGTTACAATAAAGGGTGTTGAGGTAACAACGGACTCTGTGTTGGCGGCGCTCACTGTGGTGACTCCCCATTCGCCACTCGGTAAGGCTCTGCTTGGGCAGAATATAGATGATGAAGTGAGTCTGGCTATCGGAGATTCCGTGCAGCACTATGCTATTATCGCGATTCAGTAACGATTTTGGATCGCTTCGAGAACTGTACAGACGATCTGACCAATAGGGTGTGCTATGAAATTACCTAAACTTTTTCCAACGACAACAGCGCTGCTTAGCGGTGTCGTACTTAGCAGTGCTTTAGTGGCGAGCAATGCTTACGCTTTTGGGCAGTGCGGAGTGGACATTAAGAATGAAGTTCACCTAGATGGTGAACAAGTCGAAATCGTTAAAGCCAGTTCTAACGTCCTGATTGATGAAGACAATAACCTGTTCATTAACGGTAAAGCGATTGAACTGAGTCAGCTACAACAAGATGCCTTGGAAAGCTATCGAGAGAACATGAACAAGTACGTGCCTCAAGCGAAAGAGCTCGCGTCTAATGGCCTTGAGCTGACCAATGAACTTATCGATGACGTCGCTGAGAGTTTCGATAACTCTGAGGCGTTTCAAAACGTCAAACAAGCGGTTGGTGAGTTTTTTGCTGATGTTCAATCTCGCTACGAAGAGAACGGTGATTTTGTCCTAAAGTCTGAAGCCTTTAGCAGTTTTATGGACAATTGGGAGCAAGATTTAGCAAAGGCAAAAGAGGTCTTCAACAAAGAATTTTTCAGTAGTGCATTTACTGCGTTACAAGAAAAGATGAGTGAAGAGGGTGGGTTAAATCTTACAGAGCTCTCTAAGCAGATGGATGAACTCAAAGCAAAAATGTCGGAAACCATGAAAGAGCAGTCAGAGTCATTAAAGCAGCAGGCAGAAGAGTACTGTGATTCACTCAATGATGTCGCAGAGCAAGAGCAGCAGTTACAGAAAACCATTCCGGAGCTTAAGGACTATCAAGTCTTTACTATCTAAATGCCACTCTAACTGATGCGTTCGCCCCAAAGGAAATAGGCATTTTTTTGGGGCTTTTTATTTCATTTAAGTAGATTAGGCTAGTTCGGGTATCTACATGATGCTCATATTGTGGGTGATTTATTTGCTTGAGTGGTAAAAGTCAGAGTATTACGCCAAAAACATTTGCTCTTCATTCATTTTTCACATACTGTACCAGCAAACTAGTACAACATGATAAGTGCAGTAGGTATGTCAAACACATCTTCCGCTCCAAGAGAGCACTTTGGTTCCCGATTAGGCTTTATTCTAGCCGCTGCAGGCGCAGCCGTTGGATTGGGCAATATTTGGGGATTCCCAACACAAGCCGCCAGCAACGGTGGTGGTGCTTTCCTTTTGGTGTATTTAGTCATGATATTGGTCGTGGCGTTTCCTATGTTAGTGGTGGAAATGGCCATTGGTCGACATGGACAAGCCAACCCTGTCGATAGCATGAAATCTCTTACCTCCCATCCGATCGGCAAACAGCTTGGTGGCATGGTCGGTTGGATCGGTCTTGCGGTGCCTTGTGCGGTATTGGCGTTCTATTCCATCGTTGGCGGTTGGCTGATTTGTTTCTTGTTTGGCGCACTGGCAGACATCGCCGGCCTGACGTCACTAGCGGATTGGTTCAAAGGATTTAGTGTCGAAAGAAACGTGTTTGGTACGGTGCTTTTCTATCTGTTGACGGTGTTGATTGTTCAAGGTGGGGTAAAGAAAGGCATTGAAAAATGGTCGACACGTTTGATGCCATCGCTGTTTATCCTTTTTGGATTGCTGTTTATCTATATCATGATGCAGCAGGGTGCAATTGAAGGTCTTAAACATTACTTGATCCCAGATTTTGAAAAAGTATGGGACAGAAAACTCATTCTCGCAGCCATGGGACAAGGCTTCTTCTCGTTGACGATTGGTGGCTGCTCGATGCTTATCTACGGCTCTTATTTGTCGAAAAAAGAGAACCTACCGAAGATGGCGATGAATGTGACCTTAGTCGATACGTCGGTGGCGTTTATTGCTGGTCTTGTGGTGATGCCGGCGATGTTTGTCGCGATGCAAAAAGGCGTTCAGATTTACGCAGAAGACGGCTCACTGCTGAGCTCAGATACTTTGGTCTTTACAGTCTTACCATTGATGTTTGAGTCATTGGGCATGCTTGGCTTAGTGTTCTCTGTGGTGTTCTTCTTGCTGTTGACCATTGCAGCGCTCACTTCATCTATTTCGATGTTGGAGTGTCCGGTTGCGCTTGTCGATGAGCGCTTTAACACCGGTCGTAAGAAAACCAGTTGGGTACTCGGTGCGCTTATTGCGCTGTTTAGTATCTACATCGTATTTAACTTTGGTGAATTGTTCGGCTTTGTCGCTATGGTTGCAACGCAATACTTACAGCCTATTGCTGCACTCTTGTTCTGCTTGTTTGGTGGTTGGGTATGGAGCCGCGCGAGTAAAATCAAAGAGCTTGAGCAAGGTTGCCCAGACTTCCAACTTGGCTGGTTTGGTAAGGTATGGCCTTGGTACGTGAAGTTTGTCTGCCCAGTGCTTGTTGTTACCGTTATTTGGGCGTCATTTGGCTAATCACTGACTATGATTCAAGAATGAAAAAACACCGCTGAGGGAAACTTAGCGGTGTTTTTGTTTATCTGAACTGACCTGCATCTTCTAGGAAGTCAAAGCCAGCACTGGCAAGCTTCTCGATAAGAGCAGGTTTGCTGATGTCGAAGTAGTTGACGAGCTTATCTAAATCCCCGCCAAAGTCGTCACGCAGTTTCATGTTGACGATACTCATTAGCATCACAGGATCCATAGTTTCAAAGTTGGCTAGATTCATCTTTAGTCTCTACTTGTCTTCAAAATCCGAAATCAATAAGTTTGCCGCCGCGAATGCCGCTTGCTCACGCACGTCTTTTGGCAGGCTTTCATTGGCAGCCACTTCGTTTAGTGCACGAACGGCACATGAAATTGCTTGTGGAATGTAGGCTTGGTCGCCACTACCAATTTGTGCGTAGATTTCGCGAACCAATTCGCAACAACCGTAAACTTGCATAATGTCTTTCTCTATAAATGATAACTGGTCTCAATATACACAGGCTGCAGAGGAAACTCAAAAGCCACAATTGATGTGAAACAAAAAAGCCGATGTTTTGGTCAAACATCGGCTTATCAATCACAATACTGGCTAAATTAAGCTTTAGCAGGAATCGCTTCTAGTAGGGCTACCATTTGGTTCCAGAATAGCTCAACCGTGTCGATTTTCACTTTCTCGTCAGGCGAGTGAGGGAACTTAATGGTTGGGCCGAAAGAGACCATGTCCATGTTTGGATACGGTTCTTTGAATAGGCCACACTCTAGGCCTGCGTGGATCACCATGATGTTTGGTTTGTGACCGTAGATACCTTCGTACATATCGCGGAAGATAGCCATGATTTCTGACTCTGGGTCTGGTTTCCAACCAGGGTAAGCACCAGAACACTCAATCGTTGCACCGGCAAGCTCTGCGACTGATGCTAGCATGCCTTCTACTTGAGAGCGGCCAGAATCGATAAGCGAGCGAATTAGGCATAGCACTTCAACTTTATCCGCTTGCGTCGTGATTACACCAACGTTTAGTGAAGTCTCAACGACACCTTCAATGTCGTCACTCATACGAATAACACCATTCGGACAAGCATTCAGTGCTGCGATAAAGCGTGATTGAGCGTTAGACTCAAACACATCGCCAAGATCTGCGGCTTCGTTAAAGCTAACAATGTCAGTTTCAATCGCGCCTAGCTCAGATTTCACTAGCTCAGTGTAGAAGCTGTAAAGTTCTTCTAGCTTAGCTAGGTTTTCTTCTGGTAGTGCTAGTGTAACAAAACCTTCGCGTGGAATAGCGTTACGTAGGCTGCCACCACGGAATTCAATTAGGCGAGCATCAAGCTCTTTTGCGTGACCCGCTAAGAAACGGCCAAGAAGTTTGTTGGCGTTGCCACGACCAGTGTGAATATCACAGCCAGAGTGGCCGCCTTTTAGACCTTTCAGTGTTAGCTGACGTGCAACATAGCCTTGAGGTGCCGTTTCGCGAGTGATGTCGAACGTGATGGCTGCGTCAATACCGCCCGCACAACCCATGTATACTTCGCCTTCTTGCTCTGAGTCAGTGTTTAGAAGAATGTCACCTTCTAGCCAACCTGCCTCTAGACCGAATGCGCCAGTCATGCCAGCTTCTTCATCGATGGTCAGTAGAACCTCTAATGGACCGTGTTTGATATCGTTTGACGCAAGTACAGCCAGGCACGTTGCCATACCGATGCCATTATCAGCACCTAGCGTGGTGCCTTTCGCCGTTACCCATTCACCATCAATGTATGGTTGGATTGGGTCTTGAGTGAAATCGTGGTCAGTGTCTTCATTTTTCTGAGGCACCATATCGATGTGCGCTTGTAGAACCACACCTTTCTTGTCTTCCATGCCTGCCGTTGCTGGCTTTTTGATAAACACGTTGCCTGTCGCGTCGCGCTTAACATCAAGACCTTGCTCTTTCGCCCAGCCAATAATGTACTGTGCTAATGCTTCTTCATGCTTTGAAGGGTGTGGGATTGAGCAGATTTTGTCGAAAAATTGCCAAACCGGTGCCGGTGACAACTTGCTGATTTCAGAATGGAATTCAGACACGGAACTCTCCTTTATGCAGACTAGGCTAGATTGTTATTCCTCAGATGTTTGGATTCGAGGTGAGAACATCTGGTTTTCTAGCTTATTAAAGATAAAGGCAAGGATACCATTAGTTGTAAACAACGAGTAGTAAAAGCAAAGCAATTATGTAATGTCGCGTGATACTGGAATGATTTATAAAATGCACGTAAGCGCATATTGATGATAATATTATCCGTAATAAAATTACAGAATAGGCAGTGAATTTCAGGAAAAATGAAATTTATGTGACTTAGATCGCCATTGGTCTTGTAATTTAAATCCAATATGGTATTCTTTTGAACAGTTGAGTGATTCAACATAGCTTGTTCAAGGATTGAGCCCGATTTATCGCCTCCATGGAACCGAGATTCAAAGCAACTTTATCCATTATTTGTTTTGTTAGAAGGTGATGTTATGCAAGGTTTAGCAAGCGCGATGTTTTGGACCAACCAAAACGTATACACGAAAGACTTCGCGTACAATGTCTACTACGGTAGATAGTAATTAAGATTTTCCCCTAAATTGAGAATTTATTGTTGGTTATATACCCCAATTGATGACCAAATTATTCTACCGCCACTCTCTAGAGTGGCGTTTTTTTTGCCTTTTTCTAAGAAATGCCATCTTAATCTCAAAAAGTATGGTGATTTTTTGTCCAGTTATCCCACCTTATCGCTATGATGAAATAGGGCGCAAATGCGGTAACTATTTCAATTTGTTAGCAGTCGTTACCGAATAGGTTTCATATCAACCGGAAAATATGTTGATTAGAGTCTAAATTCTAGCTGGAATTTGCGTTTTGATAACCTTATAATTCGCGCCAATCGTTTACGCAACCGTTTACTTTTTACACTTTTTAGGGATTCGATTATGCTCGAGAAGCTGTTCAAGCTCAGTGAAAATGGCACCACAGTGCGCACTGAGATTATCGCAGGTATCACTACCTTCCTGACGATGGCTTACATTATCTTTGTTAACCCAGCAATTCTAGCTGATGCCGGCATGGATCGCGGCGCAGTATTCGTTGCAACCTGTCTAGCAGCTGCGATTGGCTGTTTTATCATGGGTTTTGTTGCTAACTACCCAATTGCTCAAGCGCCAGGTATGGGTCTAAACGCCTTCTTTACCTATGCGGTTGTTCTGGGCATGGGTTATACATGGCAAGTCGCACTGGCGGCGGTATTCTGCTCTGGTATTTTATTCATTCTATTGAGTGTGTTTAAGATCCGTGAGTGGATTATTAACTCCATTCCTATGTCGCTTCGTACCGGCATCTCAGCGGGTATCGGTCTGTTCCTTGCGCTGATTGCTCTAAAGAACGCGGGTATCGTCGTTGATAACCCAGCGACGCTTGTATCTCTAGGTCACATTACTTCTCTACCAGCTACTCTGGCGGCTGTCGGTTTCTTCATTACTATCGCTCTTGTTCACCGTGGCGTGAAAGGTGCGGTAATGATTGCCATCCTTGCAGTAACAGGTCTAGGCCTTATTTTTGGTGATGTTCAGTGGGGCGGCATTATGTCTACACCTCCAAGCATTGCACCAACGTTCATGCAGCTTGATTTCTCTGCAGTGTTCGAAATCGGTATGATTTCTGTAGTGTTTGCTTTCCTATTTGTTGACTTGTTCGATACGGCAGGCACGCTAGTAGGCGTAGCTCAAAAAGCAGACCTTATCGGTAAAGATGGTAAAATTCCTCGTCTAAACAAAGCACTACTGGCTGACTCAACAGCGACTTCAGTAGGTGCACTACTAGGTACATCAAACACAACTTCTTATGTAGAAAGTACAGCTGGCGTTGCAGCAGGTGGTCGTACTGGTCTGACTGCAGTTGTTGTTGGCATTTTGTTTGTACTTGCATTATTCTTCTCGCCTTTGGCGGGTATGATCCCAGCTTACGCAACCGCGGGTGCGCTATTCTATGTAGCAATCCTCATGATGTCTGGTCTAGTTGGTATCGACTGGAGAGACATCACTGAAGCGGCACCGGTTGTTGTAACTTGCTTGCTGATGCCATTTACATTCTCAATTGCAGAAGGCATCTCACTTGGCTTCATCGCTTACGCTGCTATTAAGGCATTGAGTGGTAAAGGTCGCGACGTATCTATGAGTGTATGGGTTATGTCTGCAATCTTTGTCATCAAGTACATTGTGGCTGCTTAAGTCTCGAATACGGTTTAATTAGGTTATTATTATGGCTAACAAATTCATCATCACTTGGGACAATATGCACGCATATTGCCGTCAACTCGCTGAGCGTCAAATGCCAGCTGAACAGTGGAAAGGCATTATCGGTGTAAGTCGTGGCGGTCTAGTACCAGCAGCGATTCTAGCTCGTGAGCTAGGTATTCGTTATGTAGATACAGTATGTATCTCTAGCTACGACCACGATCACCAACGTGATATGACGGTACTGAAAGCACCAGAGCACGACGGTGAAGGTTACCTAATCGTTGATGATCTAGTGGATAGCGGCGACACGGCTCGTAAAATCCGTGAAATGTACCCTAAAGCTAAACTAGTAACAGTGTGTGCTAAGCCAGCTGGCGTTGAACTAGTTGACGAATACATTGTTGATATCGACCAAGATTGTTGGATCGAACAGCCATGGGATATGGCGCTGTCTTACGTTGAGCCAATTAACCGTAAGCAAAAGTAAACAGTGATGTTTGAAAAACCGCGATAGTTGATATCGCGGTTTTTTTTCGTCTGGCCATTAGTTTGTCTTTTGCATGTTACTCAGCCGGTTTGTTGGTTAGTGAACTTTTGGGAGCTTGACGACGCTTTGGTTCATAGTTGGAGATAGCCACACTGACAAAGATGATGGCAGACCCTATCCACTGACTAATAGATATCTCTTCCTTAAGGTAGAACACCGATAGGAACACGGTAATCACAGGTACCAAATTAATAAATGACGATGCACTGGCGGCGCCGATAACGGAAATGGCTTGGTTGAAAAATAGATATGCCATCACAGAACCACCCAATGCCATAAACAGGACGGCAATAATCGCGTCTAGTCCAACCGGCTTTAATACCATGGCACTATCCGTCATCCACCATTCTAAAAGTGGCCAAGGTAGCAACAATACGCTTCCGTAAAAGAAGATATAGTACATAAACAGATGGTTAGGCGTGTCTTGTTTATTGCGCTCCACAAAAATGTTGTAAACCGCAAAGCAGAAAGTGCTAACTAACAGCAGCAAATCGCCAACCGAATACTCAATACTGAGCAATTTTTCCAATTGCCCATCAAATACGATGTAAATAACCCCAACATAGGCAGCTAAAAAGCCAATCACTTTAGTGAGACTCTCTCGCTTACCGCTGCAGGTTGCGATAAACAGTGTCAGGCATGGAATCGTAGCTTCAATGAGTCCCGCATTAAATGCACTCGACAGGTCAAGGCCTCGGAAGTAGAAGTAATAGCATGCCGTGATCCCAAAGAATGCAGTCAGCACCATTTTAAAATGACGCATTAAAGGCATGGAATAGTGTTGAATTTGTCGCCGATAGAGTAGCGCTAGCACCAAAGCGGCAATGCCAAATCGCAAAATGGTGACCATGGAGACTGAAAAGGTCTCCATCGCTATTTTCCCAGCAATCGCCGAGCTCCCCAAAAAAAGCAGAGAGAAATAATTTGAAGTAGGTCGTCAGGTTCATTGCTTGGCTAAAGTCCATGTGTGGTAATCTTGTAAAAGGCTATAAGCAAAAAGGCTCATACAACAGGATGGATAGAGACAAAATGCCCCAAGATCATGCCAACTCGCTGCCACACTCTGTTGTTTTAGTGGGGTTCGAGTCACTGAGAACCTTTGAGTTTGGTTGTGCGGTGGAAATATTTGGACTTGAGCGACCAGAGCTTGGCGTCGATTGGTACCAGTTTAAGGTTTGTGGCATAGAGTCACGTACAGTACAAGCCATTGGGGGCGTATCGGTGACGTTTGAACACGGCCCTGAGATATTAGACCAAGCCGATACCATCATTCTTCCTGGTTGGCGAAATGTGGATGAGCAGCCGCCAGAGGTGTTAGTGAGTGCACTCAAGCGCGCACATGAACGTGGTGCACGAATTTGCAGTATTTGCACTGGGGCATTTGTGCTTGCGGCAGCGGGGTTGTTAAACGGCCGCGCGGCGACAACACATTGGCACCACTCAAACCTACTTTCACAGCGCTATCCAAGCCTTCGGGTGTCACCATCTTCGTTATACATTGAAGATGGGAACATTGTGACCTCTGCGGGTTCGGCCGCCGGGTTGGATATGTTGCTCTATATCGTGCGACAAGATTACGGTTATCGGATTGCTAACATGGTAGCGCAGCGCCTTGTGATTCCTGCTTACCGAGATGGAGAGCAGTTGCAGATTGTTTCGCAGCAGGCGATGGCGACATCGCAGACTAGGATAGCGGAAGTCATGGATTGGGTTAGAGAGCGCTTGTCTGAATCTCATACGGTAGATTCGCTTGCAAGCCAAATGGATATGACGCCGCGCACCTTTCAGCGAACGTTTAAAAATGTCGTCGGACTGCCGGTGATTGAGTGGCTAACGCGAGCACGAGTGGATCGCGCCAAGGAGCTGCTCGCCACAACCTCGTCAGCGGTATCACACATTGCTTACCATTGCGGGTTTGCATCTGAGAGTACCTTTCGGCATCAGTTTCGAAAGCGAGTAAGCCAAACGCCAACTGCATTTCGGCGTCAATCATCGAGTCATTTGCAGCAAATGAGAGACAAAAACACTGAATATTAGCAATTATTCGATTATATTGTTGCTGTTAACACGTAATGCTAGGTGCGCGTATGTCCGAAGAAGTCAGCAAAAACATCTCTGAAACCTTGTTTGAAAAAAACAAGCAGGCCAAAGAAACCTCTCACCTTATCCGGTACATGCCAAGTAGTATCCGTGTACTTGAAGAGCGTCAATCAAAGCAACCAACCTCTTGGTATCGTAATCTCTTGCGTCTGCAATGGGTTTGGCAGGGCATGGATCCGATTGAACTAGAATCGGTGCTGGCGAAAATTGCCTCTTCGGATCACTCGAGAACGGTTGATGAGTGGCTTGATACCGTCATGGGGTACCACGGTGGTAACTGGAACTACGAGTGGACCAAGCATGGCATGATGCATCAAAAGCGTGCCAACGATTTGCAAGGTGACGCAGCGGCGGAAGAGCTATTTAAAGCATCTCTGAGCTTTAGTATTGCAGGTTACCCGCATCTTAAAAATGACAACTTGGCGCTGCAAGCTCAGGTGCTGGCAAACAACGCTTACAACGAAGCTGCGAAACACACCAGCCACATCATTAAGCAAGTTGAGATCCCGTATCAGAATCGACGTATTACCGCCAATCTTCACCTGGTAAGTACCGAAAAACCTCAGCCTGTTGTGATTGTTAGCGCTGGATTAGATTCTTTGCAGACTGATATGTGGCGCCTATTCAGAGACTATTTAGCCCCAGCTGGCATCGCCATGCTTACTGTCGATATGCCATCAATCGGCCACAGCTCTCATTGGCCGTTAACTGAAGACACCTCTTGTTTGCACCAAGCCGTATTAAGTGAGCTTCCGCATATTCCTTGGGTGGATCACTTTAGAGTCGGTTTGCTCGGTTTTCGTTTCGGTGGCAACGCATGGCGCGCTTGTCGTTTCTTGAGCCAGAAAAAATTAAAGCATGTGTGACGCTTGGCGCGCCTATTCACCATTGCTTAGCGACACCGCAGATCATTCAGTCGATGCCAAAAATGTACATTGATATGCTCGCATCGCGTCTTGGGAAAGATGCCGTAGATATTAATAGCCTTGCCGGACAGCTGATGGCGTGGTCGCTGAAAATTCAAGGCTTCTTATCCTCTCGCCGAACCAAAGTGCCTATTTTGGCGATGAGTATGGAAGGAGATATAGTGTCACCGCTGTCCGATAACCGCCTGTTAGCGATGTTTAGTCAATATGGTAAAGCACGTGAGATACCTGCGAAAGGTATCGCAAAGGGATATGCGCAATCCCTCGAAATGGCCATCAAGTGGTTGGAGGACGAACTTTTAAAGTGACATTTGTGCGAATTTAGTGAACTATGTGAAATGATTGTGTAATCAAGTGCATGATAAAAATATAAATTAAACACAATTTATTATCGCTATTTATGTTTTATCCCTATTTCATATAGAAACGGAGTTTCCCTATGTCAGAAACGGCGAAAACCCCTACTCACTATCGCTTAATTGCTGCGTTTAAAGCTATTGGTCCGTATTTACGAGAAACCTTGAGTAAAGACGGTAGCTATCACTTTGACTGTCTTTCGGTCTGCGTGGATGATACCAAGTCTCCAGAAGATAGAGAGTTTTGGGCTGGTGGCTCGATTTAGCCTAGTAGATGGGCAGTTTGAGGCGACGTATCAAATTGGTCGCTACAACCAAACCGGCGAGTGGATTTTAGAATCGGCACCAAAATCGGCTATTAACGAGATAAATCGCACCCAAGAGGTGTTTCATCAAAAATTGGAAGCGACACTCAGCGATAAATTCGAACTGGCGGTTTCTATTCATGATGACTCAGTAGAGTTTGTATAACCACCTGTCATTAGGCTCCAGAGCCTGCCTTGAGCAGCTTTGGAGCCTTTTTTGTGCCTCTTTTCCCTGCGCTTTGTTTTTTTACTTGTACAAATGATGTTTGATTGCTAAAACATCACTCCTTATTCAATTTTTCACGTCAAACAAGTAGAGATGACTTTGGATATTACTCGTCAAACTGCCGACAAAAAAACGGTAGTGGTGAAGTTAGGTACTAGCGTCCTAACAGGTGGTTCCCTTGCGCTAAATAAAGCGCACATGGTTGAGCTGGTCAGACAATGTGCTGAGCTGAAAAAGCTTGGACACTCCGTTGTAATGGTATCTTCAGGTGCAATTGCCGCGGGTCGCGAGCACCTAGGCTACCCCGAACTTCCCAAAACGATGGCGAGTAAGCAGCTATTAGCCGCCGTTGGTCAAAGCCAGCTTATTCAAGTATGGGAGTCTTTGTTTGCTATTTACGGGCTTAAAATTGGCCAAAATGTTGCTAACGCGCGCCGATCTTGAAGACCGTGAGCGCTTTCTTAATGCGCGCGATACTATCAATGCTTTGGTTGAACACGACATTATCCCAGTCGTGAACGAAAACGATGCGGTAGCGACCAGTGAAATTAAGGTTGGCGACAACGACAATCTATCGGCGTTGGTGGGTATTTTGTGTGGTGCGGATAAGTTGTTGCTGCTTACCGACCAACGCGGTTTGTTTACTGCCGACCCTCGCAAAGACCCAAATGCAGAGCTGATCCGTGAAGTCACAACGATTGACGAGACACTTCGCAAAATCGCAGGTGGCAGCGGCACTACATTAGGTACCGGTGGCATGGCAACCAAGCTTCAAGCGGCAGACATTGCACGCCGAGCGGGGATTGAGGTTATTATTGCAGCGGGTAGTGCGGAAAATGTAGTGTTTGACTCTCTATCTGATGAGCCTCAAGGTACTCGCTTCTTGCCTCTACCAGAAGCATTGGAAAATCGTAAACGTTGGATACTCGCAGGCCCTGCGGCAACCGGTAACATTGTTATCGATTCAGGTGCAGTGAATGCGGTAATAGGCAAGGGCAGTAGCTTACTTGCCAAAGGGGTTATAAAAGTTTCAGGCCGCTTTGCTCGTGGTGAAGTGGTACGTGTGACGACCAATGACGGAGCTTTAGTTGCAAAAGGAATTTGTGGCTACTCCGATGTGGATCTGGCCAAAATAGCAGGTAAGCACAGTAAAGAAATTGCTGATACGCTTGGCTATGATTATGGTGCAGAAGTGATTCATCGCGACGATATGGTCGTCATTCAAGATTAAGAATAAAGGGAACCGTTATGGACATGATTAAACTAGGCCAAAACGCGAAGCAAGCCAGCTTTGCTTTGGCGACCGCGTCAACGGCGCAAAAGAATCGCGCACTGCAGATCATCGCCGATGAACTTGAAGCGAACGCAGACGTTATTTTGAAAGCGAACGCGAAAGATATCGATCTTGGCCGCGAAGCCGGTCTAACAGAAGCGCTACTAGACCGTCTACTGTTGAACGAGCAACGCCTGAAAGGCATTGCGGATGACGTTCGCAACGTTATCACGCTGTCTGATCCTGTTGGCAGTGAAATCGACAGTAAAGTGCTTGAAAATGGCATGAGCCTATCGCGTCGCCGCGTACCACTTGGTGTTGTTGGCGTGATTTATGAAGCGCGTCCAAACGTAACGATTGATATTGCCGCACTGTGCTTGAAAACCGGCAACGCCAGTATTCTTCGTGGTGGTAAAGAGACGTTCTTCTCTAACATGGAACTGGTTAAAGTGATTCAGTCTGCACTTGATAAAGCAGGTCTGCCTGCAGCATCAGTACAGTACATCGAAAAACCGGATCGTGAACTGGTTTCGCAATTGCTTAAACTGGATGACTACGTGGATATGATCATCCGCGTGGTGGTGCTGGCCTGCACAAAATGTGTAAAGAGAACAGCAATATCCCAGTTATCATCGGTGGCTTTGGCATCAGTCATATCTTCGTCGATAACAGCGCTGATCTTACTCGCTCTTTGGATGTGGTTGAGAACTCAAAAGTGCAACGCCCATCGGCATGTAACTCATTAGATACTCTGCTTGTGCACGAGAACGTTGCTGCTGAGTTCCTTCCAATGATCGCCGATCGCTTGAAAGGTAAAGTATCACTGGTCGCAGAGCCAAAAGCGAAAGCGATGTTGGCGGGTTTTGATGAATTGCGTGATGCCGGTGAAGGCGACTTCGATACAGAATGGCTAAGCTTCACTCTAGGCGTGAAAGTCGTGGCTGATGTTGAAGAAGCGATTGACCATATGCGTGTTCATAACGCGAGTCACTCAGACGCCATCATGACCAACAGCCTGGTGAACTCAGAGAAGTTCATTAACTCTGTCGGTTCAGCGGCTGTGTACGTGAATGCCTCTACACGCTTCACTGACGGTGCTCAGTTTGGTCTTGGTGCCGAAGTTGCGGTATCGACACAAAAACTGCACGCTCGTGGCCCTATGGGTCTAGAAGAGCTAACCAGCTACAAGTGGGTGGGTAAAGCGGATTACTTGCCGCGTCCATAGCGCTTGAATATGTTGAATACAAAAAAGAGTCAGTCGAACATCGACTGACTCTTTTTTTGTCTGGAGATTATCGACTTCGCCTAGCGCGTTGCTCTTGCCAGAAATCTATCCAAATGATTGGCAAACTCGCGGCGCTCTGTCTGTCCAAGGGGCGCTGGGCCGCCAGTTTGAACGCCACTCGAGCGCATAGTGTCCATAAAGTCACGGATATTGAGGCGAGCCTTAATGGTATCTTTGGTGTAAAGCTCACCGCGTGGCTTAGCGCCACCGCGTTCTTGGTGATGACTTCATCTGCCAAAGGAATATCAGACGTAATAACCAAGTCACCGGCGTTGACTCTTCTCACAATTTCATTGTCCGCAATGTCAAACCCAGCTGGCACAGTCAGTGAGTGGATATTGTCTCGTTTCGGTACTGGGACGGTGTGGTTAGCCACAAAGGTGCAAGTTAAGCCAGTACGCTCGGCAGCGCGGCACAGTGTCTCTCGAATTACTTTTGGGCAAGCATCGGCATCGACCCAAATCTTAACAGCTTGTTTTAACGATTCAGTCACGAGATTGCTCCAATGCAGTTAATCGCTGAGTCAGCACGGCAACTTGCTGTTCTAATTCTTTCACTCTTAGCTCTAGAGGTTGCTCGGCCTTTTCAGCTGCGATTTCAACTTTAGGTACGTGCTGGCTGCTCTTCCAGGATTTGATCACAGTGATCAGCGCAGGCATCGGTACTTTTGTCTTTAAACGCGCCTTCACGAGTGCGACGGTCGGCTCTTTTCCCTCGGCGTGCAATGAGCTAATTGCAGCTTCAATCTCTGCGGAGACATCTTTGGTAATCATGGTGGTTATTCCGTTAAATAGGCTTTCCATTAATAGTACCTTCGAATCTAGAGGAGGTACAGGCGGAGCTTATGTGACGGGCATCACCAGTTAACAGTCGTTAGCGATTCTAAGACATTAGCCAATTTGGAAAACCCCTGTGCGAGATCTCTCACACGAGCTGTGAGATAAAGAGAAAAGATCGCCAGAAATTTGGAAGAGAAAATACCTAAGCTTATGTTTAATATAAAATTTAACCTTGATTTAACAGTGTCGGCGCAAAACTTTTTGTATTGGGTAGATTGTCCAGAATCGCCATTAGGGTAAATTAGAGCCTGTCGGAAGGATGCTGACACGGAACAGGAATGACATTGGAAGGTCATCTTCAGGAAGAAGATTTGGTTACCAAGGGAAACGTAACCAGCAAGGAAGTTAGGATAGCGCGGGAAGCGAACAATCATCAGGACGGTGATTTTTAAGGAAATGGATACACTCAGGAAGAGTGCAGGAACCCCATCAGGATGATGGTCAAGGACACCGCTCAAGGAACAAGTGAAGCGAGCTGACTGGGATGGTTAGCGTCATTGGATGAGATGGACACCGCTAGGACGGCGACGAATGGATATAGCTGAAGGATTCAGCCACTATTACGGATGATGCATGGAGCATTTTTAGTAGCCGGACTGCTGCGAGTAAGACTATAGCCCCAATACGCAAGTGTTGGGGCTTTTCTTATTTATAAACCCTAACTTTCATACTTCTCATGTAAGTGTCGCACTAAATCTAAAGAACACGGAGTCTAAAGCCTATATTAGGTTACTTGGGTATTTAGTTACGAAAAGGAAGTCAATGACAATAGTTACTCGCAGAACCATTCTCGTCCCCTATACCGACTATCTAGAGTCGGACTTTCTGATGCTTAATGTGTGCGCGAAAAATCGTAAACACATGAATGGTCCTCATACCCTAGCCACTGCGCGCCGATTGTTTCAAACCATATTGAGCGATTCAAAGTTCTATGCGATGGCTGCGCTGGATCTGCGTACGCGTGATTATATGGGGCATATTTTCATTGAGCGCGGAGCGGAAGGTGAAGGAGAGATAGGCTATATCTTTGATAAGCAATACTGGAACAAAGGGATTGCAACAGAGGTATTAAGAGCGTTTATTCCCGATGCTGTTCATACATTAGGGCTTAAGAGGCTTGAAGCGAACGTCGACACTGACCACGCTTCTTCGATTCGATTGCTGAGTAAACTTGGGTTTGAGCAGTACGGACAAGCGGAAGATGATCATGGTCCGTACTATCAGTTCCAATCTACATTCGGTGTGCCGGAAAGTGAAAATTCAGCACATGGAAGCCTTTCATCACCAGCTTACCTTGATAATAGTCGTCACCAAGCGCTGAAAACTCAAACTCATAAATAGTATGCCAACCGAATCGGCCGTTGGCATCTCTTAGCCTATGAGCGCCAAACGAGACGCTCAACATTTGCAGATCTAACTCTTTACAGCGACGTGTCACCGCCGCCTTGGCAATCTCAGATTGACGCCGCTGCTGCCAAAATACAAAGCAGAACATACTCAGCGCCAATATCATCAAAAGATTATCTATCATTTCACCTTCCTAGTGAGTTTTTCCTTGTGTCGCCGCTTGTTGCAGCGCGACCAGTGCGCTAGCGAGCTCGGGTGATGGGCTAGAGTGCAGCAATGGCAGAAGCACCAAACGCAGGCTCGGCATCATCACCAGATCGGCAAATAACTGATTAAACAAACCTTGGTTGCCCGTTTGAGCTAAACGTACCAAGAACTTCTCGGCTAAGGCTGGGGTAGTCAGAGGCTGCCATGCACGGCCTGCAATGGCTATCAGCACTTCTTGATGGCTCAAACGCGCACTAGCCAAAATTTCAGCCACCAAAGACTCTAGCTGCTCTGGTTTGCCACCCGATAGCGCGCGAGCATAAGCCGCTAACAAGAATAGATCCGGCTCATCGGACTCACATTCAAATTGAGCAAGTTCGCGCAAGCTTGTAGAGAGCTTTTCTGGCAACGCAACGTGCTCAAGTGCCCCAAGTAGGGCATAACGGGGCTCACTTGCAAGGTGACGCAAACTGGAGCGGATCAAGCGGCCATTCTCTTCTTGCCCAAGCCTTGCTGCCATATCCGTAATGCCTTGTAGTCCAACCGTTTGCCAGTTATCCCAGCCAAGGTCGCCGCGGAAGTATTCACGAGCATGCTGGTAATATTGGCTGGTGGTGAGATCGAGCTCTGCTCTCAATAGGCTATGGAAGACAGCCAACTTGTCGTCTGTTGGCTTAAACGTAAATGGGTTGTTGGACAGCTTTTGTTGCTGCTCTTCGTTCATCTCTTTTCCAAGACGCGTCCCCATTGCTTCAAGAACGTATTTTAGAAACTGGCCGACATCGCCTTGGCTTAGCAAACCACGCTCATCAAGCTGGAATTTAAGGAACCAAATCCAAGGCTGTTTTTCTTCGTTCCAGTAGGCGATCGCAAACTGAGCCTGTCTTTGAATCGGATAAGGGTAAGGCTGGCTGGCGCGCTCAACGGCAGCAAACTGGTCGTTATCAATCAGTTGTACGCGTCTTGAGATATCGTAGATATGATATTGGCAGCCACTGTTGACCAATAGATCCGTCAAAGTATGAATGGTTTCCATGGAGGGGTTCCTAGTACGGTTTGGGTATAGAACAATAGATGGTATTCTATCGCCAATTTTCAAGTCATTGACGACCATTTTCAATAGCGATGATGCAAAGTCGTGAAATAGTTCGTCGCGCTACTAGATAGATCTATGAAGTTATTACTTGTTGAGCTGAAACAGCAGCTTAAAAAACACGCACTTTGGCAGCAGCATGCCCCAGATGCTCAGGCATTGAGTAGCCAACAGCCGTTCGCAGTCGATACCCTTGAGCCTCAAGAGTGGTTGCAATGGATTTTTATTGCCCGAATGGAGTCTCTGATTGAGGCCGGCGGCGACACCCCAAAAGGGTTTGAAATCACGCCATACTTTGAAGAAGTGTGGAAGCTTCGCCCGGAGTTGGCCGAGGTGCTAACGGTGCTGAAACAAATAGACGAGGCCGCAAAATGAGCGAATCGACTGCTTTGCCAGAGGTGGAGCCACTAGAGATTGTCTATCGAGATGAGTACCTCATCGCGGTGAACAAGCCTGCGGGTATGTTGGTACACCGTTCATGGCTCGATAAAAACGAAACACGTTTTGTCATGCAAACTCTGCGCGACCAAATTGGTCAGCATGTTTTCCCTTTACACCGCTTGGATAGACCGACATCGGGAGTGCTGTTGTTTGCGCTTTCCAGTGAGATAGCTGCAAAAGCGATGCCGATGTTTGCCGAGCACAATATTGAGAAAACTTACCATGCAATCGTACGTGGCTGGATTGAGCAAGGTGATGTTTTAGATTATCCACTGAAAGTGGAACTCGACAAGATTGCCGACAAGTTTGCCGATCAAGAAAAAGAGGCGCAGCCAGCAGTCACCGCATATGAGCCTTTGGCTAAGGTTGAAGTGCCTTACTCAACAGGACGTTTTCCAACCAGCCGCTACTGCCTAATGGAAATGAAGCCGAAGACGGGTCGCAAGCATCAGCTTCGTCGTCATATGCATCATTTGAGTCACCCCATTGTCGGTGACACGACTCATGGTGATGGCCGACATAACCGCTTGTTTAGAGAGCATTACGATGCCCATCGTATGCTGTTGCACGCATCTTGTTTGGCGTTTAACCACCCAATAACGGGCGAGCTGTTCGCATTCAAGCAGGGTTTGATCCAGTTTGGTTGGGACTGATAAGTGAATTTGGCTGGCAAGAGTGTGACGCATCCAAGATTACACCTAAATACGTTACTTTACGGGTCAAATAGTGGATTTCTTAATAGGTGAATTTTCGCTAAACTGTGGGCTAAACCATAGGAGGTGTTATGCATTGTCCATTTTGTTCAGAAAATGACACAAAAGTTATCGATTCCAGACTGGTAGCCGATGGCCATCAGGTGCGTCGTCGTCGCCAATGTTTGGCGTGCAGTGAGCGTTTCACCACCTTTGAAACCGCCGAACTGGTTATGCCAAAGGTGATTAAATCCAATGGTAATCGCGAGCCTTTCAACAAGGATAAGATGGTCGGTGGCATTCAGCGAGCGTTAGAAAAGCGTCCTGTGAGTGCAGACTCGATTGAACTTGCGATCAGTCATATTGAATCTCAGCTTCGCGCTACTGGCGAGCGTGAAGTCCCAAGCGAAATGATAGGAAACCTTGTCATGACTCAGCTGAAAGAGCTGGATAAGGTCGCCTATATTCGTTTCGCATCCGTTTACCGTAGTTTTGAAGATATTCGCGAGTTCGGTGAAGAAATCGCTCGCTTGGAAGACTAACGGCTATCCCCAATTAGCGATAGGTATGGATTACTATGAGTCAGTTTAGCGCTATTGACTATCAGATGATGAGTTTAGCGATTGACCTTGCCAAGAAAGGCCGCTTCACCACTGCTCCAAACCCGAATGTCGGCTGCGTGATAACGCAAAATGATGTCATTGTGGGGCAGGGATACCATAAGAAAGCGGGAGAGCCGCACGCCGAAGTGCACGCAATGCGTATGGCGGGTGAACAAACTAAGGGTGCCACGGCGTATGTCACCTTAGAGCCATGTTCCCACTATGGGCGCACGCCACCCTGTGCCGAAGGGCTGATTAAAGCGGGCGTCGCTAAAGTCGTCTGTGCCATGTCCGATCCGAATCCACAAGTTGCTGGTCGTGGCTTTGCGATGCTTGAAGAGGCGGGTATTGAAGTGCAGGTTGGCATCTTGGAGCAAGATGCGCGAGCACTGAATCGCGGTTTTCTAAAGAAAATGGAAACCAATCGCCCCTTCGTTCAGCTTAAAATGGCAGCCAGTCTCGATGGGCAAACCGCACTTGGTAATGGTCAAAGCCAGTGGATCACAGGCGCTGAAGCGCGCCGCGATGTACAGGCCTACCGTGCTGAAGCGGGCGCTATTTTGTCTACTAGCCGCACCGTTATTGATGACAATGCCTCTCTCAATGTTCGCTGGAATGAATTGCCGAGCCAAGTTCACTCGGTGATTGACTCAACAGAACTTCGTCAGCCAACCCGAGTTATTTTAGACAGACAGAATCAGCTTAGCGCCGATCTAAAACTGTTCAGCACTGAAGGCACCATCATCCGAGTGGCGCATGAAGGTGGCGACCTTAATCTCCCAGCAGGTTCAAGTGAGCAGCTAGACCTTGCTCAAACACTAGATGCGCTGGCGGCAGAGCACCAAATTAATCATGTTTGGGTGGAAGCAGGCGCGACTCTGGCGGGCTCTATGATAGAGCAGCAGCTTGTCGATGAGCTTATTGTCTATTTAGCACCTAAGCTTATGGGGGCTGATGGCCGAGGACTGATCGGCGCGCTAGGGCTTGAGTCGATGCAACAGGTTATCGATCTCGACATTAAAGATATTCGTATGGTGGGTAGTGATATTCGAATCGTTGCCACGCCACAACTAATAAAGAAATAGAAGATGTTTACAGGAATTATTGAAGCCGTTGGTACCCTAAAAGCGATCACGCCAAAAGGGGAAGACATCAGCGTCACCGTTGACGTAGGCAAACTGGACATGGGTGATGTAAAGCTCGGTGATAGTATTGCGACCAATGGTGTGTGTCTAACTGTGGTCGCGTTCACTGACAGTAGTTATCAAGCGGATTTATCATTAGAGACGCTTAAGAAAACGGGCTTTGCCAATTACAGCGTGGGTGACAAGGTGAACCTTGAGAAAGCCATGTTACCGACCACGCGTTTCGGTGGCCATATTGTCTCTGGCCACGTCGATGGCGTGGGTGAGATTGTCGACAGACAGCAAGTCGGCCGTGCGGTTGAGTACTGGGTACAAATGCCATCGGAGATCACTAAGTATGTCGCCGAAAAAGGCTCGATTACTGTCGACGGTATTAGCTTGACGGTGAACGATCTTCGAAAAAATGCGTTTAAGCTGACTATCGTGCCGCATACGTCAGAAGAGACGACCATCGACCAGTTCCAGGTTGGCCGAAAAGTAAACCTTGAAGTCGATGTGATGGCTCGTTACATGGAGCGATTGCTTCAAGCGCAGACGCATTCTGAGCCTGAGTCGAGACTGACGATGGAATTCTTACAACAAAACGGTTTTGCTTAATCTCGCGAATCTCATTTTCGAAAACCTAAGAGTCGCAAAACTCAGATAAAAACAAGCGCAATAACAGGAACGTGAAATGCCAATTAGTACGCCGCAAGAAATCATTGAAGATATCCGTTTAGGAAAAATGGTCATTCTGATGGATGACGAAGATCGTGAAAACGAAGGCGACCTTATCATGGCCGCTGAACATATTACTCCTGAAGCCATCAACTTTATGGCAACCCATGGTCGCGGTCTTATCTGCTTAACCATGACCAAAGACCGCTGTGAAACGCTGGGTCTGCCACCGATGGTGCAAGACAATAACGCGCAATACACCACAAACTTTACCGTGTCGATTGAAGCGGCTGAAGGCGTGACTACCGGTATTTCTGCGGCTGACCGTGCGCGCACTGTGCAAGCGGCTGTGGCGAAAGATGCCAAAGCGGCCGATCTTGTTCAGCAGGGCACATCTTCCCACTTGCTGCTCAAGATGGTGGTGTACTGACTCGCGCAGGTCACACGGAAGCGGGCTGTGATTTAGCAAAACTGGCGGGTCTTGAGCCAGCGTCGGTGATTGTTGAGATCTTAAATGACGACGGCACCATGGCTCGTCGCCCAGACCTTGAAGTGTTTGCTGAAAAACATGACATCAAACTAGGTACGATTGCTGACCTTATCGAGTACCGTAACAACAACGAAACAACGATTGAGCGTGTGGCTGCGTGTCATCTGCCAACTGAGTTTGGTGAGTTTGAACTGGTCACTTACCGCGATACCATCGATAACCAAATCCACTACGCTATGTGCGCTGGTGACTTGACGGCCAACACACCGCTGGTGCGTGTTCACTTGCAAGACACGTTCACTGATATTCTGCGCTCAAATCGTAACTCAGATCGCAGCTGGACTCTGGACAAAGCGATGAAGCGCATTGGCGATGAAGGTGGTGTGCTTGTGATTCTTGGTAATGAAGAGAGCACAGACTTCTTGATTCACAAGATGAAAATGTTCGAACAGCAAGACAGCGGCACGGCGCCAACTATGGCGAAAAAGCAGGGCACATCACGCCGCGTAGGTGTGGGCTCGCAAATTCTAGCTGACCTTGGCGTGCATGAAATGAAATTGCTGTCATCAGCAGACAAAAAATACCATGCCCTCGGTGGTTTTGGTTTGACGGTCACGGAATACGTCACAGAGTAACCTATCAACCTTTGCTTCTGATAAGCAAAGGCTTTTTGTTATCAAGACTGCGCCCTACTTTTGGACACCTTGCTAAAGCCTTGTCTGGACGAAGTTAGCGGTAGATATTAATAAATGACTTGTGCTAGAATCCGTCGATTCTCGCGAGATGAACATAGTTTATAAGGAAAGCATATGAAAGTTATCGAGGGTGGCTTCCCAGCACCGAACGCAAAGATTGCTATTGTAATTGCACGATTCAATAGTTTTATCAATGAAAGCCTACTATCGGGTGCTATCGATACTTTGAAACGTCACGGTCAAGTGAGCGAAGACAACATCACGGTTGTACGCTGCCCAGGTGCAGTTGAACTACCACTTGTTGCTCAACGTGTTGCGAAAACAGGCAAGTTTGATGCAATCGTATCGCTAGGTACAGTCATTCGTGGCGGTACACCACATTTCGACTATGTTTGTAGTGAGTGTAATAAAGGTCTTGCACAAGTGTCTCTGGAATATAGCCTACCAGTAGCCTTTGGTGTATTGACTGTTGATACCATCGATCAAGCTATCGAGCGTGCAGGAACCAAGGCTGGTAATAAAGGTGCAGAGGCTGCACTAAGCGCGCTTGAAATGATCAACGTTCTTTCTGAAATCGATTCCTAATGGGGCCAGTGTGAAACCAGCCGCACGTCGTAATGCACGTCAATTTGCTCTGCAAGCAATTTATTCTTGGCAAATTACTAAAGAAAATGTTGCCACTGTTGAAGAACAGTTCTTATCAGGTGGTAAGTATGATGAAGAAGAACATCATGCTGCTGAGCCTGCGTTGACTGCGCCAGAGACTGACGTTGTATATTTCCGTGACCTACTCACGGGTGTCGCGTTGAATCACACGGAGCTAGACAGCAAGCTACGTCCATTTGTTTCTCGCCCAATGCAAGATCTAGACATGATGGAACTTGCGCTACTTCGCCTAGCGATGTATGAGATGACAAGCCGTGAAGACGTACCTTACAAAGTGGTTATTAACGAAGCGATCGAACTTGCAAAAGTATTCGCTGCAGAAGACAGCCACAAGTTTGTTAACGGTGTACTAGATAAAGCAGCACCGCACGTTCGCAAGAAGTAACAAACAACGTTTGTCTATTCGTAAAAAGGTCAGCAATTTGCTGGCCTTTTTTATATACTCTCTTCACCTTTTCGTTGCCAAGTCGACAAGATGTCTGGTGAATTTAGTTTAATCGATAAGTACTTTGCTCATAAGCAGCAAAACCGCAAAGATGTGATTCTCGCTCAAGGAGACGACTGTGCGATTGTCGCCCCTCCAGCAGGCACTCACATTGCTATTAGTACCGACACCTTAGTGGCGGGTACTCACTTTCTCGCCGACGCCAATCCAGCGCAAATTGCTCACAAAGCCCTCGCGTCAAACATCAGTGATCTCGTGGCCATGGGCGCTTCCCCCGCTTGGGTTTCTATGGGTATTTCGCTACCTGAAATCAATACGGCGTGGTTAGAGCGTTTCTCTAATGCGTTTTTCAAGCTTGCCGATTATTACGGTATTCAACTGATTGGTGGCGACACCACTAAAGGCCCTCTTACTATTACTCTCACTGTTCAAGGTACGTTGCCAGAAGGCAAAGCGCTGACACGCCATGGTGCGCAGTCAGGAGATTGGGTCTATGTCACAGGTCTTCTTGGTGATGCCAAAGCTGGACTTGATGTGATTTTAGAAAACAACATCAGCGCCGATACCAGCCTTAACCAAGAATTGCAGCGTCGTCACTTTGAAGCCACGCCGCGTGTACTTGCAGGTATAGCGTTGCGAGATATCGCCTCAGCGGCTATCGATATTTCTGATGGGCTGGTGGCCGATTTAGGGCACATTCTAAAACGCTCTAAGCTTGGCGCAAGGCTTAATGTTGCTGCGCTTCCTGTATCTAAAGAGTTACTTCAGTTCGTTGGTAGCAGCGCCCGTGCTCAGCAATATGCATTGACCAGTGGTGAAGAGTACGAACTATGCTTTACGGTACCAGAGGCCAATCGCGGTCAACTTGAAGTGGCGTTAAGTAACACGCCGTTTACCTGTATTGGACAACTGACCGGCACCGAATATTTAGAGCTTCACAACGACGATGCGCCAGTGGACTGGCAACTCGACGGTTTTGACCATTTTAAGGGAAATCAATGAGCAATCCTCTCGACTTAATCTCACTTAAAAACCCTTGGCACCTGTTAGCAACCGGTTTTGGAAGCGGTTTGTCGCCGATCATCCCCGGCACCATGGGAACACTCGCGTCGATCCCTTTGTACCTGTTACTGGTTCAGCTGCCGTTAAGTGTTTACCTCATTGCCGTGGTTATCGCTTGTATCATTGGCATCAAAATTTGCGACGTTACCTCTCAAGACATGGGCGTGCATGATCATGGCTCAATCGTTTGGGATGAGTTTGCTGGCTTTTGGATCACCATGGCCATTGTACCCGCTCTCAAACTACCCGCCGATGATTGGAAGTGGTTAATCACAGGCTTTGTGCTGTTTCGCTTCTTTGACATGGTAAAACCTTGGCCAATCGGTTGGCTCGACAAACGCATGCATGGTGGCCTAGGCATTATGATTGATGACATCGTTGCCGGTATTATGGCAGGGCTCTGTTTGTATTTAGTGGGGCATTTTGCTGGCTGGCTAGCCTAGTTTTAATCTTAAGCCTGCCTGTATGCGGGGCTTTGTTTTTAGTTTTTTTTGCCTCACATTTCACTTCATCAATTCTCCCAAATATTGCCGATAATCCGCCAATCTTGAGCGGTCATTCCCTAGTTATGCTGGCCTAACTACACCCTCGATGAAGGGATAGAGGCTCACGCTCTAGAAGGAAGCTCAGCATGTCGAACGATTACACAAACCCATTCCAGTACACGCCAAACAGTTATTATCGGGACCTGTTTCCCTACTTGCTTTTTGACGATACCCCCATTATCTCCAGTTACGATGTAGACAACCGATTTATTTCCCCACCTCAGAGTGTGTTGCAATCTGCTGAGTTTACTAATTACGTCGATGCGGCTAAGAGCGATGATAGGGCGAAAATTGAATCTTTGGCATTGGCTATATTAAAGGTTCAGACTTTATTGCTCCCCAAGTCTATTTGACGATAAACTTTCGGGTATTTTAGCTAAGTTGCAAAATCGTGGTAATCGAGGCGAAAGTTGGCAAAGCATACTCGTTGAGCAGTTTGGTAGTGTTGAGGCGTTTAAAAGTTATGTTACGACTACAGGCGCCGCCTTTATCAAAAGGCTATGGCTTAGCACTATTGCGCTGATCATTCAGCTAGATTACGACACCTATTGGCTAAACCAACTGATACTAGTACTGAAGGCCATTTTCGTGATGGCCAAAATTGCTGACACCATTCCTGTGGCAAGTACGGCCGCTGGCCCACTCAATTCTGCTCAGTTTAATTTTCCCGAAACCTCTTCGGAGGCAACTGCGAAAATTCACGTTTGGGAAACAGCAAGTTTGGCGCTACCTCAGCCTTATTTCCGTTACCAAGTAGTGTCAAAATACCGAGCCAATTGCCAGCAACGCCTTATGCAGTAGGTACTCTCAAGCGGATGAGCTACAAGTTAACTGGATACAAAATCGGAGAAATTCAGAAGGTTGAAACCATACTACCGGGTGAAACCCGTAAGTCTCAAAAGCGTAGCCGCCGTCTAGACAACGCATCAGAACAGCATAATCACACAGATAATAAAGCTCAAACGACCGAGCATAATCTCACCACAGAGGATCTTAACGTCTGGGTGGAAAAAGCGCGTCAAGGTCGATTAACAGAGAACACTGTCGATAGCTATCAAACCGATTACGCACCCACATCACCCAATGCAAAAACTACAGGCAGTTGGTCAATTGTCGAGTCACCTCAAGGTGCTGAGCAGACCTCAAAACAAAGCTTCGCCAAGTCTTTACTCGATAAGGCGATAAATCATGCTTTTGATGAAGTGAGCAAAGCACGTCAAGTTGTCGGCACTGTTGAACATGAAAATACCCAAAGTCATGCCTTTTCAAATCGCCACAGTGAGGTCATTAATGGGGTTTACTTCTGGTTGAATAAAGTGTTTACGGTACAGGATCATAATTCTGAGAAGCGAATCATGGTCTCGATTGACGTCGAGTTGCCAGACCTGGCCGTTAAACAGTTGATCAGTCAGATTCCTGAGCTGGACCCAGAAAAGCCGATATCGCTTGAAGAATTAGGTATTACTCATTTTAGCCAGATAGAAACGACCAAGAACACGGAAGCGAGTTCTACCGATGGTCCAAAACCGAGTGAGGGTCAACGGTCACGTTACTATTTAGATCTGTGTGAGCAATTTGGTGTTGAGATGCCAGAAAGTCCCCCAGTGGAAAGTCAAGTGATCACAGGGAGCCTTAAACTCGAGTCGACGCAAGGGCAAACACAAGTAGCGGTACCATTAGGGTATCAAGTTGATAGCGTGGTGGTGACGGTGCAAGCTGAAGCCATGACACCGGTAGATTCTGTGGTTATTGCCGGTCAGGTGGTAAAAACAGTCGATGACAACGGCCAGTATCGTTACGCAAACGATTCGAATTCATCAGGAGCAGAAACGCAAACCTTAGGTCAGCTATTTGCCGTACCCGTCTCCATTACTCTAAAAGGGCCTGGAGAAGTAACACCAATAGCGCCTGCGAAAGGGAGTGATCCTGTTAGTCTTGAAGTCAATACTTTTTCGGCACAGCAGCAAGCAAGGCAAGATCATGCGGTAGGAGCCTTGGCTGATGTTCTGGTTACCACCACCCTTGCACCAGAAACAAAACTCGCGTGGCAATACAAACTTTATACTCAATTGAAGTATGCCTATCTTAAGCAAGAGCAAGCGTATGAAACGCTGATTGAAAAGCGTGATGAGTTATTAGCGCAGCAAAGTCACCCTGTGATTCAAGGGCTGATCCATCAGAACTTGCTGAAGGCGAGTAAAACCGTGCTGTTTGAGCAGGCCAAAGCCCTAGTTGGTAATGACGCGAACTCACCGCAAGATTCGTTGCCATTTAATAGTTATGCGGATTCATCTCTAGACTGGCCTCATCTTTATTGCAAACTGGAGCAAGAGATGGCTTCGGACACAGGGAATAATACGCCATCCATTCAAACGACATCGCTGCTTGAGCAGCTTGACCCCACTCTATTTATAAGTCGCTATTTGCGAGCAACCAAAGCAAAGCTATTGGTGCCCATTGCCCGTGGTCAGGAAGTGGCGTTTCTCTACTATCTTGAAACGGGGCGAATATGGCATGGAAAAGCAAGTCTTGCACCTGTGAACTATCGCTCGCTCGCCATAGTGAATGACTTTAAAAAGCTTCCGCCGCCGTCAGAGGAAGACGATGACCCGCAAAATTCATGGAGTGTGGTTATGCCGACGACCATGTCAATTTTGTCAGATTACCAAGACATTTCACAACTAGAGGATTACTTAAATGAGCGATGATACAAGCATGCCCAATGCTGTGCCAAGCCCGACGCCGAATTCGCCACCACACGGTGTTCAGTATCAAGGTATGCCAGTGGGAGCTGTGGTTGCCTATGCTGGACAAATTCGAACCAACAACACGACTGATGGACATCAGCTTAATATCGATATGTTTCCATGGTTGCTTTGCGATGGCAGCAAGGTCGAAATATCTAAGTACCCCGAACTCTATCAAGCTCTGGGAGACCTCTACGGCAAGGCCACGAGTGTTTATTTTATGTTGCCAGATTTTCGAGGCCAGTTTCTGCGCGGAGTCGATGACCGAACCGGGGTTGAGGCAAGCGGCAGCAAAGAGCAAAGAAAAACCGCTGATGGCGTAGCGAGCACCTCTGTAGGGTCATTTCAAGATACCGCTATGCGGTCGCATCAACATCACTATTTAAAAAACTCTCATGGCGTTTTAGTGCCCGCAGATCCACCAGTTGGAGAAGGGTTGGCAAGCATGAGTGAATCAAAAGAGACGTTTGATATTCTTGGGGTCGATACCGATAAGGTCAGCAGTTTTGAAAGTCGCCCCCCAATGTGTTTATTCACTGGCTTATTAAGTGCAGCGGTGTGCTGGGATAATACTCCGTTCACCAATCGCCTACGAAAAAGCGCCAATCCAACACGGGATGGCGCTTTTTGTATTGAGCGTTGCACTCTTTAGTAACGCGGAAGAAACCGTTTGAACTTGGTCAACAAAAACGGATAGTCATCGGTAACATCGACAGCGCAATACCAATGCTGGCCTACACTGCTTTGCACGTTCTGAAAATCAAACACCACTTTAGCAATCTTGCGCTCACCATATACCTCACTGAGTACCGACACGTTATTTAGCTGAGCCACTTGGCGCTCGTTATTGCCACCGGCATGGTTGTAGATGATTTCGTACGAGCCCATATAGAGCTCCAAGTTATGGTAAAGCGCATAGTTCAATGCTCTATCGTGGTCGCTGTCACCGTTGTTTTCCGCCAAAGACAAGATGTCACCAATGACGTTCTTGAGCTTGCTGCTGTTAAAGCCTGCGTGTTGAGTTTGAATTTGCTGTACCAAGTTAGACGGGGAAATAGACTCCACCTTATTAATGTGGATGCAAGGTAAGGCTTCTTGTGCGAGCATTTGGTGGGAACCAATCACATTAATGGCTCTTGGCACATCGTTGTCATTGAGCTCAAGAGCCGAAATCAATGCATTGAGGTGCTGCGGATCAGGCTTGAGGCGATAGATTTCATCATTGTAGCTGTTGATGATAGACCACTTCATGAGCCGAGCAATGTAGCGATTCTTAGGCTGTGAGAGATGGGTAAACAGACAGCGCTCACGATCCTCATACCACTGTTTATCTTTGAGAACGCTCTCGGTGTTTTCTGGCATATAGAGCGTATGCTGGCCGTCACTATCGCAAGACGCAATATTGCGCTCAAACTCTCGCTCCAGCCCTAGGTTGTCAAACTCCGCTTTTACAAACCCATTGACGTAGACGAAATCAACCGCGCCATCCTCCGTCAAAAAAGGCAAGGCATAGGGCAGTGAGGCAGAGCGTTGCGCGACATCGGTGACTGGCTTTGTCGGTGTCGAAATCAAGTTCATAGCAGGCTCCTTAGTAGTTGGTCGGAATGTAATCGGTCAAGTTGCTGTGCAAAAACGGGAACTCATCGCTGACATCCACGCTGGCAAAGTAGCTAAGCTGGCGACCACTGATGGTCTTTTGATAAGTCAAAATGATATCGACAATGGTTCTGCCTGGCGCAACATTGGAGTACTGCACCTGAAGATCTTCTAAAAACTGAGCGTCATTGGCGCTTGAGTGATTCGAGCCAGAGTGACAAGACACATGATTTCCTTGATGACTGGCCGCATAGATGGTGGGATAGCGATAAGCAATGAAGTTTTTCGCCCGATCAAAGTCAGAAACCCCAATGTTGGGTTTTTTGGTCAGTGCATCCAACACATTGCTGATGGCGATCGTCGTGGTATTTTCACCGCTAAGCTCTTGTTGCAAGTGCGCAGTGGTGAAGTGGAACAGATGGTGACAGCGCACCATGGGCAACGGTTTGTCATCACTCATTTTGTCGGGAGCAACTGGGCCTTTTACCCCAATCGCAACCGAATAAGTTTCATCGGCGAGGTTACTGGCCGAATCGAAGGTCAGCGCGTCAATGAACTCATCCAGTTCATCGCTGCTATTCGGCAGCAGCACATAAGCATCTTGCCCTTCCACACTCAATATCCAACTGACCTGCTCTGCGATATAGCGGTACGTTAGGTTGCCGTTTTTGTCTTTATGGGTGAACACCAGATTAAAATTGCGTGGATTTAACCCGAGTGCTTGTGCGGCGGCTTCGTATTCTTTCTCAAGGCCTCGCGTTGGAAAGTGTACGCGCAGCTTACCGGCAACGTAGACATAACTCGGTACTGGAATAGCGTGTTCTAACGCCACTGCCGCAGGCGTTTGTATGGTCTCCACAATCTCCTCAGCGCACTGCACGGGCGCAGTTTCAGCTCCCTTCGACGAGTTCGCAGCGGCAGTTTCACATTGTGTCACAGTACCTTGTTCTGGGCCTTGCTCTGGGCCAAGCGGTAGTGCATCTGACGATGTAGGCGTAAGCACAGCGCTTACCTTGTTGTTTTCTGGTAATTCATGATGGGTTGACGGTTGGTTCATTGGGTTTCCTCCGGTATACCTAGGTCATCACGCATTCATCCATACGTGAATAGATCAACAACCTTCAGCGTAACGAGTTGCCCGCCAAACCGAGCGGTAAATCTTATGCATTGCACCGTCAAAATGATGGATGTTTCCCTGTCATCAATTCCCCCGCAAACTGCGACAGTTCTGCTCAGTATTATTTTCTGCCCATGACTACATTGTGAGTACATACACAGTTTCAGGTTGCCAACACGAGCACGGCAACGAGGAGAAAGGGCAGACATGACTGCAAGTCACTTCGGTACCCATACCGATAAATATCTGACGCTTTGGCCTGCGCAACCAAGTCGCGACTTCTGGCCCCAAGCGTACCCAAACCGCTCACTTGGTGTGCGGTTGCCAACGAAGTTACGACAGGGAATGGAGCGCCTAACCGGACTTGATTTGAGCAAGGTAAGAGTGCATTACAACTCACCTATGCCAGCCCGAGTCCAAGCACATGGCTATGCGCAAGGCGATCATATCTACCTAGCTCAAGGGCAAGAGCAGCATCTGCCTCATGAGCTTGGTCATGTGGTGCAACAGCGATTAGGCATGGTAGAGCCCACTAAGGAGGTAAATGGAGTAGCGGTGAATGATGATGAGGAGTTGGAGCGGCATGCGACGGAGTTGGGGGATTTGGCGTTGGGTGGCAGACCCCCTAAAAATGCTTAATGAAATTGGTTGTTCAGCTATTTGTAATAGATAAAGTTGTCACCTTAGATAAATGATATGGGACTTGTTAATAATAGGAATTGACTTATGTATAAGCTAAGAGTTAGCAGAGAACAGCAAAATACTGCAGTAGATAGAATAGATAGGACGCGCTTAATAGAGGGTAGAACTGGCCATCTAACTAATAATCGACTTGCTGTTACTCAGTTAGAGTGGATAGGTAATTCAGATAGCAGTATGGATAACGATGCTGAATTTTATCTATATCAAGAAAAAAAGAAAAATGCGCAATAGAGAGGATCAAAGAAACCATGAGTTTAGGTTTTACTACAAACACTATAAAGGACTATCAGCAATAATTGCTGAGATTATTGATAAATCTCGTAACCCTTTACGATCAGATTACGCGGTTGATTTGATTGATAAGACAATAGATAGACTAGGGCCCATCTTGCTATCAGATGAGCTCAATTCTTATGAGATAATTAATGGGAATAGTGTTTTTAAGAGTAATGTATTATCTGAATATGACCAGCTGATCCAAGATACGAGTATGAAAGTAGGAACTCAATTAGGGGAAAGAGCTGACTATGTAGATTACAGATAAGGTTGTGATTTCTTGCAGTTTGAATGGAAATATAAGTATTAATAGTGGTGATGAAATGTATAAGTTAATAAGTATTCCGTCAAGTGGTGATTATAAATGCGCGGTAAGTACAAAGCGAATTTGTCGAACTGAATCAATCGATAAAGGAATAGGTAATATTAAGGTGGAGAGTAGAGGCTTGCCTAAGCGTAGACTTTATTCTGGTCAGAAACCAGCTTCCATTATACAAAGAGAAGCATACAAGATGGATGCTTTTGGCAATAGAATTCAAGCTCTATCTGGTGATTGGTTAGAGGAAATTATTACGAATGTGAAACGCGAATATAATTTGAAGTTAGAACCTAATATAGTATCAAGAATGATCGAGAATAGAATAAATGCGGATATTTCTTTAGGAGCTAAAGGAAGTCAGCCAAGTACCCTGGATATGAATCAAATTAATAAACTAGTAGAGTTGGATTTACCTGATGCTGATAAATCAATAGACATCGAAGGAATGCGTGGTGAATTACCTATAGCAAAGTTAATAACAGCGCACATAGTTGAATATCTCGGAGAAAAATACGGGCATAATTTTGATGTTAATATTAAATCTCCAAAAGAAAGACATAATTTGCTAACGATAGAGAACATTGATAAGATAGATGCTGTAGGTAGAAGTGGATTGAGTGATATAAAGTCCCAAATGATGGTTTATGATAATAAACGGCCTGAGATAGGTAGGGAAGATAGGATAAAAAAACTGAAGGTTATCAGGGACAGTATTACTGAATTTATTGGCAGAAGAAATAAAAGAGACTTAAAAGGAAAGTCGGAGTATGCTGACAAGAAGGTAGATGTAGCATTAGCCCTTGGCAAAGACGTTGACGAAGAAATTCGCAAGTACGAGAGCGCAAATAGAATTAGTTTTGATAAAACAATAATAAAAATCGATGAGCTGTCAAGCGATGTTAATGAAAAAGTTATTAAATATAATGCCATATACGAAGAACTAGCTACTAATAAGGCTAAAGAATCTGCTGAAGTGTACCTTGCCACAGCAAATAAGGAGATTCATAAGATAGCTATTGAGCTTGGGAAAATAAAAGCTCGTATTAATGACTTAATAAAAGGAGCTGAAAAAGAGCAGTGTGGTGTTGAGTTTGCTCAGCAGCAGTTGGAGATAACTGCAAAGCTATGCGAAGATGCCGGTGCTATGTTTGGAGTAGATTCTTTGACAAACGTTCTACTATTTGAATTACATTATAGCCTATTGGGTTTGAATACTTCTCGTTATAATGTTAGTGTTTTTTTAGTAGAACTGAAAGCTTTATTGAATAAGGTTTCCAATTTTGAAAATACATACTTTGCGCCACTTAATAAAGTGGTTGATAGAATAAGCTCAGATTTAACAACACAAACTGTCGAGCTAAAACAAAAAAATGGATAATTTATGCTTTGGAATACTTGCGTCTTGTTGTGATTTTATATGGTTGTAATTTGTGGAAATCTTTATTTTAATTGCAGCTACAAGGTTGTTTTGTGTTATTAGAATGAACAATATGACTAGCTACTATAATGTAATCTTTACCTAGTTTCTTCTATGCTAACAAAATCACCTCATAAAAGTATATAATCTTCTTGAGATTGTGCAGTGATAAATAGACTAACCTAGCGCCCAAGACGTCCGTAAAACCATGGGACAGGCGCGAGCCTTTTACAACGACTATGCCAATGTTTTAGGTACCTTGGGCGGTCTTATCATCGCCGTTATAGTTGAATGGTTGCAAGTTCAATTTCCAGATACTAAGCAAATAAAATTTGGACATATCGGATTAGGGGCGAGTGCATTGTGGTTGATAAACGTCATAATAGCAGAATATTATCGAAGGATAAATAAACTTCGCGATAAATAACAGTTGGTTATGTTGTATGTTAAGAAATTAAATATCATTAAAAAATCAGTATAAGCCGTTTGATTCCACAAGTGTGAGTCAGTTTTTATTCGTAAATTAATGCGAGTGTATCGTCATTAATTAGAGGGTTACGAATGAAAATAAATCATAAGTTAGTACTGTCGATTTTTATGTTAATTATTAGTGTGGTGGTGTTTAAAGTCGTACCTCACAATAATAAATCCCATGCAGGATTTATTAAAGGTATTGATGTTTCTCATTATCAAGGGCAAATAACATGGCCTGCGATTGATAACAGTGATATTCACTTTGCTATAGCAAAAGCAACGGGAGGGATGACCTATATTGACCCTGAGTTCAAAGTGAACTGGAACGGGATGAAGGAGCAGAGCCTAATACGCGGTGCGTATCACTTCTATTACCCTCAAGACGATCCGGTTAAACAGGCAAACATTTATCTTAACGTGCTCGGTACGTTGCAGCCAACTGACCTCCCTCCCATCGTTGATGTGGAGGTCACAGGAAACCAGCAGCCAGATGCCATTGTCACTGGCTTGCTGAAATGGTTAGCCACGGTTGAACAGGCAACGAAGCGGCGTCCGATGATCTACTCAGATTTGGATTTCGCCAAACAATACTTATCGGATCCTCGCCTTAGTGACTATCCATTGTGGGTTGCAGACTACAGTGACGCCATTCAGGGGCTACCCACGCCCTGGCAGTCAAAAGGTTGGACGTTGTGGCAATACTCGCAAACCGGTGAGGTAGATGGCATCGAGGGGAATGTTGACCTTGACCTGTTTAAAGGTACCAAGAAAGCACTTAAGGAATTCATTTCTACTACTCACCTGAAACGTTAATGAGCACATGATGTTAATAGTGATTTCGCATAGAAAAGGCTAGGTGACGCTCGTCATCTAGCCTTTTTTACTGCGCCGCTGCAATAATGTGACGATGAAAGACAAGGACTGACATGCAAGACTATTCTTTTGATTCTGATTACTCTTCTCACTCTGCTGACCCAATTACGCTGTTAGAGCCGCCAATTTTGTTTGGTAATGCTCTTGATCTGACCCAAGAGATGGCGTGCTGTGAGTTAATTATTCAAACTCGGCTCCATGCCTATTTTAAGGCGATGGAAACGCAACAAAATGCGGAGCCAACTCGTACTACTTATTCCCATCCTGAAACCGCTGCCGACGTGAGCTCTGTCTGCCTACCAGCAATGCCAGCGTTTAATCCCACTCAACAAAAGGGTACCTACAGCAAGTTTGTGGTTGAAAGCCGACTGTCTACATTGGCTCGACTGGCTTTGGCACTTTCGGCGGCGAGTGAGCTTCGGCCTGGATTACTGGAGATGTTATTAATACGAAATGAAGCGACCGGTCTACCGTTCAGCGAATTTGGTGTCGTTATCGATCATGATCGCGCCTATGCCACAGGAGAAACCTTAGCGTTTTTGTTGGGCGGTAATGACCTGCTCAACCGCTTTCAAGTTCAGTCGTTTTTAGAAGGGCTGCAAAATGGCAAACGTTCAATCACTCCTGATTTGCAAGCACTAAAAGGGATCATTGAACTAAAAGTCGATACTTCGCTTGGGGCCATGCAAGCGCCTTTACGTCTATCTAATGAAGCCTTGCAGCGCTTTACCACAGCCACGCCATTTCGCCCAGAGTGCAGTGATGCCTTTCCCGCTAAATATGTTGAGATCGATGTTGATTGGGATCAGCTTGTCTTACCCCCCTCGGTCACAAAACAGGTGACTGATATTCAGAATTACATCTCCTATGGCGAGAGACTAGTGCAGCAATGGGGGTTTAAAGGAAAAGTACGACCGGGCTATCGTGCGCTTTTTTATGGGCCGCCTGGCACAGGAAAAACCTTGACCGCGTGTTTGCTAGGCCGTAAAACGGGGCGAGATGTTTATCGCGTGGACATTTCGCTGGTGGTGTCTAAGTACATTGGTGAAACTGAAAAAAACTTGGAAAAAGTGTTCGCGATGGCCGAAGACAAGCAGTGGATCTTGTTCTTTGATGAAGCGGATGCGCTGTTTGGTAAACGCAACCAAGCAAACACGGCCAATGACCAGTTTGCCAACCAGAATGTGGCCTATTTACTGCAGCGTATTGAAGAGTTTAATGGGGTTGCTATCTTAGCTTCCAACCTAAAAGACAACTTAGATGAGGCGTTTTATCGCCGCTTTGAATCTATGATTTACTTTCCTTTGCCAGACGAACCCGAACGTTTATTACTGTGGCAAAATGGTTTTCCAGAGTTCGCCCTGCTGGAGGCGGATATTGACTTGTCAGCCCTCGCTAAAAAGTACACCTTGTCGGGCGCGAATATTATCAATGTGATTCGCTATGCGGCTATGCAGTCTATCAGCCGCGTGAGTTTAGTAGGTATGAGCGGTTCTGACTCAGAACCTAGCTATGCTATCAAGCGAGAAGATTTGGAATACGCCATTGCGCGTGAGTTGGAAGCGTCTGTTTCAGGGCATGTGTTATCAGGCGATCCGCATGGTGATCTATTTAGGTAGAGCCTGATACGGCGATGCCCTTATCAGTTTTGAATGCTATTAGGCTCGACATTTTGTTGAGCTTTTTCATTTTCGATGTTTGAATTTCTGCGGTTATTGATTATTTAAGCAAGGGACTGGTGTCCGAGCTTAAAATTAGGATGAAAAAAAACCTGATTGCAATTGGGGGCAACCAGGCTGCTGCAATAGATAATAGGGAGGTCAGTCTTTGAGATTGTCATTCACTTTAGATAGTGTGCTGTGCACTTTGTTAAGTTCAGTCATGGTTGACTGCAGCCTTTGATTTAAGGTGTGAGTGACGCTGTCGAGTTCTTGTTGAATGCTATCGGTGACATGAGATAGCTGAGCTTGCAGTTGTAGCCAGCCTACATCCATTTGCGATGGTTCATTGGAGGGAGTGGCTTGCTGCTGTGCATCCAATAATCTCTGTGCATGGCGTTCAGTAGTGGCCTGAGCATCACTAGCGCATGCTTCTTGTTGAGGGTCTTGTGAATCGGGTGTTGAGGTTGATGTTTGAGTCATGACAAATCCTTTTTGATTGTGAGTGTGTGGTTAGCTAATAAAATACAACACACCAGTGGTGGCCATTACACCGAGAGAGAGAGCAAAGATGAGGCCAGTGGCAAGTTTGGCTTTATCTAACTCTCCTACTTTGCACTTATTTGCACTCATTTTTGTTAAATGACGATCTTCTGGATTAGCGCTAATGGTTGGTTTATCTTTTGTCGATTGGGTGCCATCTAAGTCATTGGGCGCTGAGCTCCAGAAGCTGAATGCTCGAAATGTGGGTGCCCAGTAGCAGCCTTATGAATCGGAGTTACGTCAGCTTTCATTGCTGACATTGGTTCACTGAGCAACGCTTTGCTGTTAGCTCCGCTCTGGGCTGTACGGTTTTTTTTGCCTTCTTGGGCTTTGTTTTCTGGGGTGGGGTTGTTTTTTTTTGCCGCTGCGTGTGCATTTAGGATCCGGCCACAAGCGCTAGTGATAGAAGTCGAAGAAGCCATTTGTGCGTTTTGCTGTGACGTAATGGCATTCTGCATACCACGAGAAAGCGTATCAGCAAAAATCGTATCTACCATCGCCTCAGAGTATTGCTCCGAATTGGCAAGTGTCGCTGGAACGTCATCTTGGTGATGTTTACCACCATTAACGGCATGAAGACCTCCTTCTACAGCCTTGGCTGCCAGTTTCTCTTCATCAAACATGGTTACTTCTCCTTTCGATCACAGGGATTTCTCAGCTTTAGTTACGCTGTTGTATAGGTCGATAAAATTGCCCTTGGCTGCTTTCGCTTGATCGTTCAATTGTTTTAGGGCATCGAGGTAGCTCGAGTCGCCGGTTTCGATATAGTTTGCAAGCGCAACACCAGAGGCCGTTGACAGTAAAGTATTCATATCTCGCATATTGTTAGCAGCGTCTTGCACAGCAAGTGCGCCTGATTGAGCAATGGATTTGTCAGCGATGTTTTGGGTTTTGTTGCTTGGTTTTTGTTCTGATTGCAAAGTCATGGTGAATTTCCCTATCGTAGTATTGAATAGGCAGCACTACGTGGAACGCAGTGCTGCAACCTGGTTTATTGTGTTGAGGCCATAAAGTTATCGGCGCGCAATAATGTTCTCAGACACAACGCCCGTTACGGCTTCACCCGTATTGAGTAGGGCGTTAACGCCTTGTACTGTGGCTGCCTGCCACATTACGTTGGCTTGCTGTTGGCCCGTTACTAGGTTTTGACCACTAACGGCAAGCGCTTGGCTTGTCGCCAACATTAGGTTGCCCATTGCAGTGGCTGGGGTATCACCCAGTACTTTAGTGTTCACTTGTGTGACTGAGTCAGTAATTGCTGGATCGACGGTTGCTACCATGATGGTGTCCTCTTTATTCCATGTTTTAATGAGAATGATGCTTCGGTATTACGTTTATTTCAGTTTCGCTTTAGCGAGTGAAATCAATAAAACCGTATCGTCTTGCTGCGCACCACTTCGATTTAGTTGGTAGATAGGTTTGCGATAGCCAAAACGGTATGTAGCCATCAGGCCATCGCTGCTAATCTATCGATTGGCAATAATGTTCTCAGACACAACGCCTGTTACCGCTTCGCCGGTATTAAGCAGTGCATTGACACCTTGCACTGTAGCCGCCTGCCACATGACATTTGCTTGTTGTTGGCCTGTTGTCAGGTTTTGACCGCTGACGGCAAGCGCTTGGCTTGTCGACATCATCAAATTACCCATTGCTGTCGCGGGTGTATCGCCTAGCACCTTGGTGTTGACCTGAGTTACAGAATCGGTGATTGCACCATTTACAGTTTCAATTGACATGTTAGTTCCCTCTACTCATTGCTAATGAGTTTAATGTTTTGATATTAGAATTAGCCTCGGCTAATGATTTGGCCAGTGACAGTGCCCGTTACCGCTTCTCCAGTATTAAGCAGCGCGTTCACACCTTGAACTGTTGCTGCTTGCCACATGACATTGGCTTGCTGCTGACCTGTTGTTAGGTTTTGAGCGCTAGTGGCAATCGCTTGGCTAGTTGATAGCATTAGGTTGCCCATTGCTGTTGCGGGAGTGTCACCCAATACCTTTGTATTTACTTGGGTAACTGAGTCCGTAATTGCACCATTAACTTGACTTGGCATAGTTGTTTCCTTTTAGTAGGTGTCGTTATTGACACGTTGGTTGCGAAAAATGAACATTGGCGATTTAAGGCCTATGTTGTTACTTATCCACGACTGATGATCTGGCCTGACACTGCACCAGTGACGGCTTCGCCCGTATTCAACAAGGCGTTAACCCCTTGAACCGTTGCGGCTTGCCACATAACGTTTGCTTGCTGTTGGCCTGTGGTTAGGTTTTGGCCGCTAACCGCGAGAGCTTGACTAGTTGCTAGCATTAGGTTGCCCATGGCAGTAGCCGGTGTATCACCAATAACCTTAGTGTTGACCTGAGTCACAGAGTCGGTGATCTGGGAGTTGACGTATTGAGGCATACTATTTCCTTATGTCGGTGTAAAAGATGAGGGGTTAACCTCGGCTAATGATCTGTCCGCTGACCTTGCCAGTGACTGCTTCTCCGGTGTTAAGCAGAGCATTAACGCCTTGAACTGTTGCCGCCTGCCACACGACGTCAGCTTGCTGTTGGCCGAACGTCAAGTTTTGCCCTGCAGTAGCGATTGCTTGACTGGTTGCCATCATTAAATTGCCCATGGCTGTGGCTGGAGCTTCACCAACAACTAGCGTATTTGCTTGAGTGACTGAGTCAGTGATTGCAGAATTGACCGTATTTGGCATTATTTCTTCCTTCCATTGTGGTGAGTATTTACATGGTGCTCTTTAAAATGCATCGCTTTATCTTATGAGTATTGTCGGCGATATGTTTATTTAACTCTTGGCAATATTTACTTATTTTTCTGGCGAATTAACGGTTCGTAGGTGGCTATTTATTTTCTCTCTATGTTGATTTTTATATTGTCTTGGTGTGAGAGATGTGTATTTTTTGAATGTTTTCTCAAAATTGCTTAGGTCATTAAATCCAGAATCTAAAGATACTTGTGTTACCGGAAGTTGTGGGTAGTCTCGAAACGATTTCTTTGCAGACTCTATCCGCAATTCGATTAGTATTTGTTTGAACGTCCTATCAAGGTTGTGGCGCAGTAGGTAGGTGAGGTGTGAAGGACTAATAAATGAGTGTTTGGCCAACTCATTGAGTGTCATGCCTTCTTTAAAGTGCTCGGATAAGTAAACAATGGCCTTTTGAACACTGCCGTGTAAGTGTTTGAATTTTTCGAACTCTTTATTAAAAATGTAATGAACAATAGAGTGGTTATTTTGTTTTTCAGCCTCTAGGTTGTAACACGCTTTATTCTCCATTAGCGTGCTTTTAATGTCTTCTAGACAAATAGTATTGCTTTTTCTAAACGTAGCGATTTGAATGATCGATTTATGAAGTTGATCGCTATCTCCATGCCAATTAAACTCTCTGAGATAGCGCATGGCAGATGGGGCTATTGATATCTTTTCTCCTCCTCGAATACCGCTATTGAGGAGAATAGACCTAATGATGGTTGGGATATCTTCACGTCGTTCGTTTAAACGTGGTAAGTGGATCGTTAAGAAGTCTAGTTTTCTAGCTAAAAATGGATTGAAATCATGGTGTTGAATTAACTTGGCTAGCGTGCTTGAGCATGAGGAAATGATTCTTAACCCATGACTTAATGCGGTTTTCTCCTTAATGCCGTTAGCTTGATTGGATAGCAGCGATAACAGCCTATTTTGCTGAGAGGTGGTTAGGCAGTCGATTTCGCTAAGAAACAGCGTTCCGTGTTCAATAGATTCAGCCAGTTGGCTAATTTCTTGGTCAAATTTCTCTTTTATCGTCGAGCAGTTAACTTCAATGAAAGGGAGATCTTGCCGCGCGCTTGAAAAGTGGATACTGCTTGCAACGGCGAGTTTCTCAGTTCCGGTCGCGCCATAGATTAGTACTGGAGCATCGGATATTGATGACTTTAGTATTAAGTCATATATTTTTCTCGATATGCGACTAACACCAATTAAGTAGTGAGAGTGCTTGAAGTTGTCATTATATTTTGATTGAGTTAGATATTGCTCGGCTAAAGAAGTGATCTTCTTGTTTACCTTGCTCTTATCTTCGTTTGTAAGTGGCGAGGAACTGTAAATTGTATAGTTGCCAACGCTAGGGTGTGATAATTTACAGTTCTGTATTCCATTATAACCACCGTGGTTTTTATGTAGTGACTTCCTGTGATCAAAATCAAATTGTATGTGGTTGATATTGTTTCCTAATTCAGAGCTATTGATTATATCCGCAAGAACTGAATTATTATAGTTGTTACCTTTTGAAGTCCTTTCATACATGTTCATCCGTTTGCCTCACAACTGACGTTTATCATTTTTATGTGCATCCAATTTAGCATCGGAGGTCATGATTATTATTGGAAGAATTTACGATTATTAGGTTAGATCTCACGATACTGGAGAATTACACAGAGAAAACAGTGGCCGGTATTAGGGGAGTTTCCTTACTCATATTCCATGAACTATTATATGGAAGATGTACAATTGCATGCATATGCTTGATTTAAGTTTAGGCGAGTTGGTCGATAGTTTGTGACGCCTTTACTATCGTCAGAGAATTAGGAGAGTCATGTGAGCAAGGAACGCGAAACGTTTACTGAGGAAAAGGTCACTCAAACGGGCGACAAGGGTGTTGATTTAAGGGGCAGTATGGTTAGCTAAGGTAATGTCGCACTTGCCTGGGTTTTCTCAGCCAAATCGCAAAGATGTTATTGAAGCCTACGAGTGGTTCGAGAACGGTGTTGTGCACGTTAAACTTACCGAGGCAGAATCGGTGCGTAAAGTGATGGAGCGGGCTTGAAAATTCTACAGTAACTACGCCAACGTACTTGGTATTTTAGTTGGCATCAGCATTGCCGGCTTGGTTGAATGGTTACAGGTACAATACCCAGAAGTTAAGCATATTAAGTACGCACATATTGGAGCTGGACCGGCAACGTTATGGAACATCAATAATATTATGAGTGAGTACGATAGGCGGGTTGAAGAGCTTCGATCACTTGAGCCTGCGGAGTAGCGGGTAGGCGTTTTATTTCAGACGTCATGCTGTATCGTTGAGAGCTTCAATGGTGCTATTGAGTGCATGTTTACTTGGACTCTGGTCGGAGTTCTATAGCTTTGGCTTTGTGTAAGTTATTGTAATTTAATGCTTTAATTTCCAATTACATACAAGCTATATTTGAATGACAAAGCTTTACTATACGTTTGGTCAAAAGTTGTTATGATTGCCGCCTCTTTTACGCTCTGTAACAATTGGTATGTTTAGCAATCTACGTCTTTTCATTAATTCTTTTCTTGTCATGGTCAATACGGCTATCACGGCTGTCGTGGTTTGCACATTCTCGATCATTAAATTAGCCCTACCTCTTGCGTCTGTTAAGACTCTGATGACGAGCTTATCGAATAAGCAGATGTGGCTTTGGGCAACGATTAATTTGTGGCTACTTAACCTAAACAACAATATTGAATGGGATGTAGAAGGCGGCGACGAGTTGACACCAGAGCAGTGGTACATGCTGCTGTCTAACCATCTCAGTTGGGCGGACATCGTTATCATTACCTCGGTTATGAAAAACAAAATGCCGATGTGTAAGTTCTTGCTTAAGCAGAGCCTATTGTATGTCCCGTTTGTTGGCCTCGCGTGCTGGGGACTTGATATGCCATTCATGAAAAGGCACTCGCAAGCTTACCTTGTAAAGAACCCAGAGCGCCGCAATGACGATTTCAATGCGATTCGTAAGGCGTGTAAGAAGTTTGAACATGTACCGACCACTATGATCAGCTTTGTGGAAGGTACACGTTACAGCGAAGAAAAATTGGCAACGGTTAAAACGCCTTATAGACACTTGCTGAAGCCAAAAACAGGTGGCGTTGCGTTCACACTTAATGCAATGAATCACCTTTTAGATGGTGTCGTCGATATTACACTTGCGTATCCAGAAAACCGCGAAGATCCGTTCAAGGATTTGTTGAAAGGTAAGCTCACTAAAGTAGTGGTCAAGATAGATGTTTACCAAATGGATGAAAATCTTAATGGTGATTACTTTAATGACAAAGTATTCAAGCGTCGTTTCCACAATTGGCTCAATGATGTCTGGAAGCGCAAAGATGAGACGCTAGAGACGATTTATTCGCAAAGCTAAGTTGTTTCAGAGACAATAACGCCAGATACAAAAAAGGTCTACCCTAAGGTAGACCTTTTTAATGCGACTAAAACAGTTAAGCAAACTGTCTAGGTATCACTCTGCAGCACTTTTCGGCTTCGTTAATTAACACCGATACTGCATGAGTATGGTAATCCTCACCGCTCTTCCAAACGGTTTCTCCGAATATCTGACACAACTCAAAATCAGAAATAGTTCCCTTCATTTCCTTGTAGGCGACGGCTGAGATGATTTTTTGCTCTAATGCTTTAGGGCAAGATTCAACACGCCAACGGCTCACTTGAATATTCGGCAAAGCACACTCCTTTGTGGTCACATTTTCGTCATCAAAACCACGATAACACCTTGAAAAAGTACGATCAAGGTGATCTTTCTCACATTTTTTAGGGGTATATAACGTGCTAGAGCTAACTGTTTGTAAACCTGAGAAGTTCTGCCTATAAGGTGAAAAAATAAACTTTTGGTGGACGAATTAAGCATCCACCGTTAAAAGTGACAAGTGTCTAATTTTTAAGCGAACTGTCTTTTGCTAATGATAAGTTGTTTAGCTCGTGTTACCAGTGAAGGAATACACCATGTCATCGCAATGGGGAGTGCAAATCGACTTACTGCATCAATGAAGGCTGCAGTATCTTGATCGCCCTTAGACAATTGTTCTGGGAGCACAAAGGCTAACAATAGGTAGGTAAATACGACTAATAAGACACTAAACCACCATGGATCGCTATCCTGATATTTGATCACTGTGGTTGAGTTGTGGTGAGGTTTTTGCTGATTTTCCTTAATCATGGATTCTACTTCCTATTCATCCAATCTAACGCTTCCATTCAATCACGCGAAATGCTCAAAACAAGTAACACAGCTCAATAACGTAAGCGACATCGAAAAAATAAGTGATTGTATTGTCAGTTTTGGTCAGACATCACATTCGGTTGGGGTTTTGTCGCAATGTGTAAATGAGGCCAGTGCTATACACGATGGGGTTCTCATTATTGAGTAAATATTCTAACGCTTCTGCTAGCCCTCACTACACTGATGAAAAAGCCAGCAAAATAAAGGAATAACGATGGACTATAAAAGGATCAAAGTCAGCCGCACTGAGGATGTGGTGACTGTGACGTTGAATCGCCCTGATAAGCTTAATGGTGTCGATATGGGGATGTTCGAAGAGCTGATTCACGTGAGCCGTGCGCTACGTAAAGATCGCCAGCTCAGAGCGGTGATTTTGACGGGTTCCGGGGACAACTTTAGTTCGGGTCTCGATTTTAAATCCATGATGACCAATAAAAGCAACGCGGCGAAACTGCTGTTCAAATGGTGGCCGGGTCAGTCCAATCGGGCTCAACAGGTAAGCAGCAACTGGCGCAAACTATCAGTCCCTGTCATTGCGGCAATCGACGGTTATTGCTGGGGCGCAGGGATGCAAATTGCGCTTGGTGCTGATTTTCGTATTTGCTCGCCAAAGGCGAATCTATCCATTATGGAATCAAAGATGGGGTTAACATCGGACATGGCTGGCTCTATTGCTCTGCGTGAAGTGATGCCTAAGGACAGAGCGATGCTCATCTCTATCTGCGGTCAAGAGGTGTCAGCGGAAGAAGCGTTAAAGTATGGATTGGTAACAGAGGTCTGCGAAGATCCATTAGAGGCAGCTCAAATGCTCGCCAACAAAGTAAAACGTATGTCTCCGGACGTAAACGCAGCGATGAAGCACATGTACACTCGATATTGGACAGCGCCCGCTTGGAAGCTGTTGGCCTATGAGACCTACAGTCAAATACGCATTATGTTGGGAAGGAACTTTGGGCGGATGCAAAGTGCGCTGCGAAAAAAAACGCCGCCTGAGTTTCAGCCCAGACAGCGTTATTGGTAGCGGGGGAAACTAACGGACGATCAGATCTTCCCCGCAAACTCGGCAACGGAAAAGCTCTTTGATACCATAGAGCTTTTGCCATATATTGCGCCGGATTCGAACGATCGCTGATCGTTGTTTACACTTGCACATGAAAATATACCTAACGTTGTTGTTGTGTGATCTTGGTTCAGGTTTTATATAAGCCGTGTATATGGTTACAGTTCTATAAATAAAAGTGAATAGCGGAAAATTCTGTTGTCTTATTCAATTAAGCTTATAATTTTAAAGTATTTTTATCGGGAATTTCTTGGTTTTTGTTATTGGTCTGAGTTATGTGTCGTGCAAAGAAACAAACAGCTTAGAAGTCAGTGGGTAGCTGCAATTAGTCGAGTGAAAGCTTGGCTGCTGAGCCCGCTTTTATTGTTTTATCCTTTGACGTTAGCTGCGTCGCAAAATATGGTTTTGGTTAATGCTGTTGTCTATCAGCACCCAAAAGCCAATAGCGTAGCGATTGAGAACGGAGTGATAACTCAAATAGCATAGCCGATGAACTGCTGTCCAGTGTCGACCCTAGTGTAAAAATCATCGATCTCGAACAGCAGTTTCTACTTCCAGGGTTTATCGACAACCACAATCACGTCTTTGAAGCCGCCTCTGAAGCGGGGGCAATTGTGAACTTAGTGCCTCTGCAAGTCTCTCTGAGCTTCGGCCATACCTTGAATTCTGCCGTGAGCAAGTAAGCTCTGACAGATGGTTACTTGGCTATGGTTTTTCCCTTGAAATGATAATGGAACAGAGCAGTGAGCTATCTCCAATTGCGCTGCTTGATTCTGTTTTCCCTCACCGTCCCGTGATTTTAATGGAGCAGACCTCACACTCGATGTGGGTGAACTCACCTGCGTTAAAGCTGGCAGGCATTACTGAGCGTACTTCTGATCCTCAAGGAGGCGCATTGCTGCGCGATGTCCAAGGCAATCTCAACGGCGTGCTGCTCGACAGTGCTGGGGATGCGGTGATGGAAATCGCTTGGAATAGTTTAAACGCACAGTTTGAGCAGAGCTATCAAGGACTACTCAATGGTTTATCGGCTGCGGCACAGCACGGAATTACCACCATTGGTGACGGCAGGCTCTATTGGAAAAGAGGTTGGTTTGAAGTATGGCAACATGCTCGAGAGCAAGGAGCGTTGACGTCACGTGTGCTGTTGCGTCCTTGGATCTATCCTGATGAGGGTATGAAAGAGCAGCTTGAGTACCTAGAGTCCATTTACACTCCTGAGGCATCACCAAGTGATAAGCTAATCGTCAATCAAGTAAAGATGTACAGCGACGGCATTATTATCAATGGCACGGCCAAACTGCTAGCGCCTTATAAAGAAACCTATTTACCCAATCACCCAAAAGGTCTGAATTACATTCCGCCTGACACAATGAAAGCTTGGCTCACCGCTTTGGATAGGCTCGGCTATAGCGCTCATATTCACGCTATCGGTGATGGTGCGGTGCATGAATCACTCAATGCCATTGAGCATGTACGTCACGTTGGCAGCGACAAACCGTACACCTTGACCCATGTTGAGTTGGTCGATCAGCAAGATATTCCTCGCTTTTCAAAACTTGCGGTGACAGCAGATTTTCAGGTGGGCTCAGACTATGTGGCCTTTCAAGACCACGCATGGGCAAAAGCCTTCTTGGGCGCTGTGCGTGCTCACAGACTTATGAACCTGCGCGCGATTTTTGATACCGGCGCGAATTTAACCCTCAGCAGTGATTGGAATGTCCACGACATTAACCCTTTGGTTGGTATCGCTAACAGCATCATGATGGACGACACGGGATTACCATCGGTTGATGCTGCTATTGACGCTTACACCATTAATGCGGCGAAGAGTTTAGGGATTGACGGTTTCACGGGCTCAATTGCAGTCGGTAAGTCGCCGACTTAGTGGTGGTTGAAGAAGATATTCGTCAGCTATCACAGGAGCGATCGCCGAAAGCGCAGTAACGTTAACCATGACTCAAGGGGAAATCGTCTTTCAGTGGACTGATCAGTAATCAAAATTGTTTTTCGATGAACAATTGCTCATATTTATCAATATTATGAATGTGGCTCTGTGACCTATTCGCTATGATAGAGGGTACTCTATTAACGCGAATGGTTTCAGGGAGCCCTTAGTGAGCGAATTTCAAGATCTCTCAATTCACATCGATCAAATCTCACAGGCCGAAGACACGCAGCAGCCACAGATCCTCAATCAATATATTGAACAAGGACTTGATGCCGCATCGATTGCGCTTATTCTAGAAGCGTTTCCCATTGAACAAAGGGTTAGGCTTTGGCGCGAGCTGCCGCTCGAAAGCCACATTGATGTCCTTACTGAATCTCGTGGTGAAGTGCGTGTATCGATCCTCGATGCTCTATCAGAAACCGAGTTAAAACTAACCCTTGCAAAGCTCGATAACTTATCTTTGATTGAGTGGGCTGACTCACTGCCAGACGAGATCATCGAAGAGGCCATCTCCCTCCTAGAACCTGCAGAGCTTGAACTTTACGATCTCGCGAATGAGTACCAAGAAGAAGAGTTGGGTCGATGGGTTGAGCGTAAAGTGGTGGCACTGCCATTTAATATTTCCGTCGCTCGTGCCAAAGTGCTGGTGGATAAGTACACCCATGAGCCATCGGGTTACGTTTATCTGATTGATAAGCAGCACCGTTTTCGCGGTATGGTCGAATATGCTGAGTTGGTGGGTGCAGAGTCATCGACTCGCATTAAGTCCTTAGTGCTGGAACATGTGAGTACGTTGAGTGCCACACTAGAGCTTGCTGAGGCTGTCGATGCGATGGAGCGCTCTGCGTTTACCTCGCTTCCCGTCCTTGATGAGCGTAAACGGCTGCTAGGTGAGATCGATTGGAAGTTCGCACTAAGTACTCAGCGTGAAATCTACGAGACGCGCCTTATGGCGGGTACCGGTATGGACGAAGGCGATGACCTGTTTGCGCCGATCCTTAAAAGCTCACAAAAACGGGGTGTGTGGCTCGGTATTAACTTGCTCACTGCTATTCTTGCCTCTGTAACGATTGGCCTGTTTGAAGATGTGATTGCGCAAGTGGTTGCTTTGGCGGTTCTGATGCCTATCGTGGCCTCCATGGGCGGTATTGCAGGGAGCCAAACCTTGACCTTAATGGTGCGCTCTATGGCGCTTAATCAGATCACGTCAGGAAACCGGTTTGCGCTAATTAAAAATGAGCTTGGTATCGGCGCGATTAACGGCCTGCTGTGGGCGTTGATTATTGGTGCCGTAGCCGGACTGTGGTTTCAATCGCCATTGCTTGGTGGCACGATTGCTCTGGCGATCGTCGTTAATATCATCACCGCAGCCTTGTTTGGGGTGTTGATTCCATTAATCCTCGATAAACTCGACCTTGATCCAGCACTGGCAGGTTCGGTTATCCTAACCACTGTTACTGATGTCGTCGCTTTTTCGCCTTCTTAGGCACAGCGAGTTTGGTGCTGTTGTAGGGAAAGGCTGGCCTAGTTTGCTTTTTTGTAACCAGCTGGTGATCACATCAGCTGGCCTACAAAAAACGACCTATACGTAACTTATTGAATAAAAAGTTAGTTTTATCCTCGTTTGGTACAAATATTGGTGAATTTGATCGCCTTTGTTAACGCCTCGATTTTTCCCGTTTTGCCTACCTAGCACTCTGTTTGATTGGAGTTATAATCCCGCGCCATTTATTGGTGGTGAGAATGAAAACGTCAGTGGTATTGACTGGTGTTTTTCTAATGATTTCAATCAACTTGCTTGTCTTTGAATACGTGGACAGGCAATAGGTGTTTAAGTGATGAAACTGATCAAAACAACAATTGCTGCGGCGCTAATGTCTACTATGCTAACAGGCTGTATCGGCCAAATGGCGACAACAGGTGCACTCATGTACGAAGTGAACCTAAAAGGTGTCGATAACCGTTACGCGCGTGCAGGTCTTTACACTTTGATGTCACCAGTGTACGCGATCACAGCGGCTGCCGACCTATTTGTTGTTAACTCTATTGAGTTCTGGACGGGTACGAACCCTATCACAAAGAAAAAAGCCGTCGCTGATACTCCGGCTGAGGCTTACATTAAAGTAAACCACAAAGTGGGAAAGAAGTTCTCAACAGCGCCAGTGAAGCTATCGAAACTTGACGACAGCACCATGCAAATGGAATTTTTGGATGATGCGGCAAAGCACGCACATTGGTGGGCGTAAGCGGCCAAGACAGCGTTGATTTCTACCTAGATGGTCAGTACGTGACAACCGCGACACACCAAGAGCTAGAGCAGTACGCGACCGCTTCTTAATGCTGTTTGTTTGATAAAGCATGAGCAAACAAAAAGGCCGACTGGGTGCTGATCCCGGTCGGCCTTTTTACCAATTAATAGGATGCGAAAAAGGAGCGAATTGGTATAAAAAGATGTTAACACATTGTTCAAAAAGCGCGACCAGCAGAGCGTGGCAGAATGTAAAATTCGGTATGTAATCTTCTCTGTAGAAACACTTAGTCGCGTTTTGACACTTTTAATTTGGTTTAAACACCTTGAATACGTTTGGCGGTAACTATCAGCCCTTGGGTATAACTAAAGCCGTAACCGTAGCCATAACCACCGTAACCATTTTCACCTCTTCCACCTGCCTCGAGAATCGCTTTGTAGTCGTAGTCTCCACTCGTGATTGGGGTAATTGAGACGACTTCAAAGCCATCATGATTGAGTGTCGCGACCGCTTTTTGCAGATCTTCTGCTAGACGAACACTATCCACTACCGATTTCGAATACCCCGTTTTTCGCCACACGGGAGAATCGCTATAGTCGACAGCTTCATGTTTCCCCACTTCGCAAAAATGCGCGGGTACATGAACGATTCGATTCATTTATTTACCTTACTGCTATTGTTACTCTGATATGCCTTTTGGGTCAGTCTTAATGCCGACTCTCTGCTATTAGGCTTGCCGATTCTAACTTACTCTTCCATCAACATGCACAAATTGTTCAATTATTCAGATAGTTAAATGTCGTAAGTGAGCTGTATCGCACAATTCGTTTCCGATTGTACCTAGCCCCACCCAATCGTAGGCGGTGACACGCATGGCGAAATTGCCATTCTTATACATAATTAAATGTGTCTTTTGTAAGTAAGGAGACACGTTATGAAATGGATGATTGCAGCCGGTATGGGGGCGTTACTCTTGCTCTCAAGTGCTAGCGTTGCCAGTCAAAGTGGCGGGAAAATTGGCTTTTTGGTGGACTGCACCATTGACGGGAAATCAACTCGAATGCCAATGACGGCTTGCAGGCAAAAAGGAGGCGAGGCCAGATAGCCAGTAGTGACCATTCGCCTTAGCGATGACTTAAGAGTCGGATTTAGCAGCTAAGGCGAATACCGAAAAAGTTAGAGTTCCGCTTTAAATCACCCCATGCGGTCTGTTCAGTTCTTTGTGCTTTAGCGCAATGTCTCGAATGAGTTGAAATAGCGATTAGCACCACTTATGTTCACGATAGATTTTATTGTTTGGAGCCACAGGATAAGGTTGAGTTAGACTCCGCCAAATTCTTTTTATGCGAGACGGAATGTCGTTTAGCAGTAATGGCTTAGGAACATAATGAACATCAAAAGCGCTTTCTATCTTGGTTGGTTTGGGGATGATGCTGGGGGCTGTAGCCAAGACAGTGATACCAATGAAACCAATCCCTCTTTTTCGACAATTCAAGGGCTGGCATCGGCTGGTGGTGGGATCAAAGGGCGTATCGCTTGGCACAGGTTGAAGCAAGCTCCAATAGAACAACAGTTCTCAACAGCATGGTTTACACAGCGCCAAAAGGCGGTGAGTTTACCATCGCTAATGCTGAGCAATTGATGTATCCAACGCTGCTTAAGATCGATGGAGCCTCTGGTGTTAAAGCCATCAGTGAGTACACCATTTTGATGGATAACATGGCTCAACACTTGAGCCTGAATCCGCTAACACGCTTGCTTATTGGTAAGGTTGCAGCGTCGACGCCGAGCTTGTGTTTGAAGATTTTGAGCAGCACCAGTCTAAGTTCACCGCGGCAGCGATTGAAGCCGCGCAAGTTGAGTTGAAGTCCACTCTAAAACCATTGTTTGAAGCAGCGGGAGTGGATCTAAATAGCGACTTGCTTCGTGAGTATTATCCTGCTGACCACACCAAACTAGACGCGATCTTATCCGCTTTAGCGTTAGAGTATCACTCTGATGGCGCTGTGGTGACTTACCGGCCTAACCCTCAACACTCACTAACGCTTACTTATGCGCAAGATTGGCAAGGAGAGCATTTGTTGCCTGAAGGCTATGAGGGGGAGATGCTCAAGTTAGAACTGGCGGTGCTTAATCAAGCCTCGCAGATACTAGAAGCATGATTCTTCTTAAAGATGATCAAGCTGGGTTTGAAGCGTACTTAGCGCCAGAAGCACATTGGTTTGGTGCAAACCGAGCTGAGTTACATCAAAACTATTTTAATGTTTTGCCGAATGAAGAGGATACGTCTTTAGAGCGTTATCGCGATTTAGTGCTGCTTGACAGTCAGCCTGAGAAAAAGCGTTATTTAGTGGGATATACCACGCATTTGAAGCCAGCACATCTAGCAGTATTGCGCGAGACCAAGCTTGGTTTGAGCTTGATGAAGGCAAATTGAGGTTCCTTGGTGACGATAAGGCCTACCCGACTTCATTTTATGCAGTATACAAGCTAAACCAAGCAGACAAAACCTACAACTGGGGTGAGTATGATACCTTTGAATGGGTGTTTGAAACGTCCGGATTTTTGACGGCATCTGACTGCGAGTTGGTTCCTGAAGTGGGGGAATGGCAGTTTGGCAATCCTACATTTTTCGATAAGTTAGCGCCGCTTAACTCGGTTATTGATAGCCTAAACTTTGTCACCGTGACATCGCCGTCTGATAAGGTGATTAAGATGGACAAAGTCTACCGTACGCCGAACTCAACCAGTTGCCATCTCGTTGATAGTGGAAACTTTGTTAGCGGCATGCTTTCTGGATACCCAATAAGTGAAGCAGGTTCAATCCCAAGCAATCAAACATATACAGTGACATTCCACTTTGATGATCAAGTTTTGGACAAACAGATTTATCTGACTGAGTCGCCAGCATCACAGCCGGAAATGACACTGTACATAGCCGAAGTAAAACAGCTTAACGGACGTAAAGATGAGTTTGTTTACCAATGGTCAAGACCAAGTACGTTTGTCACCGAAGGCGATTTGTATCTGTATCATCCTCAGCAAGAAGGTGAGGGCAGCCGTGTCACCATTGGTGAGGGGATGACCCAAGTGTCCGGCAGTCAAGAGGACGATGTGGTTCGGATATTCCATAACGCGCTTGACCCGTACGGGCGCATTATCAACCAGTACTATGTGTCGGCGGATGGTACGCCGCTTGGCGCAAACCAGTAACTGACTCCTACCTGTAAAAAAGCCAGCAATGCAACTTGTACATTGCTGGCTTTTGTTTTTATGGCACCAACGGGTTGGTTACTAGGTTAGCCCTTTAGACACAATTCGACTGATGCGTGAGTAGTGCAGGCCAAAGTGGGCACCGATCTGCTTTTGTGTGTAGCCACCGCTGCGAAAGGCCAGGCAAATGGCTTCATCTCTGCTATGGGCTTTCTGCTCATACTCTTTCAGGCTAAGTGGTGCTGCGCGTCTTTGGGCGCTTGGGATCTCTCCAAGTTCCCCGTTAAGAGATGCAAGCTGTGTCAGGTGGCGCTGAATAAAGGCCTCATCGCCCAAGAAAATTTGACGCTTTAGATGCTGCCAAGGGTTGCACTCTTTCCCTTCGAGAACAAACTGCTTGTAGTGGCCTAATGCTTGCTCGCGATCTGTGCCAAATGATTCGAGTGTGGGCTTACTGACAAACCATGCTGGTGCAGTTTTGCTGCCGTTGAGGTAGCCCCAACTGCTCCACGGATAACTTTCTGGATCGACGACCATATTCGCTTTCACTGGGCTGAGCAAAATGTCGCGACTGACATCGAGGAAGTGTGCGTCTCTCTGTACAAGAATTGACTTAAAACGACCTTGGTATAGGTGTCCACTGCGACCATGTTTTTGATTAAAGCGCTGTGTGTAGACACCGTTAAGCTGGCGCATGCCGATACTTAAGTTGCCATCTGGCGTTTCAAGCAGCAGGTGATACTGATTCTTCATCAAGCAGTAACTATGAACCACCCAGTTGTAGCGCGTTGCGGTGTGATCGAGCACTTGAAGGAACAGTTCAAAATCTTCACGATCTTGAAAAACAGACTGTCCGTCGTTGCCTTTCGAATTCACATAATAGAGGGCGCCAGGGTATTCGATTCGTAGTGGTCTGCTCATAGCGGTGTGGGTCGTCTCATAAGTGTATGAACGTTCTACTATAAAGGATCAACTTCGAAAGGCAAAACACAAGACTTGACCCCTATTGGATTTGCTCGTGATGCGTTGTCCAATATGTCAGCACTTTTGATAGGAGCGTGCTGACACATTGGATAGTGAGGATTTTGCGAGTTATGCCGCTACCGCTTTAGTGATACTAAGTGGTGCCACGTTGTGTTTGTTGCGTTGCCATACACGCTCATGGAAGAAGTAAGCAACCGAGTTAATAGCGGGTTCAATGGTTGCCATTAGACCGCCAATAAAGGCATCGCCAGTCAGTAGGTAAGTAACACTAAACGCGACGCCAAAGTGGATGACAGCAAAGCTTGCCGTTTTCACTTGAGTCTTTGACTCACGGCGTTTTAGGTAAGGCAGTTTTTGCCAAAGCTTCTCATGAAGATAAAACGCGCCGGTGTTGATAGTCGGCTCTACCATCGCGACCAGACTACCAAGCAAGAAGTCTCCAGTCAGAGCAAACGCAACCATGGTCGCGATAGAGAAGTGGATACCTGCAAAAGTGAGTGTCTTGATCATTACGTTACCCTCATGAACGTTAATCTGTGTTGATGAAGTTATTATTGATAATAATTCTCAGTAACAGAAGTAAATTACTCCTATTTAGTTGATAGTTTTTTCTATCAATAAGGCCCTTGCCTATAATTACTGCCGATTTCCTGCTTTGATTTAATGCCACGGTGATTAAAGTAGAAGAGAACTTCTAGTGATGGTCGAAGACAAGGGTAGGGGTATCACTTTCTGATTGCTTTTTTCTCCGCTTAGCAGTACATATAAGCAGATCCCACATATAGGCTTTTAGCGTGAAGCGACCGATACCTTTTGCTCCGTTACTGATGACATTACTGATGATATTGCTGCTTGGCGGTATCGTGGAATGCATTGGTGAACGCGTATCTTTGTATCCGTCGGCGACGCTCGTCCCTGAACGCAGTCCAGATATTGCTGGTGATAACCAACTGCTACGGGTGTCGACATTAAGAGTGCCAACGCAAAAAGCACAGCCTCATCATGAGCCGTTGTTGCCTTGGTTTGCTGTGTTGTCGTTGTCACTTTGGTCGGTGTTTTGTGTATTTAATTGCACGACGCCTCGGAGCTATCTCGCCTTTGCTAATCCTCGCCTCGGTGGCTGGCAAGAATCCAACCTACAATTTCGTTTCATTCACTCGCGTTAGTCACGCTTTCAAAGATTTAACTTCCTCATTTCGTTAAGCTTTTGGAGTGTCTATGTTTGATGCGACTCAAGAGGTGTTGATTGCTATATGGCATCAAGACTTCGATGCACTGCTGTCGCCTGGCAGTGCCGTACTGATCTATGTTTTGGTCTCTTTGTTTATTTTTCTAGAAAGCAGCTTTTTGCCGGCTGCACCTTTGCCATGCGATAGCGTAGTGGTGTTGGTAGGTACCTTGTCGGCGGTGGGTGTGCTCAATCCATTTCTTGCGTTTGCGCTGCTTATCATTGCCGCTTCCGTGGGCAGTTGGCTTGCGTATTTACAAGGCGCTGGTTAAACCGACTGCCTGTCGTCCAAGGTTGGGTAAACAAAGTCCCCGAGAGCAACATGAAGATGGTGGATAACCTTTTGGGTCGCCATGGGCTTATTGCTCTGTTCATGGCTCGATTTGCCCCCGGTGTTCGCTGTCTGGTGCCGATGGTGATGGGTATTCGACTGCATGAAGTGCAGCGCTTCCACTACTTTGCTTGGTTCAGTGCCAGCTTGTGGATTGCCTTGCTGGCCGGTGTAGGATTCCTCTTACCATCTCTGCCTGAACCTATTAGCCGTTTTGCCACCATGGTGTTGATGGCAGCGCCTGTTGCAACGCTCTGCGCAGCAATTTTCACCTTTGCAACTTGGCGCCTGCGTAGACTTATTGGTGACAAGAAACGTCGTCTCAACAAGCTTTAAGACAGACCTATTTCCTTAGTTAAAAATTGGGGGCGTTAGCAGCGCCTCCGTTTAGAATCCCATGTTGAAAAATCTTAAGACTCCTCAGCTCGACCTTAGTATCTTGCTGGCTATTATTTCGATCATGATGCTTGGCTCGCTGACTATTTGGAGTGCCAGTGGTTACAGCGAAGCGATGATGACCAATCACTTGATGCGTTGCGGCATTGCACTGACTTGCGTGCTGATCATGGCTTCAATACCAGCGAAACAGTATCGACGTTTCTCACCGCACCTTTACTTACTCACTATTATCCTGTTAATCGGCGTGGTGCTGGCAGGAGACAGCAGCAACGGCTCTCAGCGCTGGCTCAGTATTGCTGGGGTTCGCTTTCAGCCTTCAGAGTTGGTAAAGCTTGCCATTCCAATGATGGTGGCTTGGTTTATTCAAAGGGAAGGCACAAGGCCAAGTGGCTTGCGACTGATCGCGGCTATTTTGATGACGGCCATTCCTGCGGGTCTTATTTTTATTCAACCAGACTTGGATGGGGCAATCTTCGGCGTGATTTACATGCTGTTTGTGCTCTATTTTGCTGGCATGAGCTGGAAGATCATCGGAGGCTTTGTCGCTTTAGTGGCAACCTCTGCGCCATTGCTATGGTTCTTTGTGATAGAAACGTATCAAAAGAAACGTATTTTGCAGTTCTTGAATCCGCAAAGCGATCCACTCGGTTCGGGGTATCAAATTATCCAGTCCCATATTGCCATTGGTTCTGGTGGGGTGACGGGGAAGGGCTGGACGAACGCCACTCAAAGCTCGTTGGGTTTTATTCCAGAAAGTCACACTGACTTCATTTTCTCTGCGTTCGCAGAAGAGTGGGGGTTTGTTGGCTGTGTTTTGCTTCTGTCGCTTTATCTGTTTATTACGCTGAGAGCCTTGTGGCTCGCTTGCCATTGTCATCATGCTTATAGCCGTTTGGTGTGTGGTGCACTAGCGCTCAGCTTTTTTTTGTACGCGTTTATCAATACTGGCATGGTCAGTGGTCTATTACCTGTCATGGGTAGCCCGCTGCCGTTTTTTAGCTATGGTGGTACTGCAATGATTACTCAGGGTGTGTGTTTTGGGATCATTATGTCTCTTTGCCGAGCGACATCGCGTTACGATTAAAATGAGGCGAGAAAAAGCGCCTTACTAAAAGAAGGCGCTTGAGTGAGAGTCGATAATGTAGGACTAGTGACCAATCAAAGCAGGGATACCCGGCAATTGACCAACGACCGCGAGTGAGCCAATACAGACCACAAACGCAAGACCTGGGATCAGGTACTTGTCCTTTTTAGACAAGGTTTTAGCGCGCTCGCTATCGCCAATGAAGCCCATATTATCGAGCAGCATTGTTGTTGCCCAGCCGAACACCGGGTTCACAAACGCACACGAGAAGATACAGATACCCGCACTAAGAGAATCTTTGTGTTTGTGAATCATCTGCATGCCGGCTTCAAGTAGAGGCAGGAACACACCAACAATCAAAGCGACGCGCAGCACTGGCTCCCACATGGCCAGATCCATTGGATAGCCCAGCACTGAGGCTAAAATACACAAAATGCCCGTAAGCAGTGCGCCGCCTGGAATAGGGCGTTTGGCAATGGCTGCCGGGATCATGTACGTCCCCCAAGAAGAGGCGAGATTCGAGCCGCCGAGTAGCGAACCAACACCTTGACGAATCGATGCCACCATCATGGTGTCGTCAACGTTCATCAATACGCCTTTGGCCTCTTTTGGATAGTTCAACTCTTGGAACACACGGTGACCCAAATAGTCAGGAGACCACATCGCTACTGCCAACAGTGCAAAGGGTACAACCGCAATGTAGTGCTCAAGCGTCGGCCAGCCTAGCTTCCAGCCGGTGTCTTCACCCCACCAGTAGAATGGACTTAAATGTGGCAAACCCGGTTCGGTAGTAAAAGCAAACTCAGCGCCCATGGCGTACGCGACAATACCGGCAATCGCCGAGCAAAGCGGGATAGCTAGCCAGCGTTTGTTCACTTTAGCTAGGTAGCGTACACCAACACGGTGACGCCAATCACCGCAAACGAGATATAGCCATGACCACTAGCGCTTGCCCATGCTTCGGTTTTATTGATTTGACTAATTAGCCGACGGCACCCAAATAAATCAGCAAGCCTCCCCGTACACCGACCCCGGTGAGGGTCATTAACTTGGAGCCCCCTTTGGTGAGCGCGAGTATCATCCCGAATGCGCACACCATTATACCGAGTGCGAGTGGGTGTCCACCTGCGGCAGCCACAAGGGGTATCAGCGGTATCATCGGCCCATGCGTTCCGGCAAGGTTCGCATTAGGGTTAAGAATCGCGGAGAACAAAATAACGAATAAAGCGCCCGCAATAAGCAGCTCATAACGCACGTTCTCTGCGACAAACTCTGGTGATAAGCCAAATTGAGCCGCGAACACAGCGACCATGGCCGTCACCATGACGACTTTCCCTATGGTGGCGGCAATCGCTGGTACCCAGTCTTCTATCTCGATGCTGTAATCACGAAAGGGTAAGTGAATACCCCACCGTCTGAAGCTCATGATCTTAAGATCATGGTTCAGAAATTCTTCCCTGCTTTCAAACTCTTGCGCCTTACGGCGCATATCCCTATAAAAGGTTTTACTACTTCCAGACATACGTCTCTTTCCCTTGTGAGAGGGAGAACAACCAGTCTGTAATCAAGTCTACTTGCGCACGATATACCAACCTTCGATTGATACGAGTCGCATCCCAGCCGCTACCGTGCTCCTTCCTTTAATGCCAGAAGGGAGACTGAATGATTTGGTGTTCTCCTTAGTGATAGCCAGTGCCAATCATCAGCACTGGCTGGATCCGTGTTTCACTATTGAATGAAAGGTAAATAAATTGAAAACGGCTTTTATTGATTTGGATTAGCATGTCACCAATGATCGCGGGGTAAAGTGAGTTTTTTGTTGTAGTTGCGAGGCCGAGCACAGGTTCTTGCTATTAACTTATGAAATCAAACATCTAGCGATAATGAAGATATCAGAGCACGCCAATCGAACGGAGCAATTATTCGGACTCCGCGCCGAAGACATTCATAAATGGATCGATGGTTTCTTCGAACACGATCGATTTGATCATGCTCTAAAGCAAGGAACAGTGGCTCGCGATCCCTACGATCACCGTCGATTTCGACACTGTAAAGAAGCGTTGAACGAGGCGTATCAGGAGTTCGGTGGCCAGTATTCGCGCCAGCAGATACGCAATGTGTTTGAAACTCATATTCGTGATGATTACGACGGCTATATTCCTTCCCGTGCTGATTTTGAAAACGGCACGTTTCAAACCAAATACCACGATGCCCATGACGGCGATGAACTCAGTGCTGTATTGAGCGCCAATGAATTGATGGATTACTTTGATGGCTTACATGCACGTCATTCTGAAAATCGCGGATTGTTAAACCGCTTTACCTTGCGCATTGTTGCTCCCTCGATTTTGGCGCTGGTGTTATTTGTTGCCGCGATTATTTTCGCCATTGTGCCCTTTGTTGAGCAGTCGATGGTCGAGCAAAAGCGCAACATGTTGGCACAGCTGACCTCTTCTGCGGCAAGTATTGTTGATAGCTACATTGAGCTTGAGCAAAAAGGCGAGCTCAGCCTTCAAGAGGCGCAGACCCGCGCAAAGAACGAAATCGAAACCATGCGTTACGGGCCAAACAATCGCGATTACTTCTTCATTATCGACAGCAAGCCGACGATGTTGATGCACCCCTATCGCGCTGACTTAACTGGGCAAGATCTTAGTGATTATCGAGATAGCGACGGAGTTGCTGTGTTTGTCGAGTTCACTAAGCTAGTCGATAACCATCAACATGGCTTTTTAGAATACTTGTGGCAGTGGAATGACCAAGCGGATGTGACCACGCCGAAACTGACCTATGTGGAAGGCATTGACGAGTGGCAATGGATCATAGGGACTGGTGTCTATTTGGACGATGTCCAGCAAGGTATCGACAAACTAGAAGGGACGCTTTACACCATTTTTGCAGCGATTTTTGCCGGCCTTGTTGTGTGTATGGGCTTTGTGATGTCGCAGAGTAAAGTGATTGAAAATCGGAAAAAGCGCGCCGAAATCGCGTTACATGAAGCGAAAGACCGCTATCGTGCTTTGGTCGAGTCATCGAATGAAGGCTACATTTTGGAGACCGACGGCAGATCATATACTCCAATGCCTGTCTTCATCGCATGGTAGGTTATAGTGCACACGACTTTGAGCAGCAAGATATCTGGTCTCGTTTGTTTACTCCATCACCTCAAAACACCAAAGTGCTGGCGCACCTTGAGGCACTGTTTGATGGTGGCGTTGAGCCTAGGGAGTTTGAAGCGCAACTTATCACTAAACACGGCAATACCCTAGATATCATTGTTAGCTCATCGCGTATCTTCTTGTCTGAAAAACAGGGGCACGTACTGTCGTTTAGGCCGATAACCCGCAAGATTTATGGCGGTAGTTTTGGCGTTATCGATGAGGTGCGTGACTATCAGCCTATGGTCGCTGATATCATTAGCAAGATCGAACAGAGCCACTCGCCAGGCCATGCTGTGGAAACGCTAAATCAATTGACGGGCGTCATTCGTCAGATGATAGAGTCTGGCTGCCGTCCAGAAATACTGCGCCGAACCATAGGCACTGCCTACGATGCGGCTATCTGCCGATTTATTCAGTTGGCGATGACTGAGCTTGGTGAGGCGCCAGTCCCATTTGCCTTTATTTCTTTTGGTAGTAATGCGCGCCACGACATGACGCTGTTTTCCGATCAAGATAACGCCATTGTGTTTGATGGTGCCAATTTAGAGCCTTCTGAGCTAAAGCAAGTTCGCCGCTACTTTTTGAGCTTGGCTGAACATGTCTGCTCCATGCTCAATCGAGCAGGGTATCGTTATTGCGAAGGACTTATCATGGCCTCGAATCACCAGTGGTGTTTGAGCCTTGATGAGTGGAATCGCAACTTTGAACGCTGGATAGCTGATGCCACTGCTGAGTCGATACTTGAACTGAATGTGTTTTTTGATATTCGCGCGACCTATGGTGAAAGTGCACTGGTGGATGCGATGCACGACAATATTCAACAGCAGCTCAAGCTCCAGACATCGTTTTTTACCACGTATGCTCATAATTGTCTGCAGCATGAGATCCCGTTGACCACGACGAAGCAGATCAAAGCGGAGAATCACCAAGGCCAGTTAACCTTGAATCTGAAGCAATGCTTAAGACCAATGGAGATCTTTTGTCGTCTGTACGCGTTAAAACATGATATTCGTGAGAGTAATACCGTCACAAGACTCAAACTCTTAGCGGCAAAGCAGGAGCTCGATGCCCCGACGCTCCGTGACATGCTGTATATCTTTGATCATATATGGCAGCTACGATTCATGAATCAAATCGAACGAATACACCGATCTTTGCAAAGTGAATGATGATATCGACTTGGCTAAGCTATCGACGCTGGAGCGCCAACATTTAGAATCGGTACTTGAGCGAGTCAGCCTATTTCACGATAAAGTAGAGCGCGACTTTTTGCGGTTATAGGCCAGTAAAATTTGCGAGTGAGTTGGCGTAAAGACATACGGTTATTCATTGTCTCTTAGCTTTACTGATAGCTCGCTCGAAAACTTTCCAACCTATTGACAATCATCGCTTTATTAAGCGATCTCGGCGCGGCGAACCTTCTTATTACTGTCGATAATTGTTGTGCAAAAACAATTGGTTTCAGGAAATGAAGAGAGGAAGAGCATGAACAAAGCCCTATGTTTAGCCGCCGCGCTAGGCTTATCATTGCCGAGTGCATTCGCCAATGACAAAGTTGTCGCTGGCTATTTTGCCGATTGGCAATACCAAGACCAACGAAACCCTTACACGGTTCAAGATATTCCCGCCGACCAGCTCACCCATGTTATTTATGCCTTTTTGAGCATGTGCGGCCCTCATACCGCGGCCTCTACTGCGGTGCAGCAGCAAATCGCCACCGCGTGCGAAGGTAAAAAGCCGTTTACGGCAGTCATTGTTGACCAACAATCAGCACTAGAAGTGGACTTTGGTGAGGTCGATGTTGACGTTAATTATCAAGGGCACTTTGCTCAGTTCGCGCAGCTCAAACAGAGTCATCCTGAACTGAAAATCCTACCGTCATTTGGTGGCTGGACTATGTCAGAGCCGTTTCATGCTATGGCAAAAGATCCCGAGCACGTAAAATGGTTTGCTAAAACCGCCGTTGAGCTGATTGCGAAGTATGACTTTTTTGATGGTATTGACTTAGATTGGGAGTACCCTGCGGTGGTGGCTTAACCACATCGCCTTGGAACCCAGAAACCAAACTCAGTGATGAAGATAAGCTCTCAGAAAAACAAGCGTTTACGCTGTTGGTGAAAGAGCTTCGCCAAAATATGGACGCGCTCGGCAGCAAAACGGGTAAAGATTACCAACTTGGTACAGCCGTTGGGGTAGGGTTTAAAGCGACGAGTATTGATTGGCCAGTTGTGTCCAAAGATATCGATCTGATGTTCGCGATGACGTATGACTATTTGGGCGGCTGGGGCACACAAACAGGACACTTAACCAACTTGTTTGCAACTGATAACGGCTGGTGGGGAATGGGTACAGATGCTTTTGTTAAGCAAATGCTCGACCTTGGTATGCCCGCAGATAAGATTGTCGTAGGCGCCGCGTTCTATGGTCGTGGCTGGGAAGGCACGAAGAACTTTGATGGCAAAACCTTACCGGCTGAGTTTACCTCAGCGAAAGGTGCATCCTTTGGTACCGTCGAGCCCGCCTCATTTCAGTTCTGGGATCTCGTTCGTAATTACACCGCTAAAGAAGGGTATGTGGAAGGTTACGATGAAAATGCTCATGCTCCTTACCTTTGGAATGCGGAAAAACAGATCTTCATTAGCTACGACAACGAGCAATCCATTAAAGCCAAGGCTGATTGGGTGAAGCAAAACAAACATGCAGGCTTATTTGTTTGGGAGTTGTCGGGAGATAACAATGGAGAGCTGACGAAAACGATGTCTGAAGCGCTTAAGAAGTAGTCTTCATAGAGAATAAATTAAACCGGCCCAAGAGGTCGGTTTGTTTTTTAAGCCTCGACTTGGGAAGCACTATGCTCCGTTATAGTTGCATTTTTTATAGCGGAAGTTTTCTGTGTGACTAGTTCACAAAGCACGATCGCTTATTTGGCTTGATGAATCTAAATCGATAAACTTCGCGCATGATAGGTGGATGTTCACGATAAGGAAGCTGTATTGAAATACTTAGGAACTGCCGCGCTTTGTTTATTTTCAACCATGGTGCAATCAAACGATTTATGTATGACTGAGGAGCAGCGTGTTGCTGGCTGTGAATTAAGAAACGGGAAATCGGTCAGCTTTTGCAAGGCCAGCAATGGCATTACAACCTATCGATACGGGAGTGTGAATAAGCTTGAACTGGAAATTGCTGAGCAAAAGCCAGGCACCATGCTCACATTGAGTGAAAGCTACTCCAAAGGCGCCGCGCAAGAGTATCAGGCACAAAATGGCAGCTACCAATACACGTTTCTCGATGCGCTATATGGCGATATGGAAGCGGTATATTTGCTATCAGAAATGGCTCATCGCGGTTACGATGTTCCTTGGGTTAGTGAGAGTACGCTAGCCCATCATACAGTCGATAAGCACCTTACGGTATCTCACAGCAGCAAAGGTGATCTCGCTAGGCTTTATTGCCAAGATGATGATCATTTCTATGGAAAGCCACATAATCAAGCGCAGTATATTTATATTTTGCGTGAGACGACGGACAAATACCGCACCACGGTACCAGCAGAGATAGCAGAGTGTCAGCCTGATTCTAAACGTTGTTTATCTATCTACGAAGACTATCAACAAGAGTTCGCTGTGCTCTACTTTCCAGCGATTGGAAATAGTGTATTTGTTAACAACACAGCCTATTTGATAAAAATGAACAGCGGCGCAATGGTTAAATTAGCGCCGGAGATTGTGGACACCCAAAATCAAGCACAGTCGAATGGGAGTGGAATCATTCACCTTACACTCGACAATCAACAAACCGTGATTGGATTAGAAACCAAGTAGCCCATCGTTGTTTGAGTAGTTTTGGATTCAGCGTTAATGACAAAAAGTAAGCCGACCTTTTAGGTCGGCTTCGTGGTTTATAGGCCTTGTGCCTTCGCCATGCTATTGGCGATTTTAGGGGCATACCAAAGGCTTGGGGCGATAATGAATGACGCTGGTACCGCAGTAATTACAATGAAAGATTGCAATGCAGAAATGCCGCCACTGCCCATTGAAATCAACACGATCGCCACTGCGCCCATAATTACTCCCCAGAAAGCGCGGATCAGAGCATTCGGCTCTTTGTCGCCGGAGATCACCATAGTAATGGTATAGGTCATTGAGTCACCCGTGGTCACAATGAAGGTGGTGGTTAAAATTAAGAACAGGATTGAAATCAGCATCGGGAAGGGAAGCTGCATAGTGATCGCCAGCAGCGCGCCTGGCATATTGAAGCCTTCAAAACCGGCTTTAATGATACCAGGCGTAGCTAGTTCAAAGGCCAATCCAGAGCCACCCACGATGGTAAACCAAAAGCACGTCAGTAATGGAGCGGCAATGCTTATGGAGAGAATTAACTGTCGAATGGTGCGGCCACGTGAAATTCGTGCGATAAAAATGGCCATCATTGGAGCATAGCCAATAAACCAGCCCCAGAAGAACACGGTCCACCAACCCAGCCATTGAGTATCACCGCGGTACATCGCCATCGGCACAAACTGATCGATCATGGTCCCAAGGCCTTGAACATAGCTGTCGATAATAAAGCGAGTAGGGCCAGCAATTAAGATGAAAAAGATGAGCGCCGCAGCAAGAATGACATTGTAGCGGCTGACCAATTGAATTCCGCGATTTACGCCACTCAGTGCCGACAAGGTATAAAACAGCATCGCAATGACGACCACAGTAGCCTGAGTGGCAAAGGTATCGGGAATAGAAAATAGCGCTTGCATCGCATAACTGATCTGGAGGCCAAGAAAACCAATCGGACCAATGGTACCCGCCGCAACTGCAATGATGCTCAAGGCATCGATGGTATTACCGACCCAGCCTTCAATAGCGCGCTGTCCGAGCAATGGGTAGAGCAGAGTGCGGGGTTTAAGTGGCAGGCCTTTATCGTAATGCAAATGCATCAGCACAATCGATGACAGCCACCCAACACTGCCCATGCAAGAAAGCCCCAGTGAACAAAGGATTGTGACAGTGCATTGATGGCGTTGTTTTCTGGTGAAGAAGAGCGAATAGTGGTGGTGGAGATAAGTAGTGAGCGATAGGTTCGGCTGCGGCCCAAAAGACGCCGCCACCTGCGAGCAGAGTACAAAGTACAATCGACATCCACTTGAAGCTTTCAACATCAGGGCGTGCCATTCCACCAAGCCTTACATCTCCCGTGCGGCCAAAACAAAGTGCGAGACCAATAATGAAGTTCGCCAGCAAAAGCAGCTGCCAAAAGGCACCAAAATAACGGGTGGCTAGGTCAAAGCCTGAATTTACGGCGTTGGAGAGGGCGATAGGGTGTGTCAATGCAAGAAGGACAAAGAGGGTTAGGAAAGAGCCGCTGAGCCAGAATACAGGGTTGTTCATTTCTAGTTTTTCAGCAAGGCTCTTGATGCGTTCAGGTGGATGAATCGCATCATACGCGGGTATCGATGCGGCTGAGCAAGCCTCAACCGTATTGGAATTTGACATTAAATTATCACTGTTCACGGAGCGCTGTTTAATTATCGCGCTGTGGATTTAAATGTGGCCATGCAATAGAAAATGTGACCTACATCATAAAATGGTCGGGCATCCTAACACAAAGCGTATTCAGGTTCAGAAGTTTTTTTGAGCGTTCAAGCTGTTGCTATGAGTGTGGTGTGACATGGTTGGAGGGGCTATGAAAGCTTGATATTTACTGATTGAATCGATTTATTCACCAAAACGAGTATTACTGTATTGCGACCTTAAGCTCTTAGCTGCTCTAGAAAGCCTTGATAGTCGAGGTAAGCTTTACGCACTCTCTCTGGAATTGGTTTTTCATAGACTCGAGCGTCATCAATTTTGGCCATCGACCAGCCTTGGAATATCGGTTCTTCATAACACGTTACAGTTCCTTGATGAGGACTGGTTAGCAGGGCATGGCGCAAGTTCTGCACATGATACCAAGGAGAACTTTTGCTTCTAAAATGGTTAAGGATTGGAAATTGGATCAGAAAAATTTCGCAGCACAATAGCTGCGCCATTAGACAATCCACACTATTGCGCGCTTCCTCTGGGTAATAATGGATAACTTTATTGAGCTCACGGTTACATTCTTGGATAACGTTGGCCAAATAATTCCTCCTATATACTGTTCACTCGCCTGACTTCAGGAGTGATATCAAGATGAGCCTACTATAGAAGGTAAGCTAGGAGCTCGAGCTACGCCAGTCAAGTTAAAGGATTGGCCTTGACTGGCGATTGATGAGTGTGTGGTAGTTATTTCACTACCGGATTGTTTGTGTGCCGCTAGCGGTTGCGTTGAGTGTGCATTGTTTTTGCTGAATGTTTTTGGCTTTTGTTTACTTTATTGACAAGCGTAACAAGGCCGTAAGTGACAGCGAAGGGAACTGAAGTGAGTACAAGCAATTTCACGAAGGACATCACGAACATGAATAGGAATGGCGCTGATTTTTCATCGCTATGTGATTCTGCCATCATGGCTGAACTGTTAATAGACTCCGCCCATGAAGAAAACTCTATCGTCCACATCAATCCACTGAAAATCAATGAAATAAGAACAATAATGATCGTTCTTTGCTGCCAGTTTTTTGCCAGATGTTTCATTGAGTACCTGCCTTTGTATCGCGTTTCTGAATCATTTTCTTGGTCATTGTTTTTATCCAAGTCCAATGCAGAGCAAGGTGTACGCCAAGCATTGGCATAACCAGATTACCAAGTCGTGGTGAAGCTTTGACCAAACAGGCAAGATATCGACAGGTAACCCTAATTGTGGAAGCAGTGCTTCTGAAACAAGGAATCCGCTCACTGTTGCCATCAACATTACCAGGTAGAAAAGGGCATCCCAAATGGCGTTGAATCGATCTTTATTGGATTGGCGGTGAATAAAGTTCTTAGGTAAGGCAACCATCCAATCCCAGTGCAGCAGTAAGTGGATAATAAGCGGGATAATGAACAGCAGACTCAACCACTCGTGTGCCCATATTCCGGTGACTTTTGGAATGCAGACCAAAATGAAGCCGATCAGCAATACGCTATCCATGACGTATTGTGTTTTGGCTAGGCTATCTCTCCAAGTTCTTGTTTGCATGATGAGGCGTCCGAATCAAACTGCGTGCGTTAAGAAGTCATGTCTATACGCTACCAATTTCAAGTCGTGATTCAATTTGTTTTACAGTGATTTACAAATTGAGCCTCTTTACTAGCCTTTAACGCTGTAGGGCCATCATATTCCATTTTTAAGAATGTACTCTCGCACGCGCGATACGTCTGAGCACCCTCTTTACTTTGAGGAGGCACATTCCTCATTTTGTGCATTTGTCGCAATACCTGATTTCTTTTGCGGCCATCGAAGTTGATGCGTGTTTCCGCTAAGCCACCAAATTTCACATGATCATAATGAACGTGCCAATACGCGCCTTTCCCCGCTTTATATGCATTGGCTCCACCGGCCAGTTGTAAAACGTTGGCTTGTAATTGCGACACCGGACTAGAGCGGTTGTCCTGCAAAGGCGCTGCATGTGATGTGAGCTTGCGGCGCTGGACAAGCGCTGATTTCGCTGCGTATTGGCTCTGTGTTGAATCTGAGATTTGATGGGAGTACATCCGCTGTTTCTCCTTGGTGGCTATGCATTTTGTATTTGGGCATAGAGATATCTATAGGAAACAAGCGGATGAAAATCAAAATTAGAACTGATAACCCCATCCAACAAATGCAAAATAGCCATTGTAGTTTTGATCTACGTTACCCAATGTGAGTGAGTCTTGGGAATATAAGTAATCAAACTCAGAGAAGCGCTCGTAGCGCATATCCAGATGTAAGGTTTGTTGTTCGGTGAGTTGATATTGCCCTTTGATTTCTGCTCTGTGAGTGGTGGCGCTATTGTTTGGATATTGATAGCTACCGCCTGTGGTTTGGGTTTTGCCTCGACCATCGCTGTAGCTGTAATCCATCGATAAGCTTAGTTTCGATGCCATTAAGCTGTTGTCGGAAATACCAATGCCTATGGTGGTGATGTCATCGGTGAGTTCAGATTGGAACCGCGCGTAATCACTGACATCGCTATTCGCGTGTTGCTGTTCCGACACAATGCGTTGTTGGTTAAGGTAAGCGTAGCCCGTTGTGCCGCCTATTAATGCCCAATTCAGGCCAAGATCGTACCCCAAGTCTCTGGCGAAACTTGTGCCAATATCAGGTTTGCGATAGTGGTCATTGGCAATCCATGCATCGAGTGTGATTTGCCATACGTCGCTCACGTCAAAACTGGTATCCACTCTCGACTCTAGGCGGTCTCTGTCGGCCAGATAAAACTTGCGAAGATTGGGAGCACTTGAGGAAGTAGACCAATCCGAGCCGGAGCGAACATCATAGAGAAGCTTGGCGCCAAGTTGCCAACTGCCTGCCGGGCGGTAGCGCGTAGCGAGATACAACTGATTATTTTGGGTGACTTCTCGGTCTGCGTATGAGCGCTTATTGTGACGATAGTCATAGCCACCATTAACCCTCAATGACCGAGTGAGTTTGTGCTGCAAAGCCACCGACGCTTTAGTTTGGCTGCGGTCGTAATCGAGGCGTTGAGAACCGACCAAGGTATCTTTGTCCGATTTATCATCGCGATCTAAATAATCAATGTTTAGTTTTAAGGTGGACTTAGTGCTCAACCTATTTAGGTAGTGAGCATCAAAACTCCAGGTATTCACTTTTCCTTGGAAGTTACTCTGCATGATAGGGGCTTGAGGATACTGAGCGACATCTGCTTGTGAAGTCGACTGTGACCATTGCAAGCGGCTGTTAACAATTTGACTGTCAGTGCGATAGTCACCGGAAAGGCTCAATTGATGAAATTCATTATCAGGCTCATAAGCGAGCTGATTGGCAAAGACGTTACCAGTCTCACCGTAATAGAGCGTGCGGTGGTCATTTCGATAGACCGAGCCACGGTAGGCAAACTCGGTTCCCCAGTTTTCCTGTCGATATTTCAGCCCTGCTTGGCTGTTTAATGTTTGCTGATCCACGGGTTTGGCGAGATAACTGGGCGCATAGCCAACACCTGGAATAAAACTTATATATGAAGCTTGTGTGCCTTGTTTTTGCTCAAGCTTCATTGTGGCGTAAGGTGTCCAAGGTGAGTTAGGCTCGTAGCTTAACGTGAGCCCTAACGCTTTGCGCTTTACTGATTTCTCGAACGGTTTGAAATCTGAACTCAGTACTTGAACATTATTACTTCCCTGATAAGGGCTTAGACTACTATTGTTCCAGTAATAAGGGTGCTCGCTGTAAGAAAGGCCAAGCCTGATGCCTTGGTAATGGCCTATCTCGCCACGTAGCAAAAAGCGTTCAAACCCCAAGTCTCTGACTTCAAATTGCTGATATTGGCCGGATTGGTCTTGGTTAGTGACCTCGCCGCTTAGCGCGGCAACTGCGCCTTGATCCTGTCCAGTGGCACCCAGTTATTAAACCTTGGGCTGCCGCTATTATCCACATAGCCAAGTCCTAAGTTGAGATTGGTGGAGAAATCTGGGACTGCTTCACAAGCATCACAGCCCCAACGGCTGGTATTAGCCGCTTGAGCTTCTTGTAGAGAAAAGCTTTGAGTAGCCCAAACTGGCAGAGCAAGGGCGGCGCTTATCGCTGTCCATAAAGGTGATAGTTTCCATAAAGGTGATAGTTTCATTATCGCCTCCTAATGACTCAATACTCGACCACGGGGATGATTACTTCCGTGAACCTGAGTGTGACAGTTCATACAGCTTCCGCCCCTAACACGGAGGTCTCCGTTCGGCACATCGACATTGGCATGAGGCACTTTGTGGCAATCTTGACAGAGCTGGGGTGGGCGCTTGATAAGTAGCGCCTGATTGATAGACCCGTGCGGGTTATGGCAAAGACTGCAATCTTCACTCACGGGTTCATGTTCCCAGAGATTTGGCCCACGCTTTTCAGCATGGCATTCAAAGCAACTGTCGTTGATAGAGCGCCATTTCAAGCTATATTCATTGACGGTTTGGTGAGCGTCGTGACAGTTTGAACATGTCATGTCGCCGTTCAAAATAGGGTGACTGGTACGTTTATGAAGATCAGACTTGGTACGAACATGACAATTGGTGCATACCTCTGTCTGAAGCTCCGGCACCATTACTGGATCTTGCTTTTGGTGAACTTTGTGGCAGCTTGAGCATGAGAGATCTTCAAATGCATGTTCACTGCTATGCCAAGCAGCACGCCCTGAGTCGGTATGGCAGGATAAGCAGACAGAGTTTTGTTTTTCCGCACTAACGGGAGAAAGATCCCCAAAGGTGATCATTGGCTCTCTCGGCTTATTGCCTCTTGGTTTTCGGGCATGATTACCCAGTGGGCCGTGGCAAGCTTCGCATTGATTGGCGTTCATTGGACTGTCCGGGTGGCGAACATTACCGTGAATGTTGTCAAAAATGCCCATAGCAGATTGCTCAGACTCGTCGTCGTGACAGCGAAGACAGTCGTTGGCCCCTTTTCGAGAATATTTTCCCTTAGAGAACTTCTCAACAAGCTGCAATTCAATGTCTTGTTTAGGATCTGAATCCTCGCCGTAGACAGAAGTGGCTACGATAGCCAAAGCCAAAAACAGCATACTTAACCAGCGGTTACTTACCCAATCCATTCGCTGCTCCTTAGCTTTGTAAGAGGGCGGCCAAGGAAAACCAAGGCCGCTTTTTCGTTGTTAACGGTAGTCGTAGAGTTATGAACGCTGTCTACACCTTTGAGCATGCCGACGGCGTGGCATGACGCACATTGTTCACTGCCAGTAGCGGCTTCTGCCGTGTCTGCAGCAAAGACCGCTCCGTTGCGAATCATGTGATCAAGTGGGAAGGTGTTCACATCGGCATCACCTAGCGACTGTTGCGAACCATCTTCATTCTCTACGCCAACGTGACAGGAACCGCAGGTCACCAATGCAGCGCTGAACCATTTGGCTTCGCCATTCGTTGTTGCCAACGATGGGCGATTATTTTGCTGATTCGGCAAGTTGTATTGCTCCCGAGTGTGGCAACCTTCACAGTTGTTGCTGTCGCAGGGTAGGTAGGAGAGCCGTCACGATGAGAGCCAAACGCATGGAACGAGTGTACGTGGTACTTCAGGTCGGCAGGGAAACCAGCATAGTAAGCGGCGCGTTCTGAGTTGTGGCAGTTGATACATTGCTGAAGATCTCTCGCACCGTGACTTGTCACATGGATAGTGAAATCTTTATGGCAGTTACTACACGCTTCAACATCCGCGCCGATAGGTAGCATATGAGAGAGCTCAATGCCGCCAAAGTCAAAGCTCTTAGATGTGGTTTTCGCTGCAATGCGCCATGGAGCGTACTCGGTTTTCTCTGCAGATAACTCCGAGCAGGCTTTTAGTTTTCCATTTCGTCTGTCTGCACACAAAACGACTTCCGCAACCGAGACCGTCAATTTGGAATTGGCATCTGGCTGTTTACTAGAGCCAGACAAGTCTTGCGAACAAATAAATAGACCATCACCTTGTGGCGCACAGTTGTCAGCAGAACCATCACTTGTGACCATATTGAGGTTGGTATAGCTTAGCTCCGGGCCAGCGCCGTTGTCCCAGTTCAACTGAAGGTAAATTCTAGGAGTGAATTTATAGTCACTAGGGTTAACATCTAGGTAAGGTGTGAGCTCGGTAATCGAGGCAATCCCTTTTTCTTCAATTTTGACGCGAACATCGACAACATAATTGCTGCCTTCTATTCGAGCATTTTCGACGTCGATAGATACGGTTTCGCTTGCTTGCTGTATCTTGTTCACACGCCCAATATGAACGTCGTGAACATTTAAATCTGGATTGCCTTCTGTATGGCAACTGGTGCATGATTCAGCTGACCAATTTGCCCCTGCTTCTCCCACGTGCACCGAAAGACCAGAACCACTAGCGAGCGTATCGCGAACTTGGTGGCATGTTTGGCAGGAATCATAGTCTTGTTTCATCCAATTCGCGGCATCATCAGTGACATCGGCAACAGGGGCTTTATGACAAGCATCGCAATTGCGAATATCCTGAGGGTAGGGCTTATCAACGAACGCATACGAAGACGCTAAGGTTGGATCGTTGGTAACAGCGTTGCCTTCCTCATCCTCGGTGATTAGTTCAAAGATATCGCCGTGCGCTGTATGGACAATGGTTTCAAGACTTCGGCGAGTTGTTTGGGGAACACTGTTGTTATGACAGGCAACACAGACGCGAGGATCTTTTCGACTGCCATGTTTTATCGCCGTGTCTTGGTGACAGCTCGTACAACTAGCGCTATCAAGAATATTTCTGGTAAACGGAGCTGCGTTGCCGCTTGGCACCCAATCGATGACTTCACTTAATCTCTCACCGCTCTCAAGTTTGTATTCAAAAGTAATACGATGCAGTAGATCTTCATCCCAAGGGATCACCGTATTGTCTGAGCTAGCGGGGTCAATCACTGAAGTGACATCAAAGCTGAAAGTATGACGATATTGGCCTGGCGCCAATGTTTCTAGGTTAGAGGTTGTTTCGACGTATGAGGTGGTCGTGCCATCTCGTTCACGGTAAGTGAAGTTCTTCCACATTGACTTTTCGAGAGATGTAGCACCTTGTGCTGGGTTTTCTGGCCTATGAATGAGTTTCATTAGACCAAAAGAAGGATCTGACGTTAGCGTGATCGCTTCACCAGAGTCGTTCTTAACGGTGAACTCGACCGACAGAGAACCATCGTTATTTAGTACAGGTGTATTGAGTGACACGGCCGCCTGGTTAGAGACAGGAATAGTCTGATCATCACTTTCGCCGCTGTTACATCCAGAAAGTGAGACCGCGAGGAGTGTCAACCATATCAATGTTATTATTTTCATGGCGTATCCTTACTAGCAAGTGCAGCAAATAGTAGGTGAATAAACAGCAAAACCATCCTTTAATCTGCGCCTTTGTTATTACTAGCATACAGTTAATTTGAATTTTGGTACTTCCCTTGCATTGGTGATTATATTTTTAAGCTATTTTATAAAACTTGATCGAGGCCAATAAATAAACTAATTAATTATTCTACTGTTATAGTGTTGAGACTTGGATCAATAAATCACTCACTAACGGAGTATGCTATGAAACAGCCGGAATTAATTATTAAGATTCTAAAGCTATCCCCTATATTTATCGTGTCCTGTAGCTATAGCTTACATCTAAATGCAAATGATAAATTGATAGCAATGTGTGACTCTTGTCATGGCAATAATGGTGTCAGTCTTCAGTCTGACATTCCGACGATTGCGGCTTGCCTGAGTGGAATTTATCAGATCAGATGTTTCAGTATTTAGACGGAAGGCAATCAAAAACAATGACTTATGAAGTTGATGGGGCTGAAGGAAGTAGTGATATGACGTCAGTGGTCGAGGGCCTAACGGAACAAGAAGTTGAGGAACTTGCAGCGTACTACTCCGCATTTGATTTTGTTAGTGCCAATCAAGACTTCGACGCAAATATGGCAAAGCTTGGTGAAGAAATTCACATAAAACAATGTGACAGCTGTCATAGTAAAGGCGGTAGCGATCCCGATGATGAAGCGTCAATACTTGCTGGTCAACATAAAGAATACATTTTAAATTCGTTAAAAGAATACCGAGATGGATTAAGACCTAGCGATAAAAAAATGCTTAGAGAAATAAGAAAGCTGAACGACGATCAATTAATTTCTCTTTCTGAGTATTACGCTAGTCTTTAATAAATAAGTGGTTATATCATTCAATACCACTAAAGAGGTACGAGTTGAAATCTGTTCTTATTTTAATAGTAGGTGCGCTTTTATATCTTGGTTATGATAGCGCAATGACATACACCAATAGCAATCAGTTTTGTTTTGGTTGTCATGTTGGTATGGATACGATTGTCGAGGAGTATCAATCTTCGGTTCACTACCATAATACTAAAGGTGTGGTAGCGGCAACATGCAGTGATTGTCATGTGCAAGAGAAACGATCCCGAAAATTCAATTGAAGATAGCGGCGACAGCAGACATTTTTCATAAGCTCTTGGGAACGATCACCCTGGAGAATTTTGAGGATGAACACAGGGAGCGGCTGTTTTCCAAAGTGACTCATGACTTTAAGGAAAATGATTCAAAACAGTGTCGATACTGTCATGACGTAGAGCGTATGGACTTGAACAATCAATCTCGAAGCGCAAAGAGAAGGCATCTGACAATGGCAGAGAAAGGACAAACCTGCGTAGATTGTCATGATGGTATCGCACATGAGTTGCCCAAATAGATAGCGCTGGTGGTTGGGGGCTTCGGTAGATGTTTATTAATACTTGATCGGTGTAAAGCGATTAAGCCGCCGATCAAGTATAGGAACATTGGCTAACTGCCTAGGATTTCAATTTACGCCATTAACTAAACCAGCATAACCGCCCCGGGTCAAACAGGTCTCCATAACACGAATGACATTTCTACTTGTTTCATGGCTTAGGATATCTGAGTGGTGGACATTGTTTTGTAGCACCGATGAGAAGTGCTCGATTTCGTTAGCAAATCCGCCACCTTTGATTGGCATAGAGATTTTGGTCAATTTACCTTGGTAGGTTATGTCTATGGTCGATGAACTCCACCATTTCTCGTGCATAACGATTTCTAGCTCTGGCCCTCGAAGAACGGCATTTCGTGGCAGGTCGCGTGTAATTGAGGCGCAAATGCGGCCTTTCAACGGACCATCAAATGAGAAGGTAGCGTTCTCGTCGACTTCACTTTGTTTATTGTCTTGAACGTACTCGACAGTAGGAACGTCAATCGTACAACCCGCAAGCTGACATAAATCCGCGTATAGCCAAAGACCATAAACGCCGACATCTAACGTAGCACCACCACAAAGCTTAGGATTAAACAGATGCCAAGCACTGTCGAACTCGTGCCAGTTGCCAAATGACGCTTCAACTGAGGTAATTTCAACCTTATTGTCGAGGATAAACTGCTTCATTGCGCGATACGCTGGAAACGTCACGCTTTTCATCGCTTCAGCGAGCAGCAGGCCATTGCTCTTCGCGAGCGCAGCCATCGCATCCCAGTCAGCCAAATTAGTGAGAGCGGGCTTTTCAACCAGCACATGTTTTCCATTGTTTAGAAAAAGCGCTACTAGCTCTTTGTGAAATGGATGGATAGTCGCTACGTAGATAGCGTCAATATTGCTATCACTGGCGAGTTCCATGTAAGAGCCATAGCTTGTTTCGCAGCCATACTGTTTAGAAAACTCTTTGGCACGGCTGAGGTCTCTTGCTGCAACTGCAAAAAGCTCTCCGTTTTCAACGTGAGCGGTTAGATCTTTTGCAAATCGATGGGCAATGTTTCCTAGGCCTGCGATGCCCCAGCGTATTTTTTGGGTCAAGTGATTCTCCTATGCACCTTCTTTACAACAGTAGGTGCTTTGTACTGCCTAATTCTATTTAAAAAATAATGACTTAATCGGGTAATGCGAGTTTGACTGCGTATTTAGATACTCGTTTGCCAACCTATTGCTGTTTTTTCATCACCAAGTTGAGCAGCAGTAACAAGCTTACCGGGAATAGCGAGGCAAGCAGCATCCATGTCCAGCCTTGAGTAAAGAGCACGATCCCAGCGCCCAGCGAGCCAGAGGCTTGAAAGGCTGTGATTGAAAAGTCGTTCACTGCTTGTACTTTAAAGCGCTCACTAGGTTTATAGGTTTGCGGCAATAGCGAGGTTCCACCAATAAACAGAAAGTTCCAGCCGACTCCTAGTGCAACCAATGCCCACCAATAATGATGAACAGAGTGGCCTAGCAACGCAACCGCGATACAAGCGAGGAAGACCACACAGCCGAGAGTAATGAGCTTATAGACACCAATACGTTTAATGATAAGTGGGGTGATGAGTGAAGGGAGGTACATTGCCATAACATGACTTTGGATAACCCACTTGGCACTTTGAATATCGTGTCCGTGTCCTGACATTGCCAGTGGGGTTGCCGTCATAAGAAAAGCCATTACTGCGTATGCTGTGAGACCAGAGCCTATCGCTAGCCACAGCATGGGCTGCTGAAATAGCATGGATAAGGTTCTAGCGTCCCCCGCTTCTGTTGTGTTCTCCTGAACATTGAGCGGCTTCATTGCTAAAGCAAGAATGGCTGCGCCAATCAATTCTAAAATGCCAAGCGCAGCATAGGCGCGAGCATATTCAGCATCGAATAGGGTAATCGACTGACTATATTCAGTAGCTCAGGCCCAACCCACGCCGCAGCGATGCCTCCGACTAAAACTAAGCTAATAACACTTGGGTGCTGAGCGGGACTTTCACAGCTTTCAATCGCGGCAAAACGATACTGGCCCACATACGCTAATTGAGTGCCAAGCAAGAATGCACTCGCGCAGAATCCCCAAAAACTGCCACCCTCAATGCTCCAAGCAGCACCAAGAGCACTGACACTACTAACGATAGCGGCTAAAACGAACGCACGTTTTCTGCCAAGCTTTTTTTGAATTCGAGCAGCAGGAAAAACATTCAGCGATACGCCGACAATCAGCGCCGTGACTGGCAATGTGGCGAACGTAGGATCAGAATGAAGCTGTGCGCCGACAATCCCGCCTAAAAACACATTCAGTGCGCCAACAGACAAGACGAAAGGCTGCACTAGCGCGAGCAACCAGGCGTTCCATGGTAATGATTTCATTATTTTTCTTATGTGGTGCTTTTGATGGTGTTAATGGTGACGGAATTTGACAGAAAAGCAATCTCACACTCTTTTGGTTTGCATCCTTTTGATTCAGTTATCGAACGCGCTCTGCCAAATAGCCAACATTTCATCACCAAATAAATAAAAGGTCATAGTTAGTGATTGATACTCTTCTCTTTGGCAAACTTCGAGGGCAACTTGCGCCGCCTCTTGGGGTGGGTAGCCATAGATGCCACACGAGATAGCAGGCAGGGCAACACTCTTGCAGTCGTACTTTAGAGCCAGATCGAGTGATTGTTTGTATGATGAGGCCAGCACCTCTTCGGGATGGGCGAATTTATCGTAAATTGGCCCCACTGTATGGATAACGTAGCGGGCCTTCAAGTTCCCAGCGCTAGTGATACGCGCATCGCCAAACGGACAGCGCTTGCCGTCCACTTCTTTCACTTCATAGCAAGCTTTTAACAGCTCAGGTCCCGCTGCGCGATGAATCGCACCATCAACACCTCCGCCTCCCAGCATTCTAGTATTGGCGGCGTTCACGATAGCATCGACGCTAGCTTGGTTATGTCACCGTTGACTAAAAAGATGTTTTGCATAGTTAAAGCCCTTAACATGATAGGTCATGATGCATTCTAAGCTAAATAGCGCAAAGGCGGATAACGGTGACTTGCCGTTTTTTAATTGGCTGAGGATTACTCCTCATACATTGAGTAGAACTTCTCCACTTCGCCTATGGTTTCCCAAGTCCCTTCAAAGCCAGCTGGGATAACAAATGCATCACCCTGCACGACGGTTTCGCTATGACCTGCCTGATCGGTAATAATGGCTTTACCTTTTATGATGTAACAGAACTCATCTTCACTGTAGCTGATGTTCCACTTACCTTCCGTAGAGCCCCAAGTGCCACAGAAAAAGTTCTCTTTGCTGTTGGCGAATTGGTTGTGAACTCGTTGCATAGGATTACCTGAAAGGCATTTTGTCGAATCAGTGCTGGTGGCTTGTTGCTGGCTCAAATCTGGAGAGATTCGTCGGAGTGTTTTTTTTGTTGTCATAGTCATTCCATTAAGTGAGGGTGAGAAAGAGTAACGCGCAGTTCTATCATCGAGGCGCTGTTGTACTACGCTAGCGGATTAACATTAATTTAACAACACTTGTTCTATACAACTTTTGGGCAACACGGAGAAGCCAATTGATGGCTGATGAGAATTCTATTACCTATACTTTGTATGGTCTTTAGCAAACGGAGGTTTGTATGACGATCTCAACTCGGTTAGACCATTATTTGCGCGAACATGATATCCCTTATCAAACCATTACTCATAACCACAGTCGCAGTTCACTGCACAGTGGGGTTGAAGCGGGTATTCCTTTAGTGGCATTAGCAAAAGGGGTGGTGCTGGAAGATCATGAAGGTCATCACATGATGGCGGTATTACCTGCAAATAATAAGGTCAGTTTGTCAAAACTGAATGATGAGCTAAATGCCAGTTATCATTTAGTGAAAGAAAGACAGGTTTATCAACTTTTTGAAGATTGTGACCATGGTGCCGTCCCTCCAGTAGGAAGCGCGTACCATATGTCGACAGTATTTGATGAACTACTTACCCACCTCGATCATGTGTACATAGAAGCGGGTGATCACGAAACCTTACTGAAACTTGAACGAGCAGCATTTCAGGAACTGATAGCGGACAGGCGATGCTTCAGGTTCAGCAGTCAGGTATTTCATTAATGATAAGCGACCTATTTAGGTCGCTTTGTTTTTTGATGTAACCAAATAATTTGTTAGGACACAGCCCAAAGTAAAAATTTTGAGCGCGTTTGACTTTTTTTAGACCATGACTCCTGTTGCCTCATCATCTTTCGCGTACAACTTATAAGTTCGGCTTCTGAGAAAATCAATGTGTGTCTTAGTTTCATTCGCTAGATCGCCAGCATAAACCAGTGAAGTTTCAACATTGGCATATTTTCCCTCTCTCGCTGCACTGAACCAGTTAAATGAGCCAACGGTCATATACTTATTATCCGCAAGTATAGTCTTACTATGGATCCCATCTATTACACTTACAAGCACCCCTAGATCTTTCAGTGCATTGCAGCTGTTTTCAAAAAGACTTTTGCTTATTAGCGTCAAAGCGATTAGAGATAGTTGTATTGAAATGCTTGTCTGTATAAATAGAAATCTTGACTCCTCGGCTAATAGCGGCTTTCAGTTTAGCTAAAATACCTGTTGTTTCTAGTTTGTTGTATATAAGCCAAGGCGAGACGATGTCCACTTTTTGTACTGCCTTGTCAAGAAGTTGCATTACAAAGGCATCATGCTCGTCGGCATTGTTTAGTAACTTCGGTTGACCACAAATTTGAAGCAAGTCTGGTCTTCTTCCTGTATTGAATTTGAGTTGATTTGAATCCAGATTAAACAAATATTTAGATAAAAGACCCCTAGGCTTAGATTTGTGCGTAGCAGCAATGATATCCATGTCACCAAACACTAAGAAGCTGTCTTTAGCTCTTGAAACTGCTACATTTAACATTGTGGTGTTCATATCAATGAACCCACCATTGCTGTGCTTTGTGTATACCTGAGAGAAAATAACGAGCTTACGTTCAGCGCCTTGTAAGGAGTGTACTGTACCAACTGTAAGCTGACCTTCACCCTTCCCAACTGGAATACTATGGGCGACACAGGCTTTTGATATAGCGGCGACTTGTGCCGAAAATGGTGTAATGACACCAACAGATTTTTCTAATGGTTCACCGAAGTGCTCTTCAATCTGTTCTCGATTGCTAGCTAACCAAGAAGCGACAGTTTCTGCTTCTAACTTGTTTCCACGACTTCCACCAAACAGTTCTGCTAAGCCATCAACATGCAGATAGCCGAAAGGTGGGTAAGGGGACTCTAGGTTTGCTGAGCCTCTCTTCGCTATTAACAGACCGCTGTAGCAAAGCTCATTACAATAGGATATGAGTTCGTCATAACATCTGCGATGTTCTTGTAAAAACATTCCAGATTCTGCTTCTGTTTTGTAGTGGTAACGGCTTGCGTGCTGAGCAATATGCATCACGCTACCCGTAACAACGCTTCTTCCAGAAGCCTGTATAGATTCGTATTCTTCAATATCGGCAATGAGTTTAGATTGCTTGAGGTTACCAACATCGATACATGCGTTGAGCTGCCTGACTGGTTCTATCTGGTAAATATCTCCTATCACCAGTGCTTTTTTTGCTAACGAAAATGATGCGCCTGCGACTTCTGGAGAAACCTGTCCTGCTTCATCGACAATTAAAAGATCGATTTCGTTGACTAAGTACTCTGTCTTAAAATCGTTTTCCCCTACATACGCCTTGTAGGTCATGTGTGACGGTAATGAATGAAAGGTTGATACTACACATGGTGTTAACATCATTCGCCTTTTCCATCGAGGAAGAACGGCTTTGAGTCCTGTTTTATTCGCTAGCTCTTCTAATTTGTCCCCTTCTTCTCTACAAGTGAGAAGCCATCGAGCCTCCCAATAATGCACTGCAAGCCTAAACAGTCTAAATCGCACTGTAATATCAAGGACAGGATCTATATCTTCAAAAGATGGCGTTGAGTTAGAATCTGGTAGTATGGTTTTAACACTCAACTTCCATTCGGCTTTTGATTTCTCAAACGCCTGATAGCAACCAAGGCATAGTTGGTAAGTCTCAGTTAGTCCAATGATGTGTTTCTTTTGAACGTTTAGGACTCTTTCCAAAGCGGCTTCTAAATTTTCGGGCAGGCACTCTAGTTCATTGGCTGTTTTACAAAGGGATTGGTGAATGAAATTTTTTCGCTGAGCTTCGCGTTTGGTTAGGACGAAAGGGAGCCAACTGAATACTGATAACCAGATTGACTCGTCACTTAGATAATTACGCCAGCTGAGCAAGCTAGTATTGGTATTAGCTTGTAATCTTTCAGCGTGGTCGAGATCTTGTTTCAATTGCTCTAATGCCCTTTCTGGGTCTATCCCCAGCAGCTTTTCCACAAGTTGCTTTTGTTTGGAGTAGTTTTTCCAGCAAGATTGAATTTGGTCTAGCGTTTGTTTATTGGCCTTTAGTTGACTAAGAAGATGGTCCTTAATGTGAGTCGTAGTTTCTAAATCCAAATTTACGAATGATGACTGAGCACGTTTAATAAAGTGAGCTTCTGCCCGATCTAAGTATTCCAAGCTCTCTAGTTGTGAGTAGAAGCGACTCGTTTGATATTTTTTAGAGGCTTCATCTTCTTTTTTGGCCGAGGGGAAGTAGCTCCGTAGCTGGATATATCAGGTAGCCATCGACCGCTTAGTTCGTCATTTCCTTCGTCAAAATCTTTCCCAAATGCATCTATTACGTTTGTTACAGCTTGGTTGTTTGTTGATGCGGCGATGATTAGCGGTGGCTCTTCTTCTTTTAACGCTGACTCGATCCAAAGAGAAGCAACAACAGACAGCACAAATGTTGTTTTTCCTGTTCCGGGAGGGCCATTGACTGCAAGATATCAGAGTCAGTCATAGTTAGTGCATGTGAAAGCGCATCACGTTGTGCTTCAGCCAGAGGGAACTGTGCGTTCGAGTGACCAAGTCGACCAGAAATAGTGTCTGAGGCATTTAAGCAAATCTCATGGGTTGAGGCAGATTTTGTCGCATAAGAGTGTAGAAGTGGCGAAGAGTGATTAGAGTCTGATAGCTTGTCATACAGCTCAATATATGTGTAGATGCGCCTGTAACATCATCTATCTTACCAATGACGCCATCTTCTAACACTGTGTACAATTCAGAGATCTTTTGCTTTGCGCAAACCTCCCCGAATAGTTCTTGAGCGAGTTTATGGTACTGTTTCCACAGCTCGTTTTGCTCAGCGATAGTTTCTTTGGACAGTATTGCGGAGATTATTTCTTCGTCTGAATAGCTTGGGGTACTATGCGTAGTGAGAAAGTCATCTAGTTTAGATACTTCTGCAATAGTAAATTTGTCATCGGCTTGAGGTGCCAAGACATCTCTTGGAATGTAGGGCGTTCCAGCGGAAAAAAATAAACCTTCGCGAGTTATCCAAATAGGGCAAATAACCGGAGATAGGATTTGTGGTACTGCCCCACGAAAGTCTTGTCCGTGTTGTTTAGTGATTGTGTAAAGTACGGGTCGATAATGTGCTTTTACAACGAGTACCTTGTCCTCTTCATCAACAAAAAGCTTCTTTAAGATCCCACTGCTAGGTTCTAACATACCTAAAGAAAAGTTAGTACGTTTGATATGGTGATAGCCGTTAAGATCTCTCTTGTTGAGTGCACCTTTACCACTATCTGCATCGGCAAGAGAGTTCCGCCAATACCGAATCCAGCTCAAGTCATTCATACAACTTCCTTACCTCTATCTAATTCCTAGCGCTACTAGTAAGTTACCATTAAGTCGAAAGTTTATATATGGTCTGGGTGGCATATTTAGTGTGTACATATAAAGTTCAAGATCTATTGCATCATGAGCCAATCATCAACCTCTATACCTTGGTTGTCTCTAGAATGAAGTCTTTGAATATAAGTAGCGAATTGCTCCCAATGTTGCTTATATATTCTGCGTTATTCAGGTCATACTTTTCTGCTTTTTTGAGGTGTGTGTCCCTTCAATGCCGTCCTTCAATGCCGCCTTAATATGAAGATTGGCGGTGATTCGGGTAATCACTTTGATGCTGGACTGGTTAAGGCAGATGACCATTTTGGAGTACTGCGCTTTGTTGGATTCAATAAGCCAGCATTCAAACAGCCACCTCCACCTGTAGAGGAGTAATCCAATGCTGCGCGCAATTGTTCAATTTGCTAGGACACACACCAAAAAGTATGAAAATAGTATGATTTTGCCTAATTTGGCGGCCTCTCAACGGTGTTTCTAGCGATTGACTGCTAGAGTTCCTTCAGACTAAACGGAGGATAAAACGTTGACAACGGCTCGAAAAAAACTTGTTTCTATAGATGCAACGTCCTATTACCACTGCGTTTCTCGCTGTGTTCGCCGTAGTTTCCTATGTGGTGAGGATGCCTCAACCAACACGAGTTATGAACACCGACGTAAATGGATTGAACAAAAGATTTATGCGCTTGCTCAAGTCTACTGCATTGACATTTGTGCTTATGCCATCATGAGTAATCATTATCACTTGGTTCTAAATCTCAACAGGGAATCCGCCCAAACACTTACTCTTGATGACGTAGTGGAGCGTTGGGGCAGTGAGCATAAACTGCCTGGTCTAATTCAACGTTGGCAGACTCAGCAGCTCTCGTCTCACGCTGAGGAAGAAAAGTGTCTAGAGATAATAGAAACGTGGAGAGAAAGACTGTGGAGCCTCAGTTGGTTTATGAAAGAGCTCAACTTTGACATCGCCTGTAGAGCAAACCGAGAGGATAATTGTACTGGTCACTTTTGGGAAAGCCGATTCAAAAGCCAGGCATTGCTTGACGAAAAAGCACTGGCCGCCGCAATGGCTTACGTCGATCTAAATCCAGTGCGGGCTGGAATAGCTAAAACGCCAGAAGATTCGGAATATACATCCATAAAGCTCAGAATTGACTCACTTAATCGTAATCAAGCAACAGCGCCTTGTCTTCATCCTTTTGTAGGCAATCCCGGCAATCGTATGTTGGATGGTATTCCGTTTCGATTAGTCGATTACATCGAGTTAGTGGATTGGACGCTCGTCAACTTCGGGGTGGGAAGGCTTCTATGAGAGACAAGATTCCTCCAGTATTGGAGCGTCTAAACATCAATCAATTAAATTGGCTCAAAGTATGTACGCAGATGGAGAAATCTCGGGCAACCGCACTCGGGGCGCCCATGTTGGCTGAACAGATGAAAACAGTGCTAAACAAGCAGAAGCTTTACATGTATCGTTTAGAGTAAGCTTAAAAGTTTCGAAACAATTTATAAGTCAATTGAAAGTACCACTTAGTGCTTGCTTTGTGAGTGCCTGATAACGTCTTTACTTTCATCAAACTACGTCCTATACGTACAGATATACTCAAATCTTCCATGTTTTGTCTGAACGAGAGGGCTGTCTGCTAATGCTTCAATTTTGATTGCGTTTGGTTTTTAAGATGTGTGTCCCTTTAATGCTTACTTTACAGTGGATACATTGCCAGTTGCTTGGTAATGTTTGCCCTAGTTACTGGCTTTCTAGCCTTTATAAGAGCAGTTCTTCTAAAGGTTAGAAAAGCGTAATCACCTTATTAGCCATTGGATTCAAAATGCAGTTACAATCTATCGACAAGCAGTTATATCGCTCACGTCTAAACATCGTCATCGTTGCATGTATTGTAAGCTTAAGTGTCTCCAGCTTAGTGATATCTCAAAGCTTGATATTCTTTTTCCCATCATACATGGGCTCGCATTTTCATTGGAATCTTCTTGGCGTAGTGGTGAGTGCATTGGGTCTAGGTTTTACCCTGTTAAAACTTAAACAACACCCAAAAATGAAAGAAGTCGTGTATGTGTGGCAGTTAAAGAAAGAGCTTAACCTTATCTACCGGAAAAACAGAAAGTTGTTGGCTGCGGCAGAACAAGGCAATGCTGATGCCATGTTAGCGCTTCAGTTTAGTTACGAAGGATCACGCCAGTTGTGGCAACTTGATGATAATACAATTGTAATGACGAGCCTAAATGCAGCGCAGTCAAAACTGGATGGATTGACTGAAGCGTACAATTTGCAGCTTGATATATCGAGCTATCAGTCGGGGCTACTTCGTCAGTTTTGACAGAGACAGCTCAACATAGAAAGGGATACGTACCAAACGCCTCATGGGGTAGCATGTCCCTTTGCTCCTCACCACTATTTCTTCACTACCTAATTGAGTATAAGTAATAGTCTTATATATGGTGAAGTGTGTGTCCCTTCAATGTCCCAAGGTAGACCACTCCGTCGAGGCTACTCTGTGTTCCCAGTTATTGCGCCGCAGTGTCAAGTGCCGTTAATAGGCGCTACCTTCAATATAGGTTTTCAACCATTCATAGGCTTGTGAACCTATAGGATCGCCAATCGCCTGACCAGCTGGTATAGAGTCATAGAAATGCACCCCAGCCCAAAGGCGGCTGATACCACAATCATCGGAGAACTCATCCCATGTACTCCATCCCAAAACGGTGTGGGATTGTGGTGTCACACCAGGTTCGACGATGGATGTTCCCGGCTGCTTGTCCAACACAGCAAATTGAGGTGGTAGAAAACCGGGAACCCAAAAGCTTAGGTCGTTTGCCTCTTGCGGCGATAACCCCATTTCCTCATGCAAATATCGCTTAGTTGACGTGGCATGTGCTTGGCAGAAACTCGCACTGGCTGAAGGGTACTCGGGATGATTCGCCGATTGAAGATAAGGACGCCATTCATTGCCTTTTAGATTGCTGACGATGCCAAAGCCAGGACCACCCCAAGCACTAATAGCTTCTTCTCCATAGATATAGCCAATGGCGCTAAAGGGTCTGACGGCATCGTATTTTCTTTTGTTGTCCCAGATGGTAATTCCTGTATCAAATGCTGCCACGTTCACTAGAAAGTCGAGCTGAACAAACTGTTCTAGTGACAAGCCGTGATAAACACTAGCTGCGAGAGTTGAGTAACCTAAGCTAATGATTTTATTGTCATAGAACTCAGATAGGAGTTTCTGCTCATCGGTTAAGTTGACTTGCGCCTCAATGACTTCATCCGCTTGATGCTTGTATGCTGGTAAGGGGATTCCAGAGAACGAAACTGCGTAAGACTTACTAGGAAACGGCGCTTTTAGAGTTGGTGTTTGATAGCTAAATGGCGTGGTTTGACCAAACTGTGGCACAACGAACTGTTGTGAAAAAAACAGGCCATTTCCAGAGCTCAATGTATCTGGTTGCCATCGTCTTGGATTTTTCAGTGCTTCTGCCTTATTCCGTGGTTTATAGCCAGTGCAGTCGGCGTAAGGTTTAGGAAAGTACTCATTACAATCGGTTCCCAGTTGATTCATACCATCCGTCTCCCGGGCAGCGACAATAGCTTGGCCTGCCATGTTCCCAACGCCGGCGGGTTGGTTGAGATCTAAGGTCTGATTTTGTGGATCCAGTCCAACCGAACTCAGCATTTGATCCCAGTCGTTGGCAAATTGCGGCATCAAACTCATCAGTACTTCGTGACTCGCATACATAATGGCAATATTTCGTTTGCTATTTCCATCTCCGGCATCGAGGCGACCTAAATTCGAGTGAACCCCTTGACTCTGTGCGGTATACGGCGCAATTGCATCGAACCAAGCTGCAGTGATTAGGGTTGTTGTACGAAGAACAATAGGTGCATCACCAGGAGCAACTGTCGACAACAGATTGGGTACTGTAGCTCGATGACTGTAGCAGGTGCACATATATTGGGAGCGCCTTCTGGACACTCAAAGGCATACCCCATGCTTGGCAGAGAGAATAGAATGGGTGGAAGGACGAGCCTTGAAAAATAGTTCCTAGCTTTCATGTTGTTACCCTTTTCTACATGTGTGTGTTTGATATCCATAGGCTTCAAGCGGGCTGAAGCTTATTGATATAACTCGATTTACATCGTTTGACGTTGTTGTACCTATCACGGGAATAGGTGATAAATAAGTTAATAACGAGGTGGTTAATAACGAGGATTTATTGCAAATATGGAAGCAGAGTCACTGGTGTTGGAGGGGGAGTTACAGGTGAGATGTGTGTCCTTTCAAAATTTCGCACGATATCAAAGAAGGCTATCAAGTTTGCATTAACTCTAGTTGTGAACATGAGCGTCCAGTGTGTTTACACTGCGGTAGTGAGATGAAATTGAGGCGCGGTAAGTATGGTGCGTTTTGGGGGTGTTCGACTTATCGTAGGAACATTGAAAATAATTGTTCCTATAAGATCAACGCTGCTTAGGTAGCAAAATCTAATCTGCTTCATATTTGCTATACAGAAAACCAAAAACAACAAAGGCTAGCAGTCACTAACTTGCTAGCCCTTTTAATATGGCGCTCCCGACAGGATTCGAACCTGTGACCTGCCCCTTAGGAGGGGGCCGCGCTATCCAGCTGTGCCACGGGAGCATAGGGCTTATATTACTCAATTATATGAATAAGTTAAGCCCGTACTCGTACTATTAGTTCTGTTTGTGCATTACATCGCCAATCCGAGCAAAGTTCAGCTATGTTCTTTAGCTGTTTTAGTTCAGTGGTGCGGTTTTCTAGTTTGTGTGACTAGCATGCACAGTAGAAATTTACTAAGTAATGTAGTCACATTATGTAACCAATTGTTTATGTGCCTGGTTGTATATTGAGCGTGTTGGGCTTTATTACTGTTGTTGGCGATAAGTGCAGTATTAAATATCAAATAAACACAATCTGCGGCCTGATATCTTATTTAGCCAAAATATGTTAGAAAATTTGCGCTATTAAAAAAGTGAGATCTATTTGATAGTATCATCGTTAATAGAAAGCAATTTTGTACAAGATAAATTGGGCTTAGTTAAGTGTCAGTAGTAGAACAAGCAAATTACAGAGTTACGGAAGCCTTAAATGGCATAGAGGTTGTTGATGCCCGATATAAGAATCAGTCGTTCTCGAAACACGTGCACGAAGGCTACACTATAGGTGTTATTGAAGAAGGGACCCAAAAGTTTTTCCGAAGTGGAGAGAATCACTTTGCGCATGAAAATAGCATTATTTTAGTTAATGCGGACGATGTTCATACTGGAGAAACTGCTTCAGAAGGTGGCTGGAGGTATAAGGCTATCTACCCAACACCAGAGCACTTTGAGCTGATTTCAGGAGACTTGCTGGGTAGTAATGCGCTTGTTCCGTACTTCAAAGATTCTGTAATCAGCGATAAGAAAATTGCTGAACAATTGCGTTTGATATTTGAACAAATAGAAACAGGTGGTTCTGTATTGCTTATTGAAACATTGATCTATAGCACATTGTTGTCTTTATCCAATAAACACGGTCGTTCAGTGAGCATCCCCAAAGATACAAGTATAAATAAAAGTAAGTTAATGCTAGCAAAAGAGTTTTTGGATACTTACCCTCAGCATGACGTAAGTTTGGATGAATTAGCCGGCATTGCTGACTGTAGCAAGTATCATTTTGTCCGGCAGTTTGGGAAAGCATTTGGTATATCTCCTCATGCGTATCAAATCCAAGTTCGGTTGTTAAAAGCAAAACAGCTGCTAAAAGCTGGCGTTTCTATTGCAAACACAGCAAGCGACTGCGGCTTTCATGATCAAAGCCACTTTTCTCGCCATTTTAAAAAAGCGCTTGGCGTAACACCTAAACACTTCCAAAATCAAGCAATTTTATACAAGAAGTAAGTTATGTAATTGATTAGCCTTTTTCGCATCTTAATCGACGGAAAAGGCTATGAACCAAACAACACAATCAGTACCGATAAGAAAGCTAGGTGATGAACTTTCTACAGTTTATCATGCTTGTATAGCGATATTTCCTTTGTGTATTGCTGTCGTTCCTTGGGGAATACTATGCGGTTCCTTAAGCATCCAAGTGGGTCTAACACCCTTTCAAGCTCAGGCTTTGTCATTGTTTGTATTCGCTGGAGCTGCTCAGCTAGCTGCTGTTTCGCTTATTGGGGCGTTAAGTCCTGCATTACCCATTCTTTCTTCAACTTTTGTTATTAGCTCTCGACATTTACTTTATTCAGCAGTGTTTCATGAAAAAGTCAAAGGGCTACCGCTATACAAAAGGATTATGTTTGCTTTCTTTTTAACTGACGAAATGTTCGCTATCACAAATGATTACATTGAAAAGAATAAACAGTTTAACTATCTATATGCTGTTTCATCAGGAATAATGTTTTATGTAATGTGGAATATGTCTACTTTCATTGGGATAGTAGCAGGCTCAAGCGTTAATAATTTAGAAGAGTACGGACTTGAATTTGCTATTGCAGCAACATTTATTGCGATAGTCATTCCTTCTATAAAAAGTAAGTCAATTCTATTCTCTGTAATTACCTCTGGTTTGTCGATTCTAACCTTAGGGCACATGAATTTTGAATACGCTCTAATTACATCATCACTGCTCGGTATGCTAATTGGATTTTTTTCTAAAAGGTGGGATAAAAATGATTGATCTTTATATTCTAATTTTCTTCATGGCAGTTATTACCTTTGCGTGTAGGTATTTGTTTTTTTCGAGAACGATTCCTATTAGATTGGGGCCTCGAGCAAAGGCAGTCCTTAGTTATGCTGGCCCTTCAGTGCTGACAGCTATGTGGGTACCTATCGTTTTTTTTGGGCATGGAACTATAGGTGAGTCGTTAATTACTAGTCCTTTTCTTTATGCAGGCTTGATAACTGTTTTTGCAAGTCTATTACTGAAGAACACATTGCTAATAGTAGGAGCTGGAACTATATCTTTCCTTGCTTTTAATTTCTTTATTTAAATACGGAAGTTTTATGAATAATATACAAAACCTAAAAACGTCTCAACGGATTAGAGAGTCTTATGCCGGACTACCTTTTCAAAGTTTTTGGAGTTGGTTAACAGGCAAAGAACTGAGTGGGAGAGTTGAGATAAAAAATAATAGTAGATTTGGAGCCTTGCTAAGTTCTACTGCATTATTTTTTGGAGGCGTTTATTTATCCAGTCTTGTTGTTAAAAGCAATGATATTAGTAATTGGTTTCTCATATTCACATCAATGATTTCAGTAGCCGGGGCTAGGTATATTGTAGCGACAATGATTCATCAGGCTGTTCATAATAGCCTATTTGATTCAACACATCTTAACAGGATTTACTCAGAACTGTTCTCTACAATACTTGTGGTGCAACCTTTTGACTCTTATCGTAAGTTTCATGTGGAAGAACATCATAGTAATGCGTTCTCTACGCTAGATGATAAGGACTTATCTGCTTTGTATAAGCTGGGCTTTACACCTGGGACATCGGTAAGTGAGATGAAAAGAAAGCTATTTTCTCACTGCATTAGCCCAAAATTTCATCTTCAATATTTAATTGGACGTATTAAATCTAACTTTGTTGATACACCCCTATATAGAAAGACTCTATCATTTGTATGGTTGTCTAGTCTGGTCTTTTTGGCTTATAAAGCAGGTCCAATAATGTTCAGTCTAGTCGTAATAATTCCTTTTGTGTTTATATATCAAGTCTGTTCATTGTTGCACCTTATCACTGAACATTTGTGGGTTGTAAAGTCACATGGCTTAGCCTCGGAGCAAGCTCACATTGACAACTGTCTAGGTCGGTTCAATGGACGTGAAATGCCCAGCCTAGAGGGGGCTTGGTTAAAAGGCTCTATAAATAGGTTAATTTGGTTTGGTGAGCATTTAGTCTATCACCTACCTATTAGACTATTAGTTCTACAAGGAACTCTTACTGTTCATGACTGGCACCACCGATACGGAGCACACCCAGGTTGGGCCAATACTATTCAGTTGCGAGAAGAAGAAGTTCAGGCTCAGATAGCTAGCGGAGACAGTAACTATATTGATGTTTGGGGCTTTCATAACGTTATAAACTATGTTCTAGAGTCTATTTCTAATGCCGAGCCTATAACTGAGTATGATTCAAGTTACGAATATCGATTGAACTAGGGAATTAATTATGTGGTTTAGTCGAAAAAAGAAAACAATGTAACGATTGAGATCAATGGGATTAAAAATTTCTGCGAGCAAGAAAAAAGAGTATTCTAAGTTCATGTCTATCTAACAATATTCGGATTGATTACAACTGTGGTGCAGGGAAATGTGGCAAGTGCCAGGTTTTTGTTTTAAGTGGAGATGTAAATTCGGCAAGCTGTAAATCAGGAAAAATTATGGCATGTTCTGCATACCCAAACAGCGACCTTATTATACAAACACTATAATTTTCAGCGTTTAATTGATTCAGTATTTTAGTATGATTAAAGGGACATAAAATATATGTCCCTTTTTTATTTGACGCTAAAAGGAAGGATGATGTTGCTGCATCCGAGCGTCAAGAAGAGCTGAGTATATATGGCTCTTGTGATAAGTCTAAAAGTGTTAGCCTATCCGTTAGGAGCTCGCCGAGCTAGCCTGCGACCATTTTGGGATGCAGGGCTCATACTATTTGACGATACAAATAGGTTGAGCCGTATTCTCTTTACTAATTCTGTTTGTGCATTACGTCGCCAATCTGAATACTATTCGCTAGCGCTGGCTGATCAACCGTCGCTTCTGCGTCGCGCTCAAAAACGCGAGAAACGGTGAGGGTAATGTCGCTGCGGCTGACTTTGTTGCGGGGCAGGCCGTTTTGGTCGATGAAGGAACCAGTGTGCCATAGGCGAAGTCTGTCGCCAGCTTGTACGCCATGCACGCGGCCAAGATCGATGGTCACTTTGTTGCCGTAGGTGGCAACGACTTCAGGTAGCGTCATCTTGCAGGAAATCTCTGCTTCTAAGTCGAGCATAATGTTACGACTGACTCGCTGCATCATCTCCCCATAAGTTGATGTCCAGAAGCGAGCACTTTTGGTATCGACTTTACTGGTCTTAGCAAATGGCCACTGGGCGATTTCGCGATAGGTATGTTGGAAGATCTCGTGGCCGGTTTTGCCATCAAAGATGGCCATGTCCATGGCGAATTGGCGGTTGATGCGATCGTCTCTTAGTAGCCCGCCAGCTTCGATGGTTGCCGTAAGATCTTTAATTTCGCCAGTGACAATGTACTGCGCACCAAGATCATCGGCGATCATCTTGATTCGCTCAGGCTGGCGCTTGTTGATCTCGTAACGTGTGGTGCCGACAGAGACAAAGCTATAGGAACGGGCGGCAAGCTGCTTATCGATAACAGCACTATAATCCTCGCCGAGTTTATAGATTTGTCCCATTACCGCTTGTTGCGGGTCAACAATGTCGAACATGGCAACGCCGATGGTCTTCTTATATTGCTCTTTATGGCAAGCCTTTGCCGTTGGGTAGATGTCTATACGTGCTTTTACCACCATTTGGTTGCCGCTGACGTATTTGTCGTCGATGACAATGTGGCGAACCTCTGAGTCGATGAATTGGTACTGCGTCCGGTCGTCTTCTAGCATTGGTGCCAGTGTAGATAGGCTGCCGATGTCGGCACCGGAGAAGTCGACCGCTTTGTATACGGCATCTTCAAGCGCGTAGATCCTTGCCGCCTTCTCGGAGGAGACAATGGTCGACGTACCCGTGACTTCATACCACTCGGCATAGGCATTGCTGGCACTCAATGTCAGTAATGCTGTTGAAATTAAAGAAGAAACGATTTTTTTCATACAACCTTTCCAAATGCGGAACAATATTTGCTTACTATTTTCTAGCGAATATTGGAGCGGGCTTTCTTATTTAGGACAGGATGAGAAAAGCAAAGATTGTTCCAACCTGAAGCAAGGTTTGAACAATTGACCCAATTAATAACTTTTGGAGAGTGTGAAATGAAAAAGTGGCTACTGATGGCGTCAGTGTTAACGCTGACCGCTTGTGCCTACTCACCAATCTATAACGGTAAAGAGTCGTACTCAGGCAGCAAGTTTATGCTGATGGAGAGTCCTCGTCATACCATGGATTACTTTGTAGAGAGCTTAACGGAAGAGTTGGTGGCGTCGAACACAAGCGTATCGTCGCGGACACCGGTTGCCGTGGCCTCTTTTGTCGACCTGCAGAATATGGACGCGACTAACTGGCTGGGTAACTCTGTGTCAGAAGGGTTTATTCACCAACTGCAGCGCCGCGGTTTTAAGGTAGTGGATTTTAAAACGACAGGCTCTATCCAGGTGACCAGTCAGGGCGATTTTGCACTTAGCCGAGACTGGAAAGATCTTGCTCAAGAGCAGCAAATTCAATTTGTCCTAACTGGCACTATGCTGCGTCAAGAGGGCGGTGTGTTGGTGAACGCTCGTGTGATTGGTATGCAATCGAGAATTGTCGTCGCGTCAGCACAAGGCTTTTTGCCAGCGGACCGTATTGGCCGAGACCTAGATACGCTTAATCAAATGCGTACTGAAGATGGTGTGTTGATTCGCTCAGACCCAAGCATGACAACGCCAACGACAGTGATTTTACGCCCATAGGAAATGAAGATGAGAGTAATTTTTGCCGCTTTAATCGCGATGATTATGATTGGTTGCACCCCAATTAGCGCGATGAATCAGAACACGTTGACCGCGGTGGGCTATGCCAGTATCAGTGAGCAGACTGGCCGCAACGATGAAGAGAAACAAGTTCGCGCGATGCGCGCTTCAAAGATCGATGCGTATCGTGAACTGGCAGAGCAAGTTTATGGTCTGCGCGTTTCCGCAAGAGCGGATCTTCAAGACCAGCGTCTCGGTGTTGAGTCGACAACGGGGGCAGTGGATGGCGTTATCCGCGGTGCTGAAGTTGTACGTAGCTACAAAGTAGGCGACAGCTACGTTACTGAGCTACTACTGGATATTGAAAAAATGGACAGGCTGCGTGATTACGGTGAAATCCGCCGTGTTCCAGAGAAGAAGCGTCAAAGCTTGTTCTAATGCAGAGGCCTTGCTAAAGGCAGTTGAAATATGACGGGGCAGCAATGCAAAGCATTGCCGCCCCGTTTGTTTATGAGTTAAGCCATTGCTATTGGTATGGGGGCGCCAAAAAACAGCATGTCTGAGATGCCAAGCTTGTTGGTGAACTGAATGCCAATTCGAAGCTGACGGCTGCCTAAGATCTGGCTACCAAACACTACTTGGCCAGTGTACCTCCTGTTACCGAGCTTCACTTCGACACTTTCGCCTACCATCAGCATTTTTCGACACTCCACACCGATACCGCCTTTGGATATGTCGACAATGTTCATTGCGGTATAGCCTGAAAATAGGCCAACTTTCCTGATAGAGCCTTTTGCGTAACGCATAGCAAAGCGGGGGTATTCCCTAAGCTCGCTCGAGGCAATGACTTCTCGATTTTCGGTAAGCGCTTTCACTGTGCAATCCCACTTTCATGTGTTGTGGTAAATATTTACTTTATAAAATCATGGTTATATCGACAACATTAGCAATAGGCCTTGTTGACTGGCTAGTATTGGGATTCAATTTTGTGATCTAATGGAACTAAGTGGCTTAACTATCTAATTAAATGGAAAATATATGGAATTGTGTAAGGTATCAATGCGGCAGCGATAGGGAGTGAGAAAGGTTGTTTCTCCTCTCAATTTCGTCACTATAGGTGTGATTAAAAACACGGTTTCACGATCCGTTATTGTTGATTGCGGGCAATTTATAAGCAGCTGAGATACCCTGCAATTAGTAAGCGCTTTCTTTCAGGGAGGGAAGTACAGTGCAATGGCGGCGTATTATTAAAAGGGAGAATGGCTATGCAGTGCTGGCCGTTCTAAGTCTGAGCTTTCTGGCGTGGTATTACTGGGGAATGAACATCACCCAACGTATTGACCTCGATGCACCTGGAGTCTCGATGATGAATGATACCATCAACGGTGGTAACTCCCTTGGACATTTTGTTCAGCGCGATAGCACCTTGAGTTTTTCGTGTCAGACTCGCCGCTCCAATACGTTCCCTTTTTGTAGTGTGGTGATCCCAACGTCTCCACGAGCACTGGAAGGGCTGGATTTGCGGCGTTTTCATTCTGTGCAAATCAAGCTGTCCTATTCAGAAGCCTCCGACCTTAAGGACTCGGTATTGGTTTATTTGCTCAATGCCGAGCATGATGCAATATCAACTGCAACTATTTCTAGAGCCAATCTGCAAACTATCATTCCGGTTAATCAGCCCACTTATTCCTACGCGCTACCGATTTCCAACTTCTACGTTCCTTCATGGTGGTCATTTTTGCACGCCAAAATCTCTGATCATTCGGCGCGACTTGATAATGTCACTGATATTCAAATTGCGACGGGTGATAGTCATGCCAGAAAAAATACTACGATAACGGTTCGCTCTGTGGAGTTTGTCGGCAAATGGTTGACGCTCTTTGAAGTACAGTTTTTGCTTGTGGCAGCATGGGTGCTTGCTGTCACTGCCGATGTGTTAGCGCGTCTTATTGCGCTTAAACGCTCACTTCAGTTAAACCAGAGTAGGGCGTCACTTTTGGACATGAGTTTAACCCATGCTAATAGAGAGCGGGACAAATATAGAAAACTGGCCTCCCTAGATAAACTTACGGGCCTCTACAACCGCCAGGGTATCCAGGAGTGTTACTTACAGCGACTGGATAATAAAGAGACTCTGTTTTTGATTATGTTGGACATCGATAATTTCAAACGCATCAACGACACCTATGGGCACAACGAAGGGGACGCCATATTGGTGAATCTTGCTACTACGTTGAGGGCACATTTACGAGAGGATGCGGTGATTGGTCGCTGGGGTGGTGAAGAGTTTGTCGTGATCTGCAGTGCTAAAAACCACACCGTTGCCGCTCGGATAGCTGAGCGTATTCGAAAGTCGATTGCCGACAGTCAGTTAAGTCTTTATTTACGTGTGACGTGCTCTGTGGGGGTGACGAATGTCGATAGGCGAGCCACACTGCAAGATAATCTTGAGCGAGCAGACAAAGCCTTATACCAGTCCAAACAAGATGGGAAAAATCGAGTGTCGACGGGGTTTTGTTTGGCCGCAGAGCCAGTGCCTCACGGAGGATAAAGGGTCAGTCTAAGAGATTGCTTTAAGCGCTATGCTTTTAGATTGGTGCCAAGTGTCGATAAGGTATGCGTTTGCCCGCCAGCGTTGTAGGTCATGCCTATTTTGCCGTGGCTTTGCTGCATTAGATTGTTGAGTTTATTAAAACTTAGCTGGGCCCGCTGCAAGCTTTGGCCGTTGATATCGTTAAGCTGTTGGCAGTCAAGAACGATTGACTTAATGTCTGCCACTTTTTGGGCTAATGGGGCTTCATCAGTGAGGCGGTGAACGTCTTGATGTTCACTTAAACGCTTGTCGGTCTGCTGTAGTTGGCCGACCAGCGTCATCTTTTCTCTTGCGATGCGTTCAATCTCGCTGGATTCGCGCGCCGCGATGGCTTTGGTCTCTTCTGCGAGAAGAAGAGACAGGGCTTTTGCGTTTTTGAGTTGGTAGTCAATCAAATCAACAAGTGCTGCCATTACCTGTACCTAAAATCTAGTGAGTCTGCGGACTCGATTATCGTAATCCGCCAAGTTCGTCTTCAAACTTCATCATGTTATCAGCCAGCTTTTCTGCATCGACAGTGTAAGAGCCGTTTGCGATAGCGTCTTTGATGGCTGCGACTTTTGCCGCGTCAAAGCTAGGTTGGCTAGCCATTTGCTGATGCATTTGACCAATGGCTTTACCGCCTTGGCTTAATGTGACAGCGTCTTGCTTTGCTGAAGGTTGACCAACTTGAGTTGACGCGCTTTCTTTGCTGGCGTCCGAACGAGCAGGTGCGCGACTTGTCGTCGTTAGCGTCTGTCCAGATCGAATGTTATCAATGCCTGCCATAGTTTCGCCTTTTAAAATTGCTCAATATTGCGTTGGTTGTGGCCACGTATTGTAGCCCTGAATGTCACACAATGTATCTGTGTATACCGTCCATATCGACGAGCAAATCAAAATCTTTAGAAAAAAATCAAAAATTAACGGTAATTTCTGCAACACCGGTGACAATTCCCTCAATTATACGCTGAGACTTGTCATTTTTCACTCTTACTTGATCGCCATGAGAGCCATCCGATAGTGCTGTGCCTCTGGTGGAGATGGTCATCTCGCCTTTTACAGCGCGTATAACGACTTTCTCGTTACGACAAACTACGCAGACATCGTTGCGCTCGATAACGTCACCGAGCTTCACATTGCGTTTCAGTTTAGCACCAACGACATTGTTCATGTCGCTAAAACCGCCACGTCGTGCGCGGTTCTTATCCACCATGGTCATGGTCACATCGTGAGCTTCGACCAAACTGCCGCGAGAGAGCGGCCTTGTTGCTGTCACTAATGGCATCGAAATGGACATTCTAACCGGCACGTAGATACGCCAGTTATCTTCAGGGCATTCCACCAAAACAGTCACATTGCTACTGGTATTTCTCGTTGTCGACGACGAGGTTTCGAGTGGTGAAGGGCAATCAGTTGCATGGATGCGACTGTCGATCCGGCCAGGGGTTGCCACGATTTCACCGCCAAGTGGTTGCTCAATGGTCTCTAAAACATGAGCTTGGGCAGCCTTTTGAATGTTTTCTATTTGCTCAGGCGTTGCTGCGTGCGTTAATACGCTAAAGAATATCGCGTGCCAGACGATAAAGAGGCAAAGCCAGTGACACTTTTGCCTAAAAGTGCGGCTGGAAGTATGCAAAAAAGATGTCTTATAATACAGCATTCTGTTTCTCGGATTCTCTGAGGCCGAGATAGACTATCACTTTTTTAGCTTAAAAGTTTGAGATGGAGATGAACTTATGACCGGTATCTTGGATTCGGTGAATCAACGAACGCAGCTAGTAGGTCAAAACCGACTAGAGTTGTTGACCTTTCGTTTGATGGGCCGCCAGCGTTACGGCATTAACGTGTTCAAAGTTAAAGAAGTGCTGCAGTGTCCAAAGCTCACCCGTATGCCTAACCTCAATCCGTTAGTCAAAGGGGTGGCGCACATCCGTGGTCAGACTATTTCAGTGATTGATTTGAGCTTAGCAGTAGGTGGTAGACCCACCACCGATATTGAAAATTGCTTTGTGGTCATTTCCGAGTTCAACCGCAGTGTACAAGGCTTTTTGGTCAGCTCTGTTGAACGCATTATCAACATGCACTGGGAGTCGATATTGCCGCCACCAGAAGGCGCAGGCAAAGAAAACTACCTGACCGCCGTTACCAATATTGATAATGAGCTGGTTGAAATTCTTGATGTAGAAAAGATTCTTGCGGAGATTTCACCGGTGCGTGAGGAAATGGATCATCGCATTGTTGAAGAAATTGCCGTGGCAGAGCAGAAAAAGCAGAAGCCAATGGTAAAACGCATTATGATTGCCGATGACTCGGCTGTTGCGAGAAAACAGGTACAACGAGCTATTGAGTCTATTGGCTTTGAAGCCATTTTGGTTAAAGATGGCAAAGAAGCGTACAACAAGCTGATAGAAATGGCCGCTGAAGGTAACATTCACGACCAAATCTCGCTGCTTATCTCTGATATTGAGATGCCAGAGATGGACGGCTACACGTTAACGGCAGAGGTTCGCCGTCACGCTGAGCTGAAAGATTTGCATATTATCCTTCACACCTCTCTGAGTGGTGTATTTAACCAAGCGATGGTTGAGCGAGTGGGCGCCAATGAGTTTATCGCCAAGTTCAACCCAGAGGAGCTTGGAGGCGCTGTTAAAGCGGCAGTCATCGCTGACTAAAAGTAAAAAACAATGAGAGCTTGTCGGCTGCGTTAAGTGCAGCCGTAAAAAGCAAGCCTTTAGTAAAGTAGTTATAGAGAATTGAATGACAGCGATAACCATTAGCGATCAAGAGTATCGTGAATTTAGCCGCTTTTTGGAATCCCAATGCGGCATTGTGCTTGGTGATAGCAAGCAATATTTAGTGCGTAGCCGTTTGAGCCCATTGGTATCAAAATTTGGCTTGGGCACTTTGTCACAGCTGTTAAAAGAGGTCGTCATTGGCCGTAACCGAGAGCTACGCGTTGCCGCAGTCGATGCCATGACCACCAACGAGACCTTATGGTTTCGTGATGGTTACCCGTTTACGGTACTGGCTGATAAGCTCTTACCTGAAGCGGCGGCAAACAAAAGACCAATAAAAATTTGGTCAGCGGCAAGCTCATCAGGCCAAGAGCCGTATTCGATGGCCATGACCATTTTAGAAACGCAAACCAAAAAGCCTGGTTTACTGCCCAGTGTGTCGATTACCGCTACGGATATTTCCAACACCATGCTCGACATGTGTCGAGTCGGTGAATATGACAATCTGGCGCTCGGGCGCGGCTTGTCGCCGGAACGTCGCCGCGTGTTTTTTGAAGATGCTGGTAACGGCAAGATGAAAGTCAAAGACAACGTCAAGCGCTTGGTTAACTTTAGGCCGCAAAACCTAATGGACTCTTACGCGTTGCTGGGTAAGTTTGACATTATTTTCTGTCGTAATGTGTTGATTTACTTCTCGCCGGATATGAAGGCCAAGGTTCTTAACCAAATGGCACGTAGCTTAAACCCTGGTGGTTATCTGCTGCTTGGTGCGTCAGAGTCGCTGACGGGTTTGACTGACCAATTTGAAATGGTGCGCTGCAATCCGGGCATTATTTACAAGCTCAAATCCTAACTATTTACGTTAATGGTTGTTCCTTCCTAAAGCCTTGGTATATCACCAAGGCTTTTTTATTTGCTATGCTCACCCATAGTGCCGCTTTGGATGAGCGGTGCGATGACATTCCTAATCATCCAACGCCTTATTGGCGCAGTGTTTGCTAGACAGTTTTCGTTATAGCTCTCACTTAATTGTCCGCTTGCACGGAAATGAAGGTTAATTTTACATTGGCAAACATTTTTGGCGCGGATATTGCTTTGTAACTATGACAGGCACCTGTTTTTGAACGATGAGGTTTAAATGGCCATCTCTTTTAACAATGCACTAGGCATTCACCAACATACCGTCGGGGTACGTGAAAAGAATGCAGAAGTCATCTCTACCAATATTGCACAGGCAAATACCCCTGGCTTTAAGGCGAAAGGGATGGACTTTGATCGTGCGTTAAAAGCGGCAAGCTCAGGGGCAAGTATTGGTCTTAGCCGTACCGATGGACGGCACATTTCTGCCTCCACCAATGTTTCTGGCGAAGTGCTGTACCGCACGCCGACTCAACCAGATACGGGCGACGGTAATACCGTCGATGTGGATCTAGAGCGAAACTTGTTCATGCAGAACCAATTGCGTCACCAAGCTTCTATTGATTTTCTAGGAAGCAAGTTCAAAAACATGACCAAAGCGATCAAAGGGGAGTAATTTAGATGAGCTTATTTAACGTTTTCAATGTAACGGGTAGCGCGATGAGCGCCGAATCGGTTCGTCTAAATACCACCTCAAGTAACCTCGCGAATGCCGACAGTATTAGTAGTTCAGCGAAAGATACTTACAAGGCACGCCATGCCGTGTTTGGTGCTGAGCTGAGCAAAGCAAAATATAACCGCGACCATACAGTGCCTGTGAAAGTGATGGGTATTGTAGAAAGTGATAAGCCACTAAGCGCGGAGTACAACCCAGATCATCCACTCGCGAACGACGAAGGCTACATCTACAAGCCGAACGTTAACGTGATGGAAGAGATGGCAAACATGATCTCAGCGTCTCGCTCTTACCAGACTAATGTTCAGGTAGCGGACGCGAGTAAGCAGATGCTAATGAGCACGCTGCGAATGGGTAAATAAAGATAGGAGATAGCACATGGCTGGAATCAACAATGTTGTCAAGGCAGTTTATCCTACCTTGACCAATTAAAAAAACTGCAAGACCAAAGCAAGACTGAAGAGAGCACGGGTAAACAGGATCTGAAGCAAGAAGATTTCCTGTCACTACTCACTAAGCAGTTGTCTCAACAGGATCCGTTTAAGCCGGTCAGTAATGACCAAATGATTGCGCAAATGGCGTCGTTCGCGACCGTTGATGGTATTGGCAAAATGAACACTCAGTTTGAAAGCCTTAACTCATCAATGACTTCTAACCAAGCGCTGCAAGCGTCTTCGTTAGTGGGACGTGACGTGTTGGTGCCAGGTGCAGCGGGTATCAAACCTGCTGATGCCGGTATGGCGGCAATGGTGAAGCTGCCGCAATCAATGGATAACGTGCTTGTTCGTGTAGAAAATGAAATGGGTCAATTGGTTCGTACCTTCGATGTGGGTGCACAGCCTGGCGGCGATGCACGCGTAGAGTGGGACGGCAACGATGATCAAGGTAATCCAATGCCTGCTGGCAAGTACAAAGTGAAAGCTTCTGGCTTGTTGGAAGGAGAAAGCCGAGAGTTTGAAGTGTCGACGTACGCCAACGTCAACAGCGTACTTCTTGGTAAAGGCGATGGAAACGTACTGCTCAACCTAGCTGGTTTTGAAAGTCCAGTTCGACTAGCAGAAGTACTGGAAGTCGGCAAAGCATAACCGCTGGTTAGATTAGGAGATTAGGAATGTCATATGTATCTTTAAGCGGTCTATCTGCGGCACAGCTAGATCTGAACACCACCAGTAACAACATTGCCAACGCCAACACATACGGCTTTAAAGAGTCTCGTGCGGAATTTGGTGATGTGTACTCAAACTCTTTGTTCACTAACGCGAAAACCACTCCGGGTGGCGGTGCGCAGGCGAGCAAAGTCGCGCAGCAGTTCCATGAAGGTCGAGTATTTATACCAACAACCCAATGGATCTTCGTATTAGTGGTACAGGTTTCTTTGCAGTGGCGAAAGATCGCCTTACTCCGCAGCAAAACGAATTGACGCGTAACGGTGCGTTTCACTTAAACAAAGATAACATGCTCGTGACGTCTAATGATGAGTTCCTGCTCGGTTATAAGGTCGACCCAAAAACCGACCAAGTGACCTCTTATGAAGCAGAGCCGATTGAAGTTCGAGCGGAATATGGTGTTCCTGAAGCGACACAGAATGTTGAGCTAGGTGCGAACCTTCCGGCGAGCGCGGAAGAGAATGATCCAACTCAGTTTAACTTTAACGATGAAACGTCTTATGACCGTGCGACATCGGTAACAGTGACTGATTCAAAAGGTCAGTCTTACAAGATGACCACCTACTACCTAAAATCAAGCAACCCAGCCACGCCAAATACTTGGAATGCGTTCTACACGCTAACGGATGGGCAAGGCGAAAAACCACTGAACATCGAAGCCGGTGACACGACCGCTGCGAACGGTCACGTAGGTCACTCCATTACGTTTAAAAATGACGGCACTTTTAACCAGGTGAACGGTGGCGCGCCGGTGAAAACCGTCGACTTCGCAACGGCAGGGATTGACATGAACGACGCTGACCCTGCACAGGCAATCAACATGAAACTAGGTACGCACACGTCATTTGCTGCTCCGTTTGAAATCACTAAGCTTGATGAAGATGGCGCAATGCCAGGCTTTTTAACCAAAGTTGATTTTGATGAAGCGGGTAACGTGTTGGGAACTTACTCAAACGGCAAAAACGTGAACCTTGGTCGTGTGGCATTGGTTCGTGTTGCTAACGAGCAAGGTCTTGACAAGAAAGGCGGCACTCAGTGGGATTCGACTTCTGCATCTGGTGAAAAGATCTGGGGCGAATCCAACAAAGGCTCTTTTGGTACGGTTAATAACGGTACCCTTGAGCAGTCGAACATCGACATGACTCAAGAGCTCGTGGATTTGATTTCAGCGCAGCGTAACTTCCAAGCAAACTCGCGTGCATTGGACGTTCACAACCAGCTGCAACAAAACATCCTACAGATCCGTTAATCGAATCTAGCTCGATAATTGATTACCGCGTGATGGGCATTTGCCTGTCACGCGGCTTTGTACGTTTATTCAGCAACGCCTTGCCGCCCGGTGCCGCGTTGCCGTTTTTCTTTGCCATTGCCGCGCTTGCCACCCTTGCCGATCGGGTACTTATTCTCGCTAAATCCTTTTATCTAATTGATAAATAAAGATAATAATTATTGGCACAGAGATTGCTTTATCGCTCTAGTACTTTGAATATTGGAGCTATCAATGGATCGTGCCCTGTACCTCGCCATGAGCGGAGCGAAGCAAAACATGCAAGCTTTGCAACTAAGAGCGAACAACCTTGCTAACGCAAGCACACCTGGCTTTCGTGCCGACCTTGCCCAAGCGCGCTCAATGCAAGCGTATGGCGAAGGGTTGCCAAGCCGTGTGTTTAGCATGACAGAGCGTCCAGGACATAGCTTTGAGCAGGGCAGTGTTGTGACCACAGGTCGCGATCTTGATGTCACCATTGAAGGCCAAGGTTGGATTTCTGTGCTGGATAAAACCGGCAAAGAAGGACTCACCCGTAACGGCAGTATGCGTGTTGACCAAAATGGACTTCTGACAAACAGCAATGGCCACCTGGTTCTTGGTGAACGTGGTACACCGATCACTGTGCCAATTCCACTGAGAAAAATCGAAATCGGCCGTGATGGAACGATATCTGTTATCCCTCAAGACGCGCCAGCGGATGAGATGGAAGTGGTGGATCGCATCAAACTCACTAACACAGATAACCGCTCATTATTCAAAGACACCAACGGTTTATTCCGCAGCAAAGATCCAGCGCTTGGTTTTGAAGCGTCTGCCGCCGTGCAATTGATGACCGGTGCGGTTGAAGGCAGTAACGTCAATGCCGTTGGTGAAATGACAAGTTTAATTGATCTGCAGCGTCAGTTTGAGATGCAGGTGAAACTCATGAGCACAGCAGAAGACATGGACAAAGCGTCTGATTCACTGCTTCGCATGGGTTAATGGTAAGGACATAGGGGAAGAATATGCATCCGGCACTTTGGGTAAGTAAGACTGGCTTAGACGCGCAGCAAACCAATATTTCAACCATCTCAAACAACTTGGCAAACGCCTCAACCGTTGGCTACAAGAAAAGCCGCGCGGTATTTGAAGATCTGTTTTATCAAAACATTAACCAGCCAGGTGGTCAGTCATCGCAAAACACAGAACTGCCAAGCGGTCTAATGCTCGGTGCGGGTTCTAAAGTGGTTGCGACGCAGAAAATCCACACACCAGGCAATGCACAAACCACCACCAACAGCCTAGATATGATGATTGAAGGCGATGGTTTCTTCCAAGTACTGATGCCGGATGGCAACATCGGTTATAGCCGTAATGGTCAGTTCACATTAAACGATGAAGGCATCATTGTGACGTCGGGTGCCGGTTATGCACTAGAGCCAGAAATTGCCATTCCAGAAGATGCCATTTCGATTACCGTGGGTACGGATGGGGAAGTGTCAGTACGTGTACGTGGCCAGCAAGATAACCAAGTGGTCGGTAACATCACAACCGTCGATTTCATCAACCCAGGCGGTCTTGAGCCTATTGGTCAAAACCTTTACTTGCCGACGGGTGCCAGTGGCGATCCAAACGAAGGTATTCCAGGTCTTGATGGTTTTGGCAAAATTCGTCAATCGACGCTAGAAACGTCAAACGTAAACGTGACGGAAGAGCTGGTTAACATGATTGAAGCGCAGCGCGTGTATGAAATGAACTCCAAAGTGATCTCGTCCGTCGACAAGATGATGAGCTTTGCTAACCAGCAGCTATAGTAAGAGGCCTAACTGATGAAAAAACTGTTTTGTATCTCACTATTGGCGGTATTGTCTGGTTGTGCGCAGTTTGGGCCGCAAGAAACAGTCGACGAAGTTGCTGACAGCACGACAACGGTTGATGCCGTTGAAGGTGACCGCACCCAATCGAGTGGTATCGTGGACACTTTGCGTGGCCGAACGGATCCGGTTGCGGACGATCCCGCTTGGGCGCCGATTCATCCAAAGAACAAACCAGAACACTACGCGGCGGCAACTGGTTCACTGTTTAACACCAATTATGCGCGTGATTGGTATGACGATTCCAAACCACGTGGTATTGGCGACATTATCACTGTTGAGCTGAATGAAGCGACGAAAGCGGCAAAAAGTGCTGATGCGGATTTGTCGAAAGCCAATGACTCATCCATGGAGCCATTAGCGGTGGGTGGTCGTCCGGTGACGATTAACGACTATGATTTCTCTTATGAGCTGAAAAACGATAACAGCTTTAAAGGCAATGCGTCAGCTAACCAGAGCAATAGCTTGTCTGGTTCGATTACCGTAGAAGTTATTGAGGTACTGGCAAACGGCAACTTGGTGATTCGCGGTGAAAAATGGTTAACATTGAACACCGGTGATGAGTACATTCGCCTTAGCGGCACTATCCGCCCAGATGACATAGAGTTTGATAACACCATTGCTTCAAACCGTATTTCTAACGCACGAATTCAGTATTCTGGCACCGGAAACCAACAAGATATGCAAGAACCTGGATTCTTGGCACGATTTTTTAATGTCTCCCTATAGGAGTGGATTAATCGAATCGTAAGCGGCAAACCCTCTCCTAAGAGGGTTTGTTTGTTTTTAGGGTAACATCATGAAAAAGTTTACGTTTTTACTATTGGGTTTGTGCTTTGCCGCGGCAAGTGTACAAGCGGCACGCATCAAGGATGTGTCAGAAGTTGCCGGTGTGCGTAGCAACCAATTGGTGGGTTATGGTCTGGTAACGGGTCTACCGGGTACCGGTGAAAAAACGCCGTTTACTGAGCAGAGCTTTCGCTCAATGCTGGAAAAGTTCGGTATTCAAATGCCGATCGGTTTCAAGCCTAAATTCAAAAACGTTGCAGCGGTAATTGTCACTGCTGAGTTGCCAGCTTTCTCAAAGCCGGGGCAAAAAATTGATGTTACCGTGTCGTCTATCGGTGCGGCAAAAAGCTCCGTGGTGGCACACTGATGCAAACCTTCCTGCAAGGTTTGGATGGTGAGGTTTATGCGGTCGCTCAGGGTAACTTAGTCGTGAGTGGCTTTAGTGCAGAAGGTCTCGATGGCTCAAAGATTGTGGGTAACAACCCTGTTGTTGGTATGATCTCAAGTGGCGCGACGGTTGAACGTGAAGTGCCAAGCCCATTTTCTCGCGGTGACTACATCACCTTTAACCTTCTAGAGTCAGATTTTACCACCGCGCAGAATATGGCGAATGCCATCAATGACTTCTTGGGTCCACAAATGGCGAACGCATTGGATGCGACTTCGGTACGCGTTCGTGCACCACGTGATTTAAGCCAGCGAGTTGCCTTCCTATCTGCGGTTGAAAACGTGGAATTTGATACCGCTGACAGCGGCGCAAAAATTATTGTTAACTCACGCACCGGAACCATCGTTGTAGGTAAACACGTCAAGCTAAAACCAGCGGCAGTGACGCACGGTGGTATGACGGTCGCCATTAAAGAAAACCTACGTGTTAGTCAGCCTAACGCATTCGCTGGTGGAGAAACCGTGGTTGTACCGAATTCGGACATTCAAGTGACCGAAGGCTCTGGCAAAATGTTTAAGTTTGAACCGGGCTTGACGCTAGATGATTTGGTGCGAGCGGTGAATGAAGTAGGCGCGGCGCCTTCGGATCTCATGGCTATTTTGCAAGCGCTTAAACAAGCGGGTGCTATCGAAGGCCAGCTGATTGTAATCTAGGAGCGCTAACATGATGAAAAATCCCAATGATATCGGTTTTATCCACGATATCGGTAGCCTAGACAAACTTCGTCAGCAAGCCGTTAGCGGTAAAGAAGGGGATGATGACGCAGCGCTAAAAGCGGCGGCGCGTCAGTTCGAATCCATCTTTACCACCATGATGCTTAAGTCGATGAGAGATGCGAATACGCATTTCGAGTCGGATTTATCCATGAACCAAAACAGCCAATTCTATCGTCAAATGCTTGATGAGCAGATGTCGAGTGAGCTAAGCGCAAATGGTTCTCTTGGACTTGCGGACATGATTGTGGCTCAGCTTGGCGCAGCACGTGCGCCAGAAGCACAAGCGGCCAGTAATCATGAACTTCGTGTTCGCAATGAATCGTTTGATTTGCCGGAGCGTGAAGCCAAGTACGATGAAGCCAAAGCGCGTCGTACGGCTGCAGCATTGGGCTTGATGGGACAAGAACCAACGCCAAACAAGTCGATTTTGGAACGCCAGAAAGTTTTGTCAGCTCACTGAAACCTTACGCTGATCGCGCGGCGAGATCATTAGGTGTCGACTCCTCCCTTCTACTAGCACAAGCGGCACTGGAAACAGGGTGGGGACAAAAAGTGGTCAACAACAGCAAGGTAGCAGCAACAATCTATTCAACATCAAAGCAGACCGCAGCTGGGGTGGCGATAAGGTGGCAACGCAAACACTGGAATACCACCAAAATGTGCCAGTGCAAGAACGTGCCGCATTCCGCTCTTATCGCACCTATGAAGAGAGCTTCAATGACTATGTGAAGTTCTTAAATGAAAACCCGCGCTATCAATCGGCGCTAAATCGCAGCGAAGGCTCTGAGTCGTTTATTCGTGACATTCATAAGGCGGGCTACGCCACCGACCCAAGTTATGCCGATAAAGTACTGAGAGTTAAAAAACAGATTGATGATATGACGCTTTAGTCTTCATTGAACATCGAATAATCATCGCTCGGCATTGTTGTCGAGCGATGTTGTTTCTACCCCAATAAACGGACGTTTATCGGTCGTTTTTTATCCATTAAAACATCCACTTCCGACATTTATTACCACCTGGCATGTATGTTGCATTTTAACTATCAACGACGGGCAAATCATGATGATTATTGCCCGATTTTGAGGTTTTTGGGGGCGATATGGCGTCAGATCTTCTGAACTTAGGTACACAAAGTGTACTCACAGCTCAGAGACAGTTAACCACGACTGGTCATAACATTTCTAATGCAAATACAGAGGGTTACAGCCGTCAATCTGTGATACAGGGTACCAGTGACCCTAGGCAGTTTGGTGGGCAAACCTACGGTATGGGTGTGCATGTGGAAAATGTTCGCCGCTCTTGGGATCAGTTTGCCGTCAAAGAGCTCAATATGGCCACCACTCAGATGAATTTCCGCAACGAGAGCTTGTCGAATCTCGACTTGTTGTCGGGCATGCTGTCATCGGTGGCGTCGAAAAAAATTCCAGAAAACCTCAATGACTGGTTTGATTCCGTTAAAACACTCGCAGATACACCGAATGATATCGGCGCTCGTACAGTGGTACTTGAAAAGGCGGACTTGATTCGTCAAACCATGAACAATTTTCACGAATCGATGCGTCAACAAGCCGATACCGCCAACAAAAAGTTGGATATGGGTATTGAGCGTGTTAACCAACTTGCCGTCGAGATCCGCGATATTCATCGTCTAATGGCAAGAACGCCAGGGCCGCACATTGATCTTATGGATAAGCACGAGCTGCTTATCAAAGAGTTGTCGGAGTACACCAAAGTGACGGTGACACCAAAATCGGAGTCGGAAGGGTTTAACGTTCATATTGGTAATGGTCACACTCTAGTCTCCGGCACGGAAGCAAGCCAATTGAAGATGATCGACGGCTCGCCCGACGTTCACCAACGACGCTTAGCTATGGTCGAAGGCAAGGGGATAAAGCCGATTAAAGCCAACGACATTGGCGGTAAAATTGAAGGGATGCTAGATCTGCGTGATAAAGAGATCCCATTCATTATGGACGAGTTAGGAAAGCTCGCCACCGCGTTCTCTTTTGAAGTTAATAAGCTGCAAAACAAGGTTTGGATCTTAATGCTCAGGTGGGTGCCGACATTTTCGTTGACGTGAATAGCGAAGTGATTGCCAAATCACGTGTGGTGACCGCGCCAAACTCTAAAGCCGATATGGCGGTATACATTGCCGATACAAGCGAACTGCAAGGCGGTGAATACGAGCTGCGATTTGATGGCAATAACTACTTAGTTACTAAGCCAAATGGTGAAAAGCAAACCGTGGACGTTAATGTCAGCTCGGGAGCGTTTTATCTTGATGGCATGATGGTCAACATCAAAAATGCGCCTGAAGTGGGTGAGCAAGTATTACTCAGACCGACTCGAAATGGCGCAGCGACGATGAAAATGGCGACCGATGATCCAAAAACCATCGCCGCACACAGCTTTGAAGCTTCTTCAACCCGCTCGCAAGGCAACGCCAAATTTACCATCCTTGGTGCTGGCCAGCTTCGTGAGTTCGAAGTTCACGTATCGCCAACTGGTAAAGAGTTTGCCGTCACAGATAAGCAAGGCAATGTATTACTGACGCCGCAGCTATATCCGCCAACCGATCCAGTTACCGTGCTGGGTACGACGTTTGAGCTGACCGACGGTGCACTCCCTAACGACCGATTTGCGGCGAATTTAAATCCGGCTCCCGGTGACAACGGTAACCTTCGAAAAATGATCAACATTCAAACGGACAAGACGTTGAATGGAGGCAACTCGACGGTGATCGATGTTTATCACAATCTAAATACTGAGGTTGGCCTGAAAGCGTCTACTGCGACTCGATTGCAAGAAGTGGCCAATCTTGAACACGAATCAGCGAAAAGCCGTGTCGCGTCTATTTCCGGGGTAAATCTGGATGAAGAAGCGGCAAATATGATGAAGTTTCAGCAGGCGTATATGGCCTCATCACGAGTGATGCAGGCGGCTAACGAAACCTTCGATACCATTTTGGCATTGCGATAGGAGATGATGGAACATGATGAATCGCATTTCTAGTTTTCATAACTATCAAACTGTTCAAAATGACCTGCGTCGTCAGGAAAACAAAATTCACCATAACCAGGCGCAGCTCGCGTCAGGTAAACAGCTTCAAAAGCCCGCGGACGATCCGCTAGCGGTACATTACCTGCAGAAAGTGGGTCAACAAACCGAACAACTTAAGCAGCATACCGACTCAATTGTGCTGTCTCGTAACCGCCTAGAGCATCAAGAAGTGATGCTGCGTGAAACCGAGCAATTTGCTGATCACGCCAAGCGTTTAACCATGGAAGCGATCAACGGTGCGCTGTCGCCACAAGACCGCGAAGCAAAGGCGCGCCAAATTGAAGAGTTGGCCGTAAACTTTCTGGCTTTGGCAAACACGCAAGATGAATCCGGCAACTACACGTTTGCGGGGACTAAGAGTCGCACTCAGCCGTTTTTTGTCGATAGCAACGGCAAGATGTCGTACGCCGGTGATGACTACCAACGCAAGATGCGTATTTCCAACAGCATGGAAATTGCGACCAGCGATCCTGGCAGCAAGCTGTTTATGGAAATTGAAAACCCATTTGGTGACTACTCGGCCAACTATCAGCTCCAAAATGCGTCTGAGCTACTACTGCAAAGAGCTACCAATAGTAACGCCGGTGATCAGAGCCGCTACAAAGTAACGTTTGTCGATATGGGCAATGATAGCTTTGGCTATCAGCTAGAGCGCGATGGTGCGGTGGTGAAAGCGGACGACTACGATCCAAAAACGGGCGTTGAGTTTGAAGGTTGAACATTCGCGTTCGAGGTCAAATTACGCCTGGTGACGCCATTGAGCTTGAGCCACAAAAAACCTTTAGTGTCTTTGATACGTTCCGCGATGCCATTGTCGGCATGGATAACGATGTCGCGGATGCTAGTGCAAGTGCGGAGTTGCACCAAGCTACAGAGCAATTCCACACGGCATTTTTGCATTTGACCAAAGCACGCACCGATACCGGCGCAAGGCTGAGCACTTTGGATATTCAAGAGGCGCAGCATGAAGATTTCAAAATCTCGCTAGCGCGATCGAAAAGCAATTTTGAAGATCTGGATTACTCAAAAGCGGTGATTGAATTTGAAGAGAACTCAAGAGCGCTGCAAGCCTCGCAGCTTGCGTTTGGTAAGACCAAAGATCTGACTTTATTTAACTATTTATAATTTTGCACTTTGTGTTCTCGGTTGCCCTATGAGCTAAGCCTTAGGAGCAGGAACGTAAAGTCGATATGTAAAGTAACTAGATAAAAGAAGCGAGGTAAAGAGCGGCAAAACAGCGTACCGCCTCATTGCCACTCTTATCAATAGGTCGCCCTGAATTCATACTCATGACTTATGGGGTGTCATTAACCTATTGATTGTTAAAAACTTAAACGAAACATGATTCAGATTCTAAAACTTGGCACGTGATTTGTATTAACTAAGTTGAACCACTGTGCTTTGCCGTTTTGGCAGAGCTCAGGCAGTGAATTTGAACAGATACTCCATCTGATACGGGGTATCAGGTGGATGTAGACGGTCAGTCGTTGCCAACGGCTATCTGGCCGCGTCGCAATCCAACTTGAAGCGCTTGCGAACTCATTTAGGAGAGCAAAATGGCAATTACAGTAAGTACTAACGTTTCTGCGATGACCGCGCAGCGTTATCTCAATAAGTCCTCGAATGACTTAAATACGTCGATGGAACGTTTGTCATCAGGCCACAAAATTAATAGTGCTAAAGACGATGCAGCAGGTCTGCAGATTTCTAACCGCCTAACCGCGCAGTCTCGTGGCTTGGACGTGGCAATGCGAAACGCCAACGACGGTATTTCGATTGCACAAACGGCTGAAGGTGCGATGAACGAATCGACCAACATTCTGCAGCGTATGCGTGATCTTGCGATTCAATCGTCAAACGGCACTAACTCGGCGTCAGAGCGTCAAGCTATCAATGAAGAATCGACAGCATTGCAAGCAGAGCTAAACCGTATTGCGGAAACCACGTCATTTGGTGGACGTCGTTTGCTTAACGGTTCATTTGGCGATGCATCATTCCAAATTGGTGCCAACTCTGGTGAAGCTATGATCATGGGGCTAACCAGCATCCGTGCTGATGATTTCCGTATGGGTGGTACGACGTTTACTGCGACGAATGCAAAAGATTCAAGCTGGTCGGTAGACCCTAACGCCGCCGATTTAAAATTTGAGTTCACCACGAAAGCGGGCGAAGCCGTAACGGTAGATATCGCTGCGAAGGCGGGTGATGACATCGAGCAGCTAGCGACCTACATTAACGGTCAATCTGACTTGGTGAGTGCATCGGTTGGCGACAACGGTGAGCTGCAAATCTTTATCGCAGAGCCGGATTTAGATGGTGCGGTGACGATCTCCGGTGTCTTGCGACAGACCTAGATCTCACTAACGTTGGCGTGCAAACCACTGTACAAGACATCGATATGACCACGGTAGCGGGTTCACAGAATGCAATCTCTGTACTAGATTCAGCTTTGAAGTATGTCGATTCACAACGTGCAGACCTTGGTGCGAAGCAAAATCGCCTGAGCCACAGTATTAATAACTTAGCGAATATCCAAGAAAACGTTGAAGCGTCGAATAGCCGCATCAAAGATACCGATTTTGCTAAAGAGACAACCGCTATGACTAAGAACCAGATCCTGCAACAAGCAGGTACCTCGATTCTTGCTCAAGCGAAACAGTTGCCTAACTCTGCGATGTCACTACTACAATAGTAAGACGTCCAGATAAAGCAGAGGATACCTAGCCAGACGTGGCGTATTTATCTTATTGCTTGGCAAGCATACCTTGTGAAAGTGTTGGGGCTCTCTCTCTCAACCTGCCCTGATACGGCCATGAGGTATGTGGAACGCCGGATTGTGTTCATTTCTCTTGATCTCCACACAGGCCATGGCTTCCATCCAGCCCCAGTTCTCTCAAAGGAATAGGGGCTTTTTCTTTTCTGGGCGACCAAAAATCTGTTCACCTACTTAACCTTTTGCCACCCAACCCCTGGTACTCCGTACTTTCTAAAGCCATTTATAAGCTAAAAATCTGACTGTTTCGGCCGCCGATGAGAGAACTTTAGTGCTTTTTTAACAAACTATTACTGTTTGCTCATTTCATAATCAAACGAATGTTTTATTTAAATTTTTCCCGTTTTTTCCTAAAGGTTTTTGTCGCCGTGTCGTTAAAAGATTAACTTTGAGAGAACTACTTGGTTTTCCGAGACGTCGGAAACCGCTACACCGGAAAATCAATTGGAGAAACAACATGGCAGTGAATGTAAATACAAACGTATCAGCGATGACCGCGCAGCGTTACCTAAACAACGCGAACCAAGCTCAACAAACCTCAATGGAGCGTTTGTCTTCGGGTCACAAAATCAACAGCGCGAAAGATGACGCAGCGGGTCTACAAATCTCTAACCGTTTGAACGTGCAAAGCCGTGGTCTTGATGTTGCTGTACGTAACGCTAACGACGGTATCTCTATCGCACAAACGGCTGAAGGTGCGATGAATGAGACAACCAACATCCTTCAACGTATGCGTGACCTATCACTTCAGTCTGCAAACGGCTCTAACTCAAAAGCAGAGCGTGTTGCGATTCAAGAAGAAGTGACAGCACTAAACGACGAGCTGAACCGTATCGCAGAAACCACGTCTTTTGGTGGTAACAAGCTACTTAACGGTACGCACGGTACTAAGTCATTCCAAATCGGTGCGGACAACGGCGAAGCGGTAATGCTAAGCTGCGTGACATGCGCTCTGACAACGCACAAATGGGTGGCACGAGCTACCAAGCTGCGACCGCGAAAGACAAAGACTGGAGCGTAGCGGCGGGTACTAATGACTTAACGATTGCCCTAACAGACAGCTTTGGTGATGCACAAACGATCACTATCAACGCGAAAGAGGGTGATGACATTGAGCAGCTAGCGACTTACATCAATGGTCAACAAGACTTGGTGAAAGCGTCAGTTGATGAAGATGGTAAGCTACAAGTCTTTGCTGGCAACAACAAAGTTGATGGCGCTGTGACTTTCTCTGGTGGCCTAGCGGGCGACCTAAGCATGCAAGCAGGCACAGCGGTAACAGTTGACACTATT
>JYJJ01000066.1 GCA_003263775.1 Vibrio maritimus
AGAGCCAGAGCCAGAGCCAGAGCCAGAGCCAGAGCCAGAGCCAGAGCCAGAGCCAGAGCCAGAGCCAGAGCCAAATTGGAATGATACAACGCCACCTCTTATGACACAGCCCGCACCAGATGTGCAGCAGTCGGTGGAGGTGGAGTTCGAAGCTTTTGCTGAGCAGCCAGATCTGCAACATCTGGAAAAGCTGTTTAGCGGCCTTCAGCAGCAAGTGGACATTGAAATTGAACCGCAAGCTGAGCCAAGCATTGAGCAGTCGACAGTAGCTGCAGCCAGTGAGAGTGAAATCCAAGGCTGGGATGTTGAGGCATTAGAAGCGGACACTGTCATTGAGTCTGAGCTGAATGAACTTGATGCTCTACAGCCATCAATCAACGCTCAAGAGACGGTGGAAGTCGCCGATAGTATAGAAGTGGCTGAAAGTGTAGCGGTTGAAACCCAACCTGGCGTCGCTAATGGCGGTGGTGCAGATAAAGCTTGGGTAAACAACGAACGTACCGAGAGCTTTCAAGTACTCTACTTTGACGTTGGCGGGATGACGTTCGCGGTGCCATTGGATGAGCTAGGTGGTATTCATCAAATTGGCGAGTTAAGTCATTTGATTGGTCGACCAGCTTGGTATTTAGGTTTGCAGTCAAGTCGCGAGAGCCAGCTTGATGTCGTCGACACAGCCATGTGGGTGATGCCGGATGTGCTCAAAGATGATAGTTACAAAGAAGACTATCAGTACATTGTCATGCTCGGTGAGAGCAACTGGGGACTTGCTGCCACAGAACTTAAGGGCACGGAACAACTCCAACCTGTCGCCGTTCGTTGGCGTGAGAAAGCAGGTAAAAGGCCGTGGCTTGCTGGCATGGTGAAACAGCAAATGTGTGCGCTGGTTCATGTGTCTGAACTAATAGATATGCTTAACGCTGGATTAGATGTTAAATCAGTACAGTGATTGAATAATTTGATGTCAAACGACGCATAGCGTCGCTTATCAGAATGAAATTGAGAGGAAGACTATGTCTCAAACGATGGATGTTGAACTAAGAAAAGAACAATCAAACGATGAAGTTCTTCAATGGGTCACGTTTCAACTAGAAGAAGAAACCTACGGCATCAACGTAATGCAAGTACGCGAAGTACTGCGTTACACTGAAATCGCTCCAGTACCAGGTGCACCAGATTACGTGCTAGGTATTATTAACCTGCGTGGAAACGTTGTGACGGTTATCGACACGCGTTCGCGCTTTGGTTTAATGCAAGGTGAAATCACCGACAACACGCGTATTATCGTGATTGAGTCTGAGCGCCAAGTGATTGGTATCTTGGTGGATAGCGTTGCTGAAGTGGTTTACCTACGTTCATCAGAAATTGATACCACACCAAGCGTGGGTACCGATGAAAGTGCCAAGTTTATCCAAGGCGTTAGTAACCGCGATGGTAAACTGCTTATCCTTGTTGATTTGAATAAACTGCTCTCTGAAGATGAGTGGGATGAGATGGCTTACCTATAATGTTTGACGCTGTGTCTTTAACGTCACCTCTTCTTTGGGGAGGGGTGGCGATTGTCGTTATCCTTTTCATTTGGTTGGTGAGAGTGCATCGTGGCTTAAACATGCACAAGGCACATGCACGACAACAGAAGCGATCGTTAGAAAAGGAAGTCGAGAAGTGCAATAAGCAGTTACTTGAAGTTCGCTCCGTGTTGGTAGGGCTTGGCCAAAAGGTTTCTGAACAAGAGGAAATCATCGTCCACCTTACCGAACGTATCATTGAGCTTGAGAACGTCGATAACGACGGCCGCTTATATACTCGCGCAAACAAGATGGTTCGCTTGGGCGCTGACATTAACGAGCTTATTGAAGAGTGTGAACTTCCAAAAGCCGAAGCCGAGTTGATGCTCTCTTTGCAGAAAAAAATAGCAGGCAAAGAAAAAGTACCACCGCTACACAAAGAGCGAGCACAACCTGCACGCCGAGTGGCAACGAACTATCCACCACAAAAACGACCGCGCTAGACTAACTGTCTGTTTACAGGGTGTTAATGTCCAATTGACGCCCTGAAAATATCTCAATAACAATCGTAACACTCTTTTACGCTTTCCAATTCGCCGACTGAATGCAGTCTGGTATCCTATCGCATATCCGAATGTGAAAATTTATATAAAGATATACCACTTTGTGGTTACTTATTTCATTGAGAGAACAGTAATTTATTGTTTATTACCAAGTTTCGTGAAGCCGATTTAAACATTACACTTTCACGCATAAGTAGCTATGGTAAGATGAACGTCCAGTCGAACCAGTGTTTAATTGAATGTTAGAAGTTACAAATTTAACCGCGATTCGAGATGAGCGTGTTCTGTTCGAAAATTTATCATTTTCGTTACAAGGCGGTGATCTCGTTCAGATTGAGGGTCGCAACGGGACCGGTAAAACCACCTTAATGCGCATCGTTGCGGGATTGGGAGACAAAGAGGAAGGCGACATCAAATGGAATGGTGAGTCTATCCAATCCAATCGAGAAGACTTCCATCAATCACTGCTGTTTCTTGGTCATCAAACTGGCGTAAAACGCGACCTTACTGCGTTTGAGAACCTTAGATTTTATCAATCGATACACGCACCTCTCACTTCGGATCAACAGATTTTTACAGCGCTAACGCAAGTTGGACTTGCTGGCCGTGAAGACGTGCCTGTGGCTCAGCTTTCCGCAGGTCAGCAGCGCCGCGTGGCGTTAGCAAGATTGTGGTTAAGCGAGCAAATGTTGTGGATCCTTGATGAGCCGCTGACGGCGATCGATAAGCAAGGGGTTAAAGTACTGGAAAACTTGTTTTTGGAGCATGCCAATAAAGGTGGAATAGTGTTACTGACCACGCACCAAGACATGTTTAGTGACAACCCAAAACTCAAAAAAATTACCTTGGGAGCGTAAACGATGATGTTGTCTTCCATGATGAAAATTGTTCGCCGCGAACTGCTCATTGCGTTTCGTCGCCAAGCGGATATTTTTAACCCACTGTGGTTTTTTATCATAGTCATTACGCTGTTTCCGCTGAGTATCGGCCCAGAGCCAAACCTGCTAGCGCGAATTTCAGCGGGGATTGTATGGGTTGCTGCGCTACTATCGGCGCTGCTTTCCTTAGAGCGACTGTTCAAAGATGATTTTCAAGATGGCTCTTTAGAACAGATGATGCTGATGCCCATCCCACTGCAATTAGTCGTGATGGCAAAGATCATCGCGCACTGGCTACTCACGGGTTTGCCACTTATTATTATCAGCCCATTACTGGCAATTTTGCTGTCTCTTGATAGCAATACATGGATAGCGGTGGTGCTCACCTTGTTGGTAGGAACGCCAACATTGAGCTTTATTGGAGCGATTGGGGTGGCCTTGACTGTAGGGCTGCAAAAAGGAGGCGTACTGCTGAGTCTACTGGTGCTCCCGCTTTACATCCCAATTTTAATATTTGCTACATCAGCGATTGATGCTGCCTCCTTAGGGGTTGCGTATAATGGTCAGTTAGCTTTGCTCGCGGCCATGCTGGTGGGCGCTATGACTTTGACTCCATTTGCTATCAGTGCAGCCTTGAGAGTCAGCGTCAACTAATATAATAACGCTAATATCATTGCCCAAAGCGAATATCACAGCTTAAAGCAATGGGAAAAATGTCGTCAAAGAGTGAGAAACACTATGTGGAAATGGCTTCATCCTTACGCCAAAACCGAAACCACTTATCAGCTGTGTGGCAAATTGCTACCTTGGTTTGCCACCCTAGCATTGCTGTGCCTATCGATTGGCACCGTATGGGGGCTTGCTTATGCACCTTCGGATTACCAGCAAGGTGACAGCTTTAGGATCATCTATATCCACGTTCCTTCGGCTATTTGGTCGATGGGTGTGTACATGTCGATGGCCATCGCCGCGTTTGTTGGCTTAGTGTGGCAGTTAAAACTCTCTAGTATGGCGGCCCTCGCTATGGCACCTATCGGTGCGGTGTTTACGTTCATTGCGCTTCTCACTGGCGCGGTATGGGGTAAACCAATGTGGGGCGCATGGTGGGTGTGGGATGCACGCCTGACCTCTGAGCTTATCTTATTGTTTTTATACCTTGGTGTTATCGCGCTTTATCACGCATTCGATGATCAAAAAACGGCGGCGAAAGCGGCGGGTATTCTCGCCATTGTTGGTGTAGTGAATTTGCCGATTATCCACTTCTCAGTAGAGTGGTGGAACACGTTGCACCAAGGTGCGACCATTACTAAGTTTGCTGCGCCATCGATCTCCAATGATATGTTGTGGCCGCTGCTACTGAATATTTTTGGTTTTGCATTTTTCTTCGGTGCGCTGACGATGATCCGCCTGCGTAACGAAATCATCAGTAAAGAAGGCCACAGACCATGGGTGGTTGCCTTAGCTGCGCAATCGAATCAGAAGGGGTAAATCACCATGCATTTTGAATCCTTGAGTGACTTTTTTGCCATGGGCGGCTACGCAGCATATGTGTGGAGTGCCTTCGGTATTACTTTCTTAGCTATGTTGATTCTTTGGGTGACAAGCGTGTCACGCGGCAAGAAATTGCTCAAAGATGTACAAGCCAAAGTCGATAGACAAGCGCGTATCGACGCGGCGAAAAATATGGAGAACACACTATGACCCCAAGACGTAAGAAAAGGCTTGGCATTATTTTGGCCATTTTCGTTGGCATCAGTGCGACGGTTGGGTTGATTCTCTATGCACTTAATCAAAACATGGATTTGTTCTACACACCGACGGAGTTGGTGAACGGTAAAGACAATGGAGTGAAGCCTGAGATCGGCCAACGCCTTAGAATTGGCGGTATGGTGGTTGAGGGTTCGGTCAGTCGTGATTCTGAATCACTGCGCGTGAGCTTCGACTTGGCTGATGTTGGCCCGAAAGTTACTGTTGTTTACGATGGCATTCTTCCGGACTTGTTCCGTGAAGGGCAGGGCATTGTGGCACAGGGCGTACTGGTTGAACCGACAAAAATCGAGGCTTTCGAAGTTCTTGCTAAACACGACGAAGAATACATGCCACCTGAAATTGCTGAGGCGATGAAGAAAACCCACGCGCCGCTCCAGTACTCTGAAGAACAAAAACAAGGAAGCGGTCTATGATTGCTGAAATTGGCCACTTTGCGCTGATACTCTCGCTCAGTTTGTCTGTGCTATTGAGTATCTTGCCGCTGTTTGGTGCCTCTCGAAACAATACTATGCTGATGAATACCGCAAGACCTTTGTCTTGGGGTATGTTCATCATGCTACTTATTTCATTCCTTATCTTGGAATGGGCGTTCTACGTTAATGATTTCACATTGCAATACGTCGCGAATAACTCGAATACCCAGCTACCTTGGTATTATCGTCTAACCGCAGTATGGGGCGCACACGAAGGTTCATTGTTGCTGTGGGTATTAATTCAAGCAGCGTGGACGGTTGCCGTTGCGACATTTAGCCGTGGTATGCCACAAGAATCTGTCGCTCGTGTACTTGCAGTGATGGGTATGATCACAGTCGGTTTCCTTCTGTTCATTATTGTCACTTCTAACCCATTCTTGAGAACGTTGCCTTTCTTCCCTGTCGATGGTCGTGACCTCAACCCGCTATTGCAAGATCCGGGATTGATCATCCACCCACCAATGCTCTACATGGGTTACGTAGGCTTCTCTGTTGCGTTTTCGTTTGCTATTGCCTCACTGATGTCTGGTCGTCTTGATACGGCGTGGGCGCGCTGGTCTCGTCCTTGGACGACAGCGGCGTGGGTATTCCTAACTATGGGTATCGCGCTTGGCTCTTGGTGGGCGTACTACGAACTTGGCTGGGGTGGCTGGTGGTTCTGGGATCCAGTAGAAAATGCCTCTTTCATGCCTTGGCTTGCGGGTACGGCACTGATGCACTCATTGGCAGTGACTGAAAAACGCGGCACTTTTAAAGCATGGACTGTATTGCTAGCGATCTCTGCGTTCTCTTTAAGTCTGTTAGGTACCTTCTTGGTTCGTTCCGGTATCTTGGTATCGGTTCACGCGTTTGCCTCTGACCCATCACGCGGCATGTTTATCCTTGGCTTCTTGGTATTTGTTATCGGTGGTTCGCTGTTGTTATTCGCCCTTAAGGGCGCATCTGTGCGTGCACGTGGCAACTTCGATTTGCTGTCGCGAGAAAACGCGCTGCTTGGCAACAATGTACTGTTGATGGCGGCGTTAGTTGTCGTACTGGTTGGTACTCTACTACCACTGGTACACAAACAGATTGGGTTAGGTTCGGTATCTATCGGCGCGCCTTTCTTCGATATGCTGTTTGCATGGCTGATGATTCCGTTCTCGTTCCTACTTGGTATCGGTCCGCTGATTCGTTGGAAGCGTGACAAACTATCGACTCTCGCTAAACCTATGATCGTCTCCGGCATTATCTCAGTGGCGTTCTCTGCACTGATGATGGTCGTCCTAGCTGAATACTTTACTGGTATGGCGTTCCTTGGTTGGCTGATGGCCTCGTGGATCATTACGATGCACGGCTTTGAGCTATACGAGCGTGCAACTCATCGTCATTCGTTTGCAGAAGGTGTGAAGAAGCTACCACGCAGTCACTGGGCAATGATCCTTGGTCACCTCGGTCTCGCGGTAAGCATTATCGGTATTGCGATGGTGCAAATTTACAGTATTGAGCGTGACGTCCGTTTGGCTCCTGGTGAAAACTATCAGGTTTACGATTACAACTTCTATTTCCAAGGTGTACGTGATAAAGATGGGCCTAACTACGACGGTTACATTGCTGACTTTGAAATCACCAAAGATGGTAAGTACATCAACACATTGCACGCAGAAAAACGTTTCTATCGCACGGCGAAGTCGATGATGACGGAAGCTGCGATTGACCGCGGCGTCACTCGCGACCTTTACATCGCAATGGGTGAGCGTCTGGATGACGGTAAGTCATGGGCAGTACGTATCTACCATAAACCATTCGTACGTTGGATTTGGTTTGGTGCCATCATGATGTCAATTGGTGGTGCGCTGGCAATCAGCGACAAACGTTACCGTTTTAGAAAAACTGATAAAACGCAGGGAGAGGCATAATGAACAAGAAGATTTTGTTTATTCCGTTAGTCGCCTTTCTAATCTTAGTCGCAGTGTTTGCCGTGCAGTTAGGTCGTAACCAAGCGGGTGACGATCCTACCAAACTGGAATCGGTGTTAATTGGTAAACAGGTACCGCAGTTTCGTCTAGAAGATTTGGCGGAACCTGGCAAGTTGTATGACCAAGCAGTATTCACAGGTGAGCCTCTACTTCTTAATGTATGGGCGACTTGGTGTCCAACCTGTTATGCCGAGCACCAATATCTCAATGAGCTGGCTGCAAATGGTGTGAAAATCATAGGCCTTAACTACAAAGACCAGCGTAATAAAGCGGTTCAGTGGCTAAACGAGCTTGGTAACCCATACCTAATCAGTCTCTTTGATGGTGACGGAATGCTTGGACTGGATCTTGGCGTATACGGAGCGCCTGAGACGTTTCTTATCGATGCGAATGGTGTCATTCGCTATCGTCATGTCGGTGATGTTAACTCGCAAAACTGGAGTGAAAAACTTCAGCCGTTGTATCAGCAGATGCTAGAGGAGGCTAAGCAATGAAAAAATGGTTAGTTGCGCTGGCCTCAAGTTTAGTCTTGGCATTTGCGGTAAACGCTACAATTGAGATCCATGAATTCGATTCTCTAGAACAAGAGAATCAGTTCAAGGAGCTGAGCCATACATTGCGTTGTCCTAAGTGTCAAAACAACACAATTGGTGACTCAAACGCTGAACTAGCGCAAGATTTGCGTCAGAAAGTGTATGAGATGACCAAAGAAGGCAAATCGAAGCAAGAAATCGTTGATTACATGATTGCCCGTTACGGTAACTTTGTCACCTACAACCCGCCATTAACGCTCGCAACGTCGATTCTTTGGCTTGGACCGCTGTTTGTTATCGTGCTTGGCTTTGGATTAATTGTGGTACGAAGCCGCAACAATCGCATTCAGAAAGCCCAGAAAAGTGAGCAGTGGAGTGATGACAAAGAGGCCAAGTTGAAGGCTTTACTCGATGACAAAGAGACTGGAGATAAGCAGTAATGACACTATTTTGGATATCAACAGTCGTTCTTGTCGTCGTTGCTATTGTGCTGTTGGCTTTAACGCTAAACAGTAAAAAAGCGAATAATGATGAACAACTTCGTGACGAGCTAAACAAAGCATTTTACAAGGATCGCCTGACTGAGCTTGAAGAAGAAACTAACGAAGGCTTGGTTGAAAACCAGCAAGATCTGATTGACGATCTTAAGCAATCACTTCTTGATGACATTCCAAATCAAGCGGAGACAAAGAAAACGTCTTTATCGCCAATGACGATTCTTGTGCCTTCAGTGGTACTGGTTGTCGTGATGACTTACGGGCTTTACATGCATTTCGGTGGCGCTGGCAAAGTTCAGGCATGGCAAGAGGTGTCTGGTCGTTTGCCAGAGCTTTCTAAGCGTCTGATGGGCGAGTCTGCCGAGCCAATGACAGAAGACGAAATGCAAGACTTAACATTAGCGCTTCGTACTCGTTTGCATTATCAACCCGATGATTCAACAGGTTGGCTGTTACTTGGTCGTATTGCACTGGCTAACCGCGACGTGACAACAGCGACAGATGCAATGGAAAAGGCCTACCGTCTTGAGCCAAATGATTCAGATGTGAAGCTGGGTTATGCGCAAGCCTTGATGATGTCACAAGACGAACTAGAGCAGAATCAAGCTCGAGGTCTTCTGAACAGTCTACTGAAAGAAGAGTATGTTGATTTGCGCGTACTTTCACTTCTCGCGTTTGATGCTTTCGAGCGCCAAGACTACCCAGCAGCCGTTCGTTACTGGTCTGTTATGCAGCGCATGATTGGCCCTGACGATAGCCGCTATGAAATGTTGACTCGTAGTATTGAAAATGCGCAAGCCAAAATGGGTGAGCCAATAGTTGAAGGCAAGTCTGTTGCGGTGAAGATTACTGTGTCACCACAAGCGAGCCTTCCTCAAGATGCAGCGTTGATCGTGTCAGTGCACCCGGCTGATGGCTCTCCAATGCCAGTAGCCGCTGCTCGATACCCATTAGGAACATTCCCACGCACTGTGGTCCTGGATGATAACAACAGCATGATGCAAGGTCGTAAGCTATCTAGCCTTGATGGTTTGATTGTTAGAGCCCGAATTGACAGTGATGGTAATGTTGCAACGCGCGATGGCGATTGGTTTGGTGAAAGCCAGCCAGCCGTACTTGGTGATACTGTTGAGCTTGTTATCGACCAACAGTACTAATCAACAACCTATGCATGCGACTAAATAAAATGTATCCAACTTGTTGCTTTAACTAGCTTGGAAGGTCGCATGCCGCTATACTCATCCATAGTGGTTATCAATACAATCTGACGTTAATTACTTACTTATCAAGTAAATAGAAAAATAGTTAACATATCAGGAGCAGATTGTACCGACTTATGGATGAGGTTATGCAATCAGCAATAACCGCAAAAAGTCTACGCTTTTTGCCGTTTTTGTATCTAGCGTATTTCTATTTGGCTGCTCTACAGCACCAAAAGACGAGCAAGTTGCTTTAGCTCAGGAATCAACGACTACTCCCATCGCCTCTCAACCTGTCGACACATCGGTAGCGAGTACTGGCTCGCCAAATGATACAGTGAAAGATACTGGTGTGGACGCCTCTCAAAACAGTGCCGACCTTAGTAGCGAAGCGCCGGTTGGTACAGACGTCTATGACCCGTTTGAGGGCTTCAACCGTGCGATGTTTACCTTCAACTATGACTACCTAGACCCTTACTTGGTTAGGCCTGTGTCTCTTGCTTACGTGAATTATACGCCTGTACCAATACGCTCAGGTGTGAGTAACTTTCTTGCTAACTTAGATGAACCGTTTAGTGCCGTGAATAACGTGGTGATGGGTAATGGTTCTAAAGCGCTCGACCATTTCAACCGTTTTTGGATTAACAGTACGCTTGGTTTGTTAGGTTTTATTGATATCGCCTCAGCGGCAGGTATCGACAAGCACGACAAGAAAGAATTTGGTGATGCCATTGGTCACTATGGTGTCGGCACTGGCCCTTACTTCATGGTGCAGGATACGGCCCGATTATCTTGCGTGAAGGTGCTGACGTTGTTGATGGCCTTTACCCACCTATTTCTTTCCTGAACTTCTGGGCAAGTTTAGGCAAATGGGCGTTAGAGGGCATGGAGAAGCGCGCACTCGTTGTGTCTCAAGAGGCAACTTTAGAGCGCTCACCGGACCCATATGCATTGACACGTGATATCTATATTCAACGCCAGAACTACAATGCTGAAGTGGTCAGTGATGAGGTTGATGAAGAGCAAGAAGCTTACATTGATGATTATTTGGATAGCTTTGATGAGTAGCTTCAAAGAATCGTTCTAGTGAGCACAAAGAAAAACGTCACTCAATCGAGTGACGTTTTTTGTCGATAGCTGATCGTCCTCTTCACGAAAGTGAAGATCTTCTAAAACGTGTGACTAACATTAATTGATAGGCTTACTCACCATTAAGGTTATCAACGCGCTGTACGAGATCCCCTTTTGCAAGGGGATGACGATATTTCTAGTGGCTTCTGCTACCAAGTCAGAAGATTAGAAACGGTAGTTCGCCTGAATACCCGCAATCCAAACATCGCCTGAAATTTCACCTTCGAACGTACCGAACGCTGCAGCGCTCAGGTCTAGCTCATCACGTGGTTCTACAATAGATGCATCACGAGCCATAATGTAAGTCAGACCACCGTCTAGAGTAAACTGCTTGGTGAAGGCATAAGTAAGACCTGCACTAAGCCAAGTACGGTCTGTTTCTGGAATCGTTGTAGTACGGTATTTGTCATCAACTGCAGACATGTCGTAAGCCACACCACCACGTAGGGCAAGTTTGCTGTTTAGCTGGTAAGTTGTGCCCAATGCAAAGCGATAGCTGTCTTTCCAGTTTTCGTTCTTGATTGGAGAAGTAACACCATCAACAAACTCAGCTTCCAGCTTTTCAAAGCTGCTCCACTGGGTCCAGTTAATGCTTGCGTGCATCGCCCATTGGTCTGTTAGTTGGTGGAAAGAGGCGAGTTCTGCAGTTGCAGGTAGTGCTACGCTAAGCTTGCCGTCACGACGGCCTTGGAAGTGGAAGATTTTACCTTCACCATAGCCATCAAAGTCCATCATAACTTCTGATTTATACGCAAAGCCAAGGCGATGGTTGTTGTTGATTTGCCATGCTGCTCCAAGTACATAGCCCCATGAGCTGTCGGTACCCTCTACGTATTTCAGGTAGTCGCCTTGTGATATATTCGCTAGTGGGTAGTCAAAAGGTGCTGTTGCTCCAATCTTACCTTCACCAGTAACAAAACGGATACCACCACCAACACTGAATGCATCATTGATTTGGTAACCAAGGTTTGCCACTGCCTCAACAGTCATGATTTTGGCTTCATTACCATATTGAGTTGCTTTGAACTCGTTGCCTAGGTCTGTTTCCATACCATAGTTAGACCCTAACGCTAAGCCAGCAAACCATTGTTCGTTGATTTGATGAGAAACATAAAGATTTGGCACTGGTGCACTGTTCGCAATATCTTTCGCTTCGGTGTAAACAGGATGGCCGCCTATCGTCGCAGTGCCTTTAACATCGATGTTTGGTTCAACGTACAACATACCACCGGAGATTTGTGTGCCTTCTAAATAGGTAAGCATTGCAGGGTTACGCCATTGTGCGCCAGCGTTATCCGCCATAGCTGCTTCACCAGCGTAAGCACGGCCTAGACCAGTTGCAGAGTACTCAGCAAGCTGGAAGCCTGCTGCAGACGCAGTCGTAGACGCTAGTGTTCCCAATACCACTGCAATAGCAAGGGGAGAGTATTTAGTATTTATCATTATTGTTCGCTCAAATTAATTGCGTTTAGAGCGCAGATTCTATTTTTAGAGCAATAACTTTAAAACTATTTTGTGACTAAAAGTGCATTTTTAAGATTATCTATCGGTGGGTGGTATTTTGCAGGTGAATATTCTGGTTGTTATCGAGATGTTGTAAAATTTGAGCGTACAACTGTAAGGAGGGAAGGGGTGTTATATGTAGAAAAGCAAAAAGGGCCGATATATCGACCCTTTTAAGATATTGGAAGCTAGTGCTTAGAAGCTGTAGCTGTATTGGATACCAGCTAGGATTGCATCCGCACGAGTGGTTGCTGTAAGGATGCCACCACCATCTACAACACTTACGTCTTTACCCATTAGGTAAGTGAAGCCGAAGTCTACATTGTGATGTTTCTTAAAGTTGTAACCAAAGCCTGCTGATAGCCATTGACGATCTGAATCAGGAACAGAAATAGAAGTAATTTGGTCTTGTGCAGCAGTGTCATACATATAACCAGCACGTAGAGTCCAAGAATCGTTCAGGTAGTACGTACCGCCTAGTGCGTAGTGCCATCCGTCTTTCCATTCATATGGAGAACCAATGATTTGGCGACCCGCTCCAGGTACATCACCTTCTAGCTTGTCGAAAACACTCCAACCAATCCATTGAACACTATAGTGAACAGCAAATTTGCTATCTTGGATTTTGTGGAAGCCCGAGAACTCAACCATGTCAGGTAACGGTAGGTATAGATTCTGGTACTGACTTCCGGCTACACCGGAAAAGTCACCTGTTGCTTCAATTTCTGGTTGCTTGTGGTATGCCAAGCCAAATCGGTTGTTGTCGTTCAACTCAAATACAGTGCCCAAGTTGAAGCCGAATCCAACGCCACTAGCGTCGATATCTACGAGGTTGGTGCTACCAGTCGTGTTAGCTGGGTCTGTTGGGTCAAGAGTAACTGTCGCTGTACGCTCAAGCTTACCGCTACCTTGAACGATATCTAAGCCACCACCTACACTCCATTGCTCGTTGATACGATATGCAACATTTAGTGTGTAGTTTATGCTTTGGATTTCTGTGTTGCCGCCAAGTGCTGAAGCGCCGGTGTGAATAGGACCACCAGGGCTATTGAAAGAACCGAAGCTATCATCAAATTTGTTTTTGGTACCAAAGTTTGAGTAGATACCAGCGCCAACAGCAAATTTGTCGTTGATACGGTGGATGTAGTAAATGTTTGGTACTGGAGAGTTACTACCATTACTGGCATCGTCAATTGGGATACCACCAGCTTTAACATCAGTTACTTTGATGTCAGTGCTAATCACATTTAAACCACCTGAGAACTGGTGAGAATCAAACAGTGTCATTGCTGCCGCGTTACGAGCCATTACCGATGCGTTGTCGGCGATAACTGCGTCACCTGCAAATGCGCGGCCTAGACCTGTTGCAGATTGTGCGTTGAGCTGGAAACCAGCAGCTGCTGCTTGTTGAGAGGCGAACGTGAGTGACGAGACTGCCACTGCTAATAGTGTTTTTTTATACAGACGCGAAGTAGTCATTTAGTATACATCCTTTTTTGTAATCGCCTCTTATGGGCGTTAGTGTAAATTGAGTTAAAACTCAATTCGGGGCTGATCCTAATCGCTAGTATAGACATTAGAAATCAGACCAGTAATCAAAATGACGCAAAAAGTATATAAATGACGACTAACTGGCAGTAAAAGCATCGAATATGTCGATATTTAGAGTTTGTGCTCTAAATTTGAGTGCGGAAACAAAAAAAGGCCTATCCCGAAAGATAAGCCTTCTTAATTGTGTTTTTCTAAGCTGGGTTCATCACTTTTCTGATGTTTTCGCCGATTTTCGCTAAATCTTCGCCTTCTTCTCCAACAAGGATAAAGCTGCTGTTACCCATTGGCTTAACCATGCCTGCCATGCCATCTTTATCGAAGTTTTCCACTTGGTCCGTGGCAATACCTGTAAGAAACAGGGTGACTTTGCCTTTCTCGCCTTCAAACACAATATGCATGGCATTTGAATCACCAAAACCACAATGATTGATATAAAACACATGGTACGGAAAGCTTTGTCCTAACTGGTAGGCAAACGGCAATAGCTTGGCATTGATCTGTTCTTTAGAAGCATTTTCATCCAAAGAATCAATAAAGCTTTTCTCAGCGTTGAAGTGCTTCATCGCCATATCTGGAAGCGATGCTTGCGCGTCAGATACAACAACATTACCCCAGTTAACCTGGCCTACAAGCAAGCCAAAGGCAAACGCTACAGACGCAGCCATAGATAGTGCTCGTTTACCGAAGCTCACCTTAACCACATTATTCTCAGGCGGTTGGTTGAACAAAATACGATCGGCAAGGTCGTCAGGCACGTCAACTTTCATCGCCTGTTCAATACGCGCATCTAAACCCAAAATGTCATCTAGGTATTTGGCGTTGGCCTCACTGTTTTTGGTCGCCTCCAACAGCTCTGGATCTCTTGCCTTAGGATCGGACATAACGCGACGACGGAATTCTAACTCATCCATTTTGTTGCCCCCTATGTGCATCCTCAGACTCAAGCATCTCTTTAAGCTGATTTCGAGCTCTAAATAATCGAGTCATAACGGTATTCTTGTTTAAGTCGAGTATATTGCCAATCTCCTCCCCACTAAAGCCACCGACGACTTGGAGGAAAAGCGGTTCGCGATACTCAACATCGAGTTTCATGATTTGTGCTTGAAGCCATTCCTGTTGGTGGTGCGGGTCATCAGAAACTTTGGCATCATTGCCATAGTCGTCAATATCAACCAGATCGAACTGCTTGCGCTCGAAGCGTCTTGCATTCTCTCTTCGCAGAATAGTGATCAGCCACGACTTTGCTGCCTTTTCATCTTGCAAGCTGTCTAACGACTTCCATGCTCGAAGGCAAGTCTCTTGAACCAAATCCTCCGCGATAGGCTTGTCTTTGCATAGCCAATACGCATATCGAAAGAGGTCGCGATGATAAGCACGCACCAGTGCTTCGTATTTTCTTTGTCTGTCCATATCCGAGTTGACCGGACGTTTGGAGAATTTCTTTCCAAAATTTTTAATTAATGACACAGGAGCCCCCGTTTTCGCTCTGTGAACCGTGTTTTTTGTCCCGTGGTGTCAGTAAAGTCACACAAAATTGATCTAGTTCAAAATTCAGACCTGTGGAGAAGTTATATTAGACCCTGTCATCTCGTTGGTCTTTCGAGACTAACATGTTGAGCAAGATGACACTTCCTTTTGAAGGCTGACTTTACTTTCTCCTAATCAGGAAACTGATTATTTTCAATTGGCGCAAGTTAATTGCTTTAGAGATTCCAACCACACAAATTATCTGTGTGGTTTTTTTTGCCTGAAATCCTGCCGATATCTTCTTGTTTTCCCACATCATATTGTTGCCGACTTTATGTGTTTCTCATATTCCATTTTGGTCGACCCTATCACGTTATTCAATAAAACCGCTGATATTTGTCAAACGGTTGTTTTAAATCCTTAACAATCTCGTTACAATGCGTGTGGTCAGACCTCTTTAGGAAGGAGAAACTATGAGCAGTAAGGACGTGGGGAAAATCGATCTCACCACTCGAAACGGTGAGCGAATTGCTGTTGTGGCGGGGCTTCGAACCCCTTTTGCCCGCCAAAGTACCGAATTTAGTCAAGTACCAGCGGTGGACTTAGGAAAAATGGTCGTCGCTGAAATGATGGCACGCACCAACATTGATCCTAAGTTGATCGACCAAGTGGTGTTTGGTCAAGTAGTGCAAATGCCGGAAGCGCCAAATATTGCTCGTGAAATTGTTCTGGGCACTGGCATGGATATCCATACTGATGCTACAGTGTGACGCGCGCCTGTGCGACCAGTTTCCAAGCCGCGGCTAACGTTTGTGAAAGCATTATGGCAGGGACGATAGATGCCGGTATTGCTGGTGGTGCAGACTCGTCGTCAGTGCTACCAATTGGCGTATCCAAGAAACTTGCTGCTAACCTATTGGCTCTGAGTAAAACAAAAACGGTCGGTCAAAAGCTCAATATTCTTAAAAAGCTATCGTTTAAAGATTTGATGCCAGTACCCCCTGCCGTCGCAGAGTACTCGACAGGTCTTTCTATGGGGCAAACCGCCGAGCAAATGGCAAAATCACACGGTATTACTCGTTTAGAGCAAGATGAGCTTGCTCACCGATCTCACACTCTTGCTTCTCAAGCATGGAAAGAAGGCAAAGTGCGCGACGAAGTAATGTCGGCATTCCCAGAGCCTTATAAAAAGAGTTTGGATGAAGACAATAACATCCGTCATGACTCTGAACTTTCCAGCTACAGCAAACTGCGCCCTGCATTTGATAGACAATACGGCAGTGTTACCGCAGCAAACAGTACACCGTTAACCGATGGCGCTGCAGCGATTATGTTGATGCGCGAAGGGCGGGCAAAAGAGCTTGGACTCGAAATCAAGGGTTACATTCGCTCTTACGCCTTCTCAGCGATTGGCGTTCGTGAAGACATGTTGATGGGGCCTTCTTATGCGACACCGATGGCGCTAGATCGCGCGGGTATTTCTCTGTCCGACCTAACGCTGATTGATATGCATGAAGCCTTTGCCGCACAAGCACTATCTAATGTGAAGATGTTTGCCAGCGATAAGTTCGCTCAAGAAAAATTGGGTCGTTCTCAAGCGATCGGTGAAATTGATATGGACAAGTTCAACGTACTTGGTGGCTCGCTTGCTTACGGTCACCCATTTGCCGCCACTGGCGCGCGAATGATTACGCAAACGTTGAATGAGCTGAAGCGACGCGGGGGAGGGCTTGCCCTTAATACCGCGTGTGCAGCAGGTGGCTTGGGTGCAGCAATGGTTCTGGAGGTAGAATAATGAGTGAACAAAAAGCCTTTCATCTTTCAGTAGATGAGCAGAACATCGCATGGCTTGGTATTGATGTACCGGGCGAAAAAATGAATACGCTTCAAGCAGCGTTTGCCGAAGAGATGGCGCAGCTGTTTGAAGAACTAGAGCAGAAAAAATCTGAGCTTAAAGGACTGATTGTCCACTCGCTTAAACCGGATAACTTCATCGCTGGTGCTGATGTGAGAATGCTCGATGCTTGCACCTCGGCTGAAGAAGCTCAGTCTCTAGCGGCTAAAGGGCAAGAGATGTTCCAGCAGCTTTCAGACTTGCCCTTCCCAGTTGTCTCGGCTATCCACGGCCCTTGTTTAGGTGGTGGCCTTGAACTCGCGCTGGCGTGTGATTATCGAGTTTGTAGTGATGCAGGCATCACTAAACTTGGCTTACCAGAAGTGCAGCTTGGGTTATTACCAGGCTCTGGTGGTACTCAGCGATTGCCACGATTGATTGGTTTGCTGCCATCATTGGATCTCATCCTAACGGGTAAGCAGCTTCGCGCCAAAAAAGCCAAAAAGCTTGGCGTGGTTGATGCAAGTGTACCAAAGACCATTCTGCTTGATGTCGCTAAACAGTTTTTAGACAAAGGCAAAAAACGCAAAGCCAAGAAACTGAGCAAGAAAGAAGTGCTAATGTCTGGCACTGGCCTTGGCCGCAAAGTGATTTTTGATCAGGCAGCGAAAAAGACCAATGAAAAAACGCGCGGCAATTATCCAGCAGCGGACGCTATTTTGGATGTGATTCGTTACGGTCTAGAAAAAGGCATGAAGAAGGGGTTAGAAAACGAAGCGAAGCGTTTCGGAGAGCTCGTGATGACGTCTGAGTCAAAAGCGCTACGCTCTATCTTCTTCGCAACTACTGAAATGAAGAAAGAGTTTGGTAGCGATGCTGAGCCAAACACGGTGAATAACGCTGTTGTTCTTGGCGGTGGTCTAATGGGGCGGGTATTACTCATGTCACCGTTAGCAAAGCGAAAGTGCCAGTACGAATCAAAGATGTCTCTAATGATGGCATCGTTAATGCGCTAGGTTACAACTACAAACTTCTAGAGAAAAAGCGCAAGCGTCGCATCATCTCTAAAGCCGACTTGCAAGCGCAAATGCTGCAAATGGCGGGCGGCACTGACTTTACCGGATTCGATAAAGCCGACGTGGTGGTTGAAGCCGTGTTTGAAGACTTAGGTCTAAAGCAGCAAATGGTGAGTGATGTGGAAACCCATGCGAAGCCGACCACAATTTTCGCAACCAACACATCTTCGATTCCAATTGCGCAGATTGCAGAAAAAGCGGAGCGCCCAGAAAACGTGGTCGGTCTGCACTACTTCAGCCCAGCAGATAAAATGCCGCTTGTGGAAGTCATTCCCCATGAAACGACGTCTGAAGAGACCATCGCTACTATGGTTCAGTTTGCAAGAAAGCAAGGTAAGACACCGATTGTGGTGAAAGACCAAGCCGGTTTCTATGTAAACCGCATACTTGCGCCATATATGAATGAGTCGGCGAATGTGCTTCTTGCCAACGAACCTATTGAGTCATTGGATAGAGCGTTGTTGGACTTCGGCTTTCCAGTAGGACCGATCACCCTGCTTGATGAAGTTGGCGTGGACATTGGCGCTAAGATCATGCCGATTTTGGTCAATGAACTTGGTGAACGATTCCAAGGCCCTGATGTATTCGACAAACTCCTGAACGATGGTCGTAAAGGTCGTAAGTCCGGCAAAGGTTTCTATACCTATAAAGGTAAGAAGAAGACCGTTGATAGCTCAGTGTATAGCGTGTTAGGTCTTAAGCCTGAAGCGACCATGTCAGAAAAAGACATCGCGATCCGCTGTGTGTTACCAATGCTTAATGAGGCTGTACGCTGTCTGGACGAAGGTATTATTCGCAGTCCACGTGATGGTGATATCGGTGCCATCTTTGGTATCGGCTTCCCTCCATTCTTGGGTGGTCCATTCCGCTATATGGACTCACTAGGCATCAAGAAGGTGGTGGAACTGATGAATGAACACGCTCAAAAATACGGGGACCGTTTTGCTCCGTGTGATGGACTCGTTACTCGAGCGGGTCTTGAAGAGAGCTTTTATAAGTAATTTAGAGCACTCATTTAGAAAACTTAGGGTCTAGAAATATTCACCCCTCGTAAGAGGGGGTGTTTTTTTATCCTAAATCGGTGTCTTTTGGTCTGAGTTGAAACTCTTCTATTGAGCCAATCTCTAGCCCCAAATCAAGCTTGTCTGCGTCAACATGAGCCTTACCTTGGCTATGCATTATAAGACGATTCGCTGTGCGCGGTTTTAGCTCGTTAACGACGAAGCGAATCATATCGGCGCGCGTTAATGACTTAAGCTCCTCAAGAACCTTCTCACGCTGACTAAAGCTAGTGTCTTTATTGCCTATGGCAATCCACAAGCGCTGAGCGCGACCGCGTAAGGTGGTATCTGGAGTCGCAATCTGATTCCAAAGTCCTTTCTTGCTGCTGTGCCATTGGTAGTCGTTGAGTTCAAGCAGCACCATGTAGACTGCATTCAAAAACTCATCGATAGAGCGAATAAGATCGCTCGGCGCTGCATTTGGGGATTGGACATAAAGCACTATCCCAGGATGGCGATTGAGAGGCATATTGCCTGTGCCAACCATATAACCAAGCTGTTGTTTCGTTCGGATCTCATGGAAGAAAGTCGCCGACATCAAATGATTGGCCAGTGAGTACAGGGCGATGCTGCGCGGGTTGATGTCCTCGCATTGGTAATAGACCACAATCGCAGAGTCATCTTGATCGCAAAACACTTCTTTTTGGAAACTGCCGTTGCGTCCAAGCATGACCAAAGGTCGCAAACTCTCTTCGTACTTTTGATTGTGGATACGAAGCGCATCTTTGAGCGTGGTAGCGATGTCGTGTGCACCTTGCTTATGCCAATCACCATACACGAACATATCGATGTGCAGCTCAGATAATATCGCTTGTACAAAACTCGGCAGTTCGTCGACCGTGATGGTTTCTAGCGCGTCTAGCAGCACAGAGTTTGGCGGATTGTTGGGCTGTAAAATACCCGTCATGGCATTGAATAACTGAGAAATCGGGCGATCTTTCGCTGAGTTACGCCAACCTCTCATCAGCTGCGCTTTTATGCTCTCAAAGCGCGCGGGGTTAAACTCTCGCGACGCAAAGCGCTTGAGTATCATCTCCAAAAGCTGAGGCTGCTTTTTACTAAAGCCAGAAATTGACAAGGTGACACCACCTTGGTGAGCGTACATATCGTAGCTCAGACCGGCCACTTCCGCCGGGTAAGTTTCTTCAGAGAGCGAGTCTAGGAACATCTCTACACAAAGGCGTGTTTTGACGATATTACGGGCGGAGGCGACGGAGTGGGGGCTATCGATAGCGATAAACACCACGCCTTTCGGTACCTTAAATTGACTGTCTTGAAGGTGCCACAAGCGAAAACCGTCTAAATCCTCAATAAGCTGAGGGTGAGCCTCTTCGCTCTCAAGGGGATAGGTCGATAAATCGTAGTTAATGAACGGGTTTTTCTCAGGCAAGCAGAAGGGGTGCTCCCCATCTTTTAGAGGCTGATTGAAAAACGCCAGTTCTTCTTCGGTGAATGTCGTGACCGAGTAAGGCGTAAAGTACCATTTTGCTTGCTTGTCGTAGTGTTGTTCTTTGGCAACCAGTGTCGCTTTGAGGTTTCGTGTCGTTAAGAACTGAGCGTACTCAAGCAGCATGGCTTCGTCATAGCCTGCCATTTTGTAGTCGCCGTAAATGACATCTTCAGGCGGGTAGTGTTGCATGTTCATGACCAGATGACTGACCATGTCCATTTGTCTTGCAGGCTCTTGAAACTGGAATGCAGATTCCATGACGGCACGCTTTTCCAAGTAGCGCCATTCCTGCATGCCTTGAGCTTTAATGAGCTCTAGATACTGGAACACTGCTTGAATCATCTCGTTGACGTGTTCCAGCCCGGTTGGTGTCAGTGTCATACTGACACTAAACTCGCGGTAGTTACTACCAGACGCGCCACCACCGGCAGACAGAGACGTGATCCAGCCAAGCTCTTTAAGATGCAGCATTAAGCTGCCTTTGCCTTCATAGCCCAATAAATTGGCAAAATAAGACAAAGGTTTTTGGTGGTAATGTTGTTGAGTCGCTGGAAACGGAAACGCAAGGATTAACTTACGAAGCTCTTTGATAGGTTCTACGCGCACCATTACTTGAGTATTGTCTTCGGTGGCGAAAGGCACATCTATGGATTTGCTAATACGTTGGTTATTGACGATGTCGGCAAACTTATCTGTTGCCCACTGCTCTAATTCATCCAGTTCGTGAGGGCCGATCATGGCAAGCGTCATGATGTCAGCAGAATATTGCTGCTGGTGGAAACGAAGGATCTCACCGCGAATGCTCTCACCGTTACGATCGCTGAGCGTTTCGATATTGCCGACAGAAAACTTGGCGAAAGGGTGCGCCTGGTTAACGGTTTCTTTTTGTACCTGGTATAACCTGCGTCCGTCTTCATTAAGCTTCAGCTTGTATTCGGAATCAACCGCCTGACGTTCTTTATCTAGCGCTTCTTCATTGAAAAGTGGGGCAGTGAAAAATTGACTGAAGCGATCGAGGCCTTTCTCGAACGCATTTGGATAGACGTCAAAGAAGTAACAAGTATGCTCGGTGCCAGTCCAGGCATTGTTGCTGCCACCGTGTTGACTGATAAAGGACTGAAACTCACCGACTTTAGGGTATTTTTCCGTACCCAAGAACAGCATATGTTCGAGATAGTGAGCAAGGCCTTCACGGTCGTTTGGATCGTCAAAATGGCCGACGTTCACCGCAAGCGCAGCGGCGGACTTTTGGGCGTGCTCGTCTTTGACGAGTAGGACGCGTAACTCATTACTTAGAGTGAGGTAGCGATATGAGCGATTATCATTTGGACTTATATGCACGTATCTTCTCCGGATTAAGCGGTGGCTTGGGACAGCTTAACCAAGCGTCTGGCGACAAAAGCGATGTCTCACAATTGGTACTAACAGGGATGACCAATAACTATTTACAATCTTTCATGGAGACAGACAAAAACTAACTTACAATCTTTTTTAAGTATCAACCTTTAAATTGTTAAGAAAGTCGAAGCCTTTAGCAAGTGAATTGATATAATTAATTTTTTTAAATAAGTATATACCCTAGTTATCAGAATATGCAGGCAATTGCGATAGATAGCGCAGGGTCTAAGCGCTAGAGATGATTGCCTTGGGCAACCATTGAATAGGCGGGTGTTAATATGAAAGTGTTTATTATGCGTCATGGCGAAGCCGTCCATTACGCACCAACGGATGAGCAACGTGCCCTAACAGAGCATGGCAAAGAAAACTCGGTTATCGTTGCCAGAGCGTGCAAGCAGCAAGGGTATGAGCGTTTTGATAAGGTACTGGTGAGCCCTTATCTACGAGCGCAGCAGACGTGGGCTGCGATCAGCCAAGAGTTCAGCAGTGATGACGTCGTCACCTCTGATGACATTACGCCTTACGGACAGGCCGAGGATGTAGTGGAGTATGTCTCTGCGATTGCTGAGATTGAAAGCTAGAATCAATCTTACTCGTTTCTCACTTACCTTTGGTTGGCTACTTAACAGCAGAGTTTGTTGGCGATATTAGTGCGCCAATGTTCCCGACCTCTGGCCTGGTGTGCATCGAATACGATGTTCAGAGAAGACAGGGCGAAGTGCTTTGGCACATTCACCCTTAGTAAAGAAGTAAAAAGCTAAAGAAAGGGTTACTTCTCAGGAATAGAGAGTAGAACCAACAGTGCGCCATCGCCGCCAAACTCAAGCGGCGCTTGGTGGAACGCCATCACATCTGGATGCTGAGCCAGCCAAAGTGGTGCTTTTTGCTTAAGAATGTGTTTGCCAATGCCATGCATGACACAAGCACAGTGCACATTTTCTCTTATACAGTGGGCGATCATCGCGCCCAACTCTCGCTTGGCTTCTTGCTGAGTCATCCCATGCATGTCTAAGAACACATCCGGTACATACACTCCGCGTCGCAAGCGTTTCACTTCGTACGTGGATACATCATCACGCGCATAACGAGTCGGGCCATCATCGCTTAGATGCGGCTCAAATTCGTCAGAGAAATAAAACTCCGCGTCTTTAGCTTCGCGACTGGTTCTTTTCTGCTCTTTTTGTTTCTTATTTCTGTTTGGCTGCTGGACTATGGTATCCTGTTGCAACTTTTTTACGCCTTGTACTGCGTCCTTAAATAGGGCGAAATCGTCATCAGCGTTGGTGTCTTTTTTGCTCATAGACTGGGACAACTCAATAAACATCTAAATTGACAGTATTGTAGCGCTTTTTGGAGGCAATTTTGGATAAGATTTTTGTGGAAGAAGCCGTTTCTGAGCTTCACACACTTCAAGACTTGATTCGTTGGACCGTAAGTCGATTCAATGCAGCAGGTTTATTTTACGGCCACGGCACCGACAATGCTTGGGATGAAGCGGTTCAGCTGATCCTGCCAACGCTGTACTTACCGATTGATGTGCCACCACATGTCCTAAATTCGCGCCTAACCAGTAGCGAGCGTCTGCGTGTTGTTGAGCGCGTTATCAAGCGTATTAACGACCGCACACCAACCGCTTACTTAACCAACAAAGCATGGTTCTGTGGCCTAGAGTTCTTTGTTGATGAACGTGTATTGGTGCCACGTTCGCCAATCGGTGAGCTGATTGAAGCTCAGTTCCAGCCTTGGCTTGCAGAAGAGCCAGTGCGTATTATGGACCTATGTACTGGTAGTGGCTGTATTGCGATTGCCTGCGCGCACGCATTCCCTGATGCTGAAGTGGATGCTATTGATATTTCAACAGACGCATTGGAAGTCGCTGAGCAGAACGTTCAAGACCACGGTCTAGAGCAGCAAGTGTTCCCGATTCGCTCGGATCTATTCCGTGATCTGCCAAAAGAAAAATACAACCTGATCGTCTCTAACCCACCTTATGTGGACGAAGAAGACATGAACTCACTACCAGAAGAGTTCACTCATGAGCCAGAGCTTGGCCTAGCGGCAGGTACTGACGGTCTGAAATTGGTGCGTCGCATTCTTTCAAATGCGCCGGATTACTTAACTGACAACGGTATCCTTATTTGTGAAGTGGGCAACTCAATGGTTCATATGATGGAGCAATACCCACATATTCCATTTACATGGATCGAGTTTGAAAACGGCGGTCACGGTGTGTTCATGCTAACGCGTGATCAGATTGTTGAACATGCAGAAGAGTTCTCGATCTACAAAGACTAATCGAGTACTGACTTTAAGATAAAGCAACGCTGCAATGAGAATTGCAGCGTTTTTTCGTTTGGGGGTTTACAACGTCAGCCTTTGTCGTCACTATGAATTCACGAAGAATAGACAGGCAAAGGACAAGCTGCGGGCATTGCGCTTGTTCGGACAGACAGAGGAAGTAATGGCAGGAAATAGCATCGGACAACATTTTCGTGTAACCACATTTGGTGAGAGCCACGGCATTGCACTTGGTTGTGTGGTGGACGGTTGCCCTCCTGGATTGGAAATCACGGAAGCCGATCTGCAAGTTGACTTAGATCGTCGTCGTCCAGGGACATCAAAATACACCACTCAACGACGCGAACCTGATGAGGTGAAAATCCTTTCAGGTGTGTTTGAAGGTAAAACTACCGGCACGTCGATTGGCCTATTGATCGAAAACACCGATCAACGCTCAAAAGATTACTCAGAAATCAAAGACAAGTTTCGACCAGGACACGCGGATTACACCTACCACCAAAAGTACGGTATCCGTGATTACCGTGGTGGCGGCCGTTCGTCAGCTCGTGAAACGGCGATGCGCGTTGCGGCGGGTTCAATCGCCAAGAAATACCTTAAGCAAGAGTTTGGTGTTGAAATTCGTGCTTACCTATCACAAATGGGCGATGTGTCTATTGATAAGGTAGATTGGAACGAAATCGAAAATAACCCGTTTTTCTGTCCAGATGTCGACAAAGTAGACGCTTTTGACCAGCTAATCCGTGATCTTAAAAAGCAAGGTGACTCAATTGGTGCCAAACTACAAGTGGTTGCGACCAACGTACCTGTGGGTCTAGGCGAGCCGATTTTTGACCGTCTTGATGCGGATATCGCCCATGCTCTTATGAGCATCAACGCTGTGAAAGGTGTCGAGATTGGTGACGGCTTTGATGTAGTGAATCAAAAAGGTAGTGAACACCGCGACCCACTGACCCCGGAAGGCTTTAGCAGTAACCATGCTGGTGGCATCCTAGGTGGTATCTCTACGGGTCAAGATATTGTTGCCAATATTGCACTAAAACCAACCTCAAGCATTACAGTACCCGGTGAAACCATCACGAAAACCGGTGAGCCAACGCAATTGATCACCAAAGGTCGTCATGACCCATGTGTGGGCATTCGCGCTGTGCCAATCGCTGAAGCTATGTTGGCGATTGTGTTGCTGGATCACCTGTTGCGTCATCGCGGTCAGAACCACGGTGTGCAAACAGAGACACCGGTTATCTAACATAATCGTGAGTTTTTATTGAGCCTCTTGGGTAACACCAAGAGGCTTTTTTTTGGTGTAAATCACGGATTGGATAATAAATAACCTCAACTATGGAGGTTATGAAATTAGTCACAATATTTGTGCGGGTATAGGTTCACACTAGGTACTCAGCCATCACGTGGGAGTGCATTGTTTGGACAGAAGGATCCGAAAAATGACTTGGAAGACGAGTAGGCGGGAAACCGCCGACTCAATGTAACAGTGCTTGTTTCCAATCATTTAAGGAGCGTCTTATGTCTCAACATGAAATTAGAAATATTGCCTTTGTCGGTCAAACAGGAACTGGCAAAACCAGCTTAGTTGAACGTCTACTCTTTGAGTCCCACGCCATTAATAACCTAGGTCATGTCGAAGATGGAGACACGATCACCGATTTTGACGACCAGTCTATTCACTATCAGCACAGCGTTGAAGCGACCCCAGTCACTCTTTCGTGGCGTAATCACCAAATGAACTTTATCGATACTCCGGGGCAAGCAGAGCTACTTGGCCGAACTTTGAGTATCTTTCCTGCGGTTGAAACCTCTGCTTTGGTGCTGGATGCAGGAAGTTCTATTAACCAAGTCTCCGAACGCTTATTCCAATTCGCAAAAGATCAGAAAAAATGCCAGATGGTGATCATCAATAAGATCGACCAGCATCCCGATAAGCTTTTGGCATTACTTGAAGAGATCGAACAGCGTTTCGGCGCACAATGTTTGCCGATCAACTTGCCGTCGCAAAAACCAGCGGAAGTCATCGACTGCTATTTCGAGCCAAACCCTGAGCAAACCACCTTGTTTAGTGGCGTCGATGAAGCTCATGAGCTACTTGTCGACCAAGTTGTTGAAATGGATGAATCTCTGATGGAGCTCTATTTAGAGCAAGGTTCGGAGCTAACACCAGAGCAGCTTCACGACCCGTTTGAAAAAGCGCTCCGCACCGGTCACGTAGTGCCCGTCTGTTTTGTCTCCTCGGATACAGGGGCTGGCTGTGAGCTGCTGCTGCGTACTTTGGCAGAAATTATGCCAATGCCAGACGAAGGCAATCCACCGATGCTAGAAAAAAATGGTAAGCAAGTAGCGATTGATTGTGACAAACGCGATCATACTGTCGCGCACGTCTACAAGGTCAACGTGGATCCATATATGGGCAAGCTTGCCTACGTGCGTGTTTTCCAAGGTGAAATTACCGCGGGTAGCCAGCTATTTATTGGTGATAGCAGTAAAGCGTTTAAAGTCGGTCACTTATACAACTTGCAAGGTAAGAAACGACAAGAGATCACCAGCGCTAAAGCAGGTGATCTGTGCGTATTGGTGAAAGTGGATGATCTTGCCTTTGATTCGGTGATTCATGATTCACACGATGAAGATGGTGTTCAGTTCAAAACACTTAATTTCCCAGAGTCGATGTACAGTTTGACGCTGAAACCGAAAAAACGCGGTGATGAGCAAAAAATGTCAGACGTATTAGCCAAAATTGCCGCAGAAGATCCGTCGCTCAAAATAGAACATCGTACACGCACCAATGAAACTGTACTGAGCGGCAGGGTGAGTTCCATCTCAAGATAGCGCTCGAGAAAATGCAGCAAGTCTTCAAGTTAGATGTAGAAACCAGCCAGCCAAGCGTTGAATACTTTGAGACTATTACTAAGCCTGCCGAGGTGCAATATCGTCACAAGAAACAAAGTGGTGGCGCTGGACAGTTTGGTGAAGTACATCTGAAAGTAAGACCATTGGAGCGCGGTGCAGGCTTCGTATTTGTCAATAAAGTAGTGGGCGGCGCGATTCCAACCGCGTTAATCCCAGCAGTGGAAAAAGGCATAGTTCAGGCATTAGAAGAAGGGGCGATATCGGGTAACCCAATCAAAGACATAGAGGTGACGGTGTTCGATGGTAAATACCATTCCGTCGACTCCAAAGAGATTGCATTTATCATTGCAGGGAAAAAGGCCTTTTTGCAGGCCGTCGAAGCGGCGGGGCCTATCGTATTAGAGCCCATTGTCGATTTGTCTTTAGAAATCCCAACTCAATATGTCGGAGATGTATCCGGTGACTTATCGGCGAATCGAGGACTCATCGTCGGAAGCGAACAAGGCACTTATGGCAGCGCCATACTGGTGGCCAAATCGCCAATTAACGAGTTGGCGGATTACTCACGCAGGCTAAAAGCGTTAACGGGCGGAGAAGGGCGCTTTAGCATGACTCTGAGTCATTATGAGCCGGCACCGCCAATGATTCAAAGCCGAGTGTGTGAGGAGCAAGAGTAAATAATACGGCTCCAACGGGAAACCGTTGGAGCCGATGTTTTAAGCCGACCTTTAAGCAGAACGCTTAAGCCAATGACGTGTTAAGACTTACTTTTTTCCTGCTCAGAATCTGATGATGTCGAGCTCGCTGTTGGTGCTGGTTGCTCTTTTTCCATTTCTGCAATTTGCTTTTCTAACTCTTTGATGCGAATTTCAGCTTCAAGCTCAGCAACGCGTTTTTCTGAGTCTGAACGCGTGTCTTTCTGTAGGCTTTCAGCCAGAATCTCTGTACGTTCAGTTTCACGCGCTTCCGCGGTATCTTTCATTGAGCCTGATACGCCACCTGCAACTGCGCCTGCGGTGCCCGCTTTAACCGCTACTTCAGGACTGCCTGTCAACACACCGGCAGTCACACCAATTAGGGCGCCGCCAATTGCACCACGATTACGTGCTTCATTACGGTTTGCTGTGTCTTCATCCGTGGCTTTGTTTGATGCACATCCTGTTGCAAATAGTGCCATCACGAGAGCAAAGGCTTTAAAAGTTTTCGATGTCAGCAGTTTTGATGAAAGCATAATATTACCTGTTTTGTTACGCCTCTTTGTTTAGGGCGTTGATTGGTGATTGCCTTGGATGACACTCACTATACTGACAGGTGATATATAGAACGATAGGGGAAGCAATAAAGCTGATATTCAAATTATAAATACCAGCTTAGAAGACTTTTGGAGGCTAGGTAATTGAATTAGTGCAGCGCTTCTTCACTGTCCAATTGGAACGAAGGCAAACGCCATTTGAAACGCACCGCCGCCATACGCAATGTGTAGCCAACTACAAGTGTGATAACGGTGGTAGACAACGTCGACAACCCGTATTCAAGCAGCGCCAAGTATAGGCAGGCTGCGACAACAGAAATAGAGGCATACAGCTCCTGATGAAGCACCAATGGTGTTTGGCGACAGATCAAGTCACGCAACAAGCCACCAAAGACGCCAGTGACGAGACCAGACACAACACAAATGAATGGGTGCAAGCCCATACTCAGTCCTACATTGGTGCCGATAATGGTAAACACCACTAAACCAAGCGCATCGAGTCTTAGGAACACACCTTTAAATTTAATAATCCATTTTGCCAGCCCAGTTGTCAGGATCCCAGCAAGACAAGTAATGGCCAAAAATTCAGGATGCTTTACCCAACCCAACGGGTAGTGACCAAGTAAAATGTCGCGTACCGTTCCACCGCCAATAGCAGTCGCGCTGGCAACGAGCATGACACCAAACCAATCCATGTTGCGTCGGCCCGCACTAAGCGCGCCAGTCATCGCTTCTGCCGTGATGCCGATGATGTATAAGACGGTGAGCAACATAACTCAAAACTCGAAAAAGGGAAGATGCGACAGTGTAGTGATTTGTGTCAAAGTTGACGAATGAAATGTTTTGCTGCGCAAACGTTTTTCGGATTACTTTAACTAATCTTTTTGCGGGCTGAGTCACGGTTTTCGATACAAAGAAATGACCGCGAAGTTTGCTTTGTTCAGTTTGCGCTTTACGTCGCTTGCGATTGAATACACAATAACGCCAATTGTTATAGCGACACTATTGTTATGCACCACGAGTACCAAGACCTTATTACTGTTTTCAATCAAACCTTTTTCGATGATTATCGCACCAAACTAGAGTTAGGTGGCGATGAGCCGATTTACCTCCCTGCTGACGATAAGGTGGATTACCATCGTATTGTTTTCGCGAGAGGGTTCTATGCCTCAGCATTGCATGAGATTTCGCATTGGTGTGTCGCAGGCCCAGAGAGAAGAATGTTGGAAGACTTTGGGTATTGGTATCAACCAGACGGTCGCACCGCAGAGGTTCAAGCCGAGTTCGAGAAAGTAGAGATCCGTCCTCAAGCCTATGAGTGGATCCTTAGCGCTAGTGCTGGATTCCCGTTTTCGGTCAGTTGCGATAATTTAAGTGGCGACTTTGAGCCGGATCGTCTTGGATTTATGGGCAAGGTTCATGCAGAGGTTATCTCTATCCTCGAGAAGGGTATTCCACCTCGTGTAAAACAGCTGTCAGATGCATTGCGCATCTTCTATCAGACCCCTGAATTGACTCATAACACCTTTGTGGTGCGCTAGTGCATCACCTCCATCATCGAATTACTATTAAAGAGCCTCAACATGATTATTGAATACGAAGAAAAACTGTTAGAAACCATTGACTCTCGAATCACTCAAGCTTCCGATGATGAGCTGTTCGCTGGTGGTTACTTGCGTGGTCACATTTCACTGTCTGCCGCATCATGTGAAGAAGATGGGATTGTCGAAATTGCTGAGTTTAAATCACGAATCCAAGCAAGCCTTGACGAAGCCAAGTCAGAGCTGAGCCCAGCAGATCGCGTTATCGTTCATGACCTTTGGACTGAACTACAAGCGACAATATAGTAACGAGAATACAGATAGAATGTGCTTGTTCGAAAAATTCGATGAACTAGATAAGATTTTCTATCTTGCTGGATCAAGCAGATAGGTTAACCTTTAACCAAACACCACGTCAGACTAAAGGGAATCGACTATGAAAATTATCGCATTTGGCGCAAGCACTAGCAGCACTTCTATTAACAAAGCACTCGCAACCTACGCCGCCAGCCTAATTGAAGGCGCCGACGTTGAGGTGCTTGACCTTACTCAGTTTGATGTCCCGCTTTTCTCGGAAGATAAAGAGAAAGAAATTGGTCAGGCAGAAGGGGCAAAAGCGTTTCTTGATGCGATTGCAACCGCGGATGCATTAGTTATTTCCTATGCAGAGCACAACGGTCACCATCCAGCAGCGTACAAGAACCTGTTTGATTGGGCGACGCGTATTGACCGTGAAGTCTTCAAAGGCGTTCCTGCAGTTTACCTTGCTACTTCACCAGGCCAGGCGGCGCTGCAAACGTACTTGCGGCGGCAACCAATTCCGCGCCTTACTTTGGCGGCAATGTAAAAGCGAGTATCTCTGTTCCGAGCTTTTACGATAACTTTGACCTTGAATCGGGTCAGCTCACCAATGCTGAGTTGGTCGATAAAGTTCAATCAGCCATTAAGCAGCTCTGATCAAACTTTTGGTCTTACACCTTTCTTGATTGAAGGCGCTAGTTATTGGCGCCTTTTTTATTTCTGCCTTTTTATTTACGCTTTTTTTTACGAAATGGGGTCATCTGTTTCTCAAATTCATACTCGTTTCTCAAATTAATACATAGCGATATTGGCATTGATGATGTCAAAGAGTAACCTTAGCCACAGCTACTTAAGTAGAAATAAAAAGGATAAGGAAACACTATGCTTCAGCTTGCAATTATCGGCACAAACTGGATTAGCGAGAAATTTGCTCGCGCGGCACTGCAAACCGAACAGTTTGTGATTCGAGGGGTTTATTCACGTGCGCTTGATAAAGCGCGTGCATTCGGTGAGCCGCTTGGCGCTACTCTATTTATTGACTCACTAGAGGAGCTTGCGGCGTCAAAAGAGATTGATGCGGTTTATATTGCCTCACCAAATAGCCTTCATAGTGCCCAAGCAATACAAATGATGGAAGCGGGGAAACATGTCATTTGTGAAAAGCCAATGGCATCGAACTTAACCCAAGTTGAATCGATGCTTGAAGTTGCTAAAGCCAATAACGTGGTGTTGATGGAAGCGTTTAAAACGGCTTATCTGCCTAACTTTATTGAAGCTAAAAAAGCGCTAGCAAACTTAGGAAAACTGCATAAGGCGCACTTAACTTACTGCCAGTACTCATCCCGTTATCAAAAGTACTTAGATGGTGAAAACCCGAATACCTTTAACCCTGAGTTTTCCAATGGCTCAATCATGGATATTGGTTTCTACTCCGTTGCAGCCGCTGTGGAACTGTTTGGTGCTCCGACTCAGATTCAAGCAAGTGCTCATTTGCTGGAGTCGGGGGTTGATGCCCATGGCAGCGTACTACTTCGCTATCCAGAGTTTGATGTCACTTTAAGCCATTCTAAAGTGAGCAATAGCTACTCAACGAGTGAGATCCAAGGGGAAGAGGGTAGCTTATTGCTTCCCGACTTTTCGGAGTGTTTGGGCTTTGATTTATATGCTCGAAGTGGTGAACGTACTCATTTTGAAACTGAGCAAGTTGAAAACAGCATGATGTATGAAGCGAAAGCCTTTGCATCGATGATTTTGAAAGGAGAAATGGATGAGCACGCGATTCAACGCTCGCTGACGATTGCTCATATCATTACTGAAGTTCGCCGTCAGACAGGCATTGTGTTTCCGGCAGATGTTAACTCTTAATCGATAATTTGAAGTTAAACACGATGAAAGCGTCGGAGAGTTGGTAGTGACCCCGACGCTTTACCTAGCCTATGTGTTCCAAGTTATGATTTAAGCTTTTTGCTGCCCGGAGTCAGATTGGCGTGCCACCCCTCGATCTATCAGCTTAGATTTACCAAGACCAATAAACACCATCACGGTTGCCACAGCGATGCAGATTGCACCAACACCGACCTGACCTTGGAAATCGCCCGTTGCTGTTGCTGCCTGCGCAACAATGGGACCTGCCGCTAGACCCACAGTACCAATCTCTGGACCGTATGAGCTGAAGTAACCTGACTTATCTGTAGTAGCTAGTGCTGTGTAGTAGCGAGCGTACATCATGTTCCACAGCATAATGTAAAATGCAGAGAAGCCTAAGAATGATGTGGTGTCGTTGGTGCTTGCCATACCAAAACAGACCGCCGCGTTAATCACACTAAGAGAAACAATGATGGTGGTATGGCTGTATTTCTTGTCGACAACCGCAGTCAGAATGCCACCGATAACGGCCATTACTGAACCTACTGCTAACACCAAACCGACATCCTCAGTAGACGCTTGCATGTCTGCACCGATGATCTCGATATACGGATAAATGATACCAAGCTTAAGCTGTAGACTAAGAATGCGCCGCCAACCCAAATCATAGGAACCACGTATTTCTTTTTGTCTACGTTATCACCGTGTGCAGAAGATAGCTCTTGGTCTTTTTCAACACGGCCATTATCAGGGTAGAACCAGAAAGCGACTAAGCACAACGCCGAGGCAAACATAAAGAATTGGTAGAGAGCGTTAAGGCCGAATTCTGCCATGAGCTCTGGGATCAAAATGAACCAAGTGATCAGCCAAACGTTCAAAGCTGCAATCATGTAACCAAAATTACGACCTGGATGTTTGGTTACACTCATTCCCACTAGACCTAATGAATAGCCGATGCCTTGGCCGCTACCCGCAATAAGGCGGCTGGTGATAAAGCTATCGAAGTCCTGCGCAGTCATACTCATGTAGTTACCCACAATCAGTGCGATGGCGGCAATGTAACCAATATAACGCCAATTAACACGGCGAATCAGAAGTAGTGAGAAAAGTAGAGAAGAGAGGGCAGTGGCAAGAAGTTCGTACATGGCGATGCTTTCAATTTGCGCATCATCGAGTGCCATGCTTCTGCAGCGCCACCAAGCATAAAGGGTAAAAAGTTAAACGCGTTAGGCGCAAACATCACCAGCATCATAGCAGCGATGATAAGCGCTTTTGAATCAATTGTCCGTTTTGGGCTAATAAAAGTGTTTAGCATATTGAGCTCCTATCCATCCTTGAACAGTTTGTTATAGATATGTTAATAGTGAGCGTTAATTAGCAATTGATGTAGTACCCATTTGGGTTACAGAGATGTTAACGGATGTAGTTATTGTGTTTCATGTCAAATTTGGGTCTTTGTGAGGACACAAAGACCGATAGAAGAGGTAAGGCGAGGAAGGATTAACCTAGAATATAGTCGGCGTATTTACTGCGCAGATCTTTCTTGCTCAATTTGCCGGTAGCGGTGTGGGGGAGCTCTTTAATAAACTCAACCGCATCAGGGATGCAGAATTTAGCCACTTTACCGTCAAAATGTTCAAGCAGCGCTTCTGCAGAGACTTCCACATCGTGGGTAACGGCAATCAGTAGCGGTCTTTCCCCCATTTTTTATGAGGAACACCGATGACCGCCGCTTCTTTAATATCAGGGTGGCCGACGGCGATGTTTTCAAGCTCGATTGAGCTTATCCATTCACCACCGGATTTAATCACGTCTTTAGAGCGGTCTGTTATCAACATATAGCCATGAGGATCCACGCTGGCGACATCGCCGGTATCAAAATAGCCTTTGTCGTCAATGGATTCGCCTTGCTTATAGTAGCCAGAAGCGATCCAAGGCCCTCTTACTTTAACTGCGCCAAATTGATGGCCGTCCCATTCCACTTCTTGCCCCTGCCAATCTTCAATCCGCATATCGACACCAAATACAATGCGCCCTTGCTTGAGCTTATAGCTCATCTGCTCTTTTTCTGACTGCTGCTTGAGGCGGGGTTTCAGTTTATTAAACGTGCCGAGTGGACTCATCTCTGTCATCCCCCAAGCATGCTGAACCGAAACATTGAACAGCTCATCAAATTCATTGATTAGTAGCTCGGGGCATGCAGAGCCACCCACAACAATGCGATCCAGAGTTGGCACTTGAATGTCATTGTTCTTTAAGTGCTCAAGCAGCATCAACCACACGACAGGGACCCCAGCGGTCATCGTGACGCCTTCGCTATTGATGAGATCGCTCAACACTTCGCCATCGGCCATCTTGGGTCCCGGCATCACTAGCTTGGTGCCAGTCATAGGTGCACTGTAAGCAAGCCCCCATCCGTTTACATGGAACATGGGCACAATTGGCATGACGGTTTCGTCGATAGAAAGCGAAAAGGCGTCCGGCAGCGCGCTACCCAATGAGTGGAGCACGGTAGAGCGATGTGAATACAACACGCCTTTCGGGTGTCCAGTCGTACCCGAGGTATAGCATAGTGAGCTCGCATCATCTTCGGCCAACTCAGGCCAGTTGAACTCATCGCTTTGATCGTCAATCAAGGATTCATAATCGGTGAGGTTGGCAATATCGACATCGGGCAGGTGTGCTTTATCACAGAGGGCGACATAGTGACTCACGGTTGGGAACTTGTGTTGCAGCTTTTCAATGAGCGGCGCAAAAATTGGGTCAAAGAACACTATGGTATCTTCAGCGTGATTAACGATGTACTCAATTTGCTCCGGAAATAAGCGAGGGTTGACGGTGTGCAGCACGCGCCCGAGAAGAGATGGCGTAATACAACTCAAGATGACGATAATCGTTCCAGGCAAACGTAGCGATACGCTGTCCTTTTTCTAGGCCAAGTGACTGCAGCGCATTAGCAAGCTGGCGAGTTCTTTTAAATGCGTCGTTAAGGGTGTATTTATGGCGAGGATTGTCATAAGTCACTGAGACAACTTCAGTATCACCGTTCACTTTATCCGCATGACGCATGATTTCAGTAATGGTGAGAGGGACATTCATCATTTGACCTTTCATTATGCAACTCCGTTTGTTATTGGAATGTGAATAGTATGTGATCGCATTGGCTTTGGGTATGTACCCCAATAGAGTTACGAGTTGAGTTGTGAAGTCACATAAGTGTCAGGCCCTGTAATAGAAACTTTGATACAGATCCTCAAAAGCGGGGTAATTTACTTTTTGTCATTAAATATATTTGTCACGATGGAAGATATAATTTAATCATCGATGCGCTCTAATTGTAAAAGCGACCATTGCAGAATCGCCTCTCATTGTACAAACGAATAGTTCTAACACTGAAAACCGCGAAGAGCGGGACGTTGAGCCGGTACTGAGTTGAGCAAGCATCGAGAATCATGGTAATTGAATAGGCATGTAAAGCTAAGATAAGGAGTGTCTATGTCTCACCCTACGACAATGACAGAACAAGCAGCTGCATGGAATGAGTTCAACCGACACTATCCACGCTTAATTGCCGCTATTGGTGATGTCACATTTCTACAGCGACTGTCTGAGCTTACAACTGCGATTGTCGGTTATGACAGTTTAGTCGTGATGAGCTTTGATGGAGAAAACGCACCTGTTGTGCTTTACAACGATACGAGTTTTTTCGAAGACCAAGCTATCGACAAAGAGTTTATGAGCGCTTTGGTGCTGGATCCGTTCTATCAGTTGATCCGCCGCGGGGTAAAAGAAGGAGTCTATCGTCTCGATGATATTGCTCCAGATGAGTTCTATAGTAGCGATTATTACCACCAAATTTACAAACAAACAGGTTTGCAAAAAGAAGTGGGAGTAATTACCAGTTGTGGTGATGACTTGCGTTTAGTGCTTTCACTTGGATTGCGTAATAAGGCCTGCGTAGATGTCGATGAAGTAGAAATCGTGAATACATTTTATGAGCTGATTAGTGTCGCGATTTGCAAGCACTTTCAAGTAGGGCATCCAGAACAACGTACTATTGGTCATCAGTTAAATGATATTTTCAGTAACTTTGGTAAAGACTTTCTTAGTGAACGTGAATGTCAGGTGACCCAATTAGTACTGCAAGGGTACTCTACTAAGGCGATTGCGCCTTTGCTCGAGGTCTCGACAGAAACTGTGAAGGTATATCGCAAGCGAATCCACAATAAGTTAAAAATATCTTCCCAGTCTGAGCTGTTCTCTTTGTTCTTAGAAGCGGCTTCTACCGTGCCTGCGGACAGCAATATTGACCCGCTCACCTTGTATTTTGGAGGTAAAAGCGTGCACTGATCACCTTTTATCCCCTATTAGGGTTATTGGGTGAAATGTTAAAAATATTTAACATAGTAATGGTTGGAACCAGTAAGCGCGATACGTAGCGTCTGCTAGTGACACATCTCCTTATCTGAGCGCACGCTTGAGCCGCGTAGCGCCGTCAGTTTACCCGATCTCTTGGTAGTCAGAGGTCGGGTTTTTTTTGTGATCTTAATCCGAGGTTGTGTGGAAGTGGCCAAAATGTATGTGATTGCAATCACATTTGGATTTTTTAGGTGTTTGATAATTCTGAGTGATAGGTAAAATGAAAACGAATTGTTAAATGGTGTGATGGTTATTTAGTCAAACATGCTGTTTAGTGGTTAATAATTAGAATTATCGAGATTTATTGCTGGTGTTAAAATGCTCACTGGTGATATCAGTTAGAAACTCCGTTGATGGCGGAGTTTTTATCTATTATTTATCTCTCCTAGGAGAATTATGCCATTTTTGCTACAAAAATATGGCAAATTGCTTTGAAGATTGGTAATGTGAACCGCAATCTTCGTAAGGATTTAGAATTTTATGCTCAAATATTGAGCTAAATAGTTCTAAAATGCTGACCGTTCTGGCAATTCTTCGAAGAAGTCATGGATGCAAAAATAAAACTTGGAGTTAAATACATGTATAAGAATAAGATCACGCAAGCCCTTCTTCTAGGTGCTGGCATGGCAGTGGCTGCCACTTCTTTTTCTACTCTTGCTGCTGATGTTCCAGCTGGCACGCAACTAGCAGAGAAACAAGAGCTTGTTCGTGGTAACGGTACCGAGGTAGCAACACTCGATCCGCACAAATCTCAAGGTGTTCCAGAGTCTCACGTAATTCGTGACCTTCTTGAAGGCCTAGTAAACCAAGATGCAAACGGCAAAACTATCCCTGGTGTTGCGACTTCTTGGGAAACCGAAGACAACCAAACCTTTACTTTCCACCTACGCAAAGACGCAAAATGGTCTAACGGCGACCCTGTTACTGCAAACGACTTCGTTTACAGCTTCCAGCGCGCAGTTGATCCAGCGACAGCTTCTCCATACGCTTGGTACATGGAATACACCAAGATGGCGAACGCAAAAGCCATCGTTGCTGGTAAAAAAGACAAGAGCGAGCTAGGTGTTAAAGCGGTTGACGACTACACACTAGAAGTAACGCTAGACACAGCTGTTCCTTACTTCGTAATGATGATGGGTCACACAACAGTGAAGCCTGTTCACAAAGCGACAGTAGAGAAGTTTGGTGATCAGTGGACTAAACCAGATAACTTCGTAGGTAACGGCGCATTTGTTCCTAACAAATGGGTAGTGAACGAGCGTCTAGAGCTAGTTCGTAACGCAAAATACTGGGATAACGACTCAACAGTTCTTAACAAGGTAACTTTCCTACCTATCGAGAACCAAGTTGCAGAAATGAACCGTTTCCTTTCTGGCGAGCTAGACTTCACATACGAAGTTCCTAACGAGCACTTCCGTCGTCTACAGAAAGATTACGCTGAAGATGTAAACATCAAGGGTAACCTGTGTACGTACTACTACCAGTTCAACGCACAGAAAGCACCTTTCAACGATGTTCGCGTTCGTAAAGCAATGTCTTACGCAATGGACCGCGATATCGTAACTAAAGCGATTCTAGGTCAAGGCCAGAAGCCAGCTTACTTCCTAACTCCAGAGATCACTGCAGGCTTCGACCCAGTAACTCCAGAGTACGGTCAACTATCTCAAAAAGAGCGTATTGCTGAAGCGAAACGTCTTCTTGAAGAAGCTGGTTACACGAAGAGCAACCCTCTAGAATTCGACCTACTTTACAACACATCTGAAAACCACAAGAAAATTGCTGTAGCAATCGCGTCTATGTGGAAGAAAGAGCTAGGCATCAATGCGAAGCTTGAAAACCAAGAGTGGAAATCTTACCTAGACAGCAAAGACAGCGGCGATTTTGACGTTGCACGTGCTGGTTGGTGTGGTGACTACAACGAAGCGTCTTCATTCCTAACATTGATGGTAAGTCAGAACACGACTGCGGGTCAGCACTATAAGAGCGCTGAGTACGACAAAGTTATCGATAAAGCACTGCACTCTACTTCAGAAGAAGAGCGTACAGCACTTTACATCGAAGCTGAGAAAATCCTAGCGAAAGATATGCCAATCGCGCCTATCTATCAGTACGTTACAACACGTCTTGTATCTCCACAGCTTGGTGGTTACCCAGAAGGTAACGCAGAAGATAAGATCTACTCAAAAGATCTCTACATCAAAGCTAAGTAATTCTATATAAAAAAAATAACGAACTAAGACACTGTGTGTGCATTTAGCACACGCAGCGTCTTCTTATTATTAATTGTCACAGACTGGATGGATGAGTTTATGATTAAATTCATACTTAAACGGATATTTGAAGCAATACCGACACTGTTGGTATTGATTACTGTCTCATTTTTCTTGATGCGTTTCGCACCAGGTAACCCTTTTTCAAGTGAGCGCCCACTTCCACCGGAAGTTATGGCGAACATCGAAGCAAAATATGGCTTAGATAAGCCAGTGTTTGAGCAGTACACCACGTACCTCACAAACATCATTCAAGGCGACTTCGGGCCTTCATTTAAATATCAAGATTACACGGTAAACGAGCTTATTTCTGTAGCATTACCGGTATCAGCTAAAGTAGGTCTCATCGCCTTTATCTTTACCGTCATTATGGGTGTCACGGTCGGTACGATTGCCGCCTTACGGCAGAATACATGGCTCGACTATACGATTATGTCGACCGCCATGCTCGGGGTCGTTATGCCCTCGTTTGTACTGGCACCAGCTCTAATTTATCTATTCTCTTTGCACTGGAATCTTTTCCCTGCTGGTGGTTGGCATGACGGCGGCTTCCAATACATCGTGTTGCCAGTGATTGCTATGTCATTGCTGTATGTCGCAACGTTTGCACGTATCACTCGCGGTAGCATGATTGAAACATTGAACAGTAACTTTATCCGTACTGCCCGAGCGAAAGGCTTGAGCTACAGATACATTGTTCTTAAACATGCGTTGAAGCCTGCGTTGCTGCCGGTTGTTTCATACATGGGGCCAGCGTTCGTTGGTATCATTACTGGTTCGGTGGTTGTTGAAACTATCTTCGGTCTACCGGGTATCGGTAAGCTGTTCGTGAATGCGGCATTTAACCGTGACTATTCGTTAGTAATGGGTGTAACCATTCTTATTGGTTTCCTATTCATTCTATTTAACGCCATCGTAGATATTCTACTTGCGATGATCGACCCGAAAATTCGTTACTAAGGGAGAGTGGTAATGATGCTAACGAAAAAAGAAAACTTAGAAGCGGTAGAGAAGTTTTCAGAGAACCTAGAAATTGAAGGTCGTAGTTTGTGGCAAGACGCGCGCATCCGTTTTATGCGCAACAAAGCTGCGATGGTCAGTTTATTTATCCTGTTTGTTATGACGATGGCGGTTATCTTTCTGCCAATGATCGCACCTTACGCATACGACGATACAGATTGGTATGCAATGCACGCCGCTCCTAGTGCTGAGCACTGGTTTGGTACTGACAGCTTAGGTCGTGACCTGTATGTTCGTACCCTTATCGGTGGTCGAATCTCGCTAATGGTTGGTGTACTTGGTGCCTTTGTTGCAGTACTGATTGGTACGCTTTACGGCGCAGCATCTGGCTTTATTGGCGGTAAAGTTGACCGCATTATGATGCGTATCCTAGAGATCCTATACGCAGTACCATTTATGTTCCTAGTCATCGTACTAGTGACCTTCTTTGGTCGTAACATTGTACTTATCTTTGTCGCTATCGGTGCGATTGCATGGCTGGACATGGCGCGTATTGTACGTGGTCAAACGCTCAGCTTGCGCAGCAAAGAGTTTATTGAAGCGGCACACGTATCGGGCGTAAGCACATGGCGTATTATTACGCGTCACATTGTTCCTAACGTACTTGGTATCGTAGCGGTTTACTCAACGCTTCTTATTCCAAGCATGATCCTAACGGAATCATTCTTGTCATTCCTTGGTCTTGGTGTTCAAGAGCCAATGACGAGCTGGGGCGCACTTCTTCAAGAAGGCTCTCAAACGATGGAAGTTGCTATTTGGCAGCTAACTTACCCAGCAATCTTCATGGTGGTAACGCTATTCTGCTTTAACTATGTGGGCGACGGTCTTCGTGACGCGTTGGATCCAAAAGACAGATAATAACGATTAAGGAAGTACTATGAGCTTATTAGATGTAAAAGATCTGCGTGTCGAATTTAAAACGCAGGACGGTATTGTAACCGCAGTTAACGACCTGAACTTCTCACTTAACCAAGGCGAAACGCTTGGTATCGTAGGTGAGTCAGGTTCTGGTAAATCTCAGACTGTATTCTCAATCATGGGTTTGCTAGCGAAAAACGGTATTGTATCGGGCAGCGCTCAGTTCGAGGGTCGTGAGATCCTTAACCTACCTGAGAAAGAGCTGAACAAAGTTCGTGCTGAGCAGATTGCGATGATCTTCCAGGATCCAATGACCTCACTTAACCCTTACATGAAGGTGAGTGATCAGTTGATGGAAGTACTCATGCTGCACAAAGGCATGGGCAAAGCGGAAGCATTTGAAGAATCTGTTCGTATGCTAGAAGCGGTTAAGATCCCAGAAGCACGTAAGCGTATTACCATGTATCCGCACGAGTTTTCGGGCGGTATGCGTCAGCGTGTAATGATTGCGATGGCTCTACTTTGTCGTCCAAAACTTTTGATTGCCGATGAGCCTACAACGGCACTCGACGTAACCGTTCAGGCGCAGATCATGGATCTTCTGAACGAGCTAAAAACCGAGTTTAATACAGCAATCATTATGATTACTCACGATTTGGGCGTGGTGGCTGGTTCTTGTGACAAAGTACTTGTGATGTACGCGGGTCGTACTATGGAATACGGTACCGTTGACGAAATCTTCTACAACCCAAGTCACCCATATGCAGAGGGTCTGCTAAAGGCAATCCCTCGTTTGGATACCGAAGGTGAAATCCTGCCTACGATTCCAGGCAACCCACCTAACTTGCTACGTCTACCACCGGGCTGTCCTTACCAAGAGCGTTGCCACCGTGCAACACCTCAGTGCAGCGTGGAAGCACCAAAGCTAGAGAACTTTGGTCAAGGTCGTCAACGTGCGTGTTTTTCTGATTGGGAGGCTTGGGCCAAATGAATGCAATGACAAATAACAAAGAACTTCTTTTAGACGTTAAAGACCTTAAGGTCCACTTTAGCATTGCTTCTAAGTCCGCATGGCCTTGGAGCAAGCCGTCAAACCTTAAAGCTGTCGACGGTGTTAACGTTCGTCTGTACGAAGGTGAAACACTGGGCGTTGTAGGTGAGTCTGGTTGTGGTAAATCAACGTTTGCTCGCGCCATCATTGGCCTTGTAGAAGCGACGGACGGTGAAGTGATGTGGCTTGGTCAGGATCTGACTAAGATGCAAGCGGTTCAGCGTCGCAATACGCGTAAAGAGATCCAAATGATTTTCCAGGATCCTTTGGCATCGCTTAACCCGCGTATGACAGTGGGCGACATCATCGCAGAGCCTCTAGAGACCTTCTATCCAGAACTCTCTAAGGCTGAAGTAAAAGAGCGCGTTCGTGAAATGATGACAAAGGTAGGCTTACTACCAAACGTTATCAACCGTTACCCTCACGAGTTCTCGGGCGGTCAGTGTCAACGTATCGGTATTGCACGTGCACTTATCTTAAAGCCTAAGATGATCATCTGTGATGAACCAGTATCGGCACTAGACGTATCGATTCAGGCTCAGGTTGTTAACCTTCTTAAAGAGCTACAAAAAGAGTTAGGTTTGAGCTTGGTTTTTATTGCCCACGATTTGTCGGTAGTAAAACACATCTCTGATCGCGTATTGGTTATGTACCTAGGTAACGCCGTTGAACTTGGTGAAGCTGAGGCACTGTTTGCTGACCCGAAACACCCGTATACACGAGCGTTGATGTCAGCAGTACCAATCCCAGATCCAAAGATTGAACGTTCAAAGACGATTCAAATGCTAGAAGGCGACTTGCCTTCACCAATTAACCCACCATCGGGTTGTGTGTTCCGCACGCGCTGTCCACAAGCGACAGAGCAGTGCGCACAACAAAAACCAACAATACAGGGAACGGACGTACACGCAGTGTCGTGCCTAAACGTTAGCGTTTAGAGTATCCCAGTAATGTATATAGCAAGGAAAAGCCTTAACCATTTGTGTGTGAGTGGTTAGGGCGGCTATTTTCAGCCTGTGACGGGCCTAAGCGCGACGAGATGTTTGGTCGCGCTTTTTTTGTATCTGAAATCCGTAACCCATCGTCTATATCACTAGTTATTCAAAGAATTCGAACGACATAGTTAAACCCTCCCTATCAAGTTCCCCCTGGGTTCGCTCTATACTTTGAGTCATCAAATGATAAAGAGGAATAGAGTCATGGGTAAATTAGTAGAAGGTGTTTGGCATGATGTTTGGTATGACACCAAAGCCTCTGGTGGTAAATTTGTCCGTGAAGACGCCGGTTTTCGCAACTGGATTGAAAACCGAGCGGATGCAGAGTTTCAACCGGAATCCGGTCGCTATCATCTTTATGTGTCGCTAGCTTGTCCTTGGGCACATCGTACTCTTATCTTCCGCTCACTTAAGGGGCTCGAATCGCACATTGATGTCACGGTTGTTTGCCCAGACATGCTATCAGAAGGCTGGGTGTTTGGTCTTCCAGAGCCATTGTTTGGGTTTACCAAAATGCATCAGGTGTATACCCAAGCGAAACCTGACTATACCGGTAGAGTGACTGTGCCTGTACTGTGGGATAAGAAAACCAACACCATAGTAAGCAACGAATCGTCTGAAATTATTCGAATGTTTAACTCCGCCTTCAACGAATTAACCGGAAATCATGACGACTACTATCCAGAATCACTGCGTGCTGGCATTGATAACTGGAACGAGTTTGTCTATCCCAACATCAATAATGGCGTGTATCGCTGCGGTTTTGCCACCACGCAAGACGCTTACGAAGAGGCATTTCATAGCTTGTTTGATGCCCTAGATAAGATTGATGAGCACTTAGCAACGTCGCGTTATCTTGTTGGAGATAAACTAACCGAAGCTGATTGGCGCTTGTTTACTACCTTAGTTCGCTTTGACGCTGTGTACGTTGGTCATTTCAAATGCAATAAAAAACGCATTGCGGATTACCCGAACATTCAAGGCTACCTAAAAGAGTTGTATCAAGTTGAAGGCGTGAGTGCGACTACCGATATGTATCATATTAAGCGTCACTATTATTTTAGCCATACGGGTATCAATCCAACGCAAGTGGTGCCGCTTGGACCTGAATTGGATCTTGATTCGCCACATGGGCGTGATTCCGTTGGTGGATAGGGTAGTGGTTGGAATATTTGAAATATTCGGACAGCAGAAACGAAAAAACCGACTCAAGCGAGTCGGTTTTTCATTTGTATGGT
>JYJJ01000067.1 GCA_003263775.1 Vibrio maritimus
AAGAGCTATTTCTCTTGCATATTAGTAAGTTAAAAAACAAAGAGCACCCTCCCAGCCTCCCCTTAGTAAGAGGAGGAGCTACTGGCTCGCTGCGCCTCGCTGATGTTTTCGCGGGCAAAGCTGCTGTAGCCGGAATACTTAAAAGCCTAAAAGGAATTAAGCGTCCCCTTCCTCAGCATTACGCGCTGCAGCTTCTTTAATGATCGGCTGAAGTTCACCCTTCTGGAACATTTCCACGATGATATCGCAGCCGCCGATTAGCTCACCTTCAACCCATAGTTGTGGGAACGTTGGCCATTGTGCGTATTTTGGAAGTTCAGCACGGATGTCTGGGTTTTGTAGGATGTCTACATAAGCGAATTTTTCGCCACATGCCATCAATGCCTGAGCTGCTTGAGAAGAGAAACCACAGCTTGGTAGCTTAGGTGAACCTTTCATGTAAAGAAGAATCGTGTTCTCTTCGATTTGCTGCTTAATTTTGTCGATCGTTTCCATTACGTCCTCGAAATACTTGTACTGCGAATGTGTTCACATTCTAGCGAATCGCCGCAGAATAAAAAGCACATTAATAGTGTGGTTATATCTTTGTTACTAGGTTGTGATGTAGTATACCCAAATACCTTGCAAACAAAGGTGATGTAAACAAATCATCACAATTATTTTATCACGGACTCTTTTAATAAAGTAAAAACTTGCTAAAATAGCAAGCAGTCGGTCATCACATGACTCAACAATAAATATACTTGGAAGCAATCAGGGTAAAAACCCTCTAATAATCAATGGAGAAGCGAGCAATGGCATTCGAACTACCAGCACTTCCTTATGCAAAAGATGCTCTAGAACCACACATCTCAGCAGAGACACTAGATTTCCACCACGGTAAGCACCACAACACTTACGTGGTTAAGCTAAACGGCCTAATTCCTGGTACTGAGTTTGAAGGTAAAACTCTAGAAGAGATCGTTAAAACATCTTCTGGTGGCGTATTCAACAACGCAGCTCAAATCTGGAACCACACGTTCTACTGGCACTGCCTAGCGCCAAACGCTGGCGGCGAACCAACAGGTGCAGTAGCAGACGCAATCAACGCAGCATTCGGTTCTTTCGAAGAGTTCAAAGCGAAGTTCACTGATTCAGCAATCAACAACTTCGGTTCTTCTTGGACTTGGCTAGTGAAGAAAGCTGACGGTTCTCTAGACATCGTTAACACGTCTAACGCAGCGACTCCACTAACAGAAGAAGGCGTAACTCCACTACTAACAGTAGACCTATGGGAACACGCTTACTACATCGATTACCGTAACGTTCGTCCAGACTACATGAATGGTTTCTGGGCACTAGTTAACTGGGCATTCGTAGAAGAAAACCTAGCTAAGTAATCAGCTCTTCCCAAGTTTCGTTTAAAGACCTGTCTCGACAGGTCTTTTTTTATTTCTAGGCTAAAGCTCCTTCCCCTCTTGCCGATAAACTCATTGTAACGAGAGGGCTTTATGCAAATTCATCACTTAGACAAAGCAAATTTAATCAACGAACTGCAATGTGGTACGTCGCTTAATCGCGCCGTAGAACAAGGCAGACGTGCCGACTTTGCTTTAATGCTCTCTATGTTTTCTCAAGACTCGCGTGAAACAGCAGTCACCGAGGATATCGATACCAAGGTCACCGATGAAGCAATATTGAGAAAACGCTTTGACGTCCCAACGGCTCAGAAACTGCAAGGTGAGCTAGATGACTACGCAGTATCTGCCTCTATCGCTAAACAATTTCATGATGGCGGCCTCTCTAGTGCGAAGCTTCAGCACTACAGTACACCAGAGCCTTTGAACTATAGTCCGACTGATACCCATGGTCTTGCGGAAGAGGTGTATCACAACCTATCAGGTCATACACGACGTCAACTGGGTCAGAAATCATTGCCAAAACCGACCGTTGATGTGCTTTACAACCAATTGACCACGGCTAATCGAAAAGACGCGCTATCAATTCAACTTTAGCTCCCTCACTACAACCCTCTCTTAAAACCACATTTTTTTAGCGGTTTCTAATGTAACGCTGACCACTCTTTCTGTTCAGAGTGTGATTCAATGCAAAGTTACCAACCCTTTCTGCTTTCTATACACGAAAACTTGAAGTTATTCACATTTGAATCACAGTTTTTCTACCAAGTTATTACCTAGGGAATGGCATACGTAATCAGTAGCTACTTTTTGGGGATAAACATGATCATTAAAAATTCAGTCGTGTTAGTGACATCTGCTGGAACCAGCTTAGGTGCGATGATTGCTCTGCATTTCGCTAGGCTTGGTGCCTATGTCGTTTTATGCGATGTCGATGAAAGCAATTTGACCTCAGCCTACCGACGCTGCTTAGAAGTCACGGAGCATGTAGAAAAGGCGCACGTGAGTGACCTATCGCTTCAAACCATTGAGACTCTGTTTTCTTCTATAGAATCTAACTAGGCCGAGCCCCAAACGTTCTAGTTAACCATTGGACTTCCCTACCGAAACAGACCCTCACCGGTGGGCACTCTGGCGGCAAGTTTATTACCCAGTTCTCCTTACTGGCATCCAACCTATTCTTATTCGGCCAAGTCGCCGCAGAGCGAATGTCACAGAGCCAGTCAGGCGTGATTGTCAACGTGGTCGCCCAAGAGCCCGATCAGTATTACAGTGATTTAGACAACACCACGTCTATGGTGACGGGATTTACTAAGAGCTGGGCGAAAGAACTAAAGCAGCACAACATTCGAGTTGGTGGGGTGATACCTGTGAGTAGCCATAGCCATCATGCCAACGGCAACTGGTCTCAGATTCAAGATGAATTAACACGGACTACAGAATACATCGTTAGTAACGACTATTTTAGCGGTCGTGTAGTAAGTGCTGAGGCCTAGGTAAGCCAAGCTAACTAATATGGAAGCATCCATACTCTCCTTAAACGTAAAAAGCCCCTTCATTTCTGAAGGGGCTTTGTCATTTTTCCCGTAAATTTCGTGCTAGCGAAAATCTACTACTGAATTAAGCTTCAGCTTTCTCTTTTTTAGCTTTAGCAGCTGGCTTCGCTTCTTGGTCTGCTTTCTTCTTGATAACAGTTGTACCTTCGAAAGTTTCGCCTTCAACGAATGCGTTACCGTAGTAAGCCGCTTTCAGAACTTCTTTAAGCTCAGAGATTAGTGGGTAACGTGGGTTCGCACCAGTACATTGGTCATCGAACGCTTCAACCGCTAGCTCATCAAGCTTAGCTAGGAAGTCAGACTCAGCAACACCTGCAGCTTGGATAGAAGTTGGGATGTCTAGGTCTTTCTTAAGCTCTTCCAACCATGCTAGTAGACGTTCAATCTTCTGAGCAGTACGGTCACCAGCTTGGCTTAGGCCTAGGTGGTCAGCTACTTCAGCGTAACGACGACGTGCTTGTGGACGGTCGTACTGAGAGAACGCAGTTTGCTTAGTTGGGTTGTCGTTTGCGTTGTAACGAACAACGTTAGAGATTAGTAGTGCGTTCGCCAGACCGTGTGGTAGGTGGAACTCAGCACCAATCTTGTGCGCCATAGAGTGACAAACACCTAGGAATGCGTTCGCAAATGCTACACCAGCGATAGTTGCTGCGTTGTGTACTTTTTCACGAGCGATTGGGTCGTTTGCACCGTTCGCGTAGCTTGAAGGTAGGTACTCTTTAAGCATCTTAAGTGCTTGTAGAGCCTGACCGTCAGAGTATTCGTTCGCCAGACTGATACGTAAGCTTCTAGAGCGTGAGTTACTGCATCGTAACCACCGAATGCTGTTAGAGACTTAGGCATGTTCATAACAAGGTTCGCGTCAACGATAGCCATGTTAGGAGTTAGTTCGTAGTCAGCTAGTGGGTACTTAGCACCAGTCTCGTCGTCTGTAACAACTGCGAATGGCGTAACTTCAGAACCAGTACCAGATGTTGTAGTGATACATACAAGCTCAGCTTTTTTACCCATTTTAGGGAACTTGTAGATACGTTTACGGATGTCCATAAAGCGCATTGCAAGCTCTTCGAAGTGAGTTTCTGGGTGCTCGTACATTACCCACATGATCTTAGCAGCATCCATCGGAGAACCACCACCTAGAGCGATGATTACGTCTGGTTGGAAGCTTTGCATTGCTTCTGCACCTTTCTTAACTACAGATAGCGTTGGATCCGCTTCTACGTCGAAGAAAGTTTGAACTTCCATGCCTTGAGCTTTAAGCAGCTTCACTACTTCATCACTGTAGCCGTTGTTGAATAGGAAACGGTCAGTTACTAGGAATACGCGTTTCTTACCTTCTAGGTCGCTCATTGCGATTGGAAGGCTACCACGACGGAAGTAGATAGACTTAGGTAGTTTGTGCCACAACATGTTTTCAGCTCGCTTCGCTACAGTTTTCTTGTTGATTAGGTGCTTAGGACCTACGTTCTCAGAGATAGAGTTACCACCCCAAGAACCACAACCTAGAGTTAGAGAAGGCGCTACGTTGAAGTTGTAAAGGTCACCGATACCACCGTGAGTAGTAGGGATGTTTACAAGGATACGTGCAGTCTTCATCTTGTCACCGAAGTAACGGATGCGGTCAGCGTTTACGTCTTGGTTAGTGTATAGGCCAGATGTGTGACCGATACCACCGATTTCAACCATAGTTACCGCTTGAGCAACTGCGTCTTCGAAGTCGTCAGCGCGGAATAGACCTAGAGTTGGAGATAGTTTCTCGTGAGCAAATGCGTCGTCGTAAGAAACTTTACCTAGACCTTCACCAACTAGAACTTTAGTGTCAGCTGGAACTTTAACGCCTGCCATCTCAGCGATTGCTGGAGCTGGTTGACCTACGATCTTAGCGTTTAGGTTGCCGTCGATTAGAAGAACTTTACGTACTTTCTCAGCTTCAGCTTTGTTTAGAACGTATGCTTTGTGAGAAGCGAAACGCTCTTTAACTTCGTCGTATACAGAGTCAACAACGATTGCAGCCTGCTCAGAAGCACAAACTACGCCGTTATCGAACGTTTTAGACATAAGGATAGAAGCTACTGCACGTTTGATGTCAGCAGTTTCGTCGATAACTACAGGAACGTTACCTGCACCTACACCGATTGCTGGCTTACCAGAAGAGTATGCTGCTTTAACCATGCCTGGACCACCAGTTGCAAGGATAAGCGCGATGTCGTCGTGCTTCATAAGAGCGTTAGAAAGCTCTACAGATGTTGGTCGATCCAACCGATGATGTCTTTTGGAGCACCCGCTGCTACTGCTGCGTCTAGAACTAGTTTCGCTGCGTCGTTAGTAGAGTTCTTCGCACGTGGGTGTGGCGAGAAGATGATACCGTTACGAGTCTTCAAAGAGATTAGAGATTTGAAGATTGCAGTAGAAGTTGGGTTAGTTGTTGGTACGATACCGCAGATGATGCCTACAGGCTCAGCGATAGTCATAGTGCCTAGGTTATCGTCTTCTTCAAGAATGCCACAAGTCTTTTCATCTTTGTATTTGTTGTAGATGAACTCAGACGCGAAGTGGTTCTTGATAACTTTGTCTTCAACGATACCCATACCAGACTCTTCAACTGCTTGCTGTGCAAGAGGAATACGAGCTTGGTTAGCTGCTAGAGAAGCTGCACGGAAGATCTTGTCTACTTGCTCCTGAGAGTAAGTTGCAAACTCCGCTTGCGCCGCTTTAACGCGGGCAACCATTGCATCTAGTTCAGCCATATTTGTTACAGGCATAATGAATCTCCTAAAATAAAAAAACTAAAAACTTTTTAGTAAGTTAGCTACTTCTGCTAATGAATCTCTTAACTACAGAACAACTCTACTTAGTAAACTGCTTTCAGAGCTGAGTATAATCTTTCACGCTTTGAAAAAAATTGACTCAGATCAGTTCTGAAAAGTAATTTACCTACATAGTAGTAACCCCAAAGGGTTGCGCGACGTAAGGTATTGTTTTTTAAGGTGTTACCCAGGTAAAATACCAAGGTCAAAAAACACCGATCAGTATTTTTTTTTCATAACCCTAGCCAATTGTGTAAAAAAGTTTCACTTTTGTACCAGAAAAACAAGTAAAACGTCGCTCTCGTGCTACTAAGTATATGTAGATGGCATTAGTTTCTTTCAACCCATGACGCAAAAATAATCAAAATTAGACAGGCGCAACAATTTGGAAACAAAAAGGTATGTTACCCAAGTTGTGGCACGAATTTTTCCTTCACATTCTATTCATATCTTCACATCACGCCGAGCGGCTGATTCATTGGTGTTATACGTTAAAAATAGTCATCAAGTTTTAGTCGATTCTCTGCCCACAATGTCGTACATTAGCCGCACTTTCTACCCGGGCATAGATGCCTTGCATTGTGTCCCTTTTCTATCATCGAGATTCGTCTATGAGTAGCATCGAATTTGCAATCTATTTGCAGTTTTTCTTAGGTTTGGTCGCTGCGGTAAACCCTGTTGGGATCATGCCAATTTTTGTGTCTTTAACCAGCCACATGTCTCCAGAAGACAAGAACAAAACGGCTGCGACAGCCAATATTGCCGTTGCCGTTATTCTGATCACCTCATTGCTGGCAGGTCAGATACTTTTGGATATGTTCAGTATTTCACTCGATTCGTTCCGTGTTGCGGGCGGCTTACTGCTTCTTAGCATCGCCTTTTCGATGATGTCGGGTAAGCTCGGTGAAGATAAACAGAACAAACAAGAGAAGTCGGAGTACGTCAGTAAAGAGCAGATTGGTGTTGTACCCCTAGCCATGCCTTTGATGGCAGGTCCCGGCGCAATCAGTTCGACCATTGTTTATGGTGCTCGTTATCCAGGCATGGTGGAAACGGTTGGTATCATTATTAGTATCATCGTCTTTGCTCTTTGCTCATGGCTACTGTATCGATCGGCTCCGCTCATCGTTCGTTTCTTAGGACAAACTGGTATCAACGTGATCACGCGTATTATGGGTCTGATCCTCGGTGCGCTAGGCATAGAGTTTATGGCCAACGGGTTAAAAGCCCTTTTCCCTGGCCTCGCTTAACTTACCCTCCGATTTCATCACTTGTTTAGATACTTCAAGCATCCTTTTGCAAGGATGCTTGATTTGTTTCTCTAGGTTGCACTCCTGCACCTCACATACCACACCAAACATAGCAAAACTGCCCCTTAGCGCTACTAGGGTATATACTAGCCATATTGAAGGTTTATAGACTCTTGCTATGGAAAACAACCGCTTAAAGCACAAGCTTTACATCATTATCTTTGGTCATCACACCCGTGCGGGTCGAATGTTCGATATCGCCCTTATCATTGCTATTCTGATTTCGCTAACGGTGTTGGTACTACACTCTATCGAAGGGCTAGCTACAGAGTGGGATCAGACCTTTGTGATGCTCGAATATTTCTTCACCGCAATCTTTACCGTTGAGTATCTATTGCGCCTATACTGCTCACCAAAACCCAAAGCCTACGCCACCAGCTTCTATGGTGTGGTCGACTTATTATCGATTCTCCCAACCTACTTGGCACTGCTTTTCCCATCCGCCACCTTTATGGGGGTGATACGTCTACTTCGTGTCATGCGAATATTCCGTATCCTCAAGTTGGTTCGATACCTACAAGACTCAAATATTCTGTTGCGTTCGCTATTAATGTCGCGCCGTAAGATCTTCGTTTTCTTCAGCACTGTCGCAATATTGGTGACAATTTTTGGTGCGTTGATCTTTGTGATAGAAGGGCCTGAGAACGGATTTACTAGCATCCCACAAAGTATCTATTGGGCGATTGTCACTATTACGACGGTAGGCTATGGAGACTTAGTACCAAGTACGCCACTTGGCAAAGGGCTCGCATCGCTAACGATGCTGCTTGGTTACTCCATTCTTGCTGTACCGACTGGGATCATTACCGCCGAACTCAATCAGGAAATGAAAACCCACCGAAACTTAGTGAAATGCCCCAACTGCTCGAAATCCGGCCATGAAAGTGATGCGCTGCACTGTAAGCACTGTGGAAGTGAGTTAGCGACACCAGAAAAGCGAGTCGTTGAAGTAAACTCTGAAGATTTAAAATAGCAGAAACTAAAAAAGCCCTCTAAGGAGGGCTTTTTTAAACTTGGATCTTAGTAAGCTATGACGCTTAACCGGCTTTCTCAGCTAGGATAATACGCAGAGTACGACGCAACGGTTCTGCCGCGCCCCACAATAGCTGGTCACCTACAGTGAATGCGTTTAGGAAGTCGTTGCCCATAGCCATTTTTCTTAGGCGGCCAACAGGGATAGACATAGTACCCGTAACTTTTGCAGGCGTTAGCTCTTGAGCCGTGATGTCGCGATCGTTTGGAATCACTTTTACCCAATCATTGTGCGTGGCAATGATTTCCTCGATCTCATCCATTGGCACATCTTGCTTAAGCTTGATAGTCAGCGCCTGTGCGTGACAACGCATCGCGCCGATACGTACACATGTGCCATCAATCGCGATTGGGCTATCTTGCAAACCTAGGATCTTGTTTGCTTCAACGCCAGCTTTCCACTCTTCTTTACTCTGACCATTTTCACGCTTCACATCGATCCATGGGATCAGTGAGCCTGCCAGAGGGACACCAAACTGGTCTGTTGGGAACGAAGAAGAACGGATAGTTTCAGCCACTTTACGGTCAATATCGAGAATAGAGCTTGCCGGATTGGCGAGTTCAGACGTCACACAGTCATTTACGACACCCATTTGAGAGATAAGCTCGCGCATGTTCTTAGCGCCCGCGCCCGATGCCGCTTGGTAAGTCATCGCACTCATCCACTCAACCATGCCTTTCTCATATAGGCCGCCAAGACCAAGAAGCATCAAGCTAACGGTACAGTTACCGCCAACAAAGGTGTTAGTACCTTTGATGAGACCGTCTTGGATTTGACCAAGGTTCACTGGATCTAGGGTAATGATTGAATCTTTGTCCATACGGAGAGTAGAAGCAGCATCAATCCAGTACCCTTTCCAACCAGCTTGACGAAGCGCTGGGTAGACTTTCTCAGTGTAGCTACCACCTTGACAGGTAATCACTGCGTCTAGCTGTTTTAGGCTTTCAATATCAAAAGCGTCTTGTAGAAGGCCGGCATCTTTACCAAAGTTTGGTGCAGGGATGCCAATTTGAGATGTGCTGTAGAATACGGGCTCGATGACATCAAAGTCTTTTTCTTCGACCATGCGCTGCATTAGTACCGAACCCACCATGCCACGCCAACCGACTAAACCTACTCTCATTGAATTACTCTCCGTGTGAATTGAAATAAAGCTCCCCCATCTATAAAATTTTCCGAGCCATAACACAAGAGCTAATTCACAAATTAAAGCAACTTTTTTCACAAACCCAACCAGTTCACTCGCCATAACCGTTCAGTAAGTAGTAAAAAGGCTCCTTTTGGAGCCCTTTTACTGCTAGCTTGTTGTTTTAGTTTCTTTTCTCAACTGAGCCCTTTTACCTAGGGCATAACCAAGCCCTAAGGGAGCAAAGAAGATAACCAAAATAAACAGAATGAAATAGACTATAGTGCTCTTAATCAACTGAATGAGCTTTTCCACAGCAAGAGTTAAGACATCTTGAGATATTTTGTCAAGATCTTGTGCAAACAACTCTCGTTCACTGTTTACGATGACGGCAATTTCTTTACGCTCACGCTCAACCATCTTGATAAGCTCTTCACGTTCACGCGCCACCATGTCATCTAGCGCCTGTCGCTCTGCGCTAAGTTGGGTGAGCTTATCTTGGGTCTTAACGTCTAAATCGTTAAGTAGCGGCTGAAGTTCAATCGCCATTTTTTGAGCTAAATCGCGCATGTATTCAGGGTTGTTTTCAACAAAGTCTTTAAACGCATCGGCACTGATTTGGAAGCTCTTAATCGCGCCGCGAATATCATCACCACTGACATTGCTATTGAGTGCAATAAGCTGAGCTTTCCACGTCATCAGCTTAGGTGTTTGCTCCGACATCAATGACAATCTATCAGACACATCGGAAAGCGCCTCTGGCATGGTACCAAGCGTTGTCGTCACTTCACTTTCATCGATACCCTCGGATTTCAACCATTCTCGATAAGCCGGCACTCGGGCAAAGCTTAAGTTTTCAAACGGATGTAGTGCCGCAAATTGATCAACAAAGACCTTGGTTGAGCCATAGTTATCTGACTTGAATAAAGCCTTTGCCAACTGTTCGATTTCTTGTCTCAACTTAGTCGCCGTTTGAGCGGCCTCTTCAGTGACAAACAGTGTTTTGCCATTGCCGTTTGTAAAAAACTGCTCCATTTGCACCGTGAATACCCAAGTATCTATGAGACCTGCAGTTGGAGACACTTGATAGGCGGATTGTCCTAACCCTTCTTCAGCATGGATCTTCCAGAGTAAAATATGGGATTGATTCACTATGTCAGTTTCATCGTACTTCGCGGCTAAAGAATCGGAGGTTGCTTCGACTTGAGTAAAGAACTCACGACTAAACTCACGCGTCATTAGGCGCATATTGAGTTCTTGTTTCGTCAGCGGCGTGGTTTGGCTATCGAGCTGAACTTCTAGCAATGAACAGCCAGAAATTAGCGAAATAAAGAGCATTAGAAGTGCGCAGCGCAAGCGGTGCATTGATTTCATCGTAAGCCTCAACGTCGAAAAGTAGCGATTGTCTAGTGACTTCAACTGTATGGTGGAGTCACTTAACTATATATTATCGCCACTATAAATCACTCAAGTAAAATTCACGTTAACTATTGATATTTATAGTCTAAATTTCGCGATTTACTAGACGTTATTGTTGGCTTTGGTTAGAGATGTAGTCCTCAGCCGACACAATCGCTTGTTTAAGACGCTGCTCGAGTTTATCTATCGCTTCAGAGTCTATGGCCTGGGTCTGTTTTAGCTGCAGCTCAGCGGTGATCGCAGTTTGACGAAGCTGCTCAGCAAAGATGCTACCAGAGACCCCTTTTAAGGTATGGGCGACACGGGTCGCTTGGTCAATATCGCTATTAGCAAGGTTACGCAGTTTATCGGCATCTTGACTGTGCTCGGAAACAAACACGCCTAGCAGCAGTAGCATCGACTCTTTGTCTCCATCCAACGTATTGAGCATTTCAGAAAACAAAATTGGTGCGCCTTCTTCATCCATCTCTTCAGACTCCGAGGTTACCTCGTCACCTACAACTTCTAACTCGACTCGCTCCGTTCCGTTCACCGACTCTGCCTTTAAATAAGACGGAGGCTCTTCATCCAGTTGTGTACTCTTTTCGGTTTTTACCTTTTGTGGTTCATTAGCCTTATTCGACTGTGGCTCGCTAGTCACCGAATCCGCTTCAAAACCCGCCAAATCATCACTGCTACTCGCCAGCACTGGTTCAGACTGTTTTTTGAAACTGCACAGCAGTAAACAAACAATCGCCACAAGGCTGACTAATACGACTATCAATACTTGTCTATTCACTACGCGCTCAGATTGCATTTCGCGCAGCGATAGTTCTGTCATAACAGGATGATTAACCACACGTTCGACTAAAAACTCAGTGTTCGCCGCTTGTGATAGCAGCACCGATGCTTGCGAGTTGAGTTCCAAAACGTGTACACGGTCTCCGCCAGAAAGCCCATAGGCTTCGCGCTGAATGTCTTCAAGCTTCAGATATACTTGACGCGGTTCAACCGTGTCATTGAATAAGGTATCCAGTACCACCGCAGAAAGTCGGTCGCTCAGCGAGATCGCTGCCTGGCTCAACCGTGTTGGTTTTGCATTAATACTGGCAATAAAGGTATCCATGCGCGCTTCATCTTGTGCCAGGAGCTGAGCCTGCTCCACAAATCGTTCGAGTAGATAGACGGTATGAGAAACATCCGAAAGCAAATCTGATTGAGTCAGTGATTTGAGCTGCACGGTTTGGGCATGTATAAGCTGTATTTCAAGCTCGAGTTGCTCAGAAAAACGTGAGCGATAAGGCTGGGCTAAGAACAGGGTTTGCCTTAGTTTGTCGATGCTAAACGAAATCTCATCAATGAGGTGGGTAATTTTCTCTTCTTGCGACGAGATATACACCACTGTAGTCACGGCAATAGACCATAGCAACACGATGGTTACGGCAAAGCCATTAAAACGTTTTAGTACATTCAACCGTCGTTCCCTCTCAACAACAATAAGGCTTATCCCTGACCTTTCTTGAGCATGCAAAAAAGCGCTACCAAGTAGCGCTTTTATCTGCTTAACGATTTCGAGTCAGTTGATCTCTTAAATTCGGCGGTGTGCCTTTGATAGTAAGAGTATCGGTATCTGGATCGTAAAACACGCGCTCACCTAGAAGCAGGCTATCAAAACTAAGATTCAATCCGCCACCCGCACCGACAAACTTTGTGAGCTTGCGTACAGTCGAGCGATCCGCTGGAAAACTCTCTTCCAATTCATAGCCTTGTTCTTGAGTGTAATCTAAAAAGCTCGAGCCTTCATTGCTAGGAAGCTCACCGGACAGCTCTTTGATTTGCACTTCGTCGCCCGTTTTTAGCTGATCATTACAGTAATCGTAGACCTGCTTCTTGTAGTTAACGGTTTCATCTTTATCAAGCTGAGCATCGGCGCAGTAATCTTCCACCGCTTGCATCAGCAAAGAGTTCTGCTGCTTAGTATCAAGCCCTACTTCGGCTTGTAAAAAGTCTAGGAAGAAGTCCGCTACTTTGCGCCCAACGCGACCCTTAATGTAAGTGAGGTAACGATTTGAGCCTTTGTCCAAATCGTAGCTGGTTAGATCGATACGTGCCGCGATATCCATTTTTGCGATATCAAGGTAGTCGATTGAACCGATGTTTAAGCCTTCCGTCACTTGCAAGCTGTTGTACGATGGCAGCAAACCGATAAACAAGTAATCCGTTGCTAACGATTGATACTGAGCCATAACCAGTGTGCCCGCTTCGGCAAATGGGTATTTTGCTAGTTCGGTTTTAAGGCGCTCGGCACTTTGCTGAGAGAAGCTGTAAAAGTCTTTCTCACCTTTAAGTAGCTCGCTTAGCCAAATCTGAAAATCACTCTCACTGGTAAAGGAACCAAATCCTTTTCCCGCTTTCGAATTAAACACACGATGCAGTTCAGCCACTAAGGTTTCGGTTGAATTGTCGTTGTGCAACATCTCTTCGCGATACTGAACGACAAGCTCTTCCTGCTCATTTATCGCTAACTGGTGTAAAATAACGTTAGATAGGTTCAAACTCATTGTGAATTTATCATGGTTGCTGTTTCGTTTGTGATGCAGAGTAGGGTATCATAAGCCGCTTTCATTATCATTAGCAGAGTCTTTATGCCAATTACATCTAAATATACCGATCAACAAGTTGAAGACATCCTTGCAGAAGTTGCCGCTGTTCTAGACAAGCACGGTGCGAGCGCAGAACTTTCACTGATGATTGCAGGTAATATCGCAACCAATGTCTTAAATCAAAACGTTGCTCCTTCACAACGCCAAGCAATTGCGGAAAAATTCTCTAAGGCTTTGATTTCATCATTAGAAACTAAAGATCAACACTAATCTTTACAACGGATAGATTACACGGCAGATGGTAGATAGCGAAAATTCATACGGAGAAAAGGTCTCCCGCCTAGTGGGCTGGGGTCACTGGTTTGCGTTCTTTAATATAATTGCGGCAATGCTTATCGGTACCCGCTATATCGCCTCTTCTCCGTGGCCTGATACATTGCTGGGACAGTTCTACTTGTTCGCGTCGTGGATCGGCCACTTTGGCTTTTTGGTATTTGCCCTCTATCTGTTAGTGCTGTTTCCGCTGACTTTTATTGTTCCGTCGCGCAAACTGTTTAGATTGATAGCCGTCTGTTTTTCCACATTCGGCCTCACCATTTTGCTGATTGATACTCAAGCCTATCAAACTATCAATTTGCACTTGTCTCCTGTGGTTTGGGAACTGCTCTTTAGCGACGAAAACAGCACCATTAGCTCTGATTTACAGCATCTATTTATTGTTCTCCCACCCATTTTCTTAGCTGAGCTTGCTCTTGCTGAGTGGGTATGGCGCAAACAACGCAAACTGTCACACAAACATGTCGGCCGACCTCTTGCTGCGCTGTTTTTCGTGTGCTTTATCGCCAGCCATCTCATTTTCATTTGGGCGGATGCGTTTTTCTACAACCCTGTCACCGTGCAAAAAGCCAATTTCCCTCTCTCCTACCCGATGACTGCGAAATCATTTATGGAGAAGCATGGCTTACTGGACAGAGAAGAATACCTAGAAAAGCTTAAAGACAACGAAGGCTCCGTAGATTTAGTCCGCTATCCACTCACGGAAATTGAATTTAACCGCCGCTCTGAGAATTTGAACGTTTTAATTGTTAGTATCAACAACTTGCGAAGTGACATGCTCAACCCTGAGACTATGCCCGTATCGTATGGTTTTGCTCTTAACAATCAGAACTTTATTAACCACTACAGCTCAAGCAATGACGATTTTGGCGCGTTTGGTTTGATGTATGGCCTGCCTAGTAGCTATGCTGGCAGCATCAAAGCACAGGGAACAGAGCCTCTGTTGATGTCCGTGCTTGCGGATCAAGGCTACCAGTTCGAACTATACAGTGGTGACAACTTTGAAGACGATCTCTACAGCGAGACGATTTTCAGAAAATTCCCCATGGTTGATTTAACCGCCACTCAGTCTGAAACGTTGGATAAATCCATCTCAGACAACGCGGCTATCGAGCAGTGGAGTGATGGGATTAAGAAAGGCTCAAACCAGCCATGGTTTAGCTTTATCGAGCTGACCACTGTCGATAACTTTAGCGACTACCAACCACAAAGCGATGCACAAACGGCTGAAGAACGTTTTGTGAGTGCTTACTCAGCTGCTGCTACTGCTGCTGATGCCGAGTTTGGGAAAATCCTGCAAACACTGGTTGACCAAGACTTGCTAGAAAGCACTATCGTGATTTTGACGTCAAACCACGGTACTGAGTTTAACGAAACGAAGACTCGAAGCTGGGGCTCAAATACCAACTACAGCCAATATCAGCTACGTGTGCCTATGGTTATTCATTGGCCAGGTAAGCTTGCTGCCGACTACGGACATATGACCAGCCACCTTGATGTTGCTGCTACCATCTTGGAAGACCTCAGTGGAGTGTCCACCAATGCGAAGAACTTCAGCAGCGGACGCAACCTGTTTGATGAAAGAAAACGTAAGTGGATCATCGCAGGTGATACAAGAGAGCTAGCGTTGGTGACTGAAAATGACACCACGGTCGTAGACAAGTTTGGTAACTACAGCCTGTATGATAAAGATTACGACAAGCTGGATAACAAGAATCCGAAGCTTCCTATTTTGATGCAAGGCTTCACTGAGCTGCAACGTTTCTACGCTAAAAGTCAGTAAATCAAGCAGTTAATCACATTAATTGCCCTTGACCAGTAAAACGCTCTGGTTTAGATTAATCCCATCGGACTGTAGCGCAGCTTGGTAGCGCACCGTCATGGGGTGTCGGGGGTCGCAAGTTCAAATCTTGTCAGTCCGACCATATTCAAGCCCTAAGACTCGTCTTAGGGCTTTTTACTACGAAAATGTGTAGTTTTTAGACACCCAAACCATTATTTTGAATCAGTTGCTTATAAATAAAGCAAACAGTAAAAATAAGGGTTTACAAACAGTAAGATGCCCATTATTATGCGCATCAACACGGAGAGATGGCTGAGTGGTCGAAAGCACCGGTCTTGAAAACCGGCAACCGTTAATAGCGGTTCTAGGGTTCAAATCCCTATCTCTCCGCCACATTCTAAGAAGCCGCTGATAATTCAGCGGCTTTTTTCATTTTAGCAATCCAAATCCGGCAAAACGCTGAAACAAAAAAGGACTGTACCTGACAGCCCTTTTATCGCGAATCACAAAACCTACGACAAATCGCTGCCGTTGCTGGCGATAACCTGCTTGTACCAGTAAAACGATTTTTTAGGAATGCGGTTCAAGCTACCGTTGCCTAAATTGTCTCTATCGACATAGACAAACCCATAACGTTTACTCATTTCACCAGTAGAAGCTGCCACAAGGTCAATACAGCCCCAAGGGGTATATCCCATTAGTGGAACGCCATCTTCCATTGCTTCATGCATGGCTATGATATGCTCGCGTAGATAGTCAATTCGATAATCATCGTTCACTTGGCCGTCTTCGGTTAATAGATCGTGTGCGCCAAGACCATTTTCGACTAAGAACAAAGGCTTTTGGTATCGGTCATATAAGGTATTCATTGTGATTCGCAGACCCGTAGGTCAATCACCCACCCCCAGTCACTGGCAGGGAGGTGTGGATTTTTAATCGACTTCACTACGTTCGCTTCACTGGTATTTCCAGCGTTCATGTCTGCAGAAGCACAGCGAGAGGCATAATAACTAAACGAGATAAAATCGACGGTGTTCTTTAGGATCTCAAAGTCGTCTTCTTCCGTCTCTAGTACCACACCCTTTTGGTCAAAACTTTTTGAGCGTAAGACGGATAATAACCGCGAGACTGCACATCAATAAAAAACAGGTTTTCACGATCCTTTTCCATCGCCATCAGAACATCTTCTGGCTTACAAGAATATGGATAGAAATTGCCACCAGCTAACATACAACCCACCTGGTTTTGCTCGTCTACTTCATGCGCTATTTTTGTTACAAGCGCGCTAGCAACGAGTTCATGGTGGGCGGCTTGATACTTCACTTGGTCATGGTTCTCACCTTCTTGAAATAGCAATCCTGCACCGGAGAACGGGCTCGCCAGAAGAATATTGATCTCGTTGAAAGTCAGCCAATACTTCACCAGCCTTTGTACTGCTCAAAGCACGTTTTTGCATAACGGGCGAAGAACTCAATCATTCTTCGATTACGCCAAGAACCATAGGTGTTAACCAAGTGCATTGGTACGTCGAAATGACAAAGCGTGACTAAAGGCTCGATACCGTATTTTTGGCACTCTTCAAACACACTTCGATAAAAATCCAACCCAGCCTGATTCGGCTCTAACTCGTCACCTTTAGGGAAGATGCGACTCCAGGCGATAGAAACGCGGAACACTTTAAAGCCCATCTCCGCAAGCAGCGCAATATCCTCTTTGTAGCGATAGTAAAAATCGATGGCGTTATGGCTTGGATAAAACTCGTCTTCCGACAGAGTGACCTTATCTACTTGACCAAGTTTAATTGGCATGCGGTTGTCGCCATAGGGGATCATATCAACCGTTGTGAGCCCCTTACCACCGGCTAAATGAGCACCTTCTGATTGGTTTGCAGCGATCGCCCCGCCCCATAAAAAATCTTTTGGAAATTGGATATTTGACATTGAGTACCTCGAAAACAACAAACAGCACCTCACTCAAAAGAGATGCAATTATTCTAAATACAACCCATTAGTTCGAATCTGAAACCTGCTACAATCAACGTTATTTCAACCTATCGTAACTTCAACCAGCTAGAGTACCACCATGATTATCTTAACGACGACCTATGGCGACATTGAAATTGAACTTAACATGGACAAAGCGCCTGTCAGTTCAAAAAACTTTCTACGCTATTGCCAAGAAGGCTTCTACGAAGACACCATTTTCCATCGTGTTATTGACGGTTTTATGATCCAAGGTGGTGGTCATACCGAAGACATGACCGAAAAAGAGACCCACGCACCTATCGTTAATGAGGCAAACCGCGGTCTTAAAAATTTAACTGGCACTATTTCCTTTGCTCGCACCGATGCGCCGCACTCAGCGACAGCGCAATTTTTTATCAACTTAGATGATAATGATTTCTTAGATCATACCGGTAAGACAAACTCCGGTTGGGGCTATGCGGTGTTTGGTAAAGTGACAGCGGGAATGGATGTGGTCAATAACATTGGTAAAGCCATGACTGGCATGAAAAAAGGTCATGATGATGTGCCGCTAGATACGATAAAAATCAACAAAGTTACCATTGTTGACTAACCCCAAAATACATCACGTTGGCCTACAACAGCTCTTTTGTTGTGGGTCAGCATGATATAAAAGTAAAGCGTGTTTTCGACGCCCTTTGACCAACCGCTAAAATTGCCGCCTATCTCACTCCCCCTCTCTAAACTGCTGATTTCAAGCAGCTTACGTATGCAACAAGGCACATTTCAACAAAATACAATGTGATGCCTCGAAAAACGAATGTAAACACAATGTGAACGGTTTTCGCTGCGCTATTTCCTCGTTAATTTAGTCTCGCCTGTTTTAAGGAATTTCAAACAGGAACATTCTAAATAAAGACATGAGGTCACAAATGAAAATTCGCATTAGTCGTTTATTTGCGGCGATGCTCACCGTAGGCATTGCCCCTACAGCATCCGCATACGATCCACTCTACTCTGAACAATGGCATTTAAATAACACTGGGCAAACCTCCTTTGCTGCCAATCCTGGTGTCGTCGGCAATGACCTAAACACACAGCTCACCCAAGCAATGGGAATAGCAGGTGTTGGCGTGAAGGTCGCCGTGATTGATACCGGGGTACAGATAGATCACCCTGATCTGGCCGCCAACGTGGTTCCCGGTAGCCGAAACCTAGTCGAGGACTCCGAGTTTCCAATTGACTATCCTATTGATGAAAATGGTCACGGCACCGCTGTTGCTGGTTTGATAAGCGCTGTGGGCAATAATGGTGAAGGCGGCCGCGGCGTTGCTTCTCGCTCCTCATTAGTGGGCTTTAACTGGCTTGATAGCCAAACCGTTGAAGGCTGGCTGATTTCTCACGGTGCTGACCCATCTACCAGCGATGTTCGCGTGTTTAACCAAAGCTATGGCTTTAGCCCTACTACACCGATTCCATTCGATGGCACTGATCCTGAGTTCAAGCTTGAACTGGACGTAATGAAAGATGTCAGTAGCAATAACGCGTGGGGCGCGGGGCAATATTCGTTAAATCAGCGGGTAATGGTTATCGCTACTTCAACACGGGTCGCTTCTTTGTTCTGCCTTCTGATTTCTTTGCCGGAGCAATAATCTAGGACTGCCAATGCACAACTCGCAGCAGTCTTACGACAACGCCAACTACTACAACCTCGTTACCAGTGCGCTAAGAGCCGATGGCACCCGCACTAGCTACTCTTCTGTCGGCACCAATGTCTGGGTAGCAGCTCCTGCTGGTGAATACGGCCAAGACTACCCTGCAATGGTCACCACCGACCTAATGGGCTGTGAGCAAGGACAAAACACCAGCAATGACCTAGGTATCAATGGCCTGCATGGTGGAACTGAGTTCGATCCAAACTGTAACTACACCAGCACCATGAACGGTACCTCTTCTGCGGCGCCGAATACTTCGGGTGCCATTGCAGCCATTATGTCAACCAATCACGCGTTAACCGCGCGCGATGTTCGTGCTTTGCTCGCAGAGACCGCAAGCATCACCGATGCTGAAGATCCCGGCGTATCACTGGATTTTGTGAACAGCGAAGGTCAACTGGTGAGTTATCAAGCGATCTCCCCATGGCAGAAAAACGCCGCCGGTGTCGATTTTCATGCCTTCTATGGATTTGGTGCGGTTAACTTAGACGAAGCCATGAAACGTGCTCGCATGACCAACAATGTCCTACCACCGCAGGTCATCACACCATGGGTTAACAACGCCACCAAAGTTGCTGTGCCCGATGCGAGCCTAGCAGGAGGCGAGTCATCAATCAGCGTTTCCGATGAACTCACGGTCGAGTCGGTACAGGTCAAGCTAACACTCGATCATACTCGCCTACCAGACCTAGCTATTGAGCTGATCTCTCCTTCCGGCACTCGCTCCGTACTGCAAACACCTCGTAATGGCTTAGTTGGCCAATCGCTTGAGCCAGACGTAGCGGGTTACGAAAATCAGCTCATGTTATCGAACCAATTCTATGGTGAAAGTGCGAAAGGTGAATGGACACTGCGGGCCATTGATACCAACGGTGATGAAGTGTTCTCTTACCTAGCCTACTTCAACTCTTCCACTATTTTTGAAGTACCAATGGCCAACAACACACAACCAGGCGTTCTCAAAAACTGGTCTATGCGTATCTTCGGTCATTAAGGAGTCCACCTCATGAAAACTATTACATTCTCAATTCTTGCGTTGTCGATGGCTGTCTCTAGCGTGAACGCAAAACAGTTGGCAGAGCAAGCAACACCCGATCTCTTTACTCCTTCTAATGCAGTAGAAGTCAATGGCGAGCAGTATCGAAAGCTGTCCATCAACGAAATTGCCAACGTGGCTGAGCTGCACGTGGGAGATGAAGTATTTAAAAACCCATTCAGTAACGTCTCCAAGGCAACTGGACTGGTGTTTATTACCGTCGACAATGCGAAAGATGCCAAGGCGGTTGCTAGCGAGCTAAAGCTTGATGTGGTGTTCGCTCAAGGTGAGTCAGCCGTACTTCGCGCATCTCAAGGCCAAGATCTACTGGCGATCAGTAATTATCTCAATGCGGATAGCCGAGTGAAAGCGTCAAAGATAGAGCTCAATAGCAGTAAATATCTGCAGCAATAGCGCTCAATGACACATAGGAAACCATAACTAAAGACGACAATGCCCTAATTGCTGGGGCATTGTCATCTATTATTTTAAACTACTGGCAATAGCCGAGTAATTGCCATGCGTCATCGCTACCAGAGTGTTCATCCGGTGACTGTCCTTTGTTCCACCATTTTGCCTGATATTGGTGTTGCTCTTGATGCACGGTATCACCTGCTTGATAGCTCAAGTCACTTTGCCATTCCGCTACTCCTCCACACTGCTCAGTAGGTAAGCTTTGTACACTAAGCCACTTTGAGGTTTTATGGGATTGACCTTTGTAATCGGTCACCGTCAAGCTCACTAGATAGTCTCCATCCGAGGCATACAGGTGCGGCGGACTCATTAGCGCGCTACTGACCCCATCGCCAAATCGCCAGTAATAAGAGACAATATTGTCGTCACTGTGGGTTGAGCGAGATGCATCAAACTCACATTTTCTAGCATCACACTCAACATCTATGACGGCTGTAGGCGGCAACATACCAGGCTCACCAACACGGCTGTTAGGTACGCCGTTTGGGAAATGGCTTTCTATCAGAGGCCAAATTTTGCTGATGTGGGCGCCTTTGTTATAACAACCTCCTAAGTGGTGCAGCGCCACCACATTATTCGTTGAGGCCGCTATCACTGGCGAACCAGATGAACCACCTTCTGTATCGCATAGATAACCGGAATTGGTATCGATGCCTCTACCATCTGTCACCGGTTTGTCGACTTGGCATCGATTACCTTGCTGTCACTGTATATACCTAGCTCTTTAAAGCGTCCTCCCGCATGCTGCGGAATATAAATCGTTTCGTTCGCCTCAGGAATTCGCGGATCGAGTCCAAGGTAGCCGAACGCACGAATGGCATCAAAGTCTTTAACCGATAAGAGCGACATATCGAGCGTCCAATCCGTCTCAAGCAGCTGATCAACCGAGACTTTGATGATATCGGCCCGCTCACCGCCGCAGTACTTTTGCTGGAAGTTAAACCAAAGCTCTGCACTTGCCGCCTCTCTTGCATCCCCGACACAGTGGTTATTCGTGATCACGTGATTATCAGCGCCAACACGCCACGCAGTGCAGGATTTCCTACCATCAATTAAGATCCGCGCAACGGGTTTACTGTGCTGGTATTCCGTTGGGTGGCTAAACTCAAAGCAAGAAGCACCACGCTTATCATCACTGTTGCCACAGATGCTCTCAGTTTCTACATCGAGCCCATTAAGCTGTTGCTCGACTTGCGGCTCTGGAAGACCAACCTGAATATGATCGATCACCGCTGAAGACTGACCACCCGCACCCAATATTCGCACTTCCACCGTATCACCACTTACCGACATCGCAGAGAATCGTTCAATTCCATCATCATCGCCACTCATGGTTCTTGGCGCACTATGCTTTGTTCCATAATGATAGACTTCAGTTCGATTCGGACTGGCAACTTCCACCACCACTCCCTCTTCTAGCGTCAATTGGGAAAAGTGCACTTTAATAAAGCTCGCTCCGGGCTCAGAAAACACGTAGGTATCTTCCAACGGCTTGGCATTAGACAGTAAACGAACATTCACAGGAACAGTTTTTGAAATATCAGGTAATTCGAACGATGCTGCAAAACTAAAGCTCGTCATACACCATACAGCGAGTAGACAAGCCGCTTTCCAAGTGTGTTTCATCGGCATTCGGTCGAGTAATTTTCGTTTTTCCATATGCTCTCCAGATCATTGATAGTAACTACTGTCACTACCATAAAACGCCGTTAGGCGATCTTTGGAAAGCTTGCTGACTATTTGTAATGGTTTCGAGAGAGTATAAAGCGAGGTGCAATTGATAGGTTGCACCCCGATGAGAGATTGTGACTTACTGGCAAGCCCCCACAAGCGTCCACACATCCCACTGCGCTGAGTTATCCGCAGGATTTTCGCCGCGTGTCCACCACTTAGCTTGATACTGCGAACCTTGATGCTGCACGTTATCACCACCTAAATAAGTTTGAGATGCCGACCACGAAGTTAGAGCACCACAAGTACCACTAGAACCGTTTTGTACGCTAACCACCTGAGTTGCAGTGTCAGACGAACCTTGATTGTCGGTAACAATTAGCGTCACAGTGTATTGCCCCGATGATACATAGCTATGGCTAGCGCTTACGCCCTGACTGCTCGCTCCATCTCCAAATCGCCAGCTGTAAGTGGCAATGTTGCCATCAGAGTCACTGGATTGATTGGCGTTAAACTGACAAGAGAGTGCAGTGCAATTCACATCCATTTGAGCGATGGGAGCCTGATTACCACCCGATGGGCTGCCGACATTACTCGTAGGGACACCAGCCGGAAAGTGTGAAGAAACCAAAGGCCAGATTTTGCTAATGTGGGCGCCTTTGTTGTAGCAGCCACCCAAATGGTGCAAGGCAACAACACGGTGACTGCTCGCGGCCAGTACCGGTGAGCCCGACGAGCCGCCTTCGGTATCACAAAGATAGCCAGAATCTGTGTTACTACCTCGACCATTGGTCACCGGTCTATCTACCACGCAACGTGCACCGTTATCGGTCTCTATACCCAGCTCTTTCAAGCGTCCACCTGGGTGCTGAGGTATGTAAATGGTCTCCAGCAAGCTAGGAATACGTGGGTCGAGGCCAAGATATCCAAACGATTGAATGGTCGAAAAGTTTTTGACGGTAAACAGACTAAAGTCCAAGTCGTAGCCCGTTTCCAATAGCTTATCAGCTTGCACCTTCACTACACTACCTCGGCTACCACCACATTGACTGAGCTGGTAGTTAAACCACACTTCGGTATTGGCAGCCTCACTCGCTGACTCAATACAGTGATTGTTGGTCATCATATGGTTATTCGGCCCTACTCGCCAAGCGGTACATAAACTTCGACCACCGATGAGAATGCGCGCCACCGGTCTACTGTGCGCTACCTCTTTTCCGTATTTATTTTCGAAGCACGCGACAGCTTGCTTATTATCCGAGCCACAGATTGACTCCTCTCCAGAAGGACTGGCGTTAATCACCTGCTCAAGCTGACCTTGAGGTAAGCCAACTTGTATGTAGTCAATGACCGCACTGCCCTCGCCTATCAGCATCACTTCAACCGCATCACCGGCTATCGACATGGCAGAGAATTGCGTTACGCCATCATCGCCTTGACTGCTATCGATTGTCATTGGGGTGTTGTGCTTCGCACTGTAGACATAACGTTCACTGCCATCACTACTGACAACTTCAATCGCTGCGCCTTCAGGCAACACAACATCGCGAAAGTGTACTTTGATAAAACTCGCACCTGGCTCAGAAAAACGAAATACTTCTGAGGTAACAAGCGTCGATTCCGTTTGCTCAGAACTCACGCTTAGGGTGTGGTTGGTTGTACTTATACTAGAAACGCTAGGCAGCTCAGTTTGGCCATTAACCAGTGCGTGGGAAGAAAAACTCAAGCTAGCGCTGGCTAGCAGTAGGCTCATTCCTTGCCAAAGAGGCAAGCGTGAACCAATTTGTGGTCGATCCATGAAAGGTTCCTTACTGTGAATTAGTTAAACACCTAGGTGTTACTCATTCACAGTAGTCAGGCTTATTGGAACCTAGCGGACGATTTGGTGGTGAGTATGAGGTTTTACGAGTTGATATAGGCTCTTTGGCAACTGATATGTTGCTTGGGCAACACGTCCTGTGAACTCAACCATACAACTCACTCAATTGAGGAACTACTTTACCTCTTTTTCAGCAGAAGTTTCTTCTGTCTCTAAAGTTTCAACCGCTTCAGCTTGCTCAGAATTCGCTGCTTGCTCCGCTTCCATTTTGGCGCGTTCAGCTTTTGAGATATAGCGCGGCTTGTTGCTGTTGTGCTTTTTAGCGTTGCCTTTTTTCGCTTTTGCTTTCAGGATCTGGATGACCTTCTTCTTTCTGTTCATAAACGGCTCTATTCTCTAGCGGGTTTTCATGGGCTGCGCATGATAGCGCTCTCTTGGATGTTAATCCACTGCTAAGCACTACTACTTGCCATCGAGAACATTTATCTCATCCCCTTTGCCCTGTACATAGCTGCCTAGGTGCGTTGCAAAACTCTGCCCTTCAATTATCGGCAGCACATCTTGCGCCAAATTTGCTGGAAAAACTTTTAACGTCGACAGTTCATCAATAGCAAGCCACTTCACTTCTTGAATATAGCTTTCATCATTAAGCCCCACGAGATTTCCAAGGCCGGGCTCACCTTGCCAATCACGAATATGATAAAACAGCTCAACATGGTAGCGCTCAGCCGACGTCTCATAAAACTCGCGCACACAGATTAGCTCGCCAACATCGACATCCAGGTTCGTTTCCTCTTTGAACTCGCGCACCAAACTCTGCTTAGTACTGACATCCCCAGCCTCAAAACCGCCACCTGGTGGTATCCAATATTCGCCTGAGTAAGGATCTTTAACACGCAGCATCAAAATGCGATTGTCGTTAACCGCTATCCCAGCGGCGCGAATGCGATGTTTCATGTTAACTCCTTTAACGTAGCGGCTGCTTCAATCAGCGACATGTGAATCGGCACCAAATCTGCGTGATTACTCCGATAACCTCCCCCAATCACACACGCGATTGGAATGGCACGTTGCTGGCAAATAGCGAGCATCCAGCGGTCTCGTTCACGTATGCCATCAAGAGTGACATTCAAAAAGCCAAGTTCATCATCTTGGTGGATATCAACGCCGGCATCGAAGAGCACCAAATCTGGTTGATGAATATCAAGGGCAAACTGCACAACCTGCTTAAAGCTTGGCAAAAATTCGCCATCCTCGGCACCTTTAGTAAATGGCACGTCGAAATCAGAATCGGGTTTTCGCGCTGGAAAATTTTTATCGCAATGCAGTGAGAGCGTGATGATTTGCGAGTTTTGTGCCATCAGTGATGCCGTGCCATCACCATGGTGAACATCGCTATCGATGATCAGTACCTTGTCGACGCCCTGCGAAATCGCGTGCTGCGCTGCGACCGCCAAATCATTAAACAGGCAAAAGCCACTGCCATAATCAAAATGGGCGTGGTGATAACCACCACTTAAGTGAATGGCTAAGCCATTTTCAAGCGCCTCTTTAACCGCCAGTACCGTGCCACCCGTTGAAGTCAACGTGCGCTCGATGAGACGCTCACTCCACGGAAAACCAATACGGCGCATCTTCGCAGCTGGCAGAAGTCCCGACACTAAATTATCAGTGTAGGTATGACAGTGGGTCTGTTTAATATCATCCACGCTAAGCGCTTGGGGTTCGACAAATCGAAACAGCGACGAGTTGGAATAGCGCTCAGAGACCGCCTCATAAAGCAGCTCATATTTACGAATTGGGTAACGATGCCCATCAGGCAATGGCAGTGCGGAGTAAATAGGATGATAGATGAGTGGAATCAAAGTATTCTATTCTCAGTTAAATCAAAGACACAAAAACATGTTACAAAAACATAGTAGCGCTAGGAGAGCAACATGAAAACCGTCTTCATAACCGGAGCCAATCGAGGTATCGGCCTCGCTTTGACCAAAAAGTACTTAGAGTCCGGCTTTAGGGTTCATGCCACCTACCGCAGCGCCAGCTCCGCTCACGAATTGCTTTCTCTGGAAGTAAGCGAATCTCACCTTGCCACACACTCGCTAGATGTGACCGATTACGGCTCGGTAGCGAAATTAGTGCAAATTCTGCCGGACATCGACATCTTCATCAATAACGCAGGTTACTACGGCCCGAAAGGCTACGGCTTCGGTAATACCGATGTCGATGAATGGCGCAAAGTATTTGAAATCAACAGTATCGCACCACTTAAACTGACTGAACTGCTGTATCCAAAACTCATTAGCTCGTCGGTTAAAATCATTGCCTGCTTGTCGTCGAAAGTCGGCAGCATGGCAGAAAACACCTCTGGTGGCGGTTATATCTATCGCTCATCGAAAGCAGCACTTAACTCGGTGGTGAAAAGTTTGAGTAACGATCTCACTTCACAAGGCTTTACCGTACTGGCGCTGCACCCTGGTTGGGTACAAACCGAAATGGGTGGGCCAAATGCGCTGATTTCCACCTCAGCATCAGCAAGCGGTTTATACACGGTGATCCGCAATTCGTCTCTGGATGATTCTGGTAAGTTTTTGAACTTTGAAGGTAAAGAGCTACCTTGGTAGCTCTATTGCAATTGAATGCAGTGTAAGTAGCGCCGAATTAGCTCGCTTTTGGTTTGCTGCGACGCTTACCAGTTGAACTACCTGCAGAGCGGCGTTTTTTGTACTTTTTGAAAGCAGGCTTTTCCACTTTCGGTAGATTACGCAGCGACTCAGGCACTGGGCCTGTTTTCACCTGCCCCATCAACTGATCCAGTTTTACATTCAAATCCGACATGAAAGGCCCGTACGATTGGGTCTTTTCTGCCATACCTTGTAGCTGAAACTCCCAATGCGCCGTCATATCTGGATACGTTGATTCATCAGGCAATGCATGAATAAGACCGCGACCTGCTGGCGTTGACATCACAGACTTGCCCTGACGGCTTAGCAACTGGCGTTTAAACAGCGTATCTAGAATGCCTGCGCGAGTCGCTTCCGTGCCGATACCATCGGTGTCACGCAAGATCTTTTTCAGTGACTTATCTTCAACGAAACGGCTGATACCGGTCATCGCTTGCAGTAAGGTGGCTTCGGTAAAGTGACGCGGTGGCTCCGTTTTCTTCTCGCCAATTTGGCCTTCACGACAAGTAAGAACAGTGCCGACTTCAAGCGGTGGTACGGCATCTACCCCTTCTTCTTGATCATTGGCACTATTGCCCAGCAGTACTCGCCAGCCAGGCTCTTGCAGACGTTTTCCTTTTGCAACGAACTGGCCACCTTGAATATCAAACTCCAGCATGGCCTCTGCGTATACTGCCGCAGGGTAAAACTGCATCACATACTGTCGTGCGATCAAGCCATAGACTTTTTCTTCAAAGCCAGAAAGCACCATGCTGGTCTTTTTAGGCGTTGGGATAATCGCGTGGTGGGCATCGACTTTACTGTCATTCCACGCTTTAGACTTACGACTGCTGTCTGCACCATCGACAGCAGCGGAATACTCTTGGCTGTTGTTCTTAATCGCTGCCAGCACGTCGTTGGCTTGGTAGAAATGATCTTTCGGTAGGTAGCGGTTGTCTGAGCGCGGATAGGTAATCAGCTTGTGTTTTTCATACAACGCCTGACACACATCCAGTACCTGTTGAGCACTCATGTTATAGCGTTTCGCGGCGTCAATTTGCAGCGCCGACAACGAATAAGGCAGCGGCGCGTTTTGTTTGGTCGACTTATGCTCCGACTTAACGACTTTGGCCGGCTGTCCTTGAATGCGCTGCGCCACGTTCTCAACTAGCTTGCGATTGAGAACGCGTCCTTCTTCATCTTGCCATGGTTTACACGCTTCGCTCGGTCGCCATTTAGCGCGAATATCGAATGCGGGGCCGTTGTCTTGGTATGGTATCAAAGCGTGCAACGTGAAATAGTCACGGGGAACAAAGTTCTCAATCTCTTCATCACGACGAACCACCAATCCCAGTACTGGCGTTTGTACTCGCCCAACTGACAGTACGCCTTGATAACCGGCCTTTTGACCAAGCAAGGTGTACGCTCGCGACATGTTCATGCCATAGAGCCAATCGGCACGTGAACGCGCCAATGCAGAGACGGACAAAGGCACAAACTCGCGGTTCATACGCATATTATTGAGCGCTTTTTTCACCGCAGGTAAGTTAAGGTCGCTGATCAGCAAACGCTGGGCAGTCTCCTTCTTAGATTTAGGGACTTTGCAGTAGTCGATAACTTCATCCACCAGCAGTTGCCCTTCTCTATCCGGGTCACCAGCGTTGACGATTTGCGTCGCGGTTTTAAGTAACTTCTTCACTGCCGTAAGCTGCTTGGAGGCACTTTTTCTCGGTCTTAACTGCCACTGGTCGGGCACAATCGGAAGATCAGCAAGATTCCATTTTTTGTAGCGCTCGTCATAAGCGTCTGGCTCCACTTGCTCTAGCAAGTGACCAATACACCAAGTGACGACATCGCCGTTACCACATTGAATAAACCCATCCCCTTTTTTCTGAGGGTTAGGTAAGGCAGCGGCAATCGCTCGACCAAGGCTGGGTTTTTCTGCAATGAAAAGACGCGTCATAAAATGAAATGAGTCGAAAAAATAAAGGTAAGCTTAACTAAGCTTACCTTTGCGAATCAAGAAAAAACTGTATAAATAGCCAGTTAATCCCACTCTATTCTAAAAAGTGGCTACTATAAAAACTGCACAAACTTGCTAAGCTCGCGCTCTGGCACTTTCATTGGTGTGCAGCCAGGTGTGCCTACATAGAGAAAACCCACGATTTGATCATCGCCTTCAAGCTCAAAAGCCTGACGAACATTGTCATCAAACATCCATTTCCCTGAACGCCAAAACGCTTGAAAACCTTGCGCTACCGCGGCCATTTGCATCGCTTGTACCGCGCAGCCTGCTGACAAGTGCTGCTCAAAAGCAGGCACTTTTTCATGAGGTGTCACCTTAGCAATAACCGAGATCACCAATGGAGCGCGAAACGGCGCTTTCTGTGCTTTTTCTATAACAGCGGGTTCACTGCCTGCAAGAGTAGCAGCGTTAGCAAGTATCTCGGCAAGTTTCTGGCGACCTTCTCCTTGAGCGAGAACAAATCGCCAAGGCGTCAATCCAGCATGATCGGGCGCTCGTAGTCCCGCTTTAATGATGTTTTCTAGAGCAACCCCTTCTGGAGCGGGGTCGGAAAGTTTGGCTATTGAGCGTCGGTTAAGCAACAGGTCTAAAGCATCCATAACACATACCTCTTATTATCGTTTCGCCATAATAACAAAACGTTAACCTTTACGCACCAACAATGAGAACCGATCTCATTTAGTAGCTCTGGATTGACGTGCCAGTTGTGGAGCGACTAGCACGTCAGACCAGTTTTTAGGTTTAGACTCTGCCTACATCTCTGTATATATATTCGAGCCTATAGCTTGGCAGCTAACTCTACGCCTTGTCGAATCGCTCGTACGGCATCAAGTTCACCCGCATAATCCGCACCGCCAATAACATGAAGCTTGTCACCAAACTCGGGCCAATGGTTCTCAAACGGCTTCACGGATTCCTGACCAGCACAGATCACCACTTTGTCGGCAGGGATGAGTTTTGATTCGCCCTTCACCGTGATGTGGAGACCTTCAGCATCGATCTTGTCGTAAGTGACACCGCCAAGTAAGTGAACACCACGCTTCTCAAGGGTCTTTTTGTGGATCCAACCTGTGGTTTTACCCGGACCTTTGCCGACGCGGCCTTCTTTACGCTGCATCACCCATACATTGGTGTCCGTCGTCGAATCTGGGAACGGGTACAAGCCACCAGGGTGTTCGATGTTTTTATCAATGCCCCAATCGTGTAGCCAATCATCCAGTGTTTGACCATGCGGCTCGGTAATCATGCTTGCGATATCAATACCGATGCCGCCAGCACCCATGATAGCAACGTTCTCACCGAGGTAAGTTTTGTCACGAATCACCGTTTGGTAGTCGATGACTTTATCTGCATTATCAATGCCTTCTAGTTTCGGCATACGTGGCTTCACGCCTGTTGCCATCACTACTTCATCGTATTCTTTAAGTAGATCAGCCGTCGCTTCGGTTTCTAGATGTAGCTTAACGCCAGTCTGAGCTATGCGGTTAGCAAAGTAACGGATGGTTTCTCTAAACTCTTCTTTGCCCGGTATCTGCATAGCAAGTCGGAACTGACCACCGATGCGATCGTTCTTTTCAAACAAATCAACCGAGTGCCCTTTCTCTGCCAGCATGGTGGCACAAGCAAGTCCCGCAGGTCCTGCACCAACAACCGCGATATTTTTGCTGTTCACCGTCTTCTTGATGATCAAGTCTGTTTCATAACACGCCTGCGGATTCACCAAACACGTTGCGCGCTTGCCTTTGAATGCGTTATCCAGACAAGCTTGGTTACAACCGATACACGTGTTGATGAAGTGAGCTTCACCTTGCTCAGCTTTGGCAACAAAGTGGGGATCGGCAAGGAAAGGTCGCGCCATGGAAACCATATCGGCGTGCCCAGATGAAAGAATGCGTTCCGCCTCATCCGGGGTATTAATTCTGTTTGTCGTGATAACCGGAATAGAAAGATGGGGACGGATCTTCTCGGTCACCCAAGTAAATGCCCCGCGTGGCACTTGCGTTGCGATAGTAGGTACCTTGGCTTCATGCCAACCAATACCTGTATTAATGATGGTCACGCCCGCTTGTTCAAGCGCTTTTCCAAGCTGAATGACTTCCTCGAATGTACTGCCCTGCTCAACAAGATCCAGCATCGAGAGACGGAAGATGATAATGAAGTCTTCTCCGACAGCCGCACGCACCGCTTTAACAATTTCTAATGGCAGACGAATACGATTGTCATAACTGCCACCCCATTCATCGTAACGCACGTTGGTACGCTTACAGATAAACTGGTTAATGAAGTAACCTTCTGAGCCCATGATCTCAACGCCGTCATAACCCGCTTCTCGTGCCAGAGAGGCACTGTTGGCGTAAGCGTCGATGGTTTTCCAGATCTGACGACTGCTCATTTCACTCGGAGCAAATGGCGTGATCGGTGATTTGATCTTAGAGGCACTTTGAGAGAATGGGTGATAGCCATATCGTCCTGCATGAAGGATTTGCAGTGCGATTTTACCGCCATGTTTATGAACTGCTTCTGTGACCACTTTGTGTGCTTTCGCATGCTTAGGTTTACTAAACTCCGCAGCAAATGGTGCGAGGCGACCACGAAGGTTAGGCGCGAAACCACCTGTTACTATTAGCCCAACCCCGCCTTTTGCGCGCTCCTCGTAAAACGCGGCAAGCTTGTGTAGACCTTCTTTATGCTCTTCAAGACCAGTGTGCATTGATCCCATCAGCACTCGGTTTCTAAGTTGAGTAAATCCTAAATCCAGTGGCTTAAGTAAATTCGGGTACATGGCAGATCCATTTATTGTTGTTGTGGTCTGACCAGAATATTATGTAAAGGTTAAAAAATCAAACTAGCGTTTACATTCTTACAACATAAACAGAAAAACTTTCTGATTCTTTGAACTTCATCTAGTATGGTAAGTCTCTAATTTATATTCAGTTAACCCCCAAGCTGATAGAAGTCAGCGTCACATACGTACAATTACACAATTGATACTGCGAATTGTTAACCTCAGCGCTACACTAGTAATTGATGTTAAAGGACATAAACACTCACATTTGTGATGTGGAGAGATGATGAAAAAAGTATTTCGTTTTATAGGTATGATTTTCAAAGGCATTTGGAAGCTGATTAATTTCACTCGCCTCGCCATTGTGAATCTGTTTTTCTTTGCGGTGCTCGCCACACTGTACTTTGCGCTTACCCAGAGCGACGCGCCACCAGCGGTCGAGAAAAAAGCCACAGCACTGGTGATGAACCTGTCTGGTCCTATTGTTGAACAAAGCACCTACGTTAACCCAATGGACTCGTTCACTGGATCTCTATTTGGCCAAGAGCTGCCAAAAGAGAACGTTGTCTTTGATATTGTCGACACCATCCGCCATGCCTCTCAAGATGACAAAGTCACAGGACTGGTTCTCTCGCTGCGAGAAATGCCGGAAACCAGCCTAACCAAACTGCGTTACATCGCGAAAGCCATCAACGAGTTCAAAGCAACAGGCAAACCGGTTTATGCCTATGGCGCGTTTTACAACCAAAGCCAGTACTACCTAGCGAGCTACGCCGACAAGGTCTACCTTGCCCCTGATGGCGCTGTGTTGATCCGTGGCTACAGTGCATACTCAATGTACTTTAAAACCTTGCTTGAAAAACTCGATGTCACTACACACGTGTTCCGCGTGGGTACCTACAAATCTGCAGTCGAGCCGTTCCTTCGTGACGACATGTCTGAAGACGCGAAAGCCAACGCAACGCGCTGGGTAACTCAACTGTGGGAAGCGTATGTCGATGATGTTGCAGCAAACCGCGAAATCGAGCCAAGCGTACTCACGCCGAGCATGGACGATTTCTTAGCTTCGCTTAAAAACGTTGATGGGGATCTTGCTGCTCTATCTAAAGAACTAGGGTTAGTTGACGAGCTAGTGACCAAACCACAAGTTAACGAAGCATGATTGAAGCCTTTGGTAGTGACGGCGATGGTGGCTTCAATGCCGTGAGTTATTACGAGTATCTAGCGAGCGTGCCATTTGATTTACCTACGCAGCCTGACAACCAAATTGCCGTTGTTGTTGCAAGTGGTTCAATCATGGATGGCGAACAGCCACGAGGTACTATTGGTGGTGACACCATTGCATCGTTGCTTAAACAGGCTCGCGAAGATGACAGCGTAAAATCGGTTGTGCTACGTGTAGACAGTCCTGGCGGTAGCGCTTTCGCTTCTGAAGTGATTCGCAATGAAGTTCAAGCACTGAAAGATGCTGGCAAACCTGTTGTGGTATCGATGTCCAGCGTTGCTGCATCTGGCGGCTATTGGATCTCAATGAGCGCGAATGAAATCATGGCTCAGCCAACTACCATTACCGGCTCAATTGGTATCTTTAGCGTTATCACTACATTTGAAAAAGGGCTCAACAACATTGGCGTCAACACGGATGGCGTGGGCACTTCACCATTCTCGGGTGTAGGTGTCACACGAGGCATCAATGAAGGTGCATCGGCGGCATTCCAAATGGGCATTGAGCATGGCTATAAGCGTTTTATCACTCTAGTGTCTGATAACCGTAACATGAGCCAAACAGAGGTAGATAACGTCGCTCAAGGCCGTGTATGGACAGGTCAAGATGCGCTAGACCATGGTCTTGTTGACCGAATTGGTGACTTTGATGATGCTATCGCTCGCGCCGCAGAGCTGGCTAACTTAGAAGCGTACGATGTGTACTGGGTAGAAGAGCCACTGAGTCCTGCACAGCAGTTTGTACAGGATCTCATGAAGCAAGTGAAAGTCAGCCTAGGGCTTGATATTTCAGCTTGGGTTCCGCAAAGCCTATTGCCTGTTGCAACAGAGCTTCAGCAGCATGCAAGCCTCATGGAGAGCTTTAATGATCCAAAAGGCCACTACGTTCTCTGTTTGACCTGTAATGTGCAATAGCGGATAACTCTGCAAAACCTGACTTTAGAGCCACCAATCGGTGGCTCTTTTGTTTGATTTGGTTATAATCGCCCCACCTGTTCCCAGTTTCAAAGTAATGTCTGTCATGACGCGTAAACACATCTATATCGCCTATACTGGCGGCACTATCGGCATGCAAAAGTCCGATCATGGTTACATTCCTGTCGCGGGCTTTATGGAAAAGCAACTGGCGAGCATGCCAGAGTTCCATCGTCCTGAGATGCCAGAGTTCACTATTCATGAATACGAGCCGCTCATCGACTCTTCTGACATGACGCCTGCAGACTGGCAACAGATCGCCGACGACATTCGTGACAACTACGACAACTACGACGGTTTTGTGATCCTTCACGGTACCGACACCATGGCGTACACCGCTTCGGCATTGTCGTTCATGCTGGAAAACCTTGGCAAACCTGTGATTGTTACCGGCTCGCAGATCCCACTGGCAGAGCTGCGCTCAGATGGCCAAGCAAACCTGCTAAACGCGCTTCACATCGCAGCCAACTATCCAATCAACGAAGTGACACTGTTTTTCAATAACCAGCTGATGCGCGGTAACCGCAGCACAAAGTCACACGCTGATGGCTTTAATGCCTTTACCTCACCGAACCTGCAACCTCTGCTGGAAGCAGGGATCAATATCCAGTTGAGCAGCGGTGTGGAAATCAACAAACAGCCGGAAGGTAACTTCAAGGTTCATGACATCACACCACAGCCTATTGGTGTTATCACCATGTACCCAGGCATTTCACACGAAGTGATCCGCAATACCTTACTGCAACCAGTAAATGCAATGATTTTGCTGACATTTGGCGTAGGTAATGCACCGCAAAACCCAGAGCTTTTGGCGCATCTGAAAGAAGCTTCAGAGCGTGGCGTACTGGTGGTCAACTTAACTCAGTGTCTAGCGGGTAAAGTGAACATGGGCGGTTATGCGACAGGCTGTGCACTAGCTGATGCCGGCGTTATTAGCGGTTTCGATATGACACCCGAAGCTGCACTTGCCAAGCTGCATTATTTGCTTAGCCAAAACCTAAGTTATGAGCAGGTCAAAGCGCAGATGCTGGAAGTACTGCGCGGAGAGATGAGCAAGTAATCACTCAGCTTCACGCACTCCACCTAATTTTAAAGGCCACAGAGATGACTCTCTGTGGCCTTTAAATTAAATCACCAATTAAGCAAACTTCGCCAACACGCTATCCGATGCGTCCTCAATCAAATCCAGCACCAACTCAAACCCTTGGTCACCGCCATAATAGGGATCAGGTATCTCGGTGTGACTCGATGAGCCGTGGCTCAGAAACAGCGACAGCTTGTACTGCAAATGCGCCGGGCAACGCTGTTTAAGATCGGCAAGATTATCTTTATCCGCCGCCAAAATCATATCAAACGCTTCAAAGTCATCATCCGTGACCTGCCGAGCTCGAATACCAGCAAACGAGTAGCCCCTCGCCTCTCCCGCTTTTCTAGACCTCGGGTCTGGCGTGTTTCCTTGGTGATAACCAATCGTACCCGCAGAGTCTATCGTCACCGATACGCCACTTTGCTCAGCACGTGCACGTAATACTGCTTCTCCTGTGGGAGAGCGGCAAATGTTGCCCATGCATACAACGAGAATCGATAGTTTCTTTTTATTATTCATAGAGTTAACACCTAATTTGAGCCAATTTTCACGTCAAAGATACAAAAAATTTTAGTCGATAAATCAGGTACTTGTGAATAGTTTTGGAGGGATTTTGGAGCGAATTTGGCCTCAAAACGACCACTCTGTATGGAAGTGAAAATCATCCCAACATTCTCAAATTCACATAACCAATTGAAAAGTAAATACATTATAGATTTCGACGCGTTCACGAGACTGATTGTCAGTCTTAATTATCTTTAAGAGCAAAAAGTAATCACCAAACGGACTCTTGGCGTTTGGCTGGGTGTTAGCATCAGCAATGAAAGGAGCAGAGTGTTCTCCAACTTATCTCAACCCAAGCAAGGGGAGGAAGTATGAGCGGCATTTTTACTTTATTGGCTTTAGTCATCTTTGGTTTGTTTTTGGTAACCAAAATGCGCAGTTACGAAGCTATAGGAAGTACCATCGAACCTGGCGTTAACACCAAGGAGTCAAACCATGAACCAAACTGGGTATTTTACCAAAACCAAACTCAAAGCTCGGTCGATAGCAACTCGTATGGGTCAACTAACGACACCGATTTTGCATCGATGGACTTTACCAACCAATCTCATGTCGATGATGAAAACACCGTCATTAACCCAGCAACAGGCCTTCCAATGGTTGGAGGTATTGGCGGGCTGGATACTATGGGAAATCCGTACGGCTACGACAGTCTGTCTCAAGGCACGCACTCAGACGATACCTCCCCAAGTACTGCTTATAGCGATATTGAAACTGATTCTAGCTCATGCACTGATTACAGCTCTGACGAATTCGCTACTACAGGCTTTGATAATAGTTGCGATAGCAGTTTTGACGATGGCTTCAGCACGGGATTGGATGACGACATGTTTTCGTAGAGATTCGTTGTTGAGGCGGTTTAAGCGTTGAGTGGAGAGGATAGTTTGAATTAACATTCTAAATTAGCATGTATCCGAATAATTTTAGGTACTGTAAACCTCCAATCAAGTGCCTAAATTAACGCAACCACTATAGTCTCATATTAGTGATTTTAATCAGAATGAGTATTAACGATATCTGCAAGTTAAGAAATCCACTATTTAGTCCCACTTAGGGTTAGAGGATAAATCTAATTTTCTACGATTAAAATGTGAGACACAGGAACTGTGACTCACATAATTTAACTAATGGATTACTACTAATATGATCACACTTTATTATAAAGCATATCAGTTAAAATTAGAGTTGAAACGGAGTATCGACCTTCAGATATGTCAAAAACTATATCAGGAACTACCTTCCTTCTCTGCTTATTATACATTTCAATAGCTATATCTTTAGTGATTCCATTAAGACCTTTCAATTGAGAGTACAAAACTAATAATGGTAATTTTACCTGGATTAATTTCTCATTCCGAATATACTTAATCAACTCCTTCTCAAATGTTGGTTTTCCATTAATCAACTCAGACATAACACTACAAAAATACTTTGAATATTGCCTTGGTGCAACTTGTAAATATTCAATAGTAGAAATAATTTCAGACACAATCTGGTTGGTAGGTTTAGACGATATGGTGTGAAAATGGGTTGGCAACCAGATTTTTTCCCCTTTCAAATTTTTCTTTATTTCTTTTACGTAAGTCTCATTTTCAAAACCAGTTAACATTGAAACAACAAGCACGACATCTAAATTAACCTCCCCATTAGTGTAGAGATTTTTCAGCAATTCATTAACCTGATCATCACCATAAAACTGCTTACGTAAAATATGCAATGCTAAAACACTATCACGTCGATAACCAATAGATCTTTTGTCAACTCCCTTATCTAATAACCCTAAGGATTCAAAACACATCTTTAGTAATGTACTCTCACCGGCTATTAATTTTGAAGCAGAAATTAATATTCTGTCATTTACAATTAGTTTTGAGCCGTAAAGATAGTCTCTAAAACTTTCTTTCAAGGATTCATTACTATCTATATAAGGACTTAAGTAAGTAAAGAATGATACTAGTTCATTATTTTCGAGATTATTGATAAAGTTAGGAAATACAGATTCGATATAGTCCCATTCTTTGGCTAGATAACTATAATACACTTCACTTGTATACAAGCCATGATGCTCGATAGGTATATTAAATCGATGATTCCCATATGGATTCTTTAACCCCTTAGCTAGATGTAATTGCTTTGTTGCTATAATGCCACATATAGCAGCTTCTCGAACTTCATAATGATCCATGCCTACTGCATACACTTCAGACTTAAGTCTTTCATAGTTTCTAGATACTACATCATCACTACGTACTGAAAGAGGAGATGTGTACACTCCAATAGCCGATTGAATCTTGATTGAGGCATCTACTTCTAAATAGTATTTATCTAGTAAATCATAGGCCGAATCGTCAGTATTAATCTCTGATAAGAGGGTAGAAATTGTAGCTCTTAAAGGAGTTTCTAACACTTTAATGTCATCTATTAACCTTTTTCTAAGGTCATTTCTATCATGGACAATAGCTGCTACTATATAGATGTTTCTATCTTTCTTATTAAGACTATCAAGCGCTAACTCTTCTATTTCTGGAGTAAGTTCTTTCATTCCCCATAGTAATGGCAGATACTTCTCACTTGACCTAAAACCTGGGGAGGAAACTATGGTACATACAAGTCCAAACACCTCCTTTCTTTGAGCATCACTAGATATACTCAATATAGCATCAATAATTCGCTCGTAATGTATATGGTTTATATCTTTGCTTTTGAGTAGAGTCAGAAGCCTGTTATAACATTCATTTTTGTCTTCAAAAATAACTGGGTATAAATGTGCAATCACTGACGATTCTATATCACTGTCGTTAACTATTTTAAGAATAGCACTCTTTACATCAACATCCTTCATACCCCAATTATATAACAACGCATCTACTGACCAATGAATGAACGAACTATTAGAAAAAGCCTCATCCAATAAGTGCTTTTTCATTCTTTCAGTTTTAAACAAATGGTACATTGTATAGGATGAAAATCTATTTTTTATCGTCCATTCTTCAATCGCATTGTGAAAGACTTCTGATTTACCAACGACTTTTTCAATGAATTTTATATCTATATCATGTGGTGATAGTAAACTAGAATGTTCATTTTTGAGATCTTCAAGGAATAGATTTAAGAATTCTGCATTATCATGATAATTAACGCACAGTATATTTCTAGCCATATCATAATCAAAATTAAAATTTCCGTAACCATATGAAAATACTCTTCCCATACAAATATCTCGTAAGGAATCATCTATATAGCCCATATTCAAACATTCTAAAACTATAGGATTCCAAACATTCGATAAGTCCCTATGAAATTCAGAGCACGCTATCAGAAACTCACGGTTACTTTCGTTAAAAATGCCTTTCTTTGACTCATAAAGCACTCTAAGAAGCATAGCCAACTTTGAAGTTGATAGTTCTAAGTTATTGTATAGAGTTTTGGCTTCTCGAGAGTTTATCCATCCAGAGATTACTGTTGACGTCGCGACCATGCGAGTCTCATAGTTCAGTGTTTCTTTGATTAGCTTCATTAATAATCGAAGCATATCTTTATCTAAGCTCAACTTTCTAACAATTATATTCGATGCAGTTTTCTGGGTATATATATCTTCAGATGACAAACCCATTAAAAGCATATTTCGTGTAATATTGTCGACTGGCCAGTATCGCTCAACCTGTTCAAAAATCCCACTGGTATAACGTTCTCGTTTTGGAGTCCAACATTCGAGCATATCAACAATTTCATGATGAAGCTTGTTAGAGTTGTAACCATTAACTACTATTTTTATTAGTTCTTTTCTATGAGGAAGGTAATTCCTCACCTCGATAGATTTAAATATTTTCTTTGAAATATTTTTCGCTGTCAATGCTGAGCATCTATTGTCACCAAAAGCAATTTTAGCCAACAAAATTTCTTTTGACATTTCTTCGTGTTCTTCACACTTTAGATTAGCTATATATTCAACTAAATCTTCTACATCTGAAGTTTTCTGTAGCAATGAGAATATCCCTAAAAAAACATCACCCCATTGCTCATCAAAAATATATTTTTTTATTAGTAACTTCTGGTTTGCACTCGTTTCTGTTGAAACATATAGAGCGGTCAAAAACTCTTGCAACGATCTGTGAAAAAAACCAATTTCATCGGTACTTTTCTTTACAAGAATACCAATTTCAGACTCACCAATATCCACAAACTCATCTGTTTGCCGCGTTGCCTCTCTTTTAATTAGACCGAACTCTTTAGATTCATCTGACAAATAGTCTTTAATAAAGTCTTTCGCATTATCTACTGGTACATTACCATGCGGGTAGTTAACCTGCGTTTCGTAAGCCAACTTCGATAAAATACTAATTAATTCTCCTTCACTGAAAGAACTACTATGTGTTGTCACCTGTGCTGCTGTTCGTCTTCTTTGGGGTTGTACCTTTACTAGATCTAAGACAAGTTCTTTATAAACAGAAAATCGACTATTTGGTAAAGATATATTTTTAGTTTTTAAATGAATTAACATATAGATCAAGAGTGGTATTGATGCTAAGTCTAATAAATCTTTACTCCTCGATATTTCAGACACTAACTCTTGGCTTATTTTTCTAGTTTCTAGTTCATATAGCTTGTTATCAATGCCATCTTGATTTTTTAATCTATAACCTATACAAATTTCAATTAATGTTTTTTGTTGTTCTTTAGACAAGCCAGTCAAATAACCAATTGACCAATTATTGGTATTCATATTTAGCCTTTCTATTCCAGATGGTCTACTGGACAATATTGAAGACACTTCCTTTTCTCTAATAAATACTGTTAGTTTCTGAAGACATATTAGTGCCGTTTGTCTACTACTCCATTCATCTAGCCATCAACGACTAGCAATAATCTATCGTCTGCCATTGCGCTTTCAATCAGAGGCCATAAATCTTGATGATTCATCCCACCGAACCAAGCCTGCATACAGTCTACAAGGCTTGTATTGGGTTGTGACTCCATATAATTAGTCCAAAAACCAAATGGAAGCCAAACAGGAATTAGCTTGCTCCTATTTTCTTGCAAACTTCTATTTTTTAGGGCAATTTGGTCTAATAACCCTAACACAATATACTTTAATAGTGCACTTTTACCGGAACCTGCACCACCGATAACAACCGTATTTTTTTCGGTGGCTACCCAATCAAGAGATGATAATCTATTCTCTATATCTTGATTATCCTGATAGGTAGCCGATTGGATATTTCCCATCACGCCGCAATCAGTGTCAATTTCATCAATTAAGTCAATAGACATATTGTCGATAACGTCCTTTGACTGGTCGCTCTGTGAAAATCCATCATCATGAGAATCGAGATGAATGCTATTAACTACATCAGGAACGATATATCTGTCTTCGAAGTTTGGCGTTGCATTCTGACCGGATAGATTACTTATACTACCTTCATGACTATCAAACAAAGTACGATAGAAATTACCTAGCTTTTGTTTGTATTCACTAAATTCATTTGCGCTAAGTCTATTTTTATAGTTTGCTAAATATTCCTCTCCACAGAATAATCGCACCCACTCCTTTCCAAAGAAGTCATGAACTATATTTGGTTTGTTTTTTAGCTTATTTGAAAACTTAACTTTATCTAAAACAAAAAGATCTATCCCTTTATTTTTTAGGATTTTCGCTTGTTTTTCTATCTCATTCGACAACTTACGCTCGACTGCTTCACAGGAAATACATATATAGAAGCTTCTAGTCTTATCTACCCATAAACCTTTTAGAAACGTTGCCACAGCATCTTTTAAGTTAGTAACACCATATTCTTTATATCTTTTACACTGATAGACTGTATATAGCTCATCGGTTCCGTGCCTAGCGAACAAGTCTATGCCCTCTTGAGCTTGACCACGATTTCCGTACATATGGCAATGTTCTAACTTCCCAGAAGATTCTATGTACCTGAGTGTAAGGCGCTCAAAGTTGTCCCATGTTAATTGCTCAAACGGTAACTCTTGAACTTTGGACTGTACTGGAGGTTCAATTTCTGTTGGTAGAGAGTACAAGTAATCTGGCACATTTTTCATTGACATTGTCCACTTTGCTAGCCTGTTTTTCACATTATACCATTGATGTAATTGCTTTTTATGATCTAAAGTCATCACAACAACATTTAATTTAAAGTGTACTCTTTCTCCTGAGTCCCCCTCACTTCAAATGGTTTATGAAATACTGCCGAAGTAGAAACCATAAAACCCTCGTCAACAATGTGAAATTGGCTTACCAGCACTAAATGATCAATGTACATCACCCCACGCTGTTGCGTTAGGATTCAATACTAAGTTGCTTTTGCCCCGAAACGATTTATAGAACAAGATAAAAACTCTTGAGAAGCATAAACGTTGTCGCTACCACATGAATATTATTTGGAATAATTCCGACGGTTAACCAGAAGTTAGTTCGTGTCCGAAACACACAATTGGGCAAAACATGTCATGATACTCGAGCAGCCAGAAATAGTAGCCTCATAATCGAGTCTAGAGCCTGATAACTACATTAAACTCTAAACCCCTCGGAAAGCACTTTATAAACCGTAGAACGGCTACACGCGAGTTCACGGCTAATAGCATGCTTATTCCACCCACTGTTAGCTAGCTTCCTTATGCGTTCATGTAATGCCAAATCAGGATGACGCCCAAGGTGCTTTCCTTGCTGTTTAGCTCGTTCTCTCCCTTCATTGCATCGCTGCAGTATTCTTGAGCGCTCCATCTCTGCAAACGCACCAATTGTGGTATAGATAACGCGCCCCACGTCACTGTTTATGTCTAGGTCGCCCAAGTCATGACAAATGAGCCCTGCGCCCCGCGCGCTCAATTGGTCGGCGACGCCAAGCGCATCGATTGTATTTCTGGCAATCCGGTCAACCTTGGTGACATGCACTATGTCCCCTTCCCTGGCAAACTCAAGAAGCTGCTTTAACCCCTGACGCTCCGCGCTCTTACCGCTGGCTTTATCTTGATAGATCTTTTCGCAACCGATACGAGTCAGTTGCTCAACCTGAATCCCCAAATCTTGTTCATCGCTACTAACACGAGCGTAACCAATCAACATAATTCCTCCTCGAGACTGTCCAATAAGTCCCAGCAAAAATGAAGACATGTACGGCAAGTATTTTGCTGACTTAACGTACACTGATTACCTTACCATTTGGCCATTTTGCTGAAGTCCGAAAAGGTACACCTTTTTGGACGGTCTACTCGACGAGTACCTGAAACAAGCAGAGAATAGAAACTCGGATAACACAGCCTTTCCAGTTCCTGCTCGATAGTTGATCTTAACTCGGCCATTGGTTCCAAACTCAGACCTGGTAAGTTGCTTTTAGCTGGCTCAATCATAGTTCTCTCCTGTATTTCTTTGTTCTAGTAAAGCACTGGGGAAGCAATGGAAATTCGATTAAGCAGCCCAAATGACACCTGTCAGTACCATTTAGTGAGTTTTCTTCAGGCATGTGAGGATGCCCTGCCAGTGTAAGTTCTTTAGAGCAATCCCAGAAAAGGGAGATGTCTTGAGCTTCACGCGAACCTTATCATCAGTGATAATCGCGCTGGCGATACCTAAGATTAAAGTCTGCGCTTTGCACCGTTATCAATCCCAATAAATAAACTTATAGCGTGCTCAAGGCCGCGTTGGCCATGTTTGCAGCAACAAGAGCGCCCCGCGACATTGCTCAGCAGATTGGCGGTTTCAAAGCTTGATTTACACGCTTGCTAACCCTGTCCGTCGCTCAAGGCCGCTATGGCCAAGTTATACGATTTAAGCGGCTACGATAAGCGTCAGTGAAGATCCTTTCTCTGCAATAGTCGCGCTGGGTATGGGATTATTTGTCAGTAAAATTTCCCCCAGCATAATTTCTGGGTGGAAGGTGGGGAGGTCTCCACCCATTACAGATAATTTCGGTATTTTAGGCCTTCCACCCAAATACCCAAAACAGCCTATTTTTGCTTGTAACCTCGCCTTACAACCATCTGACTAATAGATATATTCTTGTTTTCTTCTGCTTTTTTGCCAACGTCAAAACACGCCTTCCACCCATTACGGGAAATATGACACTTTTCATGATTCAGAAATTAACGTAATACATCGAATTCATTTCACTCTTTGTTTTTCTGACCAATTTTCCCTTGGGTAAAAGAGGGCTCTCCACCCAATACCGGAATTTCACTTAGAATCATCAACAATCGATTGGCCTACGTCATTGTTTTTAAATGTTTTCTTTAAATTCTCACAAATTTTCCCTACATCTTCCACCCAATATAGAGAAACCAACGGTGATTTTGTCGCTAAGTGCACTTTGTGTTTTCTAGCTGTTTTCCCACTTCCTGATGCAGGTCGAGTGATGATTAGATTCGCAGTTCAGAGCAAGAAAGTTATCTGAACGAAATGTACTTTACTTCCTCGATATTTCTCCGATGGCTACCCCAAAAATTTTTGTGCACTCGTTTTTGGCTGCTTAATCCCATTGCCACCATTTCGGTCTCGCTAATCTAGAAAAAGTAGGTAAACGGACTTTTTGGGCTCAACCCAAAAGTATGATGGTCGGTTACAGCAAGGCGATTGGCTGACTCAGGCAACAACTAAGGTCAGGAGTGAACTATGCATATTACGATTCGGGAATGGGCAATCCAAGAGTTTGGCTTTGCCCCAAGTGCGAGTACGTTGGCGAGCTACGCAAAAACAAAAACAGATACACCCTGCTCCGGTCAAATTCGGCGGAAAATGGATGTGCGATGAAAAAGCGGTATTTGTCGGCCTTTGCTCAACAGACTCCATAGAAATCAGCGACCCTGTCGTAGCTAGGATTTTCCGTCATGGCAGCTAGACCTAGGGCACACAATCTAAACGTCCCCAATCTCTATCAGAAATTTGATAGGCGAAATGGCAAGGCATACTACCAGTACCGAGATACTCGAACTGGTAGATTTCATGGATTAGGAACCGACAGAACAACAGCGATTAAGGTTGCGACAGAGCTTAATCGACTCATCGCTGCCCAGCTAGTCGAGCAATATCACCACATTTTCAATGCTAATCCTGCCAAGAAAAAACGAATGGGGATCAGTACTGGTGAATGGTGTGAGCGATACATGGAGATTCAAGCCGAAAGACTTGAGACTGGTGAAATCGTCGATGCGACCTTCAAAACACGGAGAAGTGGCATCAAAGTCCTAAATGACAGATGCAAACATGTTTCTATCAGGGAGCTCGATACAAAGACTCTCGCCATCATCATTGATGAGTACAAACGGGAAGGCAAAACACGAATGGCTCAAGTTCTGAGGTCTATTTGGATTGATGTATTCAAAGAGGCTCAACATGCCGGTGAGGTTGAGGCTGGCTATAATCCTGCCTTAGCGACCAAGCCCCCAAAAACGAATGTTCGCCGTTCACGTCTAACCGTATCTCACTGGGAGCAAATCGACCGCGTATTGAAAGAATCACCTCATGTCTATTGTTATCACGCCGCCCTTCTCGCTTTGACGACAGGACTGCGTCGAGAGGACATTTGTAACCTCAAGTTCTCGGACATTGAAGACGGTCTACTCTACGTTGCCACAAGTAAATCTGGGCAGAAAACAAAACTCGCCTTCCCCCTCACCCTTCGCAATCCAATTCTCGACATGACGCTGGCAGACATCATAGGAATGTGTCGAAAGACGGATATAGTGTCGCGTTATCTCGTACACAATATAGCGCGGGTACACAGCACCAAACCAGGTGACAAGGTCAACGTAAACACTGTCACTCGCAGGTTTGCTGAGGCTCGAGACAAAGCCAATCTAAAATGGGAGGGCACCCCTCCTACTTTTCATGAACTAAGGTCATTGGCCGAACGCACATACTACGAAGCAGGCGTCGATACCCAAAAACTACTTGGTCACAAAGACCGCCGAACGACAGATAGGTATTCGGATAACCGAGGTAGTGAGTATGTTGTGGTGGGTGAGTGAAGCGGCAGTGGCGAACAGTAAACCTGGTTAAAAAATTATGTTTTCAGCTACTCGATGAAAGAGCGGACTCTTTAAATTTAATCGGGAAGTTGCGACAGAATCGCTTGATAAACACTGCATTCAGGTGGATTCCAAAGCATACTTTTGGAAACAACTTTGTCAGTTACATTACTAAACTGAAATGTAACTGATTAATTCACGTACGAACGCAGCGTAAAATAGTGAGCAACGCTTCACTTAACCAAACCATTGTGCCGTAAACTCAAAGACTAAGTGAAGCTAAAAATACTACGCGTTATGAATCTACTTTAAACTCTTTGTTCGTTTTTTTGTTAACAAGTCTTATAGCATATGCCAATTCAATACCTCGCTCATTGATGAGGTATTTGTGAGTATTTGCAAGCTCATACTTAGCCATAAAAGGTAAATCATCAATCTTCTTATCTTTGGAGTACGTTAATATACATAGCAAAACTGAAAACGTTGACTCTTGAAGTTCAGACCGTTTTTCCTTAATAATAGAAAGAAATGCATCTTTGTCTTTATCGGCATTCTCTGGGTTATCATTATTATGAATAAAGTCAATCATAGATGTTCTAGTCTGAATATCCTTTACAAATGCGTCTGTGTAGAATCTAGATTGTACAAATAAGTGACTTAATGAGTTTGTACCACTTTTTAACACTTTCACATGGATTAACTCCTTATCTTTGTGTAACAAGTCGCATATCTCGTATCTCTTTTGACCAGCCACATTAATTTTCGACTTATCAAACAAATATATGTCACCATTATGTTTTGCGACATATTCGTTGTAAACATCCTCCTTATACTTCACTGTATCTTTTTCATTTTCCTTAACTATACAGTGAATCGAGATATCATTCGGAAGATAATAATCAGATTTGTCTTTTATCTTATCTTTTACATATGACTCTACTTCAGACTTGAAATCTGAACTAACATTCCTCCACGTACCAGAACTTAAGATATAGGTTATTCCATTATCTTCAATTTCACAGTTTATACAGTTATACGCCCTCATCGTGGATATTTCTTCAGAAGTGTTTACATAGTACACCTTCCAATTCAAGACTGTTTTTATGGAAGATTTTTGGTTAAAGTTGTGATTTTGAGAAACAAGATCTGATATATTCAGGTCATCAAATTTTTCAACGAATTTGTTCGCATCAGGATCTTTATATGAAAAATAGGCAACATTTTCATCCATTATAATGCTTGGCGATAGGTGAATACTTGAAAAATCCCCATTTTTAATTAGTTTAAATAAAATACCATTTAATCTAGCAATTTCATCTTCATCACTTACATAATCAAGCCTGCCATAAGAAGGGAACTTTTCTTTGTATCGCTTTAGAGCGTAGGCTTCTTCCAATCTTAACAGTATATCAACTATTCCATCATCGGTTACACTAGTTCCTTTTTTTAGATTTACAGTAATAGAACTCTTTCCTGAAAAGGATTTTATATATGGGTGTTCTTCATAGGTTGAACCAGAAATAGATCTAAAAAATTCTTTCTCATCATTTATGTCAAATATTTCTAGATTAGTACCTTTGCTAGCTTGTCTATCAGTTAATGTCGATACTGATGAGTGTGTTGTAGTATTAACTTTTCTAAGGTTGTTTTGGTCACAGATGTTCATCGCGACTTTTATACCAAAATCATTTACTAGCTTATCTGAGTTGATAAATCTAGAAGTGTGCATTCCAAAGGTTAATATGTAGAATAATATATCATCAACATCACGAGTTATTTTCAAACATAAGATAGCTGAAGGTGACTTGTTTGTATTTGAAAACTCGAGATTTAGATCTTCGCTTAGGTTATTAAGCATTACCATCCAAGGGTAATCATTTTCTGTTTTAGATTTACCACCTACATCAGCATATTTTACAATCCCTTCTACCTCGTACCCATTACTTTGATACGTAAATCGAGGTAAAGGCTCTGTTGATATATCAAATATAGCCGAGAAACTATTAACTGAGGGTTTTGCTTTAAAAATAGTCATTTTTTCTAGGTTACTACTCACTCATCCTCCTTATTGTTTGAATAAAAAACTAACACCCTATTAAGGGATCAGCAACGCAATACCAAAGCCGCCGCACACCACCTTAATCACTTTAACCAACGTATAGTAAGAACGCCATGCGTTTGCGAATCCTTCTTAGACAGCTTGTTATATAGCTGTTTATATATCCACATTGATCTGCTCTGCAGTTAAAATTCGGCTTTTTAACCTCTCAAGAGTCCCCCAACCAAAGCGTTCTTTAACTTGTTCCAAATGAGTGATGAGTTCAGCTATTTCTTCATCCCTATTAACCACTAGATAGCGAATATCTTCAGGCTCAAAGTGAAGACTTACATGACCAATAGACTCATTCAATTTCGCCTTTTGCCTTTGAGTTTTAATCGTGGAAATCGGCACAAATGGCGCCAACCCTTCGGTATCCAAAGGTGGTACGTACCTCCATTCACGCTCGTCTGCAAACCGATACTTATCTATTTTTTCTTGGTTTTTTCTGTGTAGCGGTGCTTCATAGTTTTTTACATACCGGTAAGTATTAAAGATGTTCATATAGTCTGTAGACAATTCGCTAGAATCACTGGTCTGTTCAAGCTTTCGACGATGTGCGTGGATGCCGTCTAATCCCTTAATAAGCCCGTCAGTAAATGGAGAGTATTGGCTGATATATAATACCGGGTTTAACCCATTCCTATTAGCCCACTCCTTCGTTAAACCTATGCCATAATGACCATATTTGCTCATATGTGCACTTACTTCCGATAATTTCAAATCACAAAAGGAAACCATCGGTACACCAATTTCACGAGAACGTTCTTGACCGATGATCTTTTCTCGCGCATAAGACACTTTAAATGTACTTTTTAGAATCCCAAATAGACCGTCTTTGTCACAAAAATGGAATAGGATTTCTGGATATAAACTCTTATCTTTACTCATAACTATATACCGATAAACTGAAAGGCCATGTAAGGCCGAATGCTGTAACAACACCCAAATTGGACGCCGTAAAAACTGAATTAAACTCAAGCAAAGAATAGCAAGCGTGGTGAGTCACTCTTCAATTATTTGTTAGGTTTAGTGTGTAGGATGGCTTGGATCAAGCACCTTGTTACCTTGCTCTATCAAGCTGCTCAAAAACTGAATCACCCCTGTTACATATCTTTGTAGTTCAAAATCGACCTCGAGAATTAGTTTCCCTTGAAGAGGACTAAAGTATGGAAATTTAACAATATGTCCCTCAATTTTGTGCCCATGCTTTATAGTGTTATTTAGAGTACGGCATTCATCTGCATCTTGGAAAGAATCTAATTTGGACAACGTGATACTTAACTTTGCAAATTCTTTATTAAAATCGTTGAACCTATACGGAACCTTTACATTAGATTCTTGAGTTCCATTGATATGGAAACACATTTTCTTATACACAAACCCCATAGTCTGTTCGGCAATAGCCCAAAGGCCAACGACTGTCATTTGGTTTGAGAATTGATATGTTTGATAATTTGATGAGGATTGAGCATGGATTTGTTCTTTGGCGCGAACGTACATCATGCTATTTTCATCTGCGTTTTCCAGTTGTTCTTTATGCTGGTCAATAAACGCATCTATAGCTTTCTCGTTTTCCGCTATATGACCATGAGTTATCTGCTGAAGCCTGCAAAAATCATACATTTTCCAATCTAACTCCATCTGTATTTGACCGAGTAAGCCAGAAGAATTGAAAAAATACACCATTGGTGCTTCTTCATCACCAGGAAATGCACACCTCGATCTCAAGGGTTTGTATGATGGTATTTTATTGTACATCTTGTCCTTTATCTTACTAAATCTGAGAAAACCTAACGCTTTATAGACAGAATTTTTCCTTCTTCGTCTTCCACCTATGTTGCTGCTATTTATTATGAAACTCAAGTAGTATCAACCTGTTGTGTGAATTGGCATAGAGTTACATGAGCGCACTACGGACAAAAAACCGCTTAAGAGGCCAAAGTACGCGTTAGATTGACTTTGTCTAGCTAGGTCTTTCTGTACTAGTTCTGAAAGGCAGTGAGGCAAAAACGAGCCTGCAATCAGTGTTCCACACTATCTCGAGTAAAAATCTAGCGGGAAAAGGTGGAAGGCTTTACATGTTCTGAAACTAGACGTGACCCAGTAACTCATACTAAGCCACCTATAGCCCCCTTGAAATGCAACTAAAACACACTCACATTTTGGAGAACTTTCATTGGAGCAATTTTGGAAACGGAATTTTATATCGATTTTTCAATCAGTTAATAGAAACAACTGTGCTGCCCATGCATACAACGAGAATCGATAGTTTCTTTCTACTAATCATAACATTCCCCTTACCCGTTTGATTTTCACGTCTAAATACAATCATTCTAGCTGCTCAACAGTCTTGTATTCATCAATGACGGGCTGATTTTCCACCTACTTCAAAAAGCCCAAATCCTGAAGCGAAAATTTGGCTAAATTCGGGAAAATATAATTCATCGCGCTGTCACTATTCACCCCCATCCACTTCGCCACTGTCGCGCCTATCTGCTCGACTGACGTCGTTGGGATCATTCGCCCTTTGTTAAAGTCATTTTCGCCATCAAGGATTAACGATGGCCACTGTCCATATAGTTGCCCGCCATTTAGTGCGCCGCCCATCACTAGGTGATTGCTTGCCCAGCCGTGGTCGGTTCCTGTACCGTTGCTGGCAAGACGCCTGCCAAAATCAGACATCGTCATTGTTGTCACTTTATCACCTAGCCCTGAGGCTTCCATTGATTGATTGAAGGCTGCTAACGATTGGCTTAATGCGCTCATCAATATAGCGTGGTCTTCCAACTGGTTAGCGTGGGTGTCAAAACCGCCTAAGCCAACAAAATAGACTTGTTTTTGATGTCCAAGTTGGTCGCTCGATTTGATCAGCCTCGCGACTGTGTGGAGTTGGTGACTTAAGGATATATCGGGGAAGTGATCTTCTTCTGGTACTGATTCAATCGCCGTTGCAAGTTTGTCTCGTATTGAAATTGAGTCGCCCTTCACGCGATCAAACTCTCGCCCAAAGGCCGTCAGTGGTGATAAACCCATCACCTGATCAAAGCTCTCGCGGCGCTGGTCGTTTTTGATGGCGTTCACTTGCGGCAGCGATGAGGCATTGATCAGGTTGGTGCTGTGCTCTGTGCCATTAAGCAGCTGCGCGTAGCCATTAAGGCTAAACGTTGGGCTAATCGTATCTGACTCGCTGCTAAGCACGTCCATTAATCGTCCTGCCCAGCCAAGTGTTGTCGTGCTGCCAGACCAGCCACGCTGCCACTCCGCCTGCTGGGAGTTGTGAGAGAATAGAAATGGTGGCATCGCGTGCGTACCGTCTTCCAGACCTGCTTTTGTTGACGGTTCTATCAGCACTCCACTGTTAGCAATTGGAACCATTTGACCTGTATTCATCAGGCTCTGTAATTCCGGCATTGAAGGATGAATCCCCAATGTCAGGTCTGAACCGGTATTGAGCGATACTGGCAGCAATGAGGCTTGTGGTATCGCGATGTCAGGACGAGCAGTGGCATACTCATCGTAGTGTGAATTGTCACTTGGAATCAGCATGTTAAAGCCGTCATTCCCGCCGAACAAAAACACACATACCAGGGCTTTGTAATCATTAGTTGGCAACGCATGTGCCGAGCCGATGCCCATCATCGATACTACGGGTGTTGTGGCCATAGCCGCTAACAATTGACGACGAGAAATCATTGGGCAAGCTCCTCAATATGGAATTCTTGACTGGTCACCACAATATAGAGCGCATTGCGAACCTTTAGACTTTGCTGCGTATCGCGAAGACTTTCTACATTTTCTAAAACTATCACTCGAAGAGACTCACTCATTCTTTGCGACAACAGACGTCTTTCAATTTCATCAATCAATGCCTGGTGATCATTAGCTATCGCTTCGAGCGGTGCAGTATTGATCACAATACGATTCGGGTTTGTTTCACCCTCATAGTTTGTTCTACCTAATGCAGACCAAAGTTGGTTGTTGGTCAGAATGAAGTTGTTCCAACTGAGTATTTCAAATTCCGGAGCCACATCATTCGCATCCGCAATCTCGCCAATGGGTGCATAATTGGGAGAGAAAAAGTTAAACACGCTTGGAGAGCCCAGCGGTGACTGTCCATAAGCGCCAAAGGTGTTGATAGAGTTATAGAAACGGCCTGAAGGATCGGCGGATTTCGCCTCAAGAGCTCGGAAGAAGTTAGTCATCGCGATTAACGGCTCTTTCATCTTAACTGGCGTTCGTTCACCAGCGTTAAGCGCTTCACTGTCAGTTAAGATCCCACGGATCACCGCTTTAAGATCGCCCCGTACTCCATTGCCATTGTCGGCAAACAGCGCACTGACTCTCGCCACGTATGCGGGAGAAGGGTTAGAAGTCACCAGTCTTTGGATAAGATGTTTACTAATAAATGGCGCGGTATTCGGGTGATTGAGTAACATATCCATAGCCTGCGCCATATCTTGCTCAGGCGTTTGACCTTGGGCAAAAACCTCGCCCATCACCACCTTTTCTTCATCATCATGGCGTTCAGGATAAGCAATCATAGGTACAAACCAATTGCCATCTTTAGAGCCCCAGCCTGACTGATTCCTCTCTGCAATGTGCCAACCAGTAAATACGCGAGCCAGGTTCTCAATATCGTCTTGAGAATAAGTCGGGATCTGTTGTCCTTGGCTATCAAGTTTGTCTGAACCATCTTGATTGAGTTCATAAAGTCCAATGCTGAAGAGTTGCATCACTTCTCGCGCATAGTTCTCATCGGGATAGCGGTTGCGCTCAGGGTCAGCCTTTTGGTTCGCCATCATAGATAAGTAGTCACCCATCGCCGCATGCCGAGTCACCGCTTCAATCAAATCGCGATAGTTGGCAAAAGCGTGTGTGATGAGCATGTCGTAATAATCGGCCATCTCTTGTGGGCGCCATTCAAACTGGCGCCATATCGTGAAATCACAAAGATCTCACTCAGTGCAAATGCGACTCGCTGTCTTAGTTGATCTGGCGCGTTAATACTAAGATCCCACCACACTGCTGCACGATCTGATTGATTGTAACTGTCCTTTCCAGGCTCAAGCTCATACTGTTTAAGTCGCGGCAAGTGCAAACTTGGCACCATCGAGAACTGCTGATCGAGCCAAGCAACATAGCCGAGATTAGCTAACTGTTGATAGGAATCTGGCTTGGGACCAAATGTCGCTCGATAGAGAAGATCATAACGCTGATCTTGAGTGAGAGGAGTATATCCAGGAGTGGCATTCCCCGAATCACCTTCGCCGCCACACGCTGACAGCAATGAAAGACCGAACAAGCAGGCGCTCAATTTAAGGACGCCACGCAAGGCATCTCGCTTTCTAATGGAAGACAACTAACAAACCTTTTTACAGACGATTTCATCGCACACTATCGAAGAACACACGTTGCAGCAATCAATGCCAGTACAAACTGTGTCACGGGTTCAAATTCGAAATGAGACTTACATCACTCCACATATATTGCGCACAATTAAATTTATTGCAATTCAAAATCCAGATTGTTAGTGTGCTACGTAAACAAACGGAAGCACAATCTCATAACACAAAAGGCTAGCGACTCATGATTACCCTGCATCACCTCAACAAATCACGCTCTAAGCGCATTATCTGGCTGCTTGAAGAACTTAACGTCCCCTATCAAGTCAAAGCGTACCAACGTGACGCGGTGACCAATTTAGCGCCAGCAGAGCTCAAAGCGATTCATCCGCTGGGTAAGTCACCGGTTATCGAAGAAAATGGACAAGTGTTGGCGGAATCCGGTGCCATTACCGAGTATTTGGCGCAGCGTTTTTCTTCCGCCTCTCTTGCACCAGCGCAAGATTCAGCGGAGTATCCTCTTTACTTACAGTGGCTACACTTCGCAGAAAGCTCAGCTGCGTTGCCGCTTTTACTCCACTACTTCCTAAAGATTGACGGCAGTGAAACACGCTTTCTCGATGGCTACAGTAAACAAGAGTTAGCGCTGATCTTGGGTTACCTCAACGATCACCTAACAGCCAACACATGGTTGGTTGGCGGGCAATTTACCACAGCTGATATTCTGCTGTCTTGGATTGTCGAGGTGGCTGCTCAGCTAGAGCTTCTTGGCGACTATCCTGCATTGGCCGCTTATCTCGCGACGCTTCAACAGCGTCCTGCCGCGCAAAAAGCCGCAGAGCTTGAAGCGCAATACGACAAATCAAGCGCTTAGATGCTCTTGAAAATAGAAGTAGTGAATATTCTAAACCGAGTCATTTGTTGACCAATATCAACAAATTAACAATTTGAATAAATATCGACTTCTTGCATTGATTAAACATTGATTAAAAGGACACACACCAAAAAGAGCATTGATTAAAAGGACACACACCAAAAAGTATGAAATTAGTATGATTTTGCACAAACTGGCGGACTAGCGCCGTTTTAACTAAAGGTTGCCTGCTAAAGTCTCTTTACGTTCATGGAGGAATGATTGATGACTACTGCCAGAAAGCAACTCGTATCCGTTGATGCCACATCCTATTATCACTGTGTTTCTCGCTGTGTAAGGCGCAGCTTTTTATGTGGCAAAGACACTCAAACAGGGGCTTGCTATGAGCATCGACGTCAATGGATTGAACACAAAATCTACGCACTAACACATGTCTACTGCATCGATATCTGTGCCTACACCATTATGAGTAACCACTACCATTTGGTGCTCAATATCAACAAGATTCGAGCTACGGCGCTCTCGCAACACGAGGTGGTCGAACGCTGGGGCAGAACGCATAAGTTACCTGTTCTAGTTCAGCGCTGGTTAAGCAATCAGTTGTCAAACAACGCAGAGCACGAAAAATGTGCCGAGATAATTGAAACGTGGCGCGAGCGGCTGTGGAGCTTAAGCTGGTTTATGAAAGAGTTGAACTTCGATATTGCCTGCAAAGCCAACCGAGAAGATAACTGCACGGGTCACTTTTGGGAAAGTCGATTCAAAAGTCAGGCTCTGCTCGATGAAAAGGCCCTAGCCGCTGCCATGGCCTATGTGGACTTAAATCCCATCCGAGCTGGCATCGCCAAAACCCCAGAAACATCTGACTACACATCGATTAAGGCGAGGCTAAATGCGTTGAAGAACGAGCAACTTACCGCTCCTTGCTTGCATCCATTTATCGGCAACCCAACCAATGAGATGTTGAATGGCATCCCTTTTCGGCTTATCGATTACATCGAGCTTGTTGACTGGACGGCTCGGCAGTTTCGTGAAGGTAAGGCTCAAATGAATCAACGTTTACCAGCGATACTTCATCGATTAGATGTCAATCAGGTCAATTGGCTCAAGGTGTGCACACACATGGAAAAGACAAGAGCCACAGCGATAGGAACGCGAACATTAGCACTGAAAACGAAAGTTGTGTTAAACAAAGAGAGACTGCATGTTTATCATTTAGAGTAGTTTTTGACTTTGACGTTCTCTCCCAAACATTAACGGCACCTCTGCTGAAACCGTTCGTTCCGAAAAAGCATTAGACTCCAACGTCTGGCACTTCACTTGCCTAGAATGACATTCCGAGAAGGCTTAATGTTCATCATTTATTGTACTTATAGAGATAGTCTATTTCTCATTGTTAGCTTTGCATCCTATTCGATAAAGTGTATGTCCCTTTTAATAATCGCGGCTACTCAAACTTCTTGGTTCGCTATATGAAGCGGTTTATTCCTAAATTGGCTGCGAAATGTCGGTTCAAACTCCCTTATCCAGTAAATTCTCCCTAAATAGCGAATTGACAAAAGAACCTCCAACTAAGCTAAATTAATTGGAGGTCAAATGGTAATTGTTTTATTTATGAACGGAGTTTTCTTAAGTTTACAGTTTAACTACGACCGTACGTCTACATAAACCGTATGATAACCAACTCCTTGTCCATCATTTGCTACGAGCTGAATTCTATAAACTCCAGGAGCTTTGAAGGTAACTTCTGTTGACAGTTTATTCTCAGATGAAAACTCAACATTTTTTGGGTCGCCATACTTAAAGTACGTGGTTTTGTTGCTTTCATCTTCACCAGTAGGATATTTATCAACATCATCAGGTATTACAGTCCATTTTTAAGTCGAAATCATCTCCATCTTTATCAAAAACATTCCCACTAAGAGATATAGTATCACTCACATTCAAGTCTAAGATTTGATCCTCTCCAGCATATACATCTGGCGGGATATTCGTGGATTGTCTAATTACCGTTTCACTAGATTCACCATCAACTTTAGCGGTTAATGGCTCTTCACCTACATTAAAATTGCGGAAGTAGACTGAATCAAAATCTACATCGTTAATCTCACTAGACTTTTCCCCAATAGCGAAGCTTACATTATCAAAGACAAAATCCTTGATCGGTGTTGTTTCAGTTCCTTCTAGCAACATGGGTCTGATTGACCAACCACCAGTAATATTTTCAAACCGAATATCTTTGTAGATAGGATCTCGATTGTAAACAATGTTCTTGTGGTCATAGTTAGTTGTAATTTCTAGCATTGTCAATTTCTTCGAGTTTTCAGGTACATCTGCTAGATCTTCAATGCTCATGTTACGTACACGAATATGCTCGTACTGTGCACCTCTGTTTTTATTCGTTTTAAAGTAGAATCCTTTACGTAGGTCTTTAGCGACTGCATTTTCAATAAATATATTTCTGACGCCTCCAGAAGCTTCTGATCCGAGAGCAACAGCATCATCAGCTAGGAATTCAACGTTTTGTACCACAACATTTGTTGTTGGTATTCTTTTCTTAAGGCCATCAAGATCTCGGCCTGACTTGATAGCAATTGCATCATCTCCAGTCGCAAAAACAACGTCATGTATATGAACGTTGCTCGATGCCTCTATGTCAATACCATCGTTATTCTTATTCATAGAGTGCATCGTGATATTACGCACTGTGATATTATTAGACATGTAGAAATGATTTACCCAAAATGGCGCATCAATAATATCGACACCTTCTAAAAGAATATTTTCTGAGTCATAGAACATAATAAATGCTGGACGCAGCAAATCAGCTTCTTCGTACTTTCGCTCCCAAAGTGGTGCCAAAGCATTGTTTTGTGCTCTTAATTTTGTCTCAGCATCATTCTTCGGTGAACCTGACACTCGTTTTAAAGATTCATCTTTTGCTTTCTGTACCCATGTAGACCAACTTTTTTCAGCTTGACCATTAAGAGTGCCAGATCCTGTAATAGCTACATTTTTCTTTTGGTATGCATAAATTGCAGGTGCAAAGTTATATAAATCCACACCTTCATACCTAGTCAAGACTTGAGGGAGATAGCTTTCATAATTTGTCGAGAATAATATTTCAGCGCCTTCCTCTAGATGAAAGTTAACATTATTTTCTAGAAAAATAGGCCCATCGACTAAAAACTTCCCAGAAGGAATAACTACTTTACCTCCGCCATATCGAGATACATCACGAATGGCTCTTTGTATAGATTCTCTTGCATCAGTTTTTCCATCGGCAATCGCCCCATATAAATCATCCGTTACTTTAATCTGATAATCTTGAAATGTTGGAACTGTTATATTGCCTAATATAACAGGAACTTGAGCCCAAGATCCTTGGTAATTATTATCAACCTCAGACTGAACAGCAAAGCAATTACTAGAAGCCATCGCAGCTGCTATTGAAAAAATTAAAAATGACCTTTTCATATTAAATATTCCTTTATTGAATTGGATAAAAAATCAGAGATAGTAAATTATTTTCATTAGGTACAGAATTAAATGCTCATTAATTATTCTAGGGTTGAACGCCTCTAAAAATTTCATTAAAGAACAAAACTAAATTAATTTAGAGGCGTATTTTTATTGTTATATTAGTTACTTATAAAAAGTTCGTTTCAATGCCATCTCTAAACCACGAACTTCAGCCAGACCTTTCAATCGACCTATTGCCGAATAACCTGGGTTGGTCGTTTTCTTTAAGTCATCTAGCATTTGATGACCGTGGTCAGGACGCATCGGAATCAAGCGATGATCCCCCAGCTCTGCGCGACGATTCTCTTCATCTAAGATAGCCATCACAACGCTGTACATGTCCACATCGCCATCTAGGTGAGCCGCTTCGTGGAACGTCATTGGGTTGCTTTCTTCACGCTTAGTTGAACGCAAATGAGTGAAATACACACGATCACCGTGCTTCTTAATCATCTTCACTAGGTCGTTATCACCACGCACACCATAAGAGCCCGTGCACATGGTGAGCCCGTTCATTTTGCTTGGCACGTTTTCAGTCAACCAATCGATATCTTCGATGGTCGAGACAATTCTTGGTAAGCCAAGAATTGGACGCGGTGGATCGTCTGGGTGCACCGCAAGTTTCAATCCATGCGCTTCGCATACTGGCATAAGTTCTGACAGGAAGTGCGCCATATGTTCGCGCAGTTTATCTTTAGTAATATCAGCATAGCGATCCAGTTGGGCTTGGAACTCTTCTAATGTGTAGCCCTCTTCCGCACCGGGTAATCCTGCGATGATGTTACTGGTCAGGCGCTGAACTTGTTCCTCAGTCATGTTCTGGAAATAGTCCGCCGCTTGTTGCTGCTCCGCTTCGGTATAGTCAGCATTAGCACCTGGTCGTTTTAGGATGTGTAGCTCAAATGCTGCGAACGCGATCTGGTCAAAACGCAATGCTCGAGAGCCATCTGGCATCTCGAACTCAAGATCAGTTCGAGTCCAATCAAGCACTGGCATAAAGTTGTAGCAAACGGTATCAATGCCACACTCTGCTAGATTACGCAGTGTTTGCTTGTAGTTATCGATCCACTGTTGGAAATCACCCGTTTGTGTTTTGATTTCCTCGTGAACCGGGACACTTTCAACAACCGACCAAGTGAGCCCTTTGCTCTCGATAATCGCTTTGCGCTCTAGTATCTCTTCTTTTGACCACACCTCACCATTTGGGATGTGATGTAATGCATTTACGATTCCCGTAGCACCTGCCTGACGAATATCATCTAGAGATACCGGATCGTTTGGGCCATACCAACGCCAAGTTTGTTCCATGACACTTCACCTTCTTTTAAGCGCACTTAACCCGCTCGTAAAAACAAGCTAAGTGCAAAAAACGACTTCCAAAGACAGCTACGACAGCAGCTGTAACGAACGACTACGACGACATGTCGAGCCAGTTGTGAGGTTTAATCGTTGCCCAGCAACACCACAGGGTTGGAGCTGAACAAGTAACCATCAAAGTTAGGATCATCGATATCAGACAGCTCAAGTAGACGCTGTTTGACGTTTTCAAGGTGTTGCCACATTGCGTTTTTGGCGGCAATTGGATCTTTACGTTGAAGGGCGGCAAGAATCTTTGCATGATCTTGCAACCACTCTTCGCGGTAATCTTGACCATTGATATGAGAATGGAGCTTCTTCCACATTGGGCTGCTTTCACGTCGCTCCCAAGACTGTCTTAACATATCCACTAAGACAGAGTTTTGGGTTGCTTGGGCGATACATAGATGGAAAGTTTCGTCTCCACTACAATCCTTAGTACCACTCGCAAGCTCTTGACGTTCAAGCTCCAATGCTGCTCTCATTTGAATGATGTCGCTCGGAGTCACTTGCATCGCCGCAAACTCAGCAATGTTACTTTCTAGTAACTGGCGAGCTTGCAGCATTTCAAATGGTCCAGCATCATCTCCAACAATATTTGAGCGAGAATTAGCATTAGATGGTATGTTCAATACATACACACCCGAGCCCTTTTTCACTTCCACTAAGTTTTCAAGTTCGAGCATAATCAGCGCTTCACGAACCACCGTTCGGCTGACGTCAAGGCGCTCCGCGATATCGCGCTCTGGTGGTAGACGATCACCGATATTATAACGACCGTCTATTAGCTCTTGTCTTAGTTTCAGACCGATTTCCTGATAAGGTCTTTTCGGTTCGAAGGGCATCATGATGATATTGTCACTGTATTGCATCTAATATAATTATCTCAATATAATATAGGTTACGATCAATTGGTCAACCTTTTCATCACACTCTGTGATAACACCTTTTTGTTTAGTTTTATCGATGATTTAATCGATTACTGAACCGCTTTAATGCGTTCAACCAGCTGATTAAGCTCAGGTTTTGTTTGTTCGATATCCGCATACATAGGTTGTACTGCGCTAACAAATGCCGCTTTGTTTGGTTTAACAAACGTCACACCCATTTTCTCGGCTTTTTCACGCTCTTTCGCTTCTGATGCAGCCCACAGCTCTTTCATATATTCAGAAGAGTCTTCCGCTGCTTTCATCAGTGCTTGCTTCTGCTCTTCTGTCAGCTTGTCATAAGTATTGGTAGAAATAACCAGTACATCAGGAACCATGGTGTGCTCGTCTAGACTGAAGTACTTAGACACTTCACTGTGGCGACTCAAGCTGAATGAAGGAATGTTGTTTTCTGCTGCATCAACAACACCCTGCTGGAGCGCGGTATAAAGTTCGCCGTACGCAAGAGGTGTTGGATTACCACCTAATGCTTTAACCATCGCAATTGCCGATGGGCTTGGCTGAACTCGGATTTTCATTCCTTTCAAATCTTCAGGTGTTTCGATTGGCTTACTGGTATAGAAACTACGTGCACCTGCATCATAGTAAGTGACACCAATGAAGCCACTATCTGAGGAAGAATCTAGGATTTCTCTACCAACTTCACCACCAGTTACGCTGTAGTAGTGGTCTTTATCACGGAAAAGATAAGGCAGGTTAAATGCCGAATACGCTGGAGAGAAAGCTTCAAGCTCTGCCGCGTTACTCTTCACCATATCTAGAGCGCCGTTTTGCATCAGCTCCATTGACTCTCGCTGCGTACCAAGCTGGGCATCTGGTAAATACGAATACGTACTTCACCATCTGTCGCTTGACGAACTTCCTTCGCTAAGAAGTCCATTGCTTTGTGTACTGCATGATCACGAGGGTGGTTGTGGCTTAGCTTTAATGTCGTTGTTGCGTATGCCGATGCCATAGCACCAAACGTTAAAGCAGTACCAACCATTGCACTTACAAGCGTTCTTTTCATTGTCATCTGTCTTCTCCATGGATTGGTTATCCAATATGTAGGGTATTGGCTGTTTCGAATGCAATACTGGCGCTATCCATCGATACCGTCAAACCTAAATGATCAATTGATTGACCAATATCACAATAAAACCCAAATAATTGGTCAACCAATTTGAATGTGAGAAGGGTCACATGAACATTTTTGGTGTACCGCTATAATCAAAATCGAAAACCAGTGTGTTTATTATGCAATTAAGGACCTAAACCCCCAATTGGTCGCCCAAAAGCGCTTATAGGCGCACATTTACGCTGAAGGAAAATAGAATGAATAAAATGGTCACCTACATAAATAGAGGCTTAGCGGGCTTTACCGTGTCCCTCTCGACCTTTCTTGTTTTTTGCGTGATTTGGCAGGTGATATCACGCTATGTGATCGGCAAACCCAGCACAGTCACAGACGAACTTGCCCGCTATCTGTTTATGTGGGTTGCTCTTATTGGCGCTGCCTATACCACAGGTCAGAAGCGTCATCTCGCTATCGATCTTCTCACTATGAAGTTAACTGGTACTAGAAAAGCCATTAACGAAATTGTCATTCAACTCGCGATCGCACTCTTCGCCTTTGTGGTTCTTGTATATGGCGGCACTAAGCTCGCCTTAAAAACACTGGCTATGGGTCAGGTGACACCCGCTTTAGGATTAGAAATGGGTTTCATTTATTTCTGTCTGCCGATCAGCGGGGCTTTGATGATCTTCTACTCGATCGTTTTTGCTATCGAACGAATCAAACAGTTAGCAAGTGGCAGCGCCTCTTATGCTGGCTCTCAACTGGATTAAATAGAGGTATTCCAATATGGAGTGGCAAGTAATTTTGACCCTTTTCGGTACGTTTGCGTTTTTGCTCGCAATTGGCGTTCCGGTTTCTTTTGCTATTGGCTTATCGTCACTAGCAACTATTCTAATGAGTTTACCTCTTGAGCCCGCTATTGCGGTTGTTGCTCAGCGCATGGCTGCTGGCCTTGATAACTTTGCTCTGCTGGCAATTCCGTTCTTTATCTTGGCGGGTAACATCATGAACCAAGGCGGTATTGCCGTTCGATTGATCAACTTTGCCAAAGTACTTGGTGGGCGTCTGCCAGGTTCACTCGCCCACGTTAACGTTATGGCAAACATGATGTTCGGCTCTATCTCCGGTTCGGCTGTGGCCTCAGCGGCCGCTGTGGGTGGCACCATGTCACCACTGCAAAAGAAAGATGGCTATGACGAGAACTTTTCCGCAGCAGTGAACATTACCTCTTGCCCGACAGGTTTGCTGATTCCACCAAGTAATACGCTGATCGTGTTTTCACTAGTCTCTGGCGGTACTTCTATTGCTGCACTGTTTCTTGCTGGGTACATTCCAGGGCTTATCATGGGTTTGAGCCTAATGATGGTGGCAGGATTCATTGCTAAACGCCGCGGCTACCCGGTTGCTGAGCGCCCTAGCCTAGCAATGGTGTGGGATACCTTTTTGAAGGCAGCACCGTCACTTATGCTTATCGTCATTATTATGGGCGGTATCATTGGCGGCATCTTTACCGCAACGGAAGCATCGGCAATAGCGGTCATGTACACCTTTATTCTTGCGGTGCTTATCTATCGTGAAGTGAGATGGCGTGACCTGCCTAAGATTGTTCTGGAGTCTGCGGTAACAACATCGATCGTGCTACTGCTGGTTGGCGCTTCGATGGGAATGTCGTGGGCCATGGCGAATGCTGATATCCCATACATGATCTCAGATGCCCTACTGGCTATTTCAGAGAACCCGCTGATGATCTTGCTCATCATCAACGTCATTCTGCTGATCGTCGGTATCTTTATGGATATGACGCCTGCTGTTCTTATCTTTACACCTATCTTCTTACCGATCGCCCTTGACCTTGGTATCGACCCCGTGCACTTCGGCATCATGATGACATTCAACCTTGCTATCGGTATCTGTACACCGCCAGTAGGTAGTGCACTCTTTATCGGTTGCTCGGTGGCGAATATCTCCATCGATAAAGTGATTAAACCACTACTGCCTTTCTACGCCGCACTGATTTTCGCGCTGTTGGCAGTGACTTTCATTCCTCAATTAAGCCTATTCCTTCCGAACTTGGTTCTAGGCTACTAATCGACATAAGCAATTAATCACCCGCTGCATGCCAGCGGGTACAAGGAAACAATAATGAAATCAATTGCCAACACAAAACTGAATGACGGCGTAAACACTCCTCTGTACCCAAGAAACCAACTTAAAAGCCGCATAGTCCACCTTGGATTTGGGGCATTTCATCGTGCCCATCAAGGTCTGTTTACTGACGAAGCAGCAAGAAAATCAGACAGCGATTGGGGTATTTGTGAGGTCAACCTTTTTGGAGGTGAAGATCTTATTAAATCACTTCGCGAGCAAGACCACCTATACTCAGTGGCTGAAAAAGGCGCGACTTCCACCGAGATCAAGGTGATTGGTGCCGTTACCGAATCTCTGCATCCAAATTTAGACGGTATCCAAGCCGTCATCGAAAAAATGGCTGAGCCGCAAGTCGCCATCGTTTCTATGACTATCACAGAAAAAGGTTACTGCGCAGACCCAGCAACTGGTCTGCTAGATAAACACAACCCTCTTGTCATCGCAGATCTGGAAAACCCGACCGCACCAAAAACAGCTCTTGGATATATCGTGCAGGCATTGAAAGTCCGCCGAGAGCGAGACCTGCTCCATTCACTGTAATGTCTTGCGACAACGTGCAAGAAAACGGCCACGTTGCAAAAGCGGCGATTCTGGAGTTTGCTCAATTGCTCGACTCTGATCTTGGTTCTTGGATTGAAGCTAATGTGACTTTCCCTTGCACTATGGTCGACCGAATTGTCCCAGCCGCAACGCCTGAAACCTTGACTGAACTTACCGAGCTTCTTGGTGTTGAAGACCCTTGTGGCATTGCCTGTGAGCCTTTCCGTCAATGGGTAATCGAAGATAACTTCGTTGCTGGTCGCCCTAACTGGGATATTGCTGGCGCCGAGTTTGTCGCGGATGTAGTGCCTTATGAAGAGATGAAACTTCGCATGCTTAATGGCAGCCATTCTTTCCTGGCCTATCTTGGTTATCTTGGGGGCTATGCGCACATTTCTGACACTATGACTGATCCCGGCTATCGTAAGGCTGCGTTTGACATGATGATGCAAGCACAAGCGCCTTCATTAACTATGCCCGAGGGGACAAACCTAGAAGCTTATGCCAAGCTGCTTATTGACCGATTTACCAACCCAAGCCTCAAGCACAAGACGTGGCAAATCGCGATGGACGGAAGCCAAAAAATCCCACAACGCATGGGAGGCAGCCTCAAGTATCACCTCGACAATGGTTCAGACTTTAAGTGGTTGGCTACAGGTATCGCGGGATGGATGCGATACGTCGCCGGTAACGATGAGCAAGGTAATGCCATTGATGTTCGCGACCCAATGGCAGAAACCCTAAAACACATCTGTGAACAACATGGTTTAAATGTTTCTGTGGTTCCAGCACTACTTGAGCTTGAAGCAATCTTTCCTACCGAGCTTGGACAAAACCCCATTGTTATCGATGCCGTAAGCACGGCCTATCAATCACTGGTTGAGCATGGTGCAAAGCACACGGTTTCGGCTTTATAAGAGGAAATAACAATGAAGCACTTTTTATGTGAAGACTTTTTGCTGTCGAACGAGACTGCACGCCGCTTATATCATGAACATGCGAGTTCACAGCCGATCTACGATTATCATTGCCACTTAAACCCTGCAGAAGTGGCGACAAATCGCCAGTTCGATAACCTAGCCCAGATTTGGCTAGAGGGCGATCACTACAAATGGCGTGGTATGCGCTCTGCTGGCATCGAAGAGCACTTGATTACTGGCGGTGCTAGCGATCATGAAAAATTCATAGCGTGGGCAAAAGCCGTTCCGCAAACACTTGGTAATCCGCTGTATCATTGGACCCACCTTGAGCTACGCCGCCCATTCGGTATCACTGGTACTCTACTCAGCCCAAAAACGGCTGAGCAAATTTGGCATCAGTGTAACGAGATGCTTGCAACGCCGGAGTTTAGCGCTCGGGGCATTATGCAGCAGATGAATGTGGTCATGGCGGGTACGACTGATGACCCAATCGATACCTTAGAACATCACAAGGCTATCGCTGATGACGCGTCCTTCACGACCCAAGTCTTACCTAGCTGGCGTCCAGATAAAGCGTTTAAGATTGAGCTCGATGGCTTTGCAGACTATATGCACGCACTAGGGCAAGCGTCCGACATCAACATCCAGCGCTTTAGTGATTTGACCGCTGCGCTTGATAAGCGTCTAGCGCACTTCAACGCGCATGGCTGTCGCGCCGCCGATCATGGCATCGAGATAGTACGCTATGCGCCTATCCCGACAGAATCAGATTTAGACACCTTGCTCACCAAACGCTTAAACGGCGAAAGTTTGACTGAGCATGAGTGTGCTCAGTTCTCTACGGCTGTTCAGGTATGGCTTGGGAAACGTTATGCGCAATTAGGCTGGGTGATGCAGCTACATATTGGTGCTCAGCGCAACAACAATACTCGTATGTTCCAGTTGTTAGGCGCTGATGCAGGCTTTGACTCGATTGGCGATCGTCCATTCGCATTTGAGCTAGCACATCTGCTTGACGATATGGATAAAACTAATGAGCTGCCACGCACTATTTTGTACTGCTTGAACCCACGTGATAACGAGATGATGGCCACCATGATTGGTAACTATCAAGGGGGAGGCATTGCGGGCAAGATACAGTTTGGTTCGGGTTGGTGGTTCAACGACCAAAAAGACGGCATGCAACGCCAAATGGAGCAGCTGTCGCAACTTGGTCTACTCAGCCAGTTCGTTGGTATGTTGACCGACTCTCGTAGCTTCCTTTCTTACACTCGTCATGAATATTTTAGGCGCATACTGTGTGACATGATTGGGCGTTGGGCAGAGAATGGCGAGGTGCCTAATGATTTGTCATTGCTAGGACCTATGGTTGAAGATATCTGCTTTGGTAACGCAAAACGTTACTTCGAGCTTAGGGACTAACTCTCCCTTTTCGCTATAAAAATGAGCTGGGTGGCCTGCCACTCAGCTCATTATTTCGTTTTTGTCGGTTCATTTTAATAGGGGCGCTCGTTGGACAATCTCATTGCACAAGCTATTGGAGGTATCGCATTTATCTTCGGTGTGATGGCATTCTGGCAAAAAGACGATATTCGCTTTCGTTATCACATGACCACGTTCTGCTTCATTATGGCGATTCATTTCGTCTTAATGGGCGCCACGGTTGCGGCTATCGGTGTGACCTTAAATGCCATAAGAAGCTATTTATCGATAAAAACACAATCTCGCGTCGTGATGTGGTGTTTCATCACGACCATGTGGACAATGACAGTCCCAAACATCTCTAGCATGTTCGAACTTATGACAGTCATCGGGTCGTCGGTGGGCACTTGGGCTCTGTTTACCAAAAAGGGCATTACCCTTCGCTGCCTCATTTTGTTTAACTCGTTCTGCTGGGTAACTCACAACATTTGGCTTGGCTCCATTGGAGGCTCCTTAGTTGAGATCACCTTTATTCTGACCAATTTAATGACCATCTATCGCCTCTACGCGATCCGCAATCAAAAATTAGAGAACAAACCACTATGAGAGAAACCGTGAGACATCGTTGACTCGCTTAACGATGACTTATAAAAGACTGTGATCAAACAATTAAATTGCACACAATTATATTTATTGCAATTTAAATTCCAGCTTGCTAGGGTGCTACGTAAACAATCGGAAGAAAACACACTACACAAAAGGCTAGCGACTCATGATTACCCTGCATCACCTCAACAAGTCACGCTCTAAACGCATTATCTGGCTACTAGAAGAGCTTAACGTTCCTTATCAAGTCAAAGCGTACCAACGTGACGCAGTGACCAATTTAGCACCGGCAGAACTAAAAGGCGATTCACCCGCTTGGCAAGTCACCGGTTATTGAAGAAAATGGACAAGTGTTGGCGGAATCTGGGGCAATCACCGAGTATTTGGCACAGCGTTTTTCCTCCGCCTCTCTTTCTCCAGTGCAAGATTCAGCGGAGTACCCGCTTTACTTACAGTGGCTGCACTTCGCGGAAAGCTCGGCTGCGTTGCCGCTTCTACTTCACTACTTCCTAAAGATTGACGGCAGTGAAACACGCTTTCTTGATGGTTACAGCAAACAAGAGTTGGCGCTGATCTTGGGTTACCTCAACGATCACTTAACAGCCAATACATGGTTGGTTGGCGAGCAATTTACCGCGGCCGATATTTTATTGTCTTGGATTGTTGAGGTGGCTGCTCAGCTAGAGCTTCTTGGCGACTATCCTGCATTGCAGGCTTATCTTGCGAAACTTCAACAGCGTCCTGCCGCGCAAAAAGCCGCAGAGCTTGAAGCCCAATGCGACAAATCAAGCGCTTAAATGCATTTACGGTCGATATAGCGAATATTCTAGTTCGAGTTATTTATTGACCAACGTCAATAAATGAACAATTTGCATAAATATCTGTTTTTTGCATAAATATCCGTACTAAAGGGTGACTTAATAGTCTATCAATTACGTCACCCCATATTTTTTCATCCCGTTGCGATTAATATCCCCGTAAAAAACACTCGCTATTTTCATCAACAATTTTTTGTGAGCAAGTCTAAAGTTATTCTCGCCTATCCATAGTACATTTTAGCCACAATTTAGATTAGTAATTCTTATGGCTTCAATGTGGTAATTGAACGTTAAACGTACAGCTAAGCGGGAAGAAAGCACTTCCTGCTAAGGAGAATGCTATGACCGCCCACGTCGTCCAAGAACCGAAAAAGTCAGGCGGCTTTTTTACTCGTTTCAAGTTCCCTTCTGCCTACACCATATTATTTGCGCTGATCGCCATTGTAGCGTTGATGACCTGGATTATTCCTGCTGGCCAATATGAGCGGGAAATGAATGAAGACCTAGGTCGAGAAGTTCCAGTTGCAGGTACTTATGCCAGCGTCGAAAGCAATCCACAAACCCCGATTGATGTACTACTCGCTCCGATAGACGGCTTTTACGACCACAACAGCTATGAAGCTGGCGCCATCGATGTATCACTATTTGTACTGGTGATTGGTGGTTTCTTAGGTTTGGTTACCGCAACCGGCGCCATTGATGCGGGTATCGAGCGCGTTACACGCCGGCTTGAGGGACGGGAGGAGTTAATGATCCCCATCCTCATGGCGCTGTTTGCCGCCGGTGGCACTGTGTATGGTATGGCGGAAGAGTCGTTGCCATTTTATACCTTGCTGGTGCCTGTCATGATGGCTGCGCGGTTCGACCCGCTTGTTGCTGCGGCGACTATTTTGCTTGGTGCCGGTATAGGCGTTTTGGGCTCTACCATTAACCCATTCGCAACGGTCATCGCTGCCAATGCCTCTGGCATTCCTTTCACTGACGGCATTATGTTGCGTCTAGCCATGTTGGTTGTTGGCTGGGTGATTTGCGTCGCGTATGTGATGCGTTATGCCAAGATGGTTAAAGCAGACCCGACCAAATCCATTGTTTATGATAAGTACGAAGAAAACAAAGCGCACTTCCTTGGCAATAAAGGCGATGAATCTCTAGAGTTCACCGCTACCCGTAAAGTCATTCTCACCATTTTCGGTGGCTCATTTGCCGTGATGATTTACGGCGTGTCAGTTGCTGGGTGGTGGATGGCCGAGATCTCCGCCATGTTCCTGGCCGCATCAATATTGGTGGGTCTCGTCGCTAAAATGAGTGAGGAATCCTTTATCGATAACTTCATTGAAGGGGCGCGCGATTTATTAGGCGTGGCACTGATTATCGGTATTGCGCGCGGTATCGTAGTGGTAATGGATAGAGGCATGATCACCGATACCATATTGAACTCCGCCGAACATATCGTTACCGGGCTCTCATCCGTGGTGTTTATTAACGTCATGTTCTTCTTAGAAATTCTATTGTCCTTCTTGGTGCCGTCAACGTCTGGGCTCGCGGTACTCACCATGCCAATTATGGCGCCACTGGGCGACTTTGCCGGTGTGGGGCGAGATCTGGTTATTACCGCCTATCAGTCGGCATCTGGGCTGGTCAATCTCATTACCCCAACTTCTGCAGTGGTAATGGGGGGCCTCGCGATAGCGCGAGTTCCTTATGCGCGATGGCTCAAATGGGTTGCACCGCTCATGGCGATTCTAACCGTGTTCTGCGTTGTTATGCTTAGTCTAGGTACCTTACTCGGTTAATTTAACACAATTACCCCTATGTGTTGCCCGCTGCTTGTCAGCGGGCTTTTTGGTTTTAAAAGCGGTTCTTGGTTCTTGGTCCTTGGTCCTTGGTCCTCGGTCTTCAGTGTAAAAGCTTAAAAAAACGAGAGTTACATCACATATTTGAATGAAATTCTGTTAACAAATGGCGTTTTGGTGTGAGAAAAAGCGCTAAGTAGTAGATGGGAATGCATATTTTGTCGCATTAGCCATTAGCATTAAAATATCTAATGCGAATTGTATTTCCTTTATGCTTCCTAAATTCAATCTCTCAACAAGAAACCGTGCATATTATTCCCTTAAAAGTCCTGTTTTAACCCATTATCTATTCAACTAATTCCGAATAGATATTGTTAACAGCCCCCTTAACGGCCCTAAAATGCAAGCGAGAATATGTGTGATCGCGATCTAATACGACGTGAATATTTTGCTTCATATTATAACCACCACAGCGAAGCTAATAATAAATACCCTACATAAAACTCGATGAGTTTTAATAAATATTAGAGAGACTTGATTATGAATAAACTCTATGTTGGTTCTGAAGTTGGTCAGCTACGTCGCGTGTTAATTCACCGTCCACGTCGTGCTCTCACACACTTAACTCCATCAAACTGCCACCAGCTACTTTTCGATGATGTGCTTGCTGTCGAGAAAGCCGGCGAAGAACACGATGTGTTTGCAAAAACACTTGAGTCGCAAGGTGTGGAAGTTTTACTACTGACTCACCTGCTTGCAGAGACACTAGCGATTCCAGAAGCGAAAGATTGGCTGCTGAACACCCAAGTATCCGATTTTCGCTACGGCCCAACCTTCGCTAATGATGTGAGATGCTACTTGGGCGATCTTCCAAGCCTTGAGCTTGCTAAAGTGCTTACTGGTGGTTTGTCGTTCGGTGAAATGCCACTTGAATCATCTTCAATGCTGCAATCACTTTACAAAAAGAATGACTTTATTATCGACCCGCTACCGAACCATCTATTTACCCGCGACACTTCATGCTGGGTATATGGCGGCGTGTCAATTAACCCTATGGCAAAAGTCGCGCGACAACGCGAAACCAACCATCTTCGTGCTATCTATCGCTGGCACCCAACGTTCGCTGGCCAAGACTTTATTAAGTACTTTGGTGATGAGCCTTCGGCGTATGACCACTCTACCATCGAAGGTGGTGACGTACTGGTCATTGGTAAAGGCGCCGTTCTTATTGGTATGTCTGAGCGCACTACACCACAAGGCGTTGAGCACTTAGCGTCTAGCCTATTTAAACATGGCCAAGCTAAACAAGTAATTGCACTAGAGCTTCCAAAAGATCGCTCTTGCATGCACCTCGATACCGTAATGACCCACATGCGTGAAGATACTTTCTCGGTCTATCCGAATGTGATTCCAGATGATGTGAAGTGCTGGAGTTTAACCGGTGATGAATCTGGTCGCGTTAAAGCCGCACAGCAAAGCTCGTACATCTCAACTATCGAGAAAGCGCTACAAGTCGACAAGCTCAATCTAATTACTACCGGCGGCGATAACTTTGAAGCCGAACGTGAACAGTGGAATGACGCCAACAATGTGCTGACCGTGAAGCCAGGTGTGGTTATTGGTTACGAGCGCAACACCTACACCAATGAGAAATACGACAAAGCCGGTATCACTGTGCTGCCTATTCCAGGTGATGAACTTGGCCGTGGTCGTGGCGGCGCTCGCTGTATGAGCTGCCCTATTGAACGTGATGGTATCTAACCATTCCCTAAGACTTAACTGCTCTGGATAAAGACTATGAAAAAACAAACCATTGTCGTCGCTCTTGGCGGTAACGCTCTGCTCAAAAGAGGCGAGCCACTCGAAGCAGAAGTGCAAAGACATAATATTGAAGTCGCGGTTAATACCATCTCCAAAATTGCTGAGCAATACAATGTCGTATTGGTGCATGGAAATGGCCCTCAAGTTGGCTTACTGGCATTGCAAGGATTGGAGTACAAAAAAGTTAACCCGTACCCACTCGACGTACTCGGCAGCGAAACACAAGGCATGATCGGCTACATGTTGATGCAAGAATTCAAAAACCAAATGCCGGAGAGAAACGTCACCTGCATGCTGACACAAATGACCGTCGATCCCAAAGATCCCGCGTTTCAAGATCCGACTAAGCCGATTGGTCCGATTTATGAAAAGCAAGAAGCTTGTGAGCTTGCAGAGAAGTATCACTGGACAATTAAGCCCGACGGCCAGCATTTCCGCCGTGTGGTACCAAGCCCTCAACCAACGGGCATCATTGAGCATGAAGCGATTACTTCGTTAATCGAACAAGGCCACTTGGTTATCTGTACTGGCGGTGGCGGTATTCCAGTCACGCGTAAAGAAGGTAAGTTAGTTGGTGTGGAAGCGGTGATAGACAAAGACATGTCGGCTGCATTCCTAGCCAAACAGCTCAATGCAGATCGCTTGTTAATTCTGACTGACGCCGATGCGGTTTACCTCGACTGGGGCCAACCAACGCAGCGTCCACTGCACGCCACGACTCCAGCTGAGCTTTCCCAGTATCAGTTTGATGCGGGTTCTATGGGACCAAAAATCGACGCCTCATGTGAGTTCATTCAGCAAGGCGGACAAATGGTGGGCATTGGCGCCCTAGAAGACGGTCTTCGCATCCTAGAAGGCAATGCAGGCACAGTGATTACCAAACGTTAATTCACATTCCATCACAATGATATGACGCGCTGGCTTAATTTAAGCAGTATGAGCCAGCGCCAAGACAGAAAAAAGGACACTATTATGGCTTTCAATCTTCGTAATCGTAACTTCCTAAAACTTCTTGATTTCACACCTCGCGAAATCGGTCATTTGTTAGAGCTGTCCATTGAGCTTAAAAAAGCTAAGTACAACGGCTATGAGCAGCCACGCCTTAAAGGTAAAAACATTGCGCTTATCTTCGAAAAAACCTCGACTCGTACCCGCTGCGCGTTTGAAGTTGCGGCATTCGACCAAGGCGCTCAAGTCTCCTACCTTGGTCCTACTGGTTCTCAAATTGGCCACAAAGAGTCGATGAAAGATACCGCTCGCGTGCTGGGTAGAATGTACGATGGCATCGAGTATCGTGGATTTGGACAAGAGATCGTCGAAGAACTAGGTCAGTACGCTGGCGTGCCTGTTTGGAATGGTTTAACCGATGAGTTCCACCCAACACAAATTCTGGCTGACTTCATGACTATGATGGAGCATTCGCCGAACAAACCGCTAAGTGCGATTACCTTCGCTTACCTCGGTGATGCGCGCAATAACATGGGTAACTCACTCATGGTAGGTGCAGCGAAGATGGGTATGGAAATCCGCCTTGTGGCGCCAAAAGCATTCTGGCCTGAAGCGTCTTTGATTGAGCAATGCCAAACCATCGCAGCAGAAACCGGAGCGAAGATTGTCCTAACTGAAGATGTACAAGAAGGCGTGCAAGGTTGTGACTTCCTATACACCGACGTTTGGGTGTCCATGGGTGAAGCTAAAGAAGCGTGGGCAGAGCGCATCAAACTGATGTTGCCTTACCAAGTTAACATGGATGTGATTAAAGCGACGGGCAATCCAAACGTCAAGTTCATGCACTGCTTACCAGCATTCCATGGAGAAGATACTACCGTCGGTAAAGGCTTGGCCGCCGACTATCCAGAGCTATCACAAGGGTGTGAAGTGACTGATGAAGTAGTTGAGTCTCCATACTCTATCGTCTTTGATGAAGCAGAGAATCGCATGCACACCATCAAAGCCGTAATGGTGGCGACATTAGGTCAATAACCCAATAGAACTAATGCACAAACAAAAGCGAGGGGGGGTCTCTCGCTTTTGAGTGATTAAACAATAATCAGTCATCAAAATGAGAAATGGGCATATATTTTACTTTTTCACAATTTGATAGTGTATGAGTTGCTATTAGTTATAAATAACAACACATAAAACCACCTCAAGGATGAGTTTTACTATTTAGTAGGTGAAACATGTACGACACTCCTGATTTAGACAACCCTACTGTCGATGAGAAAAAACTCACCGAAGTGTGCAAAAAGCTGCTGCAACAACAAAGCTTCACGACCCAAAACAAACTTAGGCAAGCCCTTGTCGATCTTGGCTACCATGGGATCAGCCAGTCCACTGTCTCACGTCTGCTTGCCCAGCTTGGCGTGGTGAAAATGCAGAATGCTTGCGGCAAAAAAGCGTATTGCCTGACCTCAGAAACCAGCTCGGTTCGCGTTGACTCCTCTATCTCCTCTCAAATCGAACTCATCACCAATAATCAATCATTAGTGGTGATCAAGACACACCCAGGCAGCGCTCAATTGATAGCAAGGCTCATCGATATCGACCCACACGCCGACATCCTCGCTACCATTGGTGGCAACGACACCATTTTAGTGGTGCCAAAACATGTCAAAGATGTCGATCGCTGTCAGCAAGTTGTGCGAGCGCGATTGGGTGCATAGCCCCTTTATTAAGAAGCAAGGGGGAAAAGGCAAAACGCAAAATCGAACCAGCATATAGAACGGGATAATCCCTTAGGATTTATCCCGTTTTTTTCTTTTGGGTTTGCTTTATGATGGAGCGTAGACACAACAAATTTAAGGAACCCCCATGTCAATGTCGGAAGAGTCTAAGCAGCAGCGCCATAAAGAGCGCCAACAGAAAGTCAAAGAGAACGTCGATAAGAAAATCGCCAATGCTCAAGTTGAAAAAGGCTTGCTACTGATCATCACCGGAAACGGTAAAGGAAAATCGACATCAGGGTTTGGCACCGTCGCACGTGCGTCGGACACGGCAAAAAGTGTGCAGTAGCACAGTTTATTAAAGGTACTTGGGATAACGGTGAACGTAACCTACTAGAAAAGCTTGGCGTGGAATTTCAAGTCATGGCGACGGGCTTTACTTGGGAAACCCAAAACAAAGCGGCGGATACAGAAGCAGCTCAAGGCGTCTGGCAAGAGTGCAAGCGTATGCTGCAAGATGAGTCTATTGATGTCGTTCTGTTTGATGAGCTGACCTATATGGTGAGTTATGGCTACATTGAACTTGATGAGGTGGTCGAGGCGCTCAATAGCCGCCCAGCAATGCAGTCTGTCATTATTACCGGACGCGCCGCGCATCGAACACTGATTGAAATGGCGGACACCGTTTCCGAAGTGAAAAACGTTAAGCACGCATTTGAATCTGGTGTCAAAGCACTCAAAGGCGTTGATTGGTAACCTTTATGGGGTACAAAATAGACTAATTCGTGCATGACAACGGTTTGCATTTCGTTTAAATTAAACATTAATGCAACATAACATTAACACGGAGAGTTTTATGGAAAGTTGTACTCTGACCCTTTGGATGCACACCAGCGAGCATCAGTTTGTCCTAGGATGGGGACCAATACAAAGCATGCAGGACTCCACAGCGTGTTGGGACGCAGTTAAACCCAGCACAGAGCCATCAAGCGTATCGCTAACCATTCGCAGACCCGATGGCGTTATCGATAGCAAAATGGTCGACATGGCAACAGTTGCTGAGTTGATTACCCAATGGGAAACCATCGTCGAGACAGAACAAGATCTCGACCTACACTGGTAACCACATACCGATAAGAAAAATGCCAGCCTCGAAAGGCTGGCATTTTTGTTTAAAAAGACAGATTAGTTAAAAAGACCTTTCAGCAGGCTATCTACTGCTTTTTTCGTCTTTTCATCTTTAATGCCTAGTCGCTCAGTGGCACGCTCGACTTCTTTTTTAGCTTTCTCTTTGAGCACATCATCAAACACCAACGCAAATTTTGGATCTGTCCACGCGCCGGTGATTCGAATCGGAATCGTTACATCTCTAAGCTCGTCGATACTCTGGCCACCCTGCCCTTCAAGGGTACCAACAACCGAAGTGCTTACGACAAAGTCAGCCGTCTCATTGATATAATTAGCAGAGCCTTGACCTTTCACACGCAATAGTGGTGATTCCGCCGTCATATCATTGGTCGAAACTACACCATTAGCAAGCTTGAGCGTTGCTTTCATAGCACTAAAGTCGGTCTTTTTCGGGCCTGATGCACCATCCAAAGACTGGCCTTTAAAACGAGCGTAGTTTTCGCGGATAAGCTGCGCCACGTTGATACCATTGACCGCGCCATCAGCAAAGTTGATTTTCACCGTACCCGCCAAGTTTTTCTTCATCGCGGTAGGAGCAAGCCCCTTACCTTTCACGTTGACATCAATATTACCCGTTCCTTCCAACATATCGTTGTTAGCTACATCCACCAGCAGCGGCTGTACTTTGACACCTTTGATACGTTTTACAGCGCTGTAGGATGCAGGTGACTTACGCGCATCCAATTTACCGGTTGCTGTAATTGAACCACCGTAAAGCTTCGAGCTGAAAGAGTTCAGCGTCGCCACGCCACGATTCACCGCAAAATCGGTCTTCACTTGCTGCATATGAGCATTGCCCGCTTTGAACTTATCGATGGTGATCTTGCCTTGAACATCCAAACCACCGAGCGCGGTTAAATCTGGCTCAACCTCTTTTGGTGCAGTACTCGCAGTAGAGTTAGCTGCTCCAGATCCACTACCAGATCCCGCATCACCACCACTAGACTCGGGGCCAGCAGTTGTATTGTTCAGAGACAAAAACTCATCCAAATCAATATTTGGGCTGTGCAGTGAGAAGCGCACTTTTGGAATATCTGCCAATTGCACTGTTGCTTTACCATCCAGCTCAATCTTGTTAACGGTCAGCTTTTGCAATACAAAATCAAGGAAGCTTTTATTCAAGTCAAAGCTAAGATCCGAGGCCATGGTGATTTTCATTGGCGACTGTGGCAACGCAGCACCGTTTAAGGTCGAATCCAATGATAAGCCGCTCAGCTTAACCAAAGAGATGGCTTTATCAACGGTAAACGTGGTACCGCCTTTGGCATCAAAGGTGAGATCAGCAGCATTGCCTTTCATTGAGAATTCGATGGCATTGGGTTTATCAAACTCAAACGTCGCCAGTTTTAACTGTGCTTGCTGAATCTGATTTGCCGTATCCTCATAGGTGGCATCAAACTCAATATTCTTGAGTGCATACTCTGCAAAGCCCTGTGCCAGTTTGAAATCAGCCGTGCCTTTTGCTGTAAACTGCTGATCGTTGTTTTGGCCTTTTAGCTCAAAATTCGCCGTCGTCCATTGGTCAACCGCGAACTCTGTCACATTCAAGCCCACATCATAAAGCTTAGTGAAAGTCCCTGTTTGCGCGTTGGACACTTCAAGCAGCGCATTTGACACTGTGACACCAGATAGAGAAATCTGCCATCCATCAGCGGCTGATGTGGATGTTTCAGCTGGAGCATCGCCCGTTGCTGCAGGCTCTGCCGCCGTCTCTGTTTGCGGCGCTGCCGTTAAGGCATCAAGATTTGAGCGACCATCTTTAAGCGTTTCTAAATAAACCTGCGCGCCATCTAACGTTATCGAGCCTATCTCCAACGTTTTGTCGAGTAACGGCATCACAGCCACACTCACGCCGACTTGGTTAACACTAAATAAATTTGGGTTTTGAAAACCTTGCGGGTTTTTAAGGCTAGTTTGGCCGAGCTCTAAGCCTACCGACGGAAAGAACTGCCAGCTGATGTCACCGCTGATTTCAAGCTCAAGGCCAGTTTGGTTTTTCACTTGCTCAGCGAGCATCGGTTTGAACTGATTAGGGTTGACGAACATCACCAGGGCGGCGACACCCAACACGATCACCAGCACCGGGATGGCGAGAATGAGGAGGAGTTTTTTCATTAGCAACTTCCTTGCAAGGCTGAAAACCTAAAAACAAAAAGTGGCACATAAAGTGCCACTAATTAGTTAAAAAATAAAGCAATTTAAACGCCGTTCGAGCACCCATTTATTATAGGACATTCTCACCGTGTTCATTGTGCGTTTTCAATCCGAACTGAGTCAGGATTATGCACGAAGTAGTTTGGCGATGTGCGCTTTCAATACGTCGATTGCAATACGGTTTTTACCGCCACGTGGAACAATAATGTCCGCGTGTTGCTTTGACGGTTCAATAAACTGCATAAACATAGGACGAACTGTCGATTGGTACTGTTTCAAAACAGATTCCATTGTACGACCGCGTTCTTCAACGTCACGTTTAACGCGGCGCAGTAGACAGATATCAAGCGGCGTATCCATGAACACAGTCGCGTGCATGAGTTTACGGAGGCGAGGATCTGTCAGCAGTAGAATACCTTCAAGGATGATCACTTTCTTTGGTGTCATCGGGGTGCTGTTTTCTGTACGAGTGTGCTCAGTGTAGCTGTACTCTGGCACTTCAACCGCTTCACCATTGATCAACTGCTCTAGGTGATCACAAAGTAGATCGTGGTCAAGGGCATTTGGGTGGTCGTAGTTCGTTTTAACACGCTCTTCCATGCTCAAGTGACTTTGATCGTTGTAGTAACAATCTTCCGTGATGACACCGATTTGATGATCGCCAACCTTCTCGCGCAGTTCATTATAGATAGTGCTCGCGATGAGGCTTTTTCCAGAAGCAGAAGCGCCAGCGATACCGACGATGACACATTGATTATTATCAGACATTCTTTGCACCTAGTACATATATGGTGGTGAGGACAAAACCGCGTAATTATATGGACATCATTCAATAGATACTAGTCGATATCTCACTTATTTGACGTTCAATTTTGTCTCAGATCGAAGAATGAAAAAATGCAATCGATTACCCACCAGCCACTGTTTGCTTAATAACCAACCATACTCATATCGAGTTATTCGACCATCTTAAACAAGATTGAGTCTGGTTTCGCTTTGCCACTCCAAAATAGATCTGAACAGACTCTTTCAGCAAGCTCTCGATAGATGTTTGCATGCTCACTTTCTGGCTGTGACACGACCGTCGGTGCACCATTATCAATCGACTCACGAATATCGATGTGAAGTGGTACCTGACCAAGAAGATTCAAGCCAAATTTAGCCGCCATCCACTCAGCACCACCCGCGCCGAAGATATGCTCTTTCGAACCACATTGGCTACAGATGTGATAGCTCATATTCTCGACAATACCAACCACAGGTACCGAGACTTTCTCGAACATCGCAGCGCCTTTAATCGCGTCCGCCAAAGCAAGGTCTTGCGGCGTAGTCACGATAAGTGCGCCCGTTACCGGTATTTGCTGAGATAAGGTCAATTGAATATCGCCTGTACCCGGCGGCATATCGATAACCAAGTAATCCAAATCTGGCCATTCCGTTTCATTGAGAAGTTGGGCCAACGCTTTAGACGCCATAGGGCCGCGCCAAATTGCCGCGTCGTCAGTACTCATCAAGTACCCGATAGATTGCGTGTAAATACCGTGTGCGGGTACTGGTTGCATCCATTTGCCATCACGGACCTCTGGATGTGCATCTATTTGACCGAGCATGATAGGAATAGATGGCCCGTATACATCGGCATCTAAAATACCGACTTTTGCTCCTAGCTGACTGATCGCCAGCGCGAGATTGACCGCCGTCGTCGATTTACCTACACCGCCTTTGGCTGAGGTCACCGCAATGACGTTTTTCACGCCTTTGATTTCCGTTGCGACTGTAGTTTCAAGTGCTTTGGTACTGACAGATACTGAGAAAGGAAACTTAGCGACTTCGCCAGAAGCTTGTTTGCCTTCAATCCAGCTAGCTAATGCCTCTCGCGCCGAGAGATTGGCAAACGGCAAAGCAATTTGAAACTCACCCGAGGCGGCAACCTTTACCACATCAGGGACTTCACTCCATCCTAGCTTGAGGCTTGAGTGGCTGAATTCCCCTAGCCATTGGCAAAAATCTTGTTTCGATTCGAACGTGCGCATCATGCATTCCTTATTATTGTTAGTCTTTTGCTAATCCTCCTAAGATTAGCACTCACTTAGCCGAACCAGAACCTAAAAAAGTTGGGGAGATTGGTGTCGGATATCTTGGAGTCATGCCATGCATCATGTAGTATTAGCCAATATTTTTACTTGAACAAAGAAAGCGAAACAAAGTATGGCAATCGATCCAAGAAAACTGTTGGTCACTTGTGCACTACCGTACGCTAACGGCTCTATCCACTTAGGTCATATGCTTGAGCATATCCAAGCGGATATTTGGGTGCGCTACCAACGTCTACGTGGCAACGTAGTAAACTTCATTTGTGCTGATGATGCTCACGGCACACCAATCATGCTGAAAGCTCAGCAGATGGGGATCACGCCGGAAGAAATGATCGCTGCAGTGAGTGAAGAGCACCAAAAAGACTTCGCTGGCTTTGACATCAGTTTTGATAACTACCACAGCACGCACTCTGACGAGAACCGCGAGTTGGCATCTCACATCTACCTTGAGCTGAAGAAGAATGGCTTCATTTCTAGCCGTACTATTTCTCAGCTGTTTGACCCAGAGAAAGAGATGTTCCTACCGGATCGCTTCGTAAAAGGTACTTGCCCGAAGTGTAAGTCGGAAGATCAATACGGCGACAACTGTGATAACTGTGGTGAGACCTACAGCCCAACTGAACTGATTAATCCTAAATCAGCAGTATCTGGTGCGACACCAGTAATGAAAGACTCTGAGCACTTCTTCTTCGACTTGCCTCAGTTTGAAAGCATGCTGAAAGAGTGGACCCGCTCTGGCTCGCTTCAATCAGAAACAGCGAACAAGATGCAAGAGTGGTTCGAGTCAGGTCTACAGCAATGGGACATCTCTCGTGATGCTCCGTACTTCGGTTTCGAAATCCCAGGCGAAAAGAACAAATTCTTCTACGTTTGGCTAGATGCCCCTGTTGGCTACATGGCGTCATTCAAAAACCTATGTGGCAAACGCGACGATCTAGACTTTGACGAGTACTGGAAGAAAGACAGCTCGACCGAGCTTTACCACTTCATCGGTAAAGACATCGTTTACTTCCACAGCCTATTCTGGCCAGCAATGCTAGAAGGCAGCGGCTTCCGTAAGCCAAACAACGTGTTCGTTCACGGCTATGTAACCGTCAACGGCGCGAAGATGTCTAAGTCGAAAGGTACTTTCATCAAGGCGGCAACTTACCTTGACCACCTTGACCCTGAGTGCCTGCGTTACTACTACGCGGCTAAGCTAAACAGCCGTATCGACGATCTAGACCTTAACCTTGAAGACTTCACCCAGCGCGTTAACGCTGATGTCGTCAACAAGATTGTTAACCTAGCATCTCGTAACGCTGGCTTTATCAGCAAACGCTTCGAAGGCAAGCTTTCTGACAACTTTGCAGAGCCTGAGCTATACAACGAATTCGTTGCAGCCGCTGACCGCATCGCAGAGCTTTACGAGTCTCGTGAGTTCGGTCGTGCAATCCGTGAAATCACGGCACTGGCTGACAAAGCGAACCAGTACGTTGACGAAAAAGCACCTTGGGTTGTTGCTAAAGAAGAAGGCAAAGACCAAGAGCTTCAAGACATCTGTTCAGTAGGTATTAACCTATTCCGCGTTCTGATGACTTACCTGAAGCCTGTTATGCCTGGTTTGGCTGCTCGTACAGAAGCATTCCTAAACGAAACACTCACTTGGGAAGGTATTGCCACACCACTGACTGGTCATGAGATCACTAAGTTCAAGGCGCTGTTTAACCGTATCGATCCTAAGAAAGTGGAAGCGATGATTGAAGCTTCTAAAGAAGATGCAGCAGCAGAAGTCGCGGCGAAAGAAAAAGCGGAAGCAGAGAAGAACAAAGCAAGCCAAACTGAGCTTGATAAAGATCCTATCGCTGATGAGATCGAGTTTGACGACTTTGCCAAAGTAGACATGCGTATTGCTCGCATCATTTCTTGTGAAGAAGTGCCAAAAGCGAACAAGCTACTTAAATTCCAGCTAGACATTGGTGGTGAAACTCGCCAAGTGTTCTCTGGTATTAAGTCGGCATACAAACCTGAAGAGCTAGAAGGTAAACTAACCGTTATGGTAGCAAACCTGAAGCCTCGTAAGATGAAGTTTGGTATGTCTGAAGGTATGATCCTTGCCGCAGGTCCTGGTGGCAGCGATCTATGGATCCTTGAGCCACATGAAGCGCTCAGCCAGGCATGCGTGTGATGTAACACGTTAAAATTGCTAGACTAAAGCCAGCATTCTTGCTGGCTTTTTTTGTGACTTGATTCACAGATAATGTGCAATTGCACCAAAACATCGCACTACCTCCTACCTCAAAAGTATTAAATTACTGTTTTATAACAACATTTCATATTGGCACTCCCTTTGCTCTATGTCTCTTGAAGGCATTAGACGACATAAAGGAGGTCGTTATGTTTGTATTGATATCTCTAGTCTTATCTGTGGCTATTTTGGCTGCCATTTATCACTATGCAAAAATCACCGAAGCCAAGGTAGAGCGTAAATATCAATTGATCGTGCAGTTGCGTGATCTCATTACCCTGATCCGCCAACATCGAACCGCGACTCACTATCAATTAATGTTTGATCAAAAAAAGGTCAAGCAACTGGAAAAAATTGAGATGGCGATGGAAGAATGCTGCCTGAAACTGATCAGCATCGCCCACTTTGACAACAAGCCGCTCTATCGAGTACTGCACAGCAACATCAAACTGCTTTCTCGCTCATGGAAAAAACACACGGTCAGTAAGAACCAAATTGTCCACGGCAAACTGATCCGTCAAACCCTGTTTTTGGTTGATGAAATTTTCACCGCTTGGTTGATGAATTCAGAGCGAGAGGAGCTTGAGCAGGAATATCGCAATGTCTGGCAAGGCGTCATCGACTCGTTGGACTGTTTGACTCAACTACGCATTTGCATTGATGGCGCAGACTCTGAACTCGGTAGACAGCGCATTCTTCACTACTGCAAGCAAATGCACCGTAAAGTGAATCACCTTAGCCTAGTTGGCCCATTGAGCGTTCCGTCACCTATGTACAGCACTACGGTCAGCAAAATTGAAGCCCTAATTGAAAATCCGGATACGCCACTGGACAAAGAATTTATGTACCAACTCACAGCCGAGTTGTCAGAGCTTATCTTCTCAAGTTACGACGGACTGGTCAGTGAAATTGCGAGTGATCTCTATCAACCCGTGCCGAACATTATGACGGTTTGATTTTGTCACTTACCTTTCATAATCAATAAGTAAGCTAATAAGGATATAACCCAAGGCACCGGTTCAATCGGTCATGATGAGATCACTACCTTGGTTAACCCCGTTCGCAAGGAGGCGACAATGACATACTCTCTAGGAAAAACATCCAGCGCGGTTCGCCGCATGTTTAGCTTAACGCCGGAAGGTGGCGTGAGCCATGAATGCTACTATCGACGTTTAGCGGATCTGAGAAAGCTCATCGCCTTACTGAGAATGCACCGAGAAGCGACCCATTACAGCTTACTGTTTGGACACAATAACCAAAGGCAGCAAAGTAGCGCACGAGTCCAGCTTCAGCTACTGCTAGAAAGCCGTGCCCTACATCGCCTAGATGGATTTAGCGACATAAAAGCGTGTGTCACGCAGCAACTACAAGATTGGCAACAACAAACGGTACGTGACAATCAGCTGGTACATAGTCAATTGATTCGAGATGCGCTGATTTTGGTTCAAAGTACTATTTCCACTTGGGCAAAAGCAGATGGTCAAACTCACCTGTTGCCAACCCAGCGAAAAAGCTGGCAGGCCATTGTGCCCTACATGGACACACTCACCACATTGCGGTTGCACATTGAAACGCTAGAAACAAAAGACAGTCAAAGCGCAATCCGTAGCTTGATTAAGCAATTAAGCCACCAGCTCGGTGCACTGCACATCAGCCAAGATTTGAGCTTGCAGCAGCATCTGCATGAAGATTTGCTGGCGCGCATTGCCGATATCGATGCAGACGGGTCCGCTGATGAGCTTAAACAACGTCTATATCGCATTACTTCCCAGTTGTCTGAACTTATCTTTCACTGCTATGACCGTTCAGTCACAACGGTGGCACAGTCAATTTACTCGACACTGCCCAAAATTGCAGTGGCATAAAAAAACCGCCCATCGGCGGTTTTTTCTATATGTTATCAACGTCTATTAGCTGTCGTCTTCTGTAAAGTTGCTCGGAAGTGTGGTCTTCATCTGGTTCCAGATTTGACCACTTTCCATACCGTATTGACGAATAGCGTTAGGCAGTCTGTCACGATCACCCGTGCGACATACCTCTAGCAACTCTTTATAAAAGTTAAGCGCCAAGGTGCGTGCTTCTGGGTTTGAGAAATAGTACGAACCAACACGGTCGTAAAGCTTCTTAAGACCGTTAAAGATCAAACCATAGATTTGGTTTCCAGAGTGGAACGCCAAACGCTGGAACAGCGAATAATCGTAGAAATTAAACGTTTGAGCAATGAGCGATGCCTGGCGCGCCACTTCGTCTTTATCACCGTCATCTTTAACGTGTGCCTTGAGTTTATCGGCATACGGAGATGATTCAATGAACGCGTCCCAAGATTCAGCATTTAGCAAGCTTTCACACGACTCGATAATGCCTTCGATAGTGCGCTCAGCATTATCTTTATTCGCTTTAAATGCATAACGCATGAAAATCGGGCTGATGTTAGTACGAGCAGCAAGCAGGTCTTCAACAATCGACGTCGCGTTATCCGCATCAAGCGTCATCAGCGTATCAAGAATATGCAGACCTGAGGTCTCCATAAATTGGTTTACTTTGGTTGGCTTACCATGTTGGATCGTCAGCCAGCCATCACGGGCTAGTCGCTGCAATACTTCACGCAGCGTAGTTCGTGTGACCCCAATTAGTTCTGACAGCTCTCGCTCAGCTGGGAGAATTGAGCCTGGAGGAAAACGGCCGTTCCAGATACTCTCAATAATATACTTTTCAGCGAACCCTGCTGGCTCTTCGCCTTAATTACCATTATGGGGTGTTTCCAATCTATTGTATTTATCGTTACATGAAACTCATCATACCACTACTTCCAGATTTTGGTAAACCTACACTACTTATCTGTGTAACAATAACAAAATGGAGTAATAACTCTATTCTGACATTTAAGCAGCTATAACCATTTATGGGTACGAAGCATGAATGTTACAGAGGTATTTACCTTTCATTAATATTACAACCCACTGAATTGTATGATAATAAACCACATCATTCACAAGGCTAATCAATAAGATATTTCCGAGCTTTTGGTAAGAATAAGCCTAAAAAACATGCTTTTTTGAAGGTTGTGATTGGCATATCATCGTGACGCGGTGTTTCATCCAGAACACTGTCAACAAAGTAAAAAATCAACCATTGACTGCGGCTATGCTTAGCTTATTTCGTATAGATCGCGTTTTTGGCAAAAAGTACCTTTTTCCTTTTTTGAGAATGGTGTTTTTTGTTGACTAAATCTTACCGAGGAGTATCTTTGCGGGCGAAGCAAGGAGTGCTTAGCAGCTGAGGGACTTGGCAAGTGAACATTCTCCCCACTCCGTTTGTGCAGTGTGTGATTTTTGTTCGTTTTCTAAGTTTTTTAATTCTGCCGATTTATTTGGAAGCCCACTCAAATACTCTTCGTACCCTTTGCTACTGTCGATTAATAACAACATAAGAGTATTACTATGCCGATGTCTCTTGGAAATGCGTTTATCAAGAACTTTCTTGGTAAAGCACCCGATTGGTATAAATTAGCGATCATCGCTTTCCTTATTATCAACCCTATTGTTTTCTTCCTCGTTGACCCGTTTGTTGCAGGTTGGCTACTTGTGGTCGAATTCATCTTCACCCTCGCGATGCACTTAAGTGCTACCCATTACAACCAGGTGGTTTGCTCGCCATTGAAGCGGTGGCGATGGGAATGACCAGCCCGATATGGTGATGCACGAGCTTATCAATAACATTGAAGTGTTATTGCTGCTGGTCTTCATGGTTGCCGGTATCTACTTTATGAAGCAGCTTCTGCTGTTCATCTTCACTAAGATATTGCTTGGCATTCGCTCTAAGGCCGTATTGTCTTTGGCCTTCTGTTTTGCGGCGGCTTTCCTATCTGCATTCCTAGATGCACTAACGGTTATTGCCGTGGTTATCAGCGTGTCAGTTGGTTTCTACTCTATCTATCATAAGGTGGCTTCAGGCAAGAACTACGGTTCATCTCACGACCACACTCATGATGGTGAAATCACAGATCTTACTCGTGACGACCTAGAAGATTACCGTGCGTTCCTACGTTCACTGTTGATGCACGCAGGTGTAGGTACCGCACTGGGTGGCGTTATGACTATGGTTGGTGAGCCTCAAAACCTAATCATCGCTGGTCAAGCGGGCTGGGAATTTGGTGAGTTCATTATTCGTATGCTACCTGTAACCGGTCCTGTACTTATCTGTGGCCTTGCTACCTGTTTCATTGTCGAGAAAATGGGTGTGTTCGGTTACGGTGCGAAGCTTCCAGAAAACGTGCGTAACATCCTAGTTGAGTTCGACCGTGAAGAGCGCAAATCACGCACTAAACAAGATATCGCGAAACTTTGGATCCAAGGTGCTATCGCAGTATGGCTGATTGTCGCTCTAGCAATGCACCTGGCGGCGGTTGGTCTAATCGGTCTATCGGTTATCGTTCTAGCTACAGCGTTTACAGGCGTTATTGAAGAGCACTCAATGGGCAAAGCATTTGAAGAAGCGCTGCCGTTTACTGCTCTACTTGCTGTATTCTTCTCTATCGTGGCTGTGATTGTAGACCAAGGTCTGTTTAAGCCAATCATCGATGCGGTTCTGCACATCGAAGACAAAGGCACTCAGCTTGCTCTGTTCTACATTGCAAACGGCGTACTATCTATGGTGTCAGATAACGTATTCGTAGGTACGGTTTACATCAACGAAGTGAAAACCGCGCTTGTCGAAGGCATTATCACTCGTGATCAGTTCGACCTACTAGGTGTTGCAATCAACACTGGTACTAACTTGCCTTCAGTAGCAACGCCAAACGGTCAAGCAGCATTCCTATTCCTACTGACTTCAGCATTGGCACCGCTTATTCGCCTTTCTTACGGTCGCATGGTTATCATGGCACTGCCATACACCATCGTACTGTCGATTGTGGGTCTACTTGGCATCATCTACTTAGTAGAGCCGATGATGCATGGTTCTATGAGGCGGGTTGGATTGTTGAGCACACAGGTGCAGTAGTTGAGAGCGCTATCTCATCTGGACACTAATTTTTAGTTGATTGTGAAACTATTCCACGTTAAAAAGCTCTGAGTATTCAGAGCTTTTTTTATTTATCAAGGACGTGACAGTGACACTTCTAGCGAACATTAAGGCATTTTCAAAGACGCGATGGTCTTGGGGATTGCTGCTTCTAGCGATTATCTTCTTCGAACTCTGCGCGCTTTTCTTCCAGCATGTCATGCAATTGGCCCCTTGTGTCATGTGTATCTACGAACGCGTTGCTATGTTTGGCATCGGCGGTGCGGCTTTAATTGGTTTGATTAACCCTAAAAACACCTTGTTGAGATGGCTTGGTTTAGGTGCTTGGGGTGCCTCTTCCATCAAAGGTCTAACACTGTCTCTTGAGCACGTGGACTATCAGTTCAACCCTTCTCCGTTTAAGACCTGTGATTTGTTTGTGACGTTCCCAGATTGGGCACCACTAAACGAGTGGGCACCGTGGCTGTTTGAGGCGTATGGTGATTGTTCGAAAGTGGTGTGGCAGTTCTTGTCACTTTCTATGCCGCAGTGGCTTGTGGTTATCTTTGCGGGTAACTTGGTAGCGTTGGCGATTGTTGTGATTTCACAGGGTGCGAAAGTGTCGTCGGCTAGACATCGTGGGTTTCAATAAACCGGCGATGTAACGATAGGAGCTAGCCTGTGGTTCTCCCCCTAAGTATGGGGAGTTAGAGGGGATACTCTTGGTTTTTCTCTTTACTTTTAGATGGTTAAAGATAAAAAGAGCCCCCTCCCGCTACGCGCCCCGCTTTCAAGGGGAGGAGCAACAGGCTCGCTGCGCATCGCTTAACTACTTACCACAACACTTCTTAAACTTGTTGCCACTACCACAAGGGCAAGCATCATTGCGTCCCACGCCTTTAAACGGGTTCACCGTTTGAGATTGATGACCAACCATCATCTCATCTGCCGCCATTGCGACTTCATTCACCATCGCATCAAGTTGCGGCGCTAGATCTGCATAGGTTGGCAACTGCTCAAAGCCCGCGTCACGCATTTGAGCGTGCGTCTGCTCTTCGTCCATTGCTAACATCAAAGTCGTCAGCAGAGCTTGAAGCATACGCTCTGTGCCATCAGATAGACTCTTACCTTGCCATTGGGTCTCAACCACTGGCCAAACCGTCATGAAACCCTCTGCAAAGTCTGCCGCTCGCTCTTGGTTGTCATCAAGCAAAGCCAACAATGCGTATTGATTGGTTTTAAGAAGCGCATATTGAGCATGAAGGTGTTCAACGACCCAAGTTTCTTGCTCTGATGTGAATTCGCCGATTACTGAAGACAACCAAGCTTCTGGCTTTAGTGGCTCAGCAGCAAAGTTAGCGGCTAGGATTGCGCCTTCAATAAACGCGCTAGTTTCGCCTGCCCAATCAGCAGGAAGCTCAATGAATTTCATTATTCGTTACACCAATCAAAATTTTCGGCAAGTATATTTACCTCGCCCTAGAAACACAATGGTCGATTCTTTGTTCTATAACGGGTAGAATCCCCGCTCCCTGAATATGATGAGAACTGGTATGCGTGTTGTTTTGGGCCCGATGGAGGGTGTGTTAGATCATTTAATGCGAGAAATTCTTACCGAGATCAACGACTACGATCTTTGTGTGACTGAATTTGTTCGCGTTGTTGACCAAGCTTTGCCTGATCACGTGTTCTATCGCCTGTGTCCTGAACTGGCTCAAGGTTCCATGACCAAATCTGGTACACCTGTTCATATTCAGCTTCTTGGCCAAGACCCTCGCTGGATGGCAGAAAACGCCGTTAAAGCCGCATCACTTGGCGCGAAAGGGATTGATCTCAACTTTGGCTGCCCAGCAAAGCTGGTCAACAAGAGCAAAGGTGGCGCAGCGTTACTGCAGCACCCAGAGCTTATCCATAACGTAGTAAAAGCGTGCCGAGACGCGGTAGACCCTTCTATTCCTGTTACTGCTAAGATTCGTTTGGGTTGGGAAAATCCAGATGATTGCTTTGAGATTGTTGACGCGATTGAACAAGCAGGCGCCAATGAACTTACCGTGCATGCACGCACCAAAACTGGCGGATACAAAGCTAGCGAGATCAAATGGGAATATATTAATGCGATTCGCAGCAAAACCAACTTGCCTCTTATCGCGAATGGTGAGATTTGGAACTACTCTGATGGCCAGCGCTGCATTGAAACCACGGGCGTGGATTCGTTGATGGTCTGCCGCGGCGCGTTCAACGTGCCTAACTTAGGTAATGTGGTTAAGCACGACCATAAAGTAATGCCTTGGCATGAAGTGGTTGAGCTGCTTTTGGTCTATTCAACCTATGAAATCAAAGGTGACAAAGGGCTCTACTACCCAAACCGAGTGAAGCAGTGGTTCTCGTATCTTCGCCAACAGTATCCGCAAGCCGCTGAGCTATTTCGTGAAATCCGCACCTTTAACAAAGCGGCACCGATTGTCGAGCACATCCAGCAATACCGCGACAAGATGCTTGCGACCTTATCGCAGTAATCACCTTGCCGCAGTCAATCTAGTTAGCGTGTCAGCAGCAGAGAGCCCTCTGCTGCGATAGTGACGTCTAACACACCATCAAGTGAATCAGATGTACCGCCCGCCAGTGCACTTTCAAAACTGGCACTCTCAAGCCCTAGCTTCCAAACCGGCAGCGAAAGTTGCGCCGCGTCAGTCCCTAGATTAAAGCCACTAATCACCACTTCATCGTCCAGTTGACGTGCGAACACTAAGCTAAACTCGTCAACATGAAGCGGGACAAAACTGCCTCGCTGCAAGGCTTTTGAAGCTTTACGAAGCGAAATCAATTGCTTGCAGTATGGTAGCCACGGACTTGTCTCAACTCGCTCCCATGGGAAGCAACGACGATTATCGGGATCATGTGTCCCCTCAAGCCCTACCTCTACACCGTAGTACAAACACGGTGTGCCAACGTAGGTCATTAGAAGCTGTAACGCGATAGCAAGACGGTTCTCATTGCCAGCCAACGTGGTAATAAAACGTTCCGTATCATGGCTATCAAGCTGGTTTAATTGCGATAATTGATTACTCCAAGGCACTTTTGCGCTTGCCTCGTGAAGCCAGCTTAAAAACTCGTGGCAGTCGATGTCTATAGGGTCAAATGCAATGTCTTTGCCCGCGAGAAGCGCGCGCAGAGGATGAGCAAATCCATAGTAGTTCATGCGCCATCTTCTTGATCACCCTGTAGCCATTGGGTTGCTTCAAAGAAGTGCTCACCCAGCATGTAGGAATCAGGATTCACCGACTTCATCGACTCACGAAACGCTCTAACATAATGAGCATTATTTGCCGCGCCTTCACCTTCCCCAAGCATATGAATGACGTCAAAACGCCAACCGTCGATGTTGTAGGGTGGTTTCAACCAATGTTTGATCACTGAGTCTTCGCTTCGATAGATATGATCGCGCACTTCTTCATTATGGAAGTTTAGAACCGGTAGCGTATCGATTCCCTTCCAACCCACATACTGTTTAGAGTCTCCATTAAAGAAGTAGTAATCGCGGTAGGGACTGTCTGCTGAGGTGTAAGCACCGTTGCTCTCCTCTAACACGTCAAACCATGGATGAGAGACAGAGGTGTGATTGAGTACTGCATCAAGCACCACTTTCATACCTCTTTGATGCAAGTTGTCTGCAAGTTCGGCAAATTGTTGATTGGTACCAAACTTAGGATCGATGGAATAGTAATCCACCGTGTCGTACTTATGGTTACTGTATGAGGTAAAAATCGGATTAAGGTACAAGGTCGTGATCCCAAGCTCTTGCAAATAATCCAACTTAAACTCGATACCAGCTAAGTCGCCACCATAAAACTCAACCGCGCCCGAGTTACCATGATTGCCGACTGGCTCACCCCACTGTTTCTTCACAGACTCACGATTGCGACTTGGGTATTGATACTCGCCAGTCTCGACGCCAATACTCGGGTCACCATTACAAAAGCGGTCTGGGAAGATCTGGTAAAACACTTGCTCTGCGACCCAGCTTGGTGGCTGAGCTGCGCGGTTATATTTGAAATGATACTCTCGCCCAGGCATGCGGCTGTGCGTACCGCGCGCATCAAGCCAATATTGGCCGGTCGCAGTCAGCGCCTTGAAGACATAGTAAGTCACGTCTTTATCGGCACTCAGTGGTAGTGCTGCTTGCCAAATGTCTAACTTACCTTTGGTACCCACTTTACTAAGCTCGACTAGATATTCTTCATTGTCCGGCTCATGACGAAGCTTAATTGACTCAAATTTAGCTTGCTCAGCAAATAGACGAATAGTGAGTTGATCACCTTCTCGCACTAACCCATCTTGGGTTTGCGGATGATATAAAAATGGCTGGGTCATTATGATTCTTCTGTTATAGGGAACGAGGTAGGATAATTGTAGAAGAATTGGCTGCAGAAAAAATCCCCTTCAAATTGAAGAGGGATCACAGATTGTAGGCTTAGCTCGGGAGGCTGAGACCTTTAAATAGCGATGATTAGCTGAGCAACAAACTGTCGTCAGCGAGCTCTTCACCACGTACTTTGGAGAACATTTCCAGCAAGTCTGGCACTTGCATATTGGCACGCTGTTCGCCTTCTACATCAAGGACAATTTCGCCTTGGTGCAGCATCACAGTTCGATCGCCACAAGCCAGTGCATCTTTCATTGAGTGCGTTACCATCATGACCGTGAGATTAAACTCTTGAATAACCTTTTTGGTGAGATCAATAACAAACGCCGCCATGCGTGGATCGAGTGCCGCAGTGTGTTCATCCAGTAGCAGCAGTTTACTGTCTGACAGAGTTGCCATCACCAAGCTCACCGCCTGACGTTGACCACCAGATAGCAAACCGATGTTGTCACCAAGCCTATCTTCAAGTCCAAGTCCTAGAATGCTGATGCGCTCTTGGAACAGCTTGCGACGTTTACTCGACAGCGACAAGCTCCAGCCACGCTTTTTACCACGCATGTAGGCCAGTGCCATGTTCTCTTCGATAGAGAGATCGCCACAGGTACCTGCTAAAGGATCTTGGAACACGCGTGCACATTGGTTAGCACGTTGATCGACGGTTTGGCGAGTCACGTCCATATCATCGATTAGAACACGCCCACCGACCATTGGTGTTTCACCCGTAACCGCACCTAACAAAGTAGATTTACCAGCACCGTTCGAGCCAATCACCGTCAAAAACTGGTGCTCTGGTACCTCTAGGTTCACTCCTTTCAGAGCGCGATTTTCCAAAATCGTCCCTGGGTTAAAGGTGACTTGAATATCTTCTAGTCGAATCATGCTGCATTCCCCGTGTTGCCTGGTTGAGAGACCGCTTTACTCTTAGCAGGCTTTACGACCTTTTTTGCTTTGAGGTTTCCTTTTATCTTTGGCGCAATCAGCGCAGCTGCCACTAGTACGGCGGTGACCAAGTTTAGGTCAGACGCTTGCAGGCCAAACATGCCTGTACTCAAGGCAAAGGCGACGGCCAAACGATACAGAACAGAGCCAACAATGACCGCCGTTACCGCCACCCAAATCTTACGACCCGGAATTAGCGTTTGACCTAAAATGACCGCAGCCAGACCCACAACAATCGTACCCACGCCAGATGTCACATCAGCGAAGCTGTTGGTTTGTGCGAAAAGTGCACCCGCAAAACCGACAAAGCCGTTTGATAGTGCCAAGCAGAAGTAAGTGTAGAACGAGGTACTTGCCCCTTGCGCTTTGACCATACGTGCATTCACACCGGTGGCACGAAGACCCAAACCAAAGTCGCTGTTCAGCAGTCTTACTACAAACCAAGCTGAAATCAGCACTAACACGCCAACCACCAACGGGCGAACATACATCGCATCACCCATCATTTCGAACGGAGTCAGAATGGTGTCTTCGCCAAGCAAAGCCATGTTTGGTCGACCCATGATACGAATGTTGATCGAGAATGCCGCAATCATTGTGAGAATAGACGCAAGCAAGTGAAGAATACCGCAGCGCACCGCAAGGAAGGCGGTCACCCAGCCCGTTGCAGCTCCGGCAATAATCGCCATTCCTGTTGCTACCCAAGGATTAATACCGGCAACAATCGCGGTAGCCGCCACCGCAGCCCCATAGGAAAGCTGCCATCAACACTCAGATCAGGAAAGTCGAGAACGCGAAAAGTAAGATAGACACCCAGGGCAACCAGTCCATAAATGAGACCAATTTCAAGGGCTCCAAAAAATGCAAAAGCAGACATAACTACTCCACTGCTGTTTAACAAGTGCTGTTTAAGAAAAGAAGACTTAATAAAAAAGCTGGATCCGAAGATCCAGCTTCATCGCAATGCAAGACTTACTTAACGCTTGTTGCGCGATCCATCACCGTTTGAGGGATAGTAAGACCCAATTTTTTCGCAGCCGTTGCGTTGATCACCAAATCAGAACCTTTTGCCACTTTGACATCGATTTTGCCTGGTTCCGTACCTTCAAGAATCTGCGCTACGTAGTCCGCTGTTTGTACGCCAATTTGGTAGTAATCGAAACCAAGGCTCGCCACCGCACCACGCTCAACATACGACGTTGCCGCACCGAAAACAGGTGTCTTGGCTTGGTTAGCTGAGACAATCATACCTTCAATAGCACTTGCCACTGTGTTGTCGATAAGTGCGTAAATGATGTCGGATTTCGCTGAAATAGCTTGAGTTGCGGTTTGCACATCGGCACTTTTAAGCGCTGTTGCTTCCACTAGCTCAATACCACGCTTGTCTGTGCTCTCTTTTAGCAGCTTCATTAGGCTCACTGCGTTCGCTTCGCCTGGGTTGTAAACCACACCAATGCTCTTCACATTTGGCATGATCTCTTGGATAAGCTCGACGTGCTGATCGACAGGTGATAGATCCGATAGACCTGTCACATTCTTACCTGGCTGCTCAAGCTTTTTCACCAGCTTCGCACCCACAGGATCAGTAACGGCGGTAAACACTACCGGAATGTCACGTGTCGCCGACACCAACGCTTGAGCTGTTGGTGTCGCGATACCCACTAACACGTCAGGGCGCTCACCCACGTATTGGCGAGCAATTTGCACTGCAATCGCTGGGTTGCCTTGCGCAGTTTTGTAGTCAAACTCGAGGTTTTTACCTTGCTCGTAGCCTTTTTCTTTAAGGCCGTCGACCAAGCCTTGGCGTGTCGCATCGAGCGCAGGGTGCTCAACAATTTGCGATACCGCGACTTTTGCTGTTTTTGCCATGATGCTGGCTGAAGACAGCAACGCCACACCGGTTAATGCTGCAGTGACAATGATCTTGCTTGCTTTCATCTTAACTCCTTGATTAAGCAACCCTGAATGAATAGAGACACTCTACTCACTAATGGGGATATAGGTGTATTATTTAATTTACACTTCGTGAATTATTTTTTGACTCCTTGCTACTTCTACCAGCAAGACAACCAAATTGAAAGGTATTATTAACATTCGCATTAGATAAACGTGCTATCCATGTGCTTTCGCAACCAACATTTAAACAAATGCGTACATACAGCGATACATGCGACTAATATTTACTCAAAAATCAGCGTAATCCATTTTTGACAAAAGTGAAGCTTTGTGAGTGCAATTCTGTGAAAGATGTCTATATTCATACAGATAGCGTAATCGTCAACGAGTTGACTACATCCAATCGCGAGGGAACTTTTAGCATGCGTCTATTACTTCTTTTACCCCTGTTTTTTCTATTGGCAATGCCTCGATAGCTCGAGAGTTTGAAGGCAGTAAGTTAGAAAAAGTGACGACCGTGAATGGCGTACCCTGGTCAATTCTGACTGTTGGTGACTCAGAGCTGTTAGTGACGTTAAGAGAAGGTCAGATGCTGCTTGTCGATACCAAAAGTGGCAAGCAAACATCGATTAGTGGGCTACCTGCGATTTATGCCTCAGGCCAAGGCGGCCTAATGGACATTCACCCGAGCCCATCTAAAGCCAACGTTTACTACTTCACTTACGCGAAACCTATCGGCAAAGGGGGAGCGCCCACTCTTGCGAAAGCGACCCTAGATGGCAACAAACTCACAAACTGGCAAAATCTCTTTACCAGTAATGTCTCCGTCACCTCAGGTCGCCACTTTGGAAGCCGAATTGCTTTTGATGATGAAGGTTTGGTCTATATGACCATAGGGGATGCAGGTGACAGGGATAATGCTCAGCAGACCGACAATCACGCCGGTACCATCATTCGCCTCAATCAAGATGGATCGATTCCAAAAGACAATCCGTTTGTCGACAACCAAGATTTTGCTCCAGAGATATACTCCTATGGCCACCGTAATCCACAAGGGCTAGTGTTTGACAGCAAACGAGCACAATTATGGACGATAGAGCACGGCCCGAGAGGCGGCGATGAGCTCAACTTAGTCAAAGCAGGTCTTAACTATGGTTGGCCAATTACATCACACGGGAAAGAATATTGGGGGCCAATCAATGCCGGAGAAGCGCAAGAGAAAGAAGGCATTGAATCACCGAGCAAAGTTTACATCCCTTCCATTGCACCAGGGTCGTTGCATTTGTATGAGGGCGAGGAGTTTCCAAGGCTCAATGGCATCTTGCTAATCGGAGCACTCAAGCTCACTCACATCAACATTCTAGATATCAACGAAGCTGGCCAAGTGCTAGAAGAAAGACGCTACTACGAAGAGCTTGGTGAGAGAGTACGAGATATCACCACCGATTCAGCCGGCCACGTATGGTTTAGCACTGATAGTGGTGCGATTTACAAGATTAGTCGCCAATTCCAATAAATGAAGGCCAATAACAGCAGTCCAATAACAGCATTGTTATCGCGAGAGCGGCGACAACATCAAACTAACACTCGCCGCAAAGTTGTTACAATTGCACACCCACCCTTGCTAAAACGAACAAGCCCCGCTCATCATTGAGCGGGGCTTGTGTTTGTTTATTAGTCAATCGTTGTTAAAACCAGCGATCAAAGTCGCTTCTATCAAGCTGCCTAAAAGCGCGATTCAAGGTAATGGCAAGCTCTTTGTACTTAGGCTTCGCTTTTACTGGTTCCATCGCTCCACCCGATTCAACAATCTTTTGGTGCAGCTCACGATACCAAGACGCTAGAGCCGGAGGCAGTTGCGTGTTGTAGCGATTTCCCAACCACCACATCCCTTGTAAAGGCATACTAATTGCGAACAACGCAATCACAATCGCCTGTGGTAGCGCGTGAGCGTTGTTAAAGGCCATTTGTGTTAGCACACTAATGGCAGCAACCGCAGGCATCACTTTAATGCCGAATCGCGTCGCTTTAATGATGCGCTGCTCTGGAAACAGGGGCGTTAGCTCCTTACGCATCGGCCAAAGATCCATGTATTTTTGGCCATTTTTTATACTCTGAGTCAGACTTGCTCTCTCGCTCATAGCTAACCTCACTAAAAAAAAGTTGAACTATTCAACTAAATCAGCAAAATATTGACGGAAGTTAAGATTCTTTCAAATTTATTTTGTTATCTTCTGCCATTATCGTTATTCTTTGCGAATCCTCAATCTCATTGTTGTCTTTATTTACAAAATAGGCAACCGTCGAGATGACCGTCGCAAGGACGCTAATGTGGTTTTCTTCGGAAAATCGCATATTATTATACGGCAATTGATGATTTTATGACCAAGAGTGATAGGCATTTTTTGCTGCCTCTCAGTCTTGAGATACGTTTACATCCTTGATCCCCGATCAGATAAAATACAGGTAACCTCTAATGTCTAAGCTGGTTTTAGTTTTAAACTGCGGCAGTTCTTCTCTTAAGTTCGCCATCGTTGATGCAGAAAACGGTGATGAGCACCTAACAGGTCTTGCAGAATGTCTTCACCTTCCAGAAGCTCGTATCAAGTGGAAACTTGATGGTAAACACGAAGCTCAACTAGGTAACGGCGCTGCTCACGAAGAAGCATTAGCGTTCATGGTAGAGACTATCCTTGCTTCTAAGCCTGAGCTAAAAGCAAACCTAGGCGCTATCGGTCACCGTATCGTTCACGGTGGCGAGCAATTCACATCTTCTGCACTAATCACAGACGATGTACTTAAAGGTATCGAAGACTCTGCAACTTTTGCTCCTCTTCACAACCCTGCTCACATCATCGGTATCGAAGCGGCGAAGCACAACTTCCCAGAGCTTAAGAACGTAGCGGTATTTGACACTGCGTTCCACCAAACTATGCCTCAAGAGTCTTACCTATACGCTCTACCGTACAACCTGTACAAAGAGCACGGCATCCGTCGCTACGGCATGCACGGTACTTCTCACCTATTCATCGCACGTGAAGCAGCTGAGCTACTTGGTAAGCCAGCTAACGAACTGAACATCATCAACTGCCACCTAGGCAACGGTGCTTCTGTTTGTGCTATCAAGAACGGTGAATCTGTAGACACTTCAATGGGTCTAACTCCTCTTGAAGGTCTTGTAATGGGTACTCGTTGTGGTGACATCGATCCTGCGATCATCTTCCACCTACACGACGCACTAGGTTACTCTGTTGAGCAAATCAACAACATGCTAACTAAAGAGTCTGGCCTTCTAGGTCTAACTGAAGTGACTTCTGACTGTCGCTTCGTTGAAGACAACTACGGTGAGAAAGAAGAAGCAACGCGTGCAATGGACGTGTTCTGCCACCGCCTAGCGAAATACGTAGCTGGCTACACTGCATCTCTTGACGGCCGTCTAGATGCTATCGTGTTCACTGGTGGTATCGGTGAAAACTCTGCACCTATCCGTGAGATGGTTCTAAACCGCCTAGGCGTATTCGGCATCGAAGTTGACGGTGAAGCTAACCTTAAAGCACGTTTCGGCGGCGAAGGTACTATCACTGCAGCAAGCAGCCGCATCCCAGCAATGGTTATCTCTACTAACGAAGAGCTAGTCATCGCTGAAGACACTGCACGCCTAGCAGGTCTTTAATGTTCAAACTGGCTAACCTAGGTTAGCCAGTTTTCTTATAGGGCTCAGTGAAACACTTGCTTGCGCTTGTTTGCAATTCATCGAATCACTGAGTTTCTTCCCCCATATATATAGTTTGAGGTACTCAAAGAATGTCCCGTACTATTATGCTTGTACCTACTAGCGCTGGTGTCGGTCTTACTAGTGTTAGCATGGGTGTCCTGCGTGCAATGGAGCGTAAGGGTGTAAACGTATCGTTCTACAAACCTGTTGCTCAACCTCGCCACGGTGGCGATCAGCCAGATCTAACTTCTTCTATCGTCGGTAACAGCAGCGACATGAAAGTGGGTCAGCCACTTCCAATGTCAGAAGCAGAAAACCTGATTGGTAACGAGAAGCTAGACGTACTTCTAGAAACTATCGTTGAGCGTTACAACCAAATCAACAAAGATGCGGACGTGACACTTATCGAAGGTCTTGTGCCAACTCGTAAGCACCCGTTTGCAAATGCCATCAACGAGGAAATCGCTAAGACACTTGGCGCTGAAATCGTATTCGTGGCAACGCCAGGTACAGACAACCCGAGCCAGCTTAAAGAGCGTATCGAAGTTGCATGTTCTAACTACGGCGGTACTAAGAACAAGAAGATCTCTGGCGTTATCATCAACAAACTGAATGCCCCAGTTGATGAAGCAGGTCGTACTCGTCCAGATCTTTCTGAAATCTTTGACGATGCAGACACTGCGCAGCAAGCTAACCTTGAAGTGATGCAAATCTTCAACACTAGCCCAATTCGTGTTCTAGGCTGCGTGCTTGGAAGATCGATTTGATTGCGACTCGTGCTGTAGACATGGCAGAGCACCTAAACGCTGAAATCATCAACGAAGGTGACATCGCTAAACGTCGTATCAAGAGCATCACGTTCTGTGCACGTTCACTACCTAACATGATCGAGCACTTCAAACCTGGTTCTCTACTAGTAACTTCAGCGGATCGTCCAGACGTTATCGTTGCAGCAGCACTAGCAGCGATGAACGGTGTTGAAATCGGCGCTATCCTACTAACAGGTGGCTATGACGTACCAGCAGAGATCACTGACCTTATCAAGCCTGCGCTTGACACCGGTCTACCAATCTTCAAGGCACAAGGTAATACTTGGCAAACGTCTCTAAACCTACAGAGCTTCAGCCTTGAAGTTCCTGCAGACGATAAAGAGCGTATCGAGTTCGTTAACGAGCACGTTGCTGGTCACATCGACGGTCCTTGGATTGATTCTCTACTTGAAGGCACTGTTGGCGGTCGTAAGCTTAGCCACCAGCATTCCGTTACCAGCTAACTGAACTTGCTCGCAAAGCAGGCAAGCGTATCGTTCTTCCTGAAGGTGACGAACCACGTACAGTTAAAGCTGCGGCTATCTGTGCTGAGCGCGGTATCGCGGAATGTGTGCTTCTTGGTAACCCTGAAGAAATCAAACGTGTTGCTGCTCAGCAAGGCGTTGAACTAGGTGCTGGCGTTACTATCATCGATTCTGATGCAGTACGTGAAAACTACGTAGCTCGCTTGGTTGAGCTACGTGGCGCGAAAGGTATGACTGAGGTTGTTGCTCGTGAGAAGCTACAAGATTCTGTATACCTAGGCACTATGATGCTTGAAGCGAACGAAGTTGACGGTCTAGTATCGGGCGCTGTTCACACAACAGCGAACACTATCGTTCCTCCGTTCCAAATCATCAAGACTGCTCCTGGCACGTCTATCGTATCGTCAATCTTCTTCATGCTTCTGCCTGATCAAGTCTTGGTATACGGTGACTGTGCAATCAACCCAGATCCAACAGCTGAGCAACTTGCTGAAATCGCTATCCAGTCTGCAGATTCTGCGGCAGCGTTTGGTATTGAACCACGCGTTGCGATGATCTCTTACTCTACTGGTGAGTCTGGTAAGGGTGCTGACGTAGATAAAGTACGTGAAGCAACGAAACTGGCTCAAGAGAAGCGTCCTGATCTTATCATCGACGGTCCTCTACAGTACGATGCGGCAATCATGGAGAACGTAGCAGCTTCTAAAGCACCTAACTCTCCAGTTGCAGGTAAAGCGACAGTATTTGTATTCCCAGACCTAAACACTGGTAACACAACATACAAAGCGGTACAGCGTTCAGCAGACCTAGTCTCTATCGGTCCAATGCTGCAAGGTATGCGCAAGCCAGTTAACGACCTGTCTCGTGGCGCACTAGTAGACGACATCGTTTACACAGTTGCACTGACTGCGATTCAATCTGGTCAAGAGCAAAACTAAGTTTGCTCTAACTGAATGAAAAAAGCCTCCAAATGGAGGCTTTTTTAGTATTTGAGGTTTGATGAAAGCAAACTAGAACACTTCATTGACGTGGAAGTAGAAGGTTCCACCATGCTCACCATAGCCAATATCCGCGCGCACATTGACCTTATCTTTGATCTTGAATCTAAGGCCGGTACCAGCACTTGCTAACGTTTTATCCCACAGCCCGGATACATTTTCTGATACCGTACCCGCCGCGCCCCAAAAAACGACGCCAACTCGCCAGTACACAGGCAAACGGTACTCCACCTGCCCCATCATCATTTGGTTGTCGCGATAACGACCAAGGATGTAGCCACGCATCGCATCGGCGCCACCAAGGTCTGGCAGTTGATTCCAAGGGACGTTGCCTGAGGTTAAGTTGGCTTGTACTTGCCATGCAAACAATCCCGGCATAGGCGCTAACGTATGATATTGGGAAGCTTTGAGCGAATACTTGCCAAAGTTCTCTGAGTTAGTGGCATCGTGATATAAACCCAAGTCGGCTTGCAGTAAGGTACCTTTGGTGGCGTTAGTCACGTTGTCTCGGGTATCAAACACGTTAGAGATAAATACACCGTAGCTGGTGTTGTCGGTGAGCTCATTAGCGATGGCGTCGAGATTTTGATTCTCAAACGTCTTGTCGTGAGGGCGCACCGATTTCACATTGGCACCTAAGCCTAAGAAGTAATCTCCAGAAACTCGAGTCAGCCACGTGGGTTTTACATCGACCACTTGCTCTTTGAAGTCAACCTTATTGCCGTCTTGCTGCCCGTTTTCATAGCCTTGGCCATAGTAAACCGCTGCATCATCAAACACTTTGATATCGGTGTAAACGCGGTTATCACCACCGTTGTAAAAGTGCTTATTACTGAACGTAATACCCATAGAGCCATTCGATGACGCATACGGGTTGATCACCATAGAAGAAGGCTGACCCGCCCCATCACTCGGGTCACCATATAAACCCACATACAAGAGCCCAAGCCCCAAGCCTTGCTCTGGCTTGTAGAATACTGCCGGAATGTAGCTCGAGTTAAGGCCTTTATCTGCATCGTATTCAGACTCCGCGCCAAACACACCTAAAAAGCGATCAAGCTTTTCTGTGGTTGGGTTTGGAGTGTGCTCAACAAGAGGCACAATATGATCGTCAGCTAGCGCAAGAGAAGTAATGGTACTGCATGCCAGCGCCAGTGCGGTTTTAGCAAATAAGGTTCGCATGTTTCGATTAATGGGGTTGATAGCAAAGGCTGGATTATAGAGGAAAAACGCCAGATTGCAGCGATTCAAATGTAAAAAAACTGCAGATTTTACTCTGCAGTTTTTTAGTCACCGTTGTAAATCAATTGGCGGTTATTAGCCTTGAATACCAACGATTAGCCATGGCGCATTTGGTTGGGTCAAATCACGCTCTAGGTGCCAAATATCTTCAATATCTTCTTCGATGTTTTCCACTGCATCGCGGTAGCGACCAGAGAATTGAAGACTCAGCTGTGCTTTGTTGGCGTCATAATCCGCACGAACAACCTCAGCGTCAACATACATCACGTCAGTGTGCTGCTCGCCTTCAAGCTTAGCGCGCTCGCTGATAAGGTCTTGCAGCAAGCTTGCTGATACATACTCTTCAATAGTATGTAGCTCGTTGTGGTTCCACGCACCTTGAAGGATGCGGTAGTGTTCACGAGCACCATTTAGGAATGCTGCTTGATCAAAGCCCGGTGGGTAGTTGTGAGGCACTTCGCTGTGTCCAGCTGCGCCAAAACCACCTGTTGAAGCCGTTGATGCTGGCTGTTCAAAATTCTGGAAGTTTGAAGGCTGCTCGAACTGTTGACGAGAGTGACCGCCAAACGCCGGCTGCTGCCTCTGCTGATTCATACTACCCTGCTTCGCCCCCAGCATACCGCGCATCAGTTTGAAGATCACAAAAGCAATCAAACCAAAAATCAAGATATCCATGAAGTTGATGCCTTCAAAAGCACCACCGAAGAAAGCAGCTAAAAGACCACCAGCGAGCAAACCACCTAAGATACCGCCCATCAGACCTTTCTTACTGCTTCCAGCTTTGTTTTGATCTTGACGACTGATGTTATTGGTATTTTGTTGTTGCTGCTTTGGGGCCGGAGCTGTTTTAAAGCTCTTACCAAATGATTTACCGCCACCGAATTTCTTTGCTTCGGCTACCGGATTCACCGCCACTGCCAGTACTAGCAGTGCGACGAAAGAAAATAAACGTTTCATTCTCAACCTTTCGTTATTGTCACATTACATCGTAAGTCCTATTACGACTTATACCCAAGCAGAGCTCACTAAACCAGCAAGTTGATAAACCTTGGGCACATTACGCATCATATACCGAGCTTAGCATTAAAGGAACGCTTCAAATGCTCGGACTTGTTTCAGAATATTGCACGTTTGTTACGGTATACACACCGTCTATGACATTATTTCAAGAACACGGTGTTATACCGACCACTATCTCAAAAGTGCGTTGCAACCTTGCAATCACTGGCTTCATTTGTTGACGCTAACCTGTCCCAACACTAAAATAACGAACCGTGTTCAATTAAGAATCCATCACCATGGCCCGCAGAAACGATCATACCCGGGAAGAACTTATCGACCTGACGCTGACTACTGTCAGGGATTACCTCAACGAGAACTCCTATCACTCGCTGAGTCTTCGCAAGATTGCCACGCTTATAGGGTATGTTCCCAGTACATTGGTGAATATTTTCGGCAGTTACAATTTACTGCTACTTCACGCCGTTGCTCGCACCGTGGACGAGTTGTCCGAAGAATCGAGACAAGTCATCGAAAAAACGGACAACGCCGAGCAAGCCTTGTATGCGCTGGCTATTTGCTATCATGATTTTGCAAAGAAGTACCCGTATCGTTGGCAGTTAATATTTGAGCACAACATGAATGGTGACCAACTTCCAGAATGGCAGTCACAACGCATCGACGGTATGACTGGCATGTTGGAACATTTGTTGTCTGAGCTTCGCCCTGAACGTTCGCCGGCTGACGTCATGAAAGCCAGTCGTGTACTTTGGGCCGGCGTGCACGGTATCACGCTACTCAGTGTCGATGACAAGTTTTTCACCTCAGAACCTATTGATGGCAGCGTGCTCATCAAAGATCTCATCTCAAATTACCTCAAAAGCTGGTAATGAAAAGGAAAGGTAATGCCTAACACCAAAACTGCGTCTTTACTTACCGAAAGACGCTTTATGCCCTACTTTGTTACCCAGTTTTTCGGCGCATTCAACGACAACATTTTTAAAAACGTTTTACTGCTTTTTGTTGCGTTCGCTGGCCCACAAGTACTGCCTATTTCGAGCAACTTGTTCATCAACCTTGCAGCAGGCTTGTTTATTCTACCTTTCTTCTTGTTCTCTGCTTCCGCAGGTGTCTTAGCTGACAAATACGAGAAGTCGTGGTTCATTCGCAAAGTTAAGCTAGCGGAGATCGGTATCATGTGCCTTGGCGCCATTGGTTTTGTCACCGAAAGCTATGGCATTCTGCTACTGTTGCTATTTTTGATGGGTACCCAGTCTGCTTTCTTTGGCCCAGTAAAATACGCCCTACTGCCGCAGCAACTCAAACCAAACGAACTTCTATCAGGCAACGCGTTAGTAGAGACTGGGACTTTTCTCGCGATTCTGTTGGGTACTTTAGGTGCGGGCATTATTGCCTCCGCTGAGAGCGCGAAATATGTGGCGGCAGCCAGTGTGATTGTGTTTGCAGTGGCCGGCTATATTTCGAGCCGTTCAATCCCCAATGCACCTGCGGCAGATCCAGATCTTAAATTTCGCTGGCAGCCCGTTAAACAAACCAAAGAAACGCTCAAGATCGCTCACCAAGATCGAGTCGTGTTCCAATGCATCATGGCGATCAGCTGGTTTTGGTTCTTGGGCGCGGCTTACTTAACGCAATTCCCGAACTTCACTAAGATCCATCTGATGGGCAATGAGGCCGCTGTCTCTTTCCTATTAGCATTGTTCTCTGTCGGTATTGCCCTTGGCTCTATGCTGTGTGACAAGATGTCGAAAAACCGCATTGATGTCGGCATTGTGCCAATTGGTAGCATTGGCATCACTATTTTTGGCGCATTGATGGCGTTTGCCGTGCCCGAAGAGCTTCCGCAGTTTGAATCATTTAGCGAGTTTGTTTCTCACTCAGCACTTTGGCCCGTGTTTGGCTATTTGCTTGCTCTTGGCGCCTCTGGTGGTCTGTTTATCGTTCCCTTGTATGCACTTATGCAGCAGCAAGCAAAACCAAATGAGCGTGCCCGCGTGATTGCCGCACTCAATATCTACAACTCACTGTTTATGGTGGGTAGTGCAGTACTGGGTATTGTTGGCCTTTCAGTACTTGGGCTTTCTATTGTTGAGCTGTTTATCCTACTCTCTGCGCTTAACTTTTTGATGGCTACTTATCTCTTTTTGCAAGCGCCAATCTTCGTCGTGCGTTTTCTGATTTGGATCATGACGACCATCATGTATCGCATCAGCCACAAGAACCTGCACCACCTACCAGAGAAAGGCGGTGCGCTAATTGTGTGTAACCATGTAAGTTATATGGATGCGTTGGTTATGAGCGCTGCAAGTCCGCGCTTGATCCGCTTTGTCATGGAAGAGGACTATGCAAACTTCAAACCCGTGCGTCGCTTCCTAAAGCGTGCTGGCGTGATCCCAATTTCAGCCAAACGTAAAGGCTCGATTCGCCGCGCGTTTGTGGAAATTGAACAGGCACTTGCGGCAGGCGAAATTGTTTGTATCTTCCCAGAAGGCCGTTTGACTGCCGATGGCGAGATGAATGAGTTTATGCGCGGCATCGATATTGTGCTTAAGCGCTCACCAGTTCCTGTTATCCCGATGGCGCTTAAAGGTTTATGGGGAAGCTACTTCAGTCGTCACAAAGGGCGCGCATGTAAAGGGCTACCCACTCGATTTAGAGCGAAACTGGAGCTAGAAGCGGGGACTCCCGTCCTTCCAGAGGAGGCATCGAGCCAAGCCATGTTCCAGAAAGTGTCTGAACTGCGTGGTGACTACCGCTAGCCTAAGCAATATTGTTAACCTACTTAACGGGCGTTTAGTTTTACTGAACGCCGTTAAATTTTATTTGGTTTTACTTACCTTAAACTCTCGCTACACTTTGCTAACTATTAACTGGCATTTCTACTGCTATTAGCTAGCGCTTTTGCTGTTTGTAAGGATTTTGATGTTATCCCAACTACGCTCTTACCCTCTTTTCTTCCTCGGGATTATCGCTTGTTTGACCCCTTGGGTAAGCTCACCAATGGCGCTGATTTTTGGCTTTCTTCTTACCACGTTTAGCTTAGTGCCACGCGATATTCCTATCGCCAAATACACCAAAAAATTGCTCGCTTACTCGATTGTAGGTTTAGGTTTTGGTATCCATCTTGACCAAGCTCTGCAAGCAACCAGCGACGGGATCGGCCTAATTATCGCGACCATCATTGGTACACTTGTGATTGGCTGGGTTCTAGCAAGACAAATGGGATTGGATAAACACACTGGCTATTTGATCTCGTCAGGTACTGCGATTTGCGGTGGCAGCGCCATTGCTGCGGTTGCCCTGCTATTGATGCTGACGACGAAAGTATCGCCATTGCGCTCGCGACCGTATTTGTATTGAACTCACTTGCACTGTTTATCTTTCCGGTCATTGGCCATGCGTTATCACTCGATCAGCATACCTTTGGTACTTGGGCTGCTATCGCCATTCACGATACCTCATCGGTCGTGGGCGCGGCATCTGCGTATGGTGAGCAAGCACTTACCACAGCAACCACATTAAAACTTGCCAGAGCGTTGTGGATCATACCTGTTGCGCTAGTGAGTGCGATGCTGTTTCGTAACAAAAACAGCAAGCTAACTATCCCTTACTTTATCTTCTTTTACTGCGGCGCCATTTTGGTCAGTGACTACTTACCTCAGTTTGAATGGGCGTATCATGGCATTTTTGATATATCGAAAAAGTTATTGGTTGTGTGTCTATTTTTAATTGGAACCAGTATTTCCATAGAAAGGCTCAAACAAGCGGGCAGTAAGCCTATGTTGTTTGGGATCACGATGTGGCTGCTTATTTCTGTAACGTCTCTTAGCTGGCTTTTATTGCTTAAGGCGACATTTAATTAAGCACTGGTGTTGTTGATATCAGTGGAAGGTGATAGAGCGCTCTTGTTTGAACTAGAAGCCAACTTTGACTTCTTGTGATTTAAATACAGTGTCGCTGTGAGCAAAAAGGCCGTTAACTCCGCAAGTGCTTGTGGCAATCCGTCAGAGGTTAATGCAAGACCTATCTGCAATCCTATCGCGACCATTAATAGCTTGTTCATTCCTTTCAGTCTCGCATAGCCAATTCAATAGTGGCTATTATGGTGACCCAAGCTTGGAATGAACAATGCCGATTTGGACTATGAAATAACAATAAAATCCGACTGAACGCCAGCAAGCCACTGTTTAACGTCTCGACGAGCGACTTTAATTCCTGATGAGGTCAAATGATTAGGCATTAAGAAGTAGCCAATTGGGTGTTTGAATTTTGCCAGCAGAGGGATGAGTTGTTCACGCATTTTGCTAAGCTCAGGTTGACTCGTTGCCTGCACGACAGCCACACATCTCGCACCAAACTCTTCATCCTCAACAGGCACCACCATTGCTTGGCTGATAAAGCTCAAACTATTCAGTGCCGCTTCGACCTCTTCACAGTGAACATTCTCACCGCCGGAAATAAACAGGTTGTCAGCGCGGCCGATAACGCACAGCTCTTGCTGTGTATTCCAGCAGCCAAGGTCTTTGGTATCAAACCAACCTGACTCCAACACAAGCGGCTAATCTTTCCTTGCACAAAGTAGCCACTAGCAAGAGTGCCACCCGCAACATAGATACGCTCATTCTCTATTTTTAGCGCTCGATGTGGCAGTAGAGTACCAGAAGAAGCAATCGCATCGACACGCTTTGCGGTCACCGTTGACGCGGTTTCTGTCATGCCATAGCCCATCCAACACTCAATCCCTCGAGCCTCTGCACTTTCCACTAATGTATGAGCAATATGACTGCCACCAAGCAATACTCGTTCTAGCGAGGTCGGCCACTTATTCTCAATGATTCGCTTAAGCTGAGTGGCAACGAGCGAAGCATGGGTGACATTGGCAATATCTGCTGCAAAGTTTCCAGAAGCAATATTGAGCGTTGCACCTACCGTTAACCAGCGCCAAACAATGGCCAGCCCAGAGACATGGAACATAGGTAGGCTAAGCAGCCATGAGTCATCAGCGGTAAAGCGAAAGCGCTGCAATAACCCCTCTGCCGATGCGAGATGATTAGATGCACGGTGAGCGACGGCTTTAGGTCGTCCCGTTGAGCCAGAAGTAAAGACAATCGAGACTACGGGTTCGTTCATCTCAATGGCACTCGTTGCTGTGAGTCCGCCATGGAGAAGTCATCATCAGATCTTTCGATGCGATAGAGTTCAAGCTCATTACGCTGAGCCGTTAATTCATCCCATTGACAGTTACCCCAGACATTCGCCGGTTCATCTGTGCGATACAAGGTATCAAATTTAGCGATAAGCTGAGACTTGGATTGGTCACTGAGCAAGACAGGAATAACGCCGTGAGCGAGGCAGGCGAGATAACGAAGTACCAAGCTCTGCTCAGCTCTGCCAACAAGACATACGACATCACCAGGTGCTAATTCTTGCTCAACTAAGCACTGGCTGAGTGATTGAATGTGCTCACAAAGCTCACGCCACGTCATAGCGTGGGCTCCGTTTTTAATCGCAATCTTGTCCGGAGTGAACTGCGCCCAATGCTCCCAAAGAGGGAGCGGCGAATTAACGGACGTCATTAAGCCTCATTATCGCCATGTGACTGCCAATACAAGGTTTGCTCTGCCAGCGTTTGTACCGGCAGCAAACATCCAGGCCATGGCGTTTCAAGCTGAGCTCCAAATAACTGCATCGTATCCAGCCCTGGTGTTTCTTCTGGATTGAGCCAATTTGCCAGTCGTGCAAGCTGCCCAAGTCCGACACTCGACTCAAGGCTAGAGCTTATCACCACTTGAATGGCATGCGCTTTTGCTTCTTCGACCAACGCCATGCACTTGTCGATGCTACCAACTAAGGTCGGTTTTATAATAAGTGCTTTCACGCCAGTAAGGTGTTTGACCGCAAAATCACTCTGGTGAACCGCGGCTTGCAGGGTCTCATCCCAAGCGATAGCAATACCCGTATCAATCGCGAACGACACACTGTCGCCGGGCTGCTGGCAAGGCTCCTCAATAAAGGCAATACGTTGCCTTAACGATGGCGCGACATACTTAGCGAACTGTTTAGCTTTTTCTAGCGTCCAAGAGCGGTTCGCATCGAGCCTTAATGTGAGATCTGGTATCGATTCTAGCAACAGGCTAACAATCATCCCATCACGAATCGCTTCGTAAAGGCCAACCTTAATCTTGGCGACTTTCTTGCCTTGCATGTTATTGAGCTTGGGGATCAGCTCATCTGGGTCACCACTGCACAGTGGCGCTGCTCGATAATTACCTTCCGCAGGTAGCTTACCATCGAGCTCTAGTAACGCGGCCGAGAGACCAAACGCTACCGATGGGTAACAGCTTTCGATATCGGTCGGTTGATTGTGTACCCATAATTCGAGTTGAGCTTGTGCTTGAACGCCAGCCGCTTCTAGCGACTCTTGACTGAATCCAGGTAACGGGGCGATTTCACCCAATGCAACGCGGCCGTTGTCACTGAGTTCTACAACCCACCCTTCCCTTGCAGTGAGCTTTTGCTCGCGAAGAATAACACCGCTGTCCATAGGCAGACAGTAGCGATAGAGTTTTGCTTGTCTCATGGTCGTTCCCACTTCATAAGAAGTCATCACAGCCACCTTGAGAAGAACGGTGACTATGAACAATACACCGGGTTAGGCCGCGGCATGAGCTAAGAGTTCCCCAAAAAATGGTATTCATGCACTATATTGAGCGCTCTCTCAGCCCACCGCTACCAAACGTAAATAGGCTGCCAAAAGGCAGCCATTACACGTGTGAATTATGGGTTTCTTGGGAACTTGTCAAAGTCAGGGCGACGTTTTTCGTTAAACGCGTTGCGACCTTCCTGACCTTCTTCTGTCATGTAGAACATCATAGTTGCGTTACCCGCAAGCTCCTGAAGACCAGCTTGACCATCACAGTCAGCATTTAGCGCCGCTTTCAGGCAGCGAAGTGCCATTGGGCTATGCTGAAGAACTTCACGACACCAGCGTACGGTTTCTTTCTCAAGATCTGCAAGTGGCACAACTGTGTTCACCAGTCCCATGTCCACAGCTTCTTGCGCGTCGTAGAAACGACATAGGAACCAAATCTCACGGGCTTTCTTCTGGCCAACGATACGAGCCATGTAGACGCGCCCCAACCACCATCAAACGAGCCAACTTTTGGTCCAGTTTGACCAAATTGCGCATTGTCTGCGGCAATCGTTAGGTCACACATCATGTGCAGTACGTGACCACCACCAACCGCCCAGCCTGCTACTGATGCAATCACAGGTTTTGGACAAGTACGGATCTGACGCTGGAAATCCAATACGTTCAAGTGGTGAGTGCCTGAATCATCTTGGTAGCCGCCGTAGTCGCCACGAACGCTCTGATCACCACCAGAGCAGAACGCTTTCTCACCAAGGCCGGTTAGTATGATAACGCCAACGCCTTCATCGTAGCGCGCATCCGCTAGCGCTTTGATCATTTCGTTGACGGTACGTGGCGTGAACGCATTGTGTACTTGTGGGCGAGCTATGGTGATTTTTGCAATGCCATCTTTTGACTTGTGATAGGTGATCTCTTCAAAGTCACCGGTTACATCAGCCCAATCAACGGGTGCGTATAGCTCTTCTTCTGTTAATCCAACGGTTTTAGCCATGATCTATTCCAACTATTTTTCTGAGCCTGAGCTCATTTGTTCTAGATAAGTGCGCAGCCGCGAGGCAAAAGCCACAGGCTGCTCTTTGTGTACGTTGTGGCCTGCACTGGCAATAGGTTCATAATCGAGCCCACTACCAACGGCAAGCTGAGTAAATTTGTTATCGAACTCACCACAGATATAGAGTGGTTTGCGATGTTTTGAGAACGACAATGTTTTCACGCTCGGGAGTAAGTCAGGCTGCTTCGCCAATGACGTGGCGAGCAACATGTCGCTCAATGCACTCCCAAGGTTAACACTGCGCTTAGCAATCAAAAGTTGTCTTTGCTCATGATTTAGTGAGGAAAATACCGTTTGCTGATACCAATCGGCCAAAACCACGCCAATCTCTTCCTGCGTAAAGCGCTGACCCCATTGGCTATCACTACGCCAACGCGCGGCTTTTTGCTCATCGTCAGGCAAGCCAAAATTGCCCCCTTCAATCACTAAGCCACTAATATTGAGTTCGTTAATTGTTTCGTGTGTCGCACGGTGCTTGGTCATCAAATACATCAAAAGGCGTGCGCCAAGTGAGTAACCAACCAAACAAACCGGCACTGTTGCACTCAATTTATGTGCTTGAATACAGTCTAGTATTGTCGCCGTGATCATTCTGCAAACTTGATCAAAACTTACACCTTGAACGAGGCAACTTTTTCCGTGTCCAGGAAGGTCAATCGTCAACTGGTGATATTCAGGTAGCACTTGATTTACCACATCCCAGTCATCACCTGCCCCTAAAAAACCGTGAACAAACACCACCAAAGGCGCTTCGGGTAATGAGTGAGCAGGTAAATAGCGATACGCTAATCGTTCAAGCTCAGACATATTGGATGTCATTGGCCATAGTTATAGTCATTAGCCACGCTTTGCCCAAGCTGGCGAATCATCTCCCCAACTTCGTGAGGTTGAGTGGTCACTTCTAATAGCAAAGTACCTTCACCCTGTGAGAGATGGTTAGCCACCGCAGACTCTAATTCAGATTTGTCTTGTGGCGCATGATAGTGCAGACCAAATTGCGCCGCAGCATGATGAAATTGATAGCCGTGAGGCATTTGATAATACTGTGACTTTTGCTCTGAAGGCGCGGGAAGCATGTCAAAAATAGCGCCGCCATCATTGTTGGTCACGATAATCACACATGGCTTATTCGAATGTGAGAACAGAGCCAACGAATTCAAATCGTAAAGTAATGAGGTATCACCGATGTAAAGCACTAACGATCGCTCACTCCCCTTTTGTACACCCGCTGCCGTTGCCACTAGACCATCGATGCCCGAAGCACCGCGATTACTGTAGGTTTCAATCGCTGGCATAGATGTCAGCATATCTACCAGGCGTACAATTAAGCTGTTACCGATAAACACATCCACACTGTCTGGCAGCGTCTCAATACTTCTCGCCACATCAAACTCAGTTAAATGTGGCGTGCTAAGAAGCTTCGACCTCACCACATTGGGAGCGTCGATGAGCGCTTCTGCCCAGCCTGAATATTGAGATTGTGGAAGCGTTTTTAATGCCGCACTCAGCCAATCCTTAACGTTGACACAAAGCTGCTTTTGTCTGAGGTGACTTGGATTTAGCCTATCAAGAACGGGAGCAAGTAATACGTACTCACACCCTGCTTCGACTTGATGATCAATCCAGCTTAATAGTCGCTTGGACACCAGTCTCGACCCGACCTGCAGAATAAAATCAACTTGCGCCAGTGCGTCACTGGCCACTTTGTTTTGCAGCCAAATATCGTAACACTGCCAACGCTCACTCACGCCAGATTGGGGATCGCAAAGCACAGGCCAACCGAGGTGATTGGCAAGCGCTAGCGCCTGTTTGGCTTCCGCAAGACGAACGCTACCGACAACAATGACGCCTTTGCGAGCAGCAAGATTAAGTGGCTTTGAATCTTGAGCGAAGTCATTCAGCCTATTTTCTGTGAAACCAGAGAAGCAATCACCGCTCGCTTGCCATGCACCTACGCCGCTAGGTAGTCGGCAAACACTGCTTTATCTTCCCCACCATAAAGAGGCTCCGGGAAGGGACAGTTAATATGAATACTACCGCCACGCTGTTTTTGCTCAGCGAAAGCATAATCGATGGAGGTGAGCAGCCATGACAAAGGCACTTGTGTCGACGGTGAAGGCAAATCAAGCGCATGATTGACATGCGAAGAGAAAATTCCAGTTTGCTCAATAGCTTGGTTAGCACCGCAGCCGACAAGCTCAATAGGCCTGTCGGACGTGAGCAATATCAGTGGTTCTTTGGTAAGTTTAGATTCTGCCACCGCCGGCAATAAGTTCGCCACAGCGGTACCAGACGTGACAATAACGGCCACTGGGCTTTGCGTACTTTTAGCAAGCCCCAACGCGAAAAAGCCCAGACCACGCTCATCAAAATGCGTGTGAATCGTGAGTCCTGAATGTTCAACCGCCTCTAAAGTGAGCGGCGTTGAGCGTGAACCTGGAGCAATACAAACATGTCTTACGCCTTGGCGGTAACATTCTTCCAGTAATACTTGTGTCCAAACGCGATTGAGGGCTGCTTGATGTTGGCTCATGAAGCCACTCCAAGAGACGGGTTATCAGAGATAAGGCTGAGCAGTGTCGACATTTTCTTGTCTAACTCTTGCCACTCGTGTTCAGCGACTGAACCCGGGACAATGCCCGCGCCAGCAAACAATTGAACCTCATCTTTCATTAGCAGAGCGCTGCGAATAGCAACACAAAACTCAGCACGTTCATGGCTTAAGTAACCCACAGAGCCTGCATACCATCCCCGAGCGAAAGGCTCTCTTTGCTCAATAAAGGCCATTGCTTCGTTGCGAGGCAAGCCGCTACCGCCGCTGTCGGCTGAAGTGCTTGCAATAGCTGCACCGCGTTGATGCCTTTGTTTAACTGGGCAACAATATTGCGCTTTAAATGCTGCACCTTGCGAAGACGAACTAAACGAAGTTCCTGTTCTAAATGAACCTCGTTGGAATGTGGCGCTAAGCTTTGCAAAATGTCATCAACCACGTATTGGTTTTCATTGATGTTTTTCACATCTTGCGTCAGCCAGTTAGCCAGCTTCATATCATCAGCGGCATTATCCCCGCGACCGATGGTGCCTGCTAAGGCTTCCGTCTCAAGCTGCTGACCCACTCGGCGATAGAGTCGCTCCGGCGTAGAGCCAACAAATGCCAACTCTTTGGAAAGCACCATCATAAAATGGAAGCTATGATGATTTTCTCGATAACTGGCTTTGAGCAATTGTGCAGGTGAAATCAGCTGTTTGACGTCAACCGTGGTTTTACGCGCGAGTACTACTTTCTTGAACTGATTATTTTCAATGCCCGTCAGCACGTCACCAACAAGTTGATGCCACTGCTGCTCGTTTGGAGTATGAGTTAGGCTCGAAATTGACGTGGCAAGCGGCGGCAATTCGGCAACATCTATTACCAGTTGCTTGAGTGCGGCTATCGCTTTTTCGACGCTCATGCTGATGTTGACGGCAATACGCCAGCTTTCATCAAAGCGTATCAGCTCAATTTGCGGCAAGAAGAAAAAGGCTGACATACAGCGGCGGTTTTTGTCTGTATGGCCGTCGAAGGAACGCCCACCCCAAACACGCTGATTTTCTGCCAAGATGGTGTAAGCGGGCGCGGCTTCAGAGAATGTGTGTAATTGACCAAGCGCCACTACCTCTTCACGCGTGTCACGAGATTGCCAATAAAACTTCGGATAATGAGGTTGCGCTTCCAGCCAGTCGATGCAGTGAGACTTAGGACGTCCCTCGATGTCTTGCTCCAGTCGTTTACAACCTTGCGGGGCAGTTTCAAGTTTGCTGACAAGTTGAGCGATAGCTGTTGTTAACTGAGACAAATCAACCTCATAACCTTAAAATTTGTTCCTATATACACGAAATACTCTATTTCTACCAACCCTATAGATCAAGCCACAAGGCGATTAATTGCTCATGATGTCAACCTGCTCACATCTCCGCCTTTTGGTAGCGTGCTTTATTTTCCACTTTGATCAGATTTTTATTCTTTCAAAAGCCAATTTGGTGTAATTTAGTAAAGAAATTATCGAATTTTTAGGAATTAAACAATGAAAAATATCGGGATGTCGTCAAAGCTCGATAATGTCTGCTACGACATTAGGGGTCCTGTACTCAAACATGCTAAGCGCATGGAAGAAGAGGGACATAAAATACTGAAACTCAATATCGGTAACCCGGCCCCGTTTGGTTTTGACGCCCCTGATGAAATTCTAGTCGATGTCATCAGAAACCTGCCTACTTCACAAGGTTACTGTGACTCCAAAGGTATATACTCCGCTCGCAAAGCTGTAGTTCAACACTACCAACGCAAAGGCATTCGTAGTCTCGACGTTGAAGACGTCTACATTGGTAACGGTGTATCTGAGCTTATTGTAATGGCGATGCAAGCGTTGTTAAACAACGGCGATGAAATGTTAGTTCCCGCTCCTGATTACCCACTGTGGACTGCTGCGGTGTCACTTTCCGGCGGTAACCCAGTACACTACCTATGTGACGAAGAAGCGGACTGGTATCCGGATCTTGATGACATCAAAAAGAAAATCACGCCAAAAACGCGCGGCATTGTTCTAATCAACCCGAACAACCCAACTGGCGCTGTTTACAGTCGTGATTTCCTACTAGAAGTCATCGAAATCGCTCGCCAGCACAAACTGATTATTTTTGCTGACGAGATTTACGACAAAGTTCTTTATGACGGAGCGACTCACACTTCGGTCGCAACATTAACAGAAGATGTGCTCGTGATGACCTTCAACGGTCTATCCAAGTCTTATCGCGTTTGTGGTTTCCGTGGCGGCTGGATGTTCATGACAGGACCAAAGGAAATGGCAACAGGCTACATCGCTGGCCTAGAAATGCTAGCGTCGATGCGTCTTTGCGCCAACGTACCTATGCAACATGCGATTCAAACGGCGCTAGGTGGATATCAGAGTATCAATGAGCTTATCTTACCGGGCGGCCGCTTACTTGAGCAGCGCGATAAAGCATACGAGTTAATCACTCAAGTGCCCGGTATAACTTGTGTTAAGCCTAAAGGCGCGATGTACCTGTTCCCGAAAATCGACACTAAGATGTACAACATCAAAGACGACCAAAAGATGGTCCTCGATTTCCTTAAACAGGAAAAAGTGTTGCTGGTACAAGGCACTGGTTTTAACTGGCCAAAACCGGATCACTTTAGAATTGTGACGCTACCACACGTCGAAGACCTAGAAATGGCCATTGGTCGATTTGAGAAGTTCCTGTCCACCTACAGCCAGTAACTCTTTCATATTGATACAATAAAGCCTATTCTTAATACGCGCCCAATCTCTACTGGGCGCGGATTTAAGGGAAAACGTTGTATGAAAGAAAGTCACTTTTTCGCTCATCTTGCTCGCATGAAACTGATCCAGCGTTGGCCTCTCATGCGCTCAGTCTCTACAGAAAATATCTCCGAACACAGCCTGCAAGTCGCTTTTGTCGCTCATGCTCTAGCCATCATCAAAAACAAGAAATTCGGTGGCAATACTAATCCAGAACGCATTGCGATTTTAGCGATGTACCACGACACCAGTGAAGTATTAACCGGTGACTTACCCACGCCAGTCAAATACTACAACCCAGAAATCGCCAAAGAATACAAAAAGATAGAAGCAGCTGCCGAGCACAAACTTTTGTCACTTCTACCGGAAGAGTTTCAAGAAGACTTCAAGCCGTTTTTGATCTCTAACGCCGCTCACGAAGAGGACGCACAAATAGTGAAGCAAGCCGATTCTATCTGTGCGTATCTCAAATGCCTTGAAGAACTCAGTGCAGGTAATCACGAGTACGCCCTCGCCAAGAAACGCTTGGATGAAACACTGCAAGAGCGTAAAACGCCTGAGATGGATTACTTTCTCCATACCTTTGCGCCAAGCTTCGAGTTGTCACTCGACGAAATTAGCTAGCACCAGGAGAGATCATGACATTAGGTACTGACGCCCCAAACGCCATTTCTCTTGAGCCACTGGATATCTGGCAGGTCAGGCATAGTGACGAGCACAAGCTTCGTCGTAACGACCATCGCGACCCTTATCAGCGCGACCGAGCGCGCATTCTTCACTCCGCTGCATTTCGTCGCCTACAAGCAAAAACGCAGGTTCACGGCACGGGCGTGAATGACTTTCATCGCACCCGATTGACCCACTCTTTGGAGGCTGCCCAGATTGGCTCTGGCATCGTGGCTCAGCTCAAGCAAAAGCAGCCACAGTTCGCAGAGTTACTGCCAAGTGATGCGTTAATCGAAGCATTGTGTCTGGCACACGATATAGGTCACCCACCCTATGGTCATGGCGGTGAAGTCGCGTTGAACTACATGATGCGAGAATACGGCGGCTTTGAAGGTAACGCCCAAACATTTCGTATCGTGACCCAGTTGGAGCCGTACACTGAAGCCCACGGAATGAACCTAACCCGACGAGCCTTGTTAGGGCTTTTGAAGTATCCAGCGTTTATTAGCCAGACACGCTCAGACAAGCAGCCTCATGCGGTAGCCAATCAGCGCCAGTTAAAAGCCAAAGACTGGTCACCAGCAAAAGGTATCTATGATAAAGACTCGGTGCAGTTCGATTGGGTACTGCAGCCGTTAACCCCGCCCGACAAGGCGCTATTTCAGACCATGCGCGCGCAGCAGACATCACCACTAGGTCATCGTAAAACTCGGTTTAAGTCGCTTGATTGTTCCATTATGGAGCTCGCTGACGACATCGCTTACGGCGTCCATGATTTGGAAGATGCGATTGTGTTGGAGCTTATTGATAAGCAGCGATGGCAACAAAGTGCGGCAGAGGCGTTAAGAAATCTCGAGTCAAACTGGTTGACCCAAAATATTGATTCTATCTCAGAGCTTTTGTTCTCCGGTAAGCATTATGAGCGCAAAGATGCCATTGGCGGCATCGTTAATGCGCTACTGACCAGTATTAAAGTCGAGCCAGTGCCAGACAGCCAATTTGAAAGTCCGCTACTGGCTTATAACGCTTATCTTGAAGAAGGAATGGCTGCGGTGCTCAATGTGCTCAAACAGTTCGTTAGCCAGTTTGTGATTCAGGTGCCAAGAGTGCAGATTTTTGAGTACAAAGGACAGCAGATTATTATGGATTTGTTTGAGGCCTTTAGCGCCGATCCTGAGAGGTTGTTACCTGAGTCGACGTGTCAGTTGTGGAGAAAGGCGTGCGGCCAGCATGACGATGGGATGCGCGTTATCGCCGACTATATTTCGGCTATGACCGATGGCTATGCGCAGAAGATGCATCAGCAATTATTTGCGGCAAGCTAAGACAAGTTCATCCTACGAAGGCAAACACTTGTGTGAGCCCTACCTCTTGTCTAGGTAGTTTCGCTCAAACACACCTTTTGGCATATTGTCGATTTGAAAGCCGATCATCTCATTGAATGCTGTGACTAGAGGGGTAAAATCGACATTTGGTTCAATCGACTCTAACAGATAAAAGCCAGCTTCTACCGTTGATAGCGCATTAGTCGAAGGGGCTTTGCGGATGCGGTAGTCCCCTATCAAGTCATCCGCAAGTTTAACTAGCGCGAGGGAATGTAAGTTGGTTGATAGCTTCCACATTTTAAAAGCTTTCTTCCATGTCCCATCAAGTAGTATTACGCGAAGAGGCTTGCCTCCCACATCGCTTTTCACCTCAGACACGGTTCGTGCACCCTCACCCGGATAAAGAACCACACTTTGATAGCGCTCATCGGCCAGTAGCGTATTGAGCTCATCATGCTGACTAAAATCTTCGCCAACAAATAAACGGGCATTCTTAAGGGATAACGACAAGATGCGTGCGGTACCCAGTGGACGCTTTTCTTCGCTGGTGTGCTGCAAAATGATCAATTGTGTGTCACAGTGGATGGGCTCTATCCACTGACAAATACATGCCCGCTTAGCTTTGAGGCATTTTGGACAATAACGAGACATGGACACTTCTTTCGTCATAAGGCTATCGCTGTTTAGTTTACTGTGCGCATTGCTACAAATCCCTGCGCTACAAAACTGGGTTGAATGGAACAAACTGGCCATATACTCCGGCCAGTGGTGGCGGATAGTAACAGGAAATTTCGCACACACCAACTTAGCACACCTTGGCATGAACCTAGCTGCTCTCTGGGTGATCTGTTATCTGTTTCGTCCCAACTGGCGCCTACTGATGTTAGTCACCCTTTTCAGCGCCGCTGTAATTGGCACTGGCCTGCTGCTTAGCTCACTCAGCTACTACTTGGGACTCTCTGGCATTTTGCACGCTATCTTCGCATTTTGGGCGCTTAAAGAGTCTCTTGATGGGCGCAAGTCGAGCTGGTTGTTGGTGCTTGGCGGAATATTGAAAGTCGTATGGGAGCTGTATTTTGGCGGGTCCGCGGCAACATCAGCGCTCATTGAAGCAACGTGGCCGTTCAAGCCCACGCTATTGGCTTAGTCGCGGGCTTTGGGCTGGCTCTGCTCTATCACTATCGCAGCGCAGCCGTTAAAGGGTAATTCGGTCGCGGTTTTTCTCTACCGTCGCCGCACCGATGCCTTTCACCTGAGTTAAATCATCAGCAGAAGTGAACTTGCCGTGCTGCTCGCGATAATCCACAATCTTTTGCGCCTTCTCAATACCGACTCCTTTTAAGAGCTCTGCCAGCTCCTCTGGCTCGGCTTTATTAATATTCACCGTAATATCTATGCCTTCGAGTTTGTCACCGTCAGCAGCCCATACAGCCGCAGCTGGTGCTGCTAGCAACATAACAGCAAGCCAAAGTGTTGTGAGTAATTTCATGATTGTCCCTATTTTTAGTTGGTTTAGGAGTGAGCCAACATAAGGGAAGCGAGTATGGAATGAAGTCTGAAAGGTAGAAACTATAACGACTGCATAAGCAGTCCGTTATTATTGAACTATCAGTTACATTCAAGTGTGAATGAACTAATACTGACTCAGCTTACTGAGCACTTGGTTACTAGGCACGTGACTATTGAGCGTCTAGGAAGTACTCAATTTCAGTGTTGCTACGTAGGATAGCAATCACAGAGCTGATGTCTTGCTGAGTCGCTTCACGAATCATCTGTGCACCAATTTGCTCGTTGTAAGCGCTGTTGTAATCTGACATCACTTTGTTCAGCTCAACGACAACAACATTGCCTTGCATATCTTTAGTTTGGGCGAAGCTTGCTGCACCTTCTTCAGGCTTAGACATTGCGAACACAGTACCTGCTAGCGGTGAACTGCGATCGACAGTTTCTAGCTCACCAAAGGCTAGACCGTTTGCGTTAAGCGCATCCGACTTACCTTCTTTAAGCTCATTAACCAGTTGAACACCAAGCTCCATTGCAGCTTGCTCACCTTTCACTTTCGCTAGCTGAGTTTCAACTTGCTCTTGCACCTCTTCGATAGGAAGAACAGTTTGCTCACGAAGGTCGTCAACACGAACCACAATGATGTGCTCAGGAGCCACTTCCATCACTTCAGAGTTCAGGCCATCTTCTTTCACTTCTGGTGATTGGATAGCTTGCATCACTGTCGCTGACTTCAAGATTTCAGGTGCATCGATTTGCGAGATAAAGTCAGTCGTCACCACTTTCTGGTTAACGGCTTGTGCTGCGTCATCCAGTGAATCTGGGTATTCAAACGCCACTTTCTCTAGCTCATTTTGCAGGCTGTAGAACTCATCAATCGCAACTTGGTCTTTAAGCTCTGCAACAATCTCAGCTTTCACTTCAGCAAGTGGCTTAGATTCTGATGCTTTAACCGCGTCCAATTGAATGATGTGGTAACCAAAATCTGATTTAACCAGACCAGTGCGGTCGCCAACGTTAACCAGTGCAAATGCTGCTTCTTCGAACGCAGGGTCCATCACGTCACGTTCAATCCAACCTAGTGAACCGCCTTCTTCAGCACTGCCGATATCTTCAGACTTTTCTTGCGCTAGCGTTGCAAAGTCAGCGCCTGCATTTAGCTCATCAAGGATAGCTTGTGCTTTCGCTTCATCATCACCTTGAACAAGAATGTGGCTAACTTCACGCTGCTCATCCGTCGAGTACTTGTCTAGGTGCTCGTCGTAGTATTGCTGAACATCTTCATCTGTCACGGTTACGCTGTCTTTTAGCGTCTGTGCTGATAGTTCGATGTAAGACACTTTTACTTGCTCTGGGCGAGTAAATTGAGCTGGGTTGTCTTGGTAGTACTGCTGGACTTCTTCGTCTGTAATCACGGCTTTGTTAGCAAACTCTTCAAGCGATAGCGTTAGAGTTTTGATGTCACGCGTTTGAGTCAGCAGTTGGCCTTGTGTTTCAATTTCACTTGGCAAAGTGAACTCGCTGCCTTGAAGCGCGCTTAGCAATTGGCTACGCACTAGGTCACGACGAAGGTATTCTGCAAAGCTGTCAGCAGTGAAGCCTGCGCGACGTAGCGTTGCTTGGTAAAGTTCTGAGTCGAATTTGCCGTCGTTTTGGAACTGTGGCATTTCAAGCATCATTGTACGAATTTGAGAATCGCTGATGCGAAGACCTAGAGATTCCGCGTGTTGCTCAATGAGCACATCGTCGATCATGCGATCAAGTACCGATTTACGGAAAGAAGCGACATAGCTTGGGTCGCCAAGTAGAGTTGAGAAGTACTCACCCATTTGCGACTGCATACGATTACGCTCGTTTTGATACGCCTGCTCAAACTCGCCACGACCGATCTCAACATTACCCACTTTGGCAGCTGTGTTACCGATACCGCCAGCGATATAGCTGCCAACACCTGCAAACACAAAAGACAAAATAATGAGTCCTAAGATAATTTTAACCGCGATGCTATTCACGCCTTCGCGAATTCGCTCCATCATAATTTTATTACTCTCCAGATAGGAAGGTTTATCTTCAACTGCATGGGATAATATCAGAAAAAGAAATGCGCATCAGTAAGATGCGCATATTTAAAAAAGGTTCGACTTTATTTGTCGATTAAGCTTGTTGAAAGCTTAATTTTTGTGCAGTTAATGCAAGGTTTGCAACTAACTGCAACAAAAGATTAGTTACAAGCGTCTTTAAGCGCTTTACCCGCTTTGAATGCAGGAACTTTAGCTTCAGAGATTTGGATCTCTTCGCCAGTTTTTGGGTTACGACCAGTACGAGCAGCACGAGTACGTACGCTGAATGTACCAAAGCCAACTAGAGCCACTTGATCACCTTCTTCTAGAGTAGTGCTAACTGCTTCGATGAAAGCATCTAGTGCACGACCAGCTGAAGCTTTAGATAGATCTGCGTTTTCTGCGATTTTTTCCACTAATTGTGTTTTGTTCACTGTGTTTCCCCTTTCTGTTACCCAATTATTATTTTTAAAAGGTAACGTTAGTTCCATTCTCGTAGTTAAAGACTCCAAGCCTTGTCCATCAAGGGCTTCAGAGTTACATAGCTAAAGTTAGTGCCACAAAAAAACGCTGACAAGCTTTTTTTACTTATCAGCGTATTTCTTTTAGCTAAATTTGGGGCACATCACTATTTTACAGGCTCAAACGCCGCTCCAAGCGGTGCTCGCTCTAGTGCTACCTCAAGAACTTCGTCGATCCATTGAACAGGAATCACCTTCAAATCAGCAATCACGTTATCAGGAATCTCTTCTAGATCACGTTCATTGTCTTTTGGAATCAACACAGTTTTGATACCACCGCGGTGTGCTGCAAGCAACTTCTCTTTCAAGCCACCAATTGGTAGTACTTCACCACGTAGGGTAATTTCACCTGTCATCGCGACTTCTGCTTTCACCGGGTTACCCGTTAAGCTAGAAACCAACGCAGTACACATAGCGATACCCGCACTTGGACCATCTTTAGGTGTTGCACCTTCTGGTACGTGTACGTGGATATCACGCTTCTCGTAGAAGTCAGTGTTGATACCAAGCTTTTCAGCGCGAGAACGAACCACCGTCATCGCCGCCTGAATAGACTCTTGCATCACATCGCCAAGCGAGCCAGTTTGCGTTAGCTTGCCTTTACCTACCATCGCTTCAGTTTCGATAGTCAGTAAGTCACCACCCACTTCTGTCCACGCTAGCCCCGTCACCTGACCGATACGGTTGCTGTCATCAGCTTTACCGTAATCGAAGCGCTGCACGCCAAGATATTCTTTCAGATTCTCTTGGTTGACCGTCACTTTCTTCAGTTCTGGATCAAGCAGGATGTTCTTCACCGCTTTACGACAGATCTTCGAGATTTCACGCTCTAGGCTACGTACACCTGCTTCGCGAGTGTAGTAACGGATGATGCCGATGATCGCTGAGTCTTCAATTTCAATCTCGTGCGGTTTCAGACCATTGCGTTGCACCTGCTTAGAAACAAGGTGACGCGTTGCGATATTGAGTTTCTCGTCTTCGGTATAACCAGACAGACGAATCACTTCCATACGATCTAGAAGCGGGCCTGGGATATTCATCGAGTTCGACGTCGCCACAAACATTACATCAGACAGATCGTAATCCACCTCTAGGTAGTGATCGTTAAAGGCATTGTTTTGCTCTGGGTCTAGAACCTCTAGCAGTGCCGATGACGGGTCACCACGCATATCTGATGACATCTTATCGATTTCATCCAGTAAGAAGAGCGGGTTCTTAACACCCACTTTCGACATCTTCTGAATCAGCTTGCCTGGCATAGAGCCGATGTAGGTACGACGGTGACCGCGGATTTCCGCTTCATCACGAACGCCACCAAGTGCCATGCGCACGTACTTACGACCTGTTGCCGCGGCAATAGAGCGACCTAGCGAGGTTTTACCTACGCCCGGAGGACCGACAAGACAAAGGATTGGGCCTTTAAGCTTGTTGATACGGTTTTGTACCGCCAAGTACTCTAGAATGCGTTCTTTCACGCGCTCTAGACCATAGTGGTCTTCATTCAGTACTTCTTCTGCTTTCGCGAGGTTTTTCTTAACCTTAGAGCGTTTTGCCCATGGCACACCGACCATCCAATCGATGTAGCTGCGCACTACCGTTGCTTCTGCTGACATAGGAGACATCATCTTAAGCTTTTGCAGCTCTTGTTCTGTCTTCTCTTTCGCTTCCGCTGGCATTTTTGACTCTTCGATTTTCGCTTTTAGCGTCTCGAACTCGTCAGGCGCATCATCAAGGTCACCCAGTTCTTTCTGGATAGCCTTCATTTGCTCATTCAAGTAGTACTCGCGCTGAGATTTTTCCATCTGCTTCTTAACGCGGCCACGGATTCGCTTCTCAACTTGTAATAAGTCGATTTCCGATTCCATTTGGCCCATCAAGAACTCTAGACGCTCAGTCACATCAAGTAGCTCTAGAACTTGCTGTTTATCTGCAAGTTTCAATGGCATATGTGCAGCGATGGTGTCGGCAAGACGCGCCGCTTCATCAATTCCGCCCAGAGAGGTGAGTACTTCTGGTGGAATTTTTTTATTCAGCTTGATAAAGCCTTCGAATTGGTCAATGGCACTACGCACAATAACTTCTTCTTCACGCTCTTCAAGTTCTGGAGTAATTAGGAATTCTGCATCCGCTACGAAAAAGTCTTCGTCACGGTAACTGCTGATTTTTGCTCGTTGCTGACCTTCGACGAGTACCTTCACTGTACCATCAGGAAGTTTGAGTAGCTGTAGAATGGTCGCAACCGTACCTGTGGTGTACAGGTCGTCGATTTTGGGCTCTTCAGTATCTGCTTCTTTTTGAGCCACTAGGAGTACTTGCTTGTCATTGTCCATCGCAGCTTCTAGACAGCTGATCGACTTTTCGCGGCCAACAAACAAAGGAATCACCATGTGTGGGTAAACCACAACGTCGCGCAGAGGCAATACCGGGATTTCTATACGCTCGGAACGTTCCAAGTTCATATTATTCTCTCTTCCGCTTAGTATTATTTTCAGTATATGGGGGCGTATTCGTTGGATTCAATAAAGAAATAAAAAAAGGAGGTAATCAATACCTCCTTTTTGAGTGAACTTGGCAAATTACTCTGCGCTTGCCACTTGATTGTCGTTGTTGGTGTAGATAAGTAGCGGTTCTGACTCACCATTTATCACGCTTTCATCGATAACCACTTTGCTTACATCGGTTGCCGATGGAAGCTCATACATGGTCTCGAGAAGCACACCTTCAAGGATTGAACGTAGACCACGAGCACCTGTTTTACGCTCCATTGCTTTAGCAGCAATCGCACGCAGTGCATCTTCGCGGAACTCGAGCTCAACACCTTCAAGCTCGAACAATGCGCCATACTGTTTAGTCAGGGCGTTCTTCGGCTCGTTTAGGATTTGGATAAGCGCATCTTCATCAAGTTCAGTCAGGGTCGTTGTGACCGGTAGACGTCCAATGAACTCAGGGATAAGGCCGTATTTAACCAAATCTTCTGGTTCTACTTGAGTAAATAGCTCACCAACGGTTTTAGTCTCGTCTTTAGAGCGAACTTCCGCGCCAAAACCAATGCCTGTACCTGTCGCTACACGTTGGTCAATCACTTTATCTAGGCCGGCAAATGCACCGCCACAGATAAATAGGATTTTAGACGTGTCCACTTGCAAGAACTCTTGCTGTGGATGCTTACGACCACCTTGAGGCGGAACAGAAGCGATAGTACCTTCAACCAGTTTAAGTAGTGCTTGTTGAACACCTTCACCAGACACATCACGTGTAATAGAAGGGTTTTCAGCCTTGCGTGAGATCTTATCGATTTCATCGATATAGACAATGCCACGCTCTGCTTTTGCTACGTCGTAGTCGCACTTTTGCAGTAGTTTCTGAATGATGTTTTCTACGTCTTCACCAACATAACCCGCTTCGGTTAGTGTTGTTGCGTCGGCCATAGTGAATGGAACATCAAGGAAACGAGCAAGCGTCTCAGCTAGTAGCGTTTTACCACTACCTGTTGGACCGATAAGAAGGATGTTACTCTTACCGAGTTCAACACCGTCTGCCGTCGTATCACCATTGCGTAAACGCTTGTAGTGGTTATATACGGCAACCGAGAGAACTTTCTTCGCATAGTCTTGGCCGATTACGTAATCGTCTAGGTGCGCGCGAATGTCTCTTGGCGTTGGTAACGCTTCAGATTCCTTCTTCGGCAGCACATCTTTGATCTCTTCGCGGATAATGTCGTTGCATAAATCAACGCATTCGTCGCAAATGTAAACAGACGGACCTGCGATTAGCTTGCGAACTTCGTGCTGACTTTTGCCACAGAAAGAGCAGTACAATAGCTTACCACTACCGCCCTCTTTGCTTTTATCTGTCATTCGCTAACCTCTTAGCCTTTACTTTCTATGTTTTGAGTGTATATCAATTTAGACTATATTGCGCCCGAGAATTCATTTTTCAAGGGCTGCAATCCAGTCTTATTTCACTCAAACGATGACGGGTTAACCGCGATGGGTTAAAACTTCGTCGATAATACCGTATTCAGCCGCTTGAGCCGCTGACATGAAGTTGTCACGGTCAGTATCTTTTTCAACAACTTCGAGTGGTTGGCCTGAGTGCTCAGCAAGAAGCTTGTTTAGCTTCTCTTTGATTGTCAGGATCTCTTGTGCGTGGATTTGAATGTCTGATGCCTGACCTTGGAAACCACCAAGTGGTTGGTGAATCATCACGCGAGAGTTTGGTAGCGCAAAACGTTTACCCGGAGCACCACCAGCAAGCAGGAAAGCACCCATTGAGCATGCTTGACCAGTACACAGTGTGCTGACGTTAGGCTTGATGAACTGCATGGTGTCGTAGATAGACATACCTGCCGTTACACTGCCGCCTGGTGAGTTGATGTAAAGGAAAATATCTTTGTCAGGATTTTCTGATTCTAGGAAAAGCATCTGGGCGACGATAAGATTCGCCATGTTGTCTTCCACTTGACCAGTCAAGAAAATGATTCGTTCTTTTAGTAGTCGCGAATAAATATCGTAAGAGCGTTCACCACGGGAAGTTTGTTCAACCACCATAGGTACTAGCGCGTTCATAATTGGCGACATTGCATTTTTTTCTTGGTAGCTCATATTCTTATGTCCCTAAAATAAATGGCCCGGATGATAAACATCATACGGACCATTGTTAGCAGAGAAGTCGACTCTAAGTCAACCTTCTATACAAGATATTGCTTATTAAGCTGCAGGCTGTTGGTTCATTAGCTCGTTGAAGCTAACTTCTTTGTCAGAAACCTGTGCTTTAGCTAGGATCGCGTCGATCGCTTGCTCTTCTAGTGCAACGTTGCGCATGTTGTTCATCATTTGCTCGTTTTGCTCGTAGTAAGCGATAACTTCTGATGGATCTTCGTATGCAGTTGCCATTTCAGAGATAAGCTCTTTCACTTTCTCATCGCTAGCTTCTAGCTCTTCAGACTTGATCACTTCACCTAGAAGAAGACCTACAACTACGCGACGCTTAGCTTGCTCTTCAAATAGCTCACGTGGAAGCTGTGCAGCAGCTTCTGGGTTGCCGCCGAAGCGTTGTGCAGCTTGCTGACGTAGAGCACCGATTTCTTGATCGATTAGCGCAGCAGGAACGTCGATGTCGTTCTCTTTAACTAGACCGTCAAGAGCTTGCTCTTTGATGCGGTTCTTGATTGCTTGCTTAAGCTCACGCTCCATGTTCTTACGAACTTCAGCTTTAAGAGCGTCAACGCCGCCTTCAGCTACACCGAACTTAGCAACGAACTCGTCGTTGATTTCTGGTAGTTCTTGAGCTTCAACTTTGTTCACTTTGATTAGGAACTTAGCTGCTTTACCTTTTAGGTTCTCAGCGTGGTAATCTTCTGGGAAGTTTACGTCGATTTCAAATTCCATACCCGCAGTCTTACCTTGGATACCGTCTTCGAAGCCAGGGATCATGCGACCAGCGCCCATTTCTAGTGGGAAGTTCTCAGCTTTACCGCCTTCGAACTCTTCACCGTCGATAGAACCAGTGAAGTCGATAGTTACACGCTTGCCGTCTTCAGCAGCTTCTTCGACGTCAGTCCAAGATGCTTGTTGCTTACGTAGAGTTTCGATCATCTCTTCAACGTCTGCGTCTTGTACTTCAGTCGTTGGTTTTTCAACAACAACGTTCTCTAGACCCTTAAGTTCTACTTCTGGGTACACTTCGAAAGTTGCAGTGAATACTAGATCTTTACCAGCTTCGTTCTCAACAGGAGCGAAAGTTGGTGCGCCTGCTGGATTGATTTTTTCAGAAACGATTGCTTCGATGAAGTGACGTTGCATAACTTCACCCATCACGTCTTGACGTACTGCTTGGCCGTACATTTTAGCAACCATCTTCATTGGCACTTTGCCTTTACGGAAACCATCGAAACGACGGTTTTTCGCGATGTTGCGTAGTTCAGCTGTCACTGCGTCTTCGATGTTAGCAGCAGGAACAGTAATGTTTAGACGGCGCTCTAGGCCCTCTAGAGTTTCAACAGTAACTTGCATTGTATAAACCTCAGTTTGGCTCAGTGTTGGCTGAGCGTATGAGCGTCAATATCACTAGGATATTTCCGCTTCATCCTTGTTAGTACCCAAAGGTACTTCTTTAAAATGAGCATCGATAGCCAGTCAGCAGCACTTGATACAGCGCTTAACTGTGGTTATCGGACTAATGAGTGACGTCTTCATCATGTTGAACGAATCAACTTAAAGGCATCTCTGATTAGTCTCAGGACAAAATTTCAGACGCGACATTCTAGCGATCTCCACCTACCCTGTCGAGTCGAACTCGGGTCAATCGACGCTTTTGTCGCTAATTACTCAAAGAATTGGGAAATCATTGCTGTTTTCTCCCAAGTCCACAATGAAATGGGGACAATATCGTCTTTTTCAAGAGATTGAAGGCCTTTTTTTAGTGAAAGACCAAAAAAGAGATCTTGCTCCTGTTTTGCAGCTTTCCCACCTCTCAGAACTCATAACTTTTTCGCCACAAGTTAGTCATATTCGTTAACCTATAGATGTTAGGCTGTAGAGGTGGATTCATGCGATTGAAACGAATTTTAGTGAGCTTTGTAGCGCTGTTTGTTTTTATCTCCACAGCAGCGGGGCATTGGTACTGGCATCACAGCCTAGAGACCATGCAATTACAGCATCAAAACTGGCTCAATCGTTTCGTTGAGACCATAGATAGTAAGCTCGACAAATACCGTCATATCCCCCAGCTGTTATCTCAAGACAAAGAGTTAGTCGATGCATTGCAATCACCCAATAACTCGGCTCAAATTGAAGTCACCAACCGCTATTTACAGCAAGCGAACAAGATCATCCTCGCCTCTGACACCTACCTGCTAGACCGCTATGGCAACACTATCGCTTCTAGCAACTGGAATCTTCCCCACTCCTTTGTCGGTAAGAACTTTGCGTTTCGCCCTTATTTTCAACATGCGATTGAAGGCAAACAAAGCGCCTATTTTGCACTTGGCTCGACCTCAGGACAAAGAGGATACTACTACTCATTTCCCGTGACGTATGCCGCAGACCACATCGCGTAGTCGTGGTGAAAATGGACCTCTCTTCTATCGAGCGAAGTTGGCAGAGCGACACCAGTATTTACGTCGCCACCGATAGCAACAACATCGTGTTTATGTCCAGTGACTCTGATTGGCTGTTTAACAGCTTGACGGATATTGACTCAAACACCCTCACTTCCGTGCGTGACTCTAGGCAATATCTGCGAACCCATATCAAAAGCCTCGGCTTTCAAGGCGACCTGTTGGCAAGCACTACTTTGCTCACCAATCCTAAAGGGAATCTCTTTACTAAGCACTATTTAGCCACTCAGCGTGAGTCTGGCATTCCTAATCTAATACTGCGCGTTCTAACGCCACTATCTGCACTCTATGTCGATCTGTTCGGTTTTATCAGCGTGCTGGCTTTGGTGTTTGTTTCACTCTACTTGTTGGTCGCCCTTGCCGAAAATCGCCGCTATCGACACAGGCAAATCGAACAACTGCAAGCAGAAGCGAAGCAAAAACTTGAGTTTCAAGTGATGGAAAGAACAGCGAAGTTACATGTAGAAATTGATGAGCGTGTCAAAACCGAAAAAGCGCTTCGGCAAGCTCAAGATGAATTAATTCAGGCGGCCAAACTGGCGGTATTGGGGCAGATGTCAGCCAGCATTAGCCATGAGCTTAACAATCCACTCGCCGCTATCCGCAGCTTTGCTGAAAATGGTCAGCGCTTCATCGACAAACACAAAGTCGACCGAGCCAAAAATAACCTTAGCCGTATTGTTGCCCTTACCGAGCGAATGGCAAAGATCAGTCAACAGCTCAAATCCTTTGCAAGACGCAGTGATGCCAACGAGCTTAGTGAAGTGAAGTTGGCACCCGTGGTGTTTTCGACTATTGAGCTTATTCAGCCACAGCTTAAGAGTCATCAGGTCAAGCTGGATTGTCTTATCGATCAGCAAGAGATATTAGTCATCATCAACCCAATTCAGCTAGAACAAGTGCTGATTAACCTCATGACCAACGCCATGCAAGCCATGGAAACCAGCCACGAAAAGCAGTTAAGTTTGACCCTAGACTCCACTGATTCGGCAGTCATGATTCATGTGGACGATTCTGGCCCAGGGCTAGCCGATTACACCTCGCCAACGCTGTTTGAGCCTTTCTACACCACCAAAGAAAACGGCTTAGGGCTTGGCCTTTCGATCTCACAGCAAATTATTCACAATCTAGATGGACACATCCATGTGAGCGAATCCGCTCTTGGTGGTGCGCGCTTTAGTGTCGAACTACCTTTTTCACAATCAGCCAAATCACCCACAAGGAAGCCTCTATGAGCCAAGTGTTTTTAATCGATGATGAATCTGACATTCGCATCGCCTTGGAACAAAGCTTCGAGCTTGCCGACATCGACGCGACATGTTTTGCCAGTGTTGAGGATGCCCTACTCGCTCTCAAGCAAGAGACGCCACTTGCGATTATTTCCGATATTCGCTTACCTGGTTTATCCGGTTTAGACCTACTCAACACCATCAGTCATCATTACGTTGGTATTCCAGTGATTCTGATTACCGGGCATGGCGATATTTCCATGGCGGTTCAAGCAATTCAAGATGGCGCTTACGACTTCATTGAAAAGCCGTTTTCTGCTGAGCGCCTGATTGAGATTACCCTGCGGGCAATTGAAAAGCGCCACCTGACTTTGGAAAACGAGCAGCTTAAACGCTCTCTAAAGGCCAGCCAAACCTTAGGACCAAGGATCATTGGGGATACCTCAGTCATTCAAAATCTGCGCGAGACTATAAGTATGATTGCCGATACTGACGCAGATATTCTACTGTTTGGCGAGACAGGAACAGGCAAGGAGCTGGTCGCCCGTTCGCTACACGAACAGAGCAGCCGGCGAGAAGCGAACTTTGTCGCGGTCAACTGTGGTGCTGTGCCAGAAAACCTGATTGAAAGCGAACTGTATGGTCACGAGAAAGGCGCGTTTACTGGCGCTGAAAGCACTCGGATTGGTAAGTTTGAACATGCCCATGGCGGTACGCTGTTTCTTGATGAAATTGAATCAATGCCAATGCAGGCACAAATCCGCTTGCTACGTGTATTACAAGAGCGAGCAATCGAGCGAGTGGGCTCCAATACCCTTATTCCGCTTAATATTCGCGTTATTGCCGCAACCAAGGCGGATCTCAACCTGGCCTCGTTGGCGGGCGACTTTCGCCAAGATCTCTATTACCGCCTTAATATCGTCACACTTGATCTTCCGCCGCTTCGTGACCGAAAAGAGGATATCGCGGCGCTTTTCCACCATTTTCAACTGGTCGCCGCCTCGCGTTATGGCAAAACCGCCAACGCCCTCTCCGCAGGTGAACTCAGCCAATTAATCAGCCATGATTGGCCTGGGAATGTCAGAGAGCTGAGAAACTGCGCCGAGCGTTTTGTCCTACTTGGCAAAATTCAAGCTGGCAATGCCCAAAATGATGACCAAGAAAGTGACCAAAGCCTCGCTGAGCAGGTGGGATTGTTTGAAAAAAGTGTCATTGAGCAAGCTCTAATCGATACCCATGGCAGCATCAAGCAAACCATGCAAAAGCTCAATGTCCCGAGAAAAACCTTGTACGATAAAATGCAGAAATATCAGCTCATTAAGGAATCCTACAAAAGCGACAGCTAAAATAAGGTAGAACTGTGACGCATCTCTCCTATACTTGAAAGTGTAGCCAAGGAGTTGCATACAAGATCATTAATAAGGAGTCGTTATGGGGGAAAAAACCAAAGTGCCCTTCATTTCTGACACAGTTGAGATAGATGGCATTTTTTACGTTGAACAACGTGTCGCTGCTGGGGAAAGACGCAAGGTAAAGTCAAAACGTGTTCTGTATGAAAGACGTTTTCAATCCGATCCACGCGAGAATTACGGTAAGCATATTGATGAGGAGGTCTAACGACCTCCTTTTGCTTTTTTGCGCCAAGTTACTTGGTGATGATTTCCGGCCCCATCAAGGTCGTTGGTAGCCAAGTTGATACCCAAGGCACGTAAGTCACGATGATCAGGAACAAGAACATCACTGCCACCCACGGCAGTGCGGCTTTCACTACGCCCATCATCGACATCTTCGCCACGCCCGCCGTCACAAACAAGTTAAGCCCGACTGGCGGCGTTATCATGCCTATTTCCATATTCACTACCATCATAATCCCTAGATGAATAGGGTCGATGCCAAGCGCTATAGCAATAGGGAACACCAAGGGTGCCACAATAATCAATAAGCCTGATGGTTCCATAAACTGACCACCAATAAGCAGAAGTACGTTCACTACAATCAAGAAGGTAATAGGTCCTAAACCCGCAGATAACATGGATTCTGTGATCATCTGTGGGATACGTTCTTCAGTCAGCACGTGCTTAAGAATCAGCGCATTAGCGATGATAAACAGCAGCATAATGGTGAGTTTGCCCGCTTCAAAGAGCGTATGCTTAGTGTCTTTGTGCACAAAGGTCTCAAACACTTTAATAAGCACCGGCTTAGTATTTTCTTTATCCGCAAACGGCCCCATATCTTTGTAGATAAAATTGGCAATCAAGAATGAGTAGACTGCAGCTACAGCTGCCGCTTCCGTTGGGGTGAATACCCCACCGTAAATACCGCCAAGTATGATGACCACAAGCAGCAAACCCCAGCTCGCTTCACGGGCTGAGTCAAACACCTCTTTCCAACCCACAAATGGCTGCTTAGGAAGCCCTTTCACTTTTGCGGCGATGTAGATAGCGATCATCAACATGAGACCAGCAAGCAGCCCTGGAATGACACCACCAAGGAACATACGGCCCACTGACACATCGGTTGCCGCCGCATAGACCACCATAACAATGGATGGAGGAATAAGAATACCTAAGGTACCCGCGTTACAGATAACCCCTGCAGCAAACTCCTTGGTGTAACCGTTTTTGATCATACCTGCGATAACGATACTACCGATGGCGACTACCGTTGCAGGTGACGAGCCAGACAAAGCAGCAAACATCATACAAGCCACCACCGATGCCATTGCAAGACCACCGCGGAACCAACCCACCATAGCAATCGCAAACCGGATAATTCGCTTCGCCACACCGCCCGTGGACATAAAGCTTGATGCCAAAATAAAGAATGGAATCGCCAGTAGTGTGTAGTGACCGGCAAATGCATTGAACAGGGTTTGTGCCACCGACGCTAGTGAAGCGTCTGAATGCATTAACAAAAATAGAATACTAGATAGGCCAAGTGATACCGCGATCGGCACTCCGATAAGCATAAAGCCTATCACCATCAAAAAGAGTAATAGAATATCCATGCTTATTTATCCTTGTCCTTAACGTTATCAAACGCGTTATCCTGCATCTCAGCTTTTAGTGCTTCTAAATCCTCTTCCGCTTCATGACCTGCGATTAGGCGATCGAGTTTTCCGCTGAAGATTTGATAGGCCGCCTGAGCAAATCGAAAAGTCAGCAATGCCATACCAATAGGCAGTGCCATATAAGGGATAAATCGCGGCATTTTTTCATAGCGCTCACCCTCATTGAGCCAATCTGATAAAAACTGCAGCATTTCAGGCATTGGAATATCATCGGTCTCATACCAAGCTCTCTCGGTGACAAACGGATACCAGTAGTTCCATGAACCGATGAGAAGTAGGACAGAGAATGTTAGACAAGCTAAAACAGACAAGATGGCAAACAGCTTACGGTGCTTTTCCGACACCATGTTGATCACCACATCCACACCGATGTGAAAGTGTTTCTTCACACCATAAGACGCGCCCACCAACACCATCCAGGCGAACATAAAGACGGTCAGTTCAAGTGCCCACAAAATGTTGTCGTTAAACACATAACGAGAAATAACATTGGCAAAGGTCAACAGCGTCATCGCTCCAAGAAAGAACGCAATCAACGTTTCTTCAAAGGCATCGGTGACTCTACCAATACGAGAAATAAGAGACTGTTCCATGTGATACATCGCTTTTGTAATAATTGGGACAGGGAGATGGCCTCACATCCGGTGAGGCATGTACGACTTAATGGTTATTGTTGGTTGGACGCAAGCGCCGCTTCGATGAGATCAGAGCCGATGTCTTTCTCAAACTTCTGCCATACCGGTTGAAGTGCTTCTACCCACTGCTGACGTTGCTCTGGCGTCAGAGTACGCACCACACCGCCCGACTCAACAATGTTGTTCTTGTTAGCTAGGTTTACCTTGGTTGACTCAGCATTACGGGTGTCAGTGACTTCTTTTAGAATTTGTGCAAACTGGTCACGCGTATCTTCTGGCATGCGTCCCAGAACTCGCGAGAAGTCACGACCAAATAGTCAAGAATGCCGTGGTTGGTTTCAGTAACGCCGTCCTGTACTTCGAAGAATTTCTTACCGTAGATGTTTGACCAAGTATTCTCCTGACCATCGATAACCTTAGTTTGCAGACCACCATAGACTTCTTTAAACGACATTTTCTGAGGGTTAGCACCGAGCTGCTCAAACTGCGCAACCAGTACATCTGAAGCTTGTACACGGAACTTCAGATCTTTCGCATCACCAGGCACTAAAAGCGGTTTGTTTGCCGACATCTGCTTCATGCCATTGTGCCAAAACGCAAGACCTTGCAGGCCACGACGCTTCATCGCATTTTTCAGCTTCTCACCCGACTCTGAGTTTTGAAAGCGGTCTACGGCTTCTACGTTTTCAAACAAGAATGGCAAATCAAAGATGCGGTATTTCTTAGTAAACTTCTCGAATTTAGAAAGTGAAGGAGCGGCAAGTTGAACATCGCCGTTCAAAAGGGCTTCGAGAACTTTGTTGTCATCGTACAGTGTCGAGTTAGGGAATACCTGCATACACGCTTTACCGTTCATCTCAGTATTCACACGCTCTTCAAGCAATGACGCCGCGATACCTTTCGGGTGCTTGTCCGTATTAGTTACGTGACTGAACTTGATGACAATTTCACCCGGGTCACAGTTCGCTGCAGCGTTGAAGCTAACGAGTGCAAGAGCAGAGGCAGACAGTAGGGATAGAGGCTTTAACATTATTATTCTCCTTTGGATTGATGCAGTCCCGTCTATGGGTACTGATGGGCTTTAAAGGAGCAATAAGGGTGCCAAGATGAAAGAATATGTTAATTGATTGATTTTTAATAAAATAAAGACTGAAGGAAAATATAACCACTGAGTAATTAGGCCTTGATGAGTGAGAAACCATACAAGGCCTAAGCTAAAATGGGTGGATTTCCGCCTATTACTGACTGGCGACAGGATCAGGATAGCTGTCTCTTGGATCTGTTATATCGCCATTAATCGTGATGTTATCGATGCCGACCGCGAGGACTACACCACAAAAGTGCGGCGCGGCCATGGATGTTCCATTGTAAGCAACAACACCACCTCCAGCCTGCGTAGACAGAACGTTCACGCCTGGCATTGCGAATTCCATCGTAGAGGCAACAGAAGCGCCGTCTGAGCGAGTATAAACATGATTATTTGAGAAATTAGAGAAGCTCGCAACGTTATTACCATCTGCAAACGCTGATATTGTATACACCCCTGGATATTGGGTCACTGCCGGGGTGTAGCCAATAATATCGGCACCGCTGTTACCAGCAGCAATAGCAAATGTTACACCGGTCATATTCACAGCATTAATCAACGCTTCATCCAAAGCCCGCGAATAACCGGCACCACCTAAGCTCATATTAGCGCAGTCCTCTGAGCCTGCATTGGCAGCAACATGGTCGACTCCCGCAATCACTCCAGACATACTGCCGCTACCATTATTGTCGAGGACGCGAACGGGCACTACTTTGGCGCCTGGAGCCACTCCAACAACGTCAATCTCATTGTCATATGCTGCTATCGTGCCCGCTACATGAGTCCCATGCCCATTTCCATCTTCAGTGGTGTTTTTTCCGCGAGCGAAGTTAGCACCTCGCTCTGTATCAACGTTTAAATCGGCATGACGGCTATCTATCCCAGTGTCGATCACCCACGCTGTCGCAAACGGACCATTTTCACTCGGTCCACCGACTCGATCAATTCCCCAAGGGGTTTGCTGGGCTTGAGGTGGGCTGGTGTCATCCCCTCCCCGATTGGGCTTACCACCTCGTGGCAGTGCCACCATCAATCTGTCTTGCTCTACGTATGCAACTTCAGAAAAACGTGATAATTGCGCTTTCGCTTGAGGGGGTAAGTTTACTGACATCCCTTTTAGCGCATGACGGTAGTGTTGAGTGACCTGACCTTTATTCTGTAGAACAAAATTTGCGACTTCACTTCGTTTGGACTCTGAGATTCCACTGTTGAACACAACGATATATTGATTAGCAAAGTTATGACCTTGCTTTACACCTGCATGGAGAGGTGCACTCAGTGAGGCTATGGCAATAGTTATTGCTAGGTTGGACAGTTTCATAAATCCTCCCACATTTGGTCTTTACGAAACAACAATGTGTGTAGGGATTATAGTTTGCGAGGAATTAGCGCGTAGAGAAGGACTGTTTCATCTTTGAGACTTGGCCCTAATGTACCCATTATGGATGATCAAACCGAGGAGAATCTCGTACATCTTCCTCGGTCTGCTTTGAGTATAAAAATTAACTAGGTATTTCTAAACAATTAAACGATCCTCTGTCCCCGCATCAAAAAACACGGCCTTAGACATATCAAAATAAAGTGGCGCTACCTGCCCAACATTGGCATCAAACTCGGGTGATAAGCGGCAGGCTACTTCCTGCTCATTCACCTTAACCATAGCGATGACATCAGGCCCCGTGGGTTCCAACACTTCCAGCTTGAGGTTCACTTGGGTCGCAACAGCCGTCTCTTCTTCGAGCTTTTCCGTAATGTGCTCAGGACGCAGACCAATCACAATCTCATTGCCGTCTTGTGGACGTAATGAATCAGGCAGTGCAACGACGTGCTGCTGATTGTCGCCAGAGACCACGCGAATAATCGGCTTATCGTTCTCGTCCAGATCAACGCGTGTTTTGATGAAGTTCATCGAAGGAGAACCCATAAAGCCCGCAACAAACATGTTGTTTGGCTCGTTATAGATCTCTTTTGGTGTACCCAATTGCTGCAACTCACCATCCTTCATAACTGCGATGCGATCCGCGAGGGTCATCGCCTCGATTTGGTCATGCGTTACATACACAATCGTGGTATTGAGCTGCTGATGAAGGCGCTTTATCTGGTGGCGCATCTCAACACGCAACTTCGCATCCAGGTTAGATAATGGCTCATCAAACAAGTAAAGCTTAGGACGGCGTGCGAGAGCTCGGCCCATCGCCACCCTTTGTCTCTGACCACCCGAAAGCTGTGATGGTTTGCGATCGAGAAGGTGGTCGATTTGAAGCATCTCAGCAACGCGGTTTACTTCCGCATCGATTTGCTCCTGAGGCATCTTGCGGATCTTTAACCCAAAGGCGATATTGCCACGCACCGTCATATTTGGGTAAAGGGCGTAAGATTGAAACACCATGGCAATATCGCGATCTTTCGGCTGCACTTGAGCCACATCGCGACCATCAATCACAATCTCACCTGCACTGATATCCTCAAGACCCGCGATGGTGTTCATCAAGGTTGATTTACCGCAGCCGGATGGTCCTACAAGAATAAGGAACTCACCAGAGTCGATACTGATGTCGATACCTTTAAGGGTTTCGTTGTCCGCATTGCGATAGGTTTTGCGGATCTGTTTAAGTTCTAAAGTTGCCATGTTGATTATCCTTTTACTGAACCCGCAGTGAGACCGCGAACAAAATACTTCCCTGCCAGTACATAGACCACCAGCGTTGGCAATGCAGCGATGATCGCCGCCGCCATGTCAACGTTGTACTCTTTAACACCAGTACTCGTGTTGACCAAGTTGTTGAGCGCGACCGTTATTGGTTGCGTCTCTGAGCCTGAATAGACGACCCCGAATAAGAAGTCATTCCAAATTGAGGTGAACTGCCAAATTACTGTCACCATGATGATAGGTGTGGAGAGTGGCAGCAGGATTTTAAAGAAGATGGTGAAGAAGCCTGCACCATCGAGTTTGGCTGCTTTGACGAGCTCATCTGGCACTGCAATATAGAAGTTACGGAAGAACAGTGTCGTAAACGCCATACCATAGATAACGTGTACCGCGACTAAACCCGCCGTTGTGTTTGCCAAACCTAGTTTGCCAAGTAGCGCTGCCATTGGTAGTAAGATGACTTGGAATGGAATGAAGCATCCGAACAGTAGCAAGCTGAAAAACAGATCTGAGCCTCGGAACTTCCACTTAGTGATCACGTAACCGTTGAACGCGCCCAACAAGGTAGAAATGGCTACTGCCGGAATGACCATTTGGAATGAGTTCCAGAAATAGCTCTTCACCCCTTCACATTTCACGCCAGTACACGCGCTATTCCATGCTTTGCTCCATGCATCAAATACCCACTCTGTTGGTAGCGACATCAGGTTACCCGCTTTAATGTCAGGCAGCGTCTTAAATGAGGTGATGACCATGACAAACAGTGGCATTAGGTATACCAAGCAGAAGAAGGTCAACGCCGAGTAGATAAAAAGTCTTGAGAGATTCATCGACGTATTCATGATTTCTTCTCCCTAAGTTCTGAGTACAAGTACGGAACCAAAATCGCCAATATCCCTGCGAGCATCATCATGGCACTAGCAGCGCCGAGACCAACCTGACCACGGGTAAATGAGTGTGCGTACATGAAGAGCGCTGGTAAGTCAGAGGAGTACCCAGGACCGCCTGCGGTCATCGCTGTCACCAAGTCGAAACTCTTAATCGCGATGTGAGAAGTGATGATGACTGCGCTAAAGAACACCGGGCGCAGACAAGGCAGAATAATTTTCCAATAGATGGTTGGTAAGTTCGCACCATCGATTTGCGCCGCTTTAATAATCGACGAATCAATCCCGCGAAGCCCGGCTAGAAACATCGCCATCACAAAGCCAGATGACTGCCAAACCGCAGCGATAACAAGGGTGTAAACCGCCATATCGGAGTTAACCAGCCAATCAAACTTAAAGTTTTCAAATCCCCAGTCATGCATGAGTTTTTCGATGCCGAGACCTGGGTTTAAGATCCATTTCCACGCTGTACCTGTGACAATGAAAGAGAGTGCCATCGGGTAGAGGTAGATAGTACGAATTGCGCCTTCTTGACGGATATTTTGGTCAAGCAATATGGCGAGTCCAACACCAAGGACAATCGCTATCAGCATGAACAGCACGCCAAAGATACCGAGATTGGTGATGGAAGTGATCCAACGGTCGTTGTCCATCAGCTTCTCATACTGAGCAAAGCCAACAAAGTTGAACGAAGGGAGAAAACGCGAGTTAGTTAATGAGATTGCCGCGGTCCAAAAGATGAACCCGTAAATACACACTACGGTAACTAGCATGGTGGGTGCCATGACTATTTTTGGTAGCCAATGTTGAAGGCGATCTACCAAGCTGAGTTTTGGCGCGGACTGCTTATTTGAGTCTTGTGCATTCAAAGCCTGCTCCATAACTTTTCCTTACTGATAACTGCTTTCGGAATTGAGCAAGCGCTAAGGGTGCAAGGCACCGCTCTCTCCCCAATTCAAGGGAGAGAGTCAGCTTTAACGCTTAGTTTAGGAGGAAGTGACTATATAGCCGCTTTAACTGCTTTCGCTAGCTTTTGTGCCGCTTCTTTTGGATCCGCTTTTGGATCGTTAAAGAAGTTTGTGACTACGTCGTAGATAGCACCTTGAGCGTAACTGGTTGTCGACATACCGTGTGCCATACTCGGTACAAGATCACCGGTTTTCGCGGTTGCTTTAAAGCTCGCCATTGAGTCCAGAGCACATTGGTCAAAGGCGCTCATGTCCATATCGGTACGAACTGGGATGGAACCCTTGTTAAGGTTGAACACTTCTTGGAACTTCTTATCCAAGATAGTTGCTGCTAGCGCTTTCTGAGCCGCTACGTTGCTTTCATCTTTGATTTCAAAGAACGCGAAACTATCTACGTTGTGCGTGAACTGGCCATCTGTACCTGGCGCTGGAGCACAGATATAGTCTTTGCCCGGTACCTTACCTGCAGCAGTGAATTCACCTTTCGCCCAGTCACCCATGATCTGCATCGCCGCTTCACCATTGATAACCATCGAGGTTGCAACGTTCCAGTCACGACCTGGAGAGTTCGCATCGATGTAGTCATGCACTTTTTGGAACTTGGTGAACACTTCTACCATTTTGTCACCTGATAGCGTGTCCATATCTAGGTCAACGAACGCTTTACGATAGTCATCTGAACCTAGTACATCTAGAGCAACCGCTTCAAATACCGTCGCGTCTTGCCATGCTGACCGCCGTGTGCAAGAGGGATAAAGCCTGCAGCTTTGATTTTCTCTGCTGCTGCAAAGAAGTCATCCAGCGTTTTCGGTACTTCAACACCCGCTTTTTGCAGAACTTCTGGGTTAGCCCAAAGCCAGTTCACACGGTGGACGTTGACAGGCACTGCCACGTACTCACCATTGAATTTCATGATGTCAGTCACCATGCTAGGAACACTTTGATCCCAACCGCCAGATTGTGCCACGCTATCAAGGTTCGTTAGGAAGCCCAAGCCGCCCCACTCCTGAATATCATGACCTTTGATTTGTGCCGCTGAAGGTGGGTTGCCAGACACAGCGCGCGTTTTTAGTACCGTCATCGCACTTTCACCGCCACCGCCTGCAACAGCAAAGTCTTTCCAAGAGTGACCTTGCTCTTCTAGCATCGCTTTCAGTTCTTGAACGGATTTCGCCTCACCACCAGAGGTCCACCAGTGAAGGACTTCCACTTCACCTGCACTAGACAGCGAAGGTAGGGTGGCAGCAGCGAGGGATAGAGTCAGTAGGGTTTTATTCATTTTCATTGTTATCTTCCATGTATTGGATTAGACAAAGGGCTATTCTTGCCCCTGTTCGATACACAGTGTAGAAAAAACCAGCAAACCTCACTGCAACAAACTGTTAACCCAAAGTAACAAGGATGTTACACTGTGAAATCTATCACTAAGCTTCCAAATTAGGTGGAATATAGATCTTCACTTCTAAACCGCCTTGCTCAGAATTTTGCAGCACAAGGTCTCCGCCTAGGCCGTGCAAGATGCTGCGGCAGATCCCAAGACCTAAACCGTGCCCATCTTTATCGTTGGCAAGACGAGTATAAGGCTCAAAAACCGCTTCCAATTGCGATTCTGGAATGCCGTTGCCTTTGTCTAGAATTGTGACAACGATCCATGTCGGATTCTCTTCTATCGAGACAAATGCATGCTTACCGTACTTCACTGCATTGTCGATGAGGTTGGTTAACACACGCTTTATCGCCAATGGTTTAAGTACCACCGGCTCCATTGGCAATGCCGTAAAGCTCACTTGTGTATGCACTTGGTTGTAAGTTTCCGAGACGTTTCTGATCATCTCATTGAGATCGATAAAGTCATTGTTCTCATGCAAATCCGTATCACGTACACACTGCAATGCGCCTTTAACCATCATCTCTAGATCATCGAGATCTTGGTTGAACTTGTAACGCTTAGCGTCATCGTCCAGTAATTCAGCACGCAGTCTCAGTCGGGTAATAGGCGTTTTTAAGTCATGAGAGATGGAAGAAAATAAATGTTCTCTATCAGAGACATACTTTCGGATCCGAGTTTGCATGCGATTGAATGCCCGCGTTGCGGTCACTAGCTCCGTCGCCCCTTCTTCTTTGAGTGGCGACTGATCAATGTCCATGCTCATTTCATTGGCGCTTTCGCCAAACGTTTCAGTGGTTTCACTTGTGCTCGCACGAGCAAAAATGTCAGCAGTAGCATCAGTGAGGTAAAAATAACCAAAAACACCAACTGGTCTTTAGAGAAAAACTGATCATCGAGCTGCATGTAAGGAGAAGGCAGCAAAGCAGCGATATAAATCCACTCCCCTTGCTTGAGCTTGAGCTGTACCACCAAAATCGGTGGATCGAGCGGCCCCAAGGTCAACGTATGGTGAGCCCACGACCTGGGTAAATCATTAAGAAAGATATCATTTTTAAGTAACCTGAGATTCTCAGCTTTTGAGAAATCCACTTTGACCGCTTCGATGGTCGGAAGCTTATCAATCAGCACCCTTTTCACCGACATCATCGCCGCTTCTTTTAGCGGCGTATCTGGAATGGGCTCTACTAACAGCTCTTCATGGTTGAAAGAAACAAAGAAGCGAGTTCCTCCCATGTTACGGATTTGATCTAGCACGATATGACGATATTTAATCGGTAACTTTTGAAAAAAGGTCACAGTAGAAGCAAACATAGTCGCCATACTGGCTGACGTATCGCGAATACCAGAGAGTTCATCCTGCTTGGTTTTCTGATACCAAATGGCTGTCAGAACACCCTGAGAGCAAAAAACCGCAAGTAAAGTCAGCAAAAGCGTTCGAGCGACCAAAGAATTCGGGCTCAATCGCCTAAACCAGCGTGTTCTAGACATGAATTATTGACCGTATTCGACAGGCACAGAGAGGATGTAACCATTGCCGCGCATGGTTTTAATGTAATGAGGAAACGCTTTACTGGTACCGAGACGGTTACGAATACGGCTCAGTTGAACATCAATCCCTCGCTCATAAGGTAACGCTTCACGACCGCGTGTGGCAAAAGAGATGGTATCTCGGTCGAGAATTTCATTCGGGCGCGACAAAAACAGCATGAGCAACGCAAAGTCACTACCGGAAAGATCGTGGCTACGTCCATTGACTCTGTTCGTCATACGGTGAGCAATAGTGTCGAGATGCCAATCCCCAAAGTCTATGGTTCTTGGTGGCGTGTCATCATGCTTCTCTTCATGAATATGTGCGCGGCGTAGCAAGGCTTTAATGCGAGCCATTAACTGTCTTGGGCTGAACGGCTTAGCGATGTAGTCATCGGCACCAATCTCAAGACCAATGATCTGATCGGTTTCATCGGATACCGCGGTCAGCATAATGATAGGCACCTGAGACTCGCGCCTTACTCGCTGGCATAGCGTGAAACCATCATCACCAGGTAACATCACATCTAGCAAAATGAGATCCGGATAACCCTTGGCTTTGATGAACAGCTCCATCTCTACGCCATCTTCCGCCCCTGAAACTTGAAAGCCTGCTTTGGTCAGATACTCTTCAAGCAATAGACGGATTTCCTCGTCATCATCCACAACTAAAATGTGCGTCTTAGCCTGCATTATGTTCCCTTAAGTCTGCACTGCGATCTCTACAGTGTAAGGGTTTTAGCGAGGAGTTATTATTGATTCGTTTATAAATTTTGCCACTTAGTTTTGCTCAAGTTCACAAAAATGACATGGAAGTGACCAATTTGAACGTTTAGCCACGCTAAGAAGAACAGCTAATCGCCATTCTTTTGCCCCATTCAGGTGGCAGTTTTGCTAAATAGTCGTACTTCGGCTGCTCGTCATATGGCGCTTTTAGCACCTCAGCGAGGGTATTAACAAATGAAAAGTCTCCCTGCTCTGCTTCGTCAATGGCCTGCTGAGCCAAATAATTTCGCAAAATGTACTTGGGGTTTACTTTGCGCATTCGCTCACAGCGCTCTGCAGCGTTCAACGTCTCTTTTTCACATCGCAACAAATACTCACTGACCCATTGCTCTGCCTTGGTCCGATCGACAAACAAATCAATGAGCGAAGCGCTATCATTGAAGTCTAGGCAAGATAAGGTTCGAAAAAAGCGTGTGTAATCGACACCTTCCGACTCCATAAGCGCGAAACTATCATTAAAAAAGGCCCCATCCTCTGGACACTTTTCAGCTAAGCCAAACTTCGCACGCATATGAGCGCTATATTGGCTTTGAAGTCTGGGAGTAAACTGTTCAAGTGCACGCTCCAAGTCTGCTCGCTGAATAAGAGGAGTGAGCGCCTGCGCTAAAGCCGTCAAATTCCAAAGCGCGATAGAAGGCTGATTATTGAACGCATAACGCCCTTGATAATCCGAGTGGTTGCAAATATAGCCAGGCTCATAGTCGTCCATAAATCCGAACGGCCCATAATCAAAGGTTTGGCCAAGTATCGACATGTTATCGGTGTTCATCACCCCATGGGCAAATCCTTTGGTTTGCCAATGGGTAATCATGTCAGCGGTTAATTCAATGATACGTTCGAACATCGCAAGATAAGGCTGCTTGGCTTGCTGGCATTGAGGGAAGTGCCACTCAATCACTTTATCCGCGAAATGCTGCAAATGGTCGTGCTGCTCGGTATAGAAAAAGTGCTCAAAATGGCCAAAACGAATATGAGTCTCGGCCAGACGAAGCAGCAAAGCGCCTTGCTCCACCTTTTCTCGATACACTGGCGTATCTGTGACCATCATGCCAAGGGCACGTGTGGTTGGAACGTCTAACCCTGCCATAGCCTCGCTGCACAAATACTCGCGAATAGTTGAACGCAATACCGCGCGGCCATCTCCCGAGCGCGAGTAAGGTGTTTGCCCTGCCCCTTTTAAATGCAAATCGAATACGCTGCCAGAGCCCGAGGTGAGCTCCCCGAGCAATAGTCCGCGTCCATCACCTAAATCCGGGTTGTAAACACCAAACTGATGACCCGCGTATTTCATCGCTAACGGTTTAAATTGTTCCGTAGAGACGGCGCCAGAAAGAACATTCAAAAGCTCAGAGGACTGATTGGCGTCATGGGGAAAGCCAAAACATTCCGCTAGCGGCTGATTCCAACTCACCCATCTTGGGTTGTCGAGCGGAGTCGGCAAAACATAGTGATAGAAGCCTGTGGGCAACATCGTGTATCGGTGGGTAATCGCGATTCGATCTAACAGCGGCATATCGGTCTCATTACGAGATAACAAAGACAATTGATATGAGTATAGCGACTAGAGGGGTTTAAAAAAGAAACGAAAAGTGTGGGTATTGTGAGAGTGTTCGCCTAGAGGAACGCCCATTTGCGATGATTGCTCACTGGTTACTGCTGACTACAGAAACGGCATTGAGTCCAAGCGTTTGGGCTGTCCCCTAAGAAGTATTGTTATTAGAGCATCGCAAGAATTGCGATCACTGTACCTAGAGAGAAAAGGCAAGTGCGACTAATAACGCCAAGGTTGGTAGGTTGAATCATTTCTTGATGCATAGGCAATATCTCCTTTTTATTACACTATGATTACAATGTAGGCCGAAACGGGTATTTTTACAACATACGTCGCACAATTATTTGAAATTGAGCCAACTTTTTTCACCAAAACACCGTCAAGACGACAATCACTGATCCTAAGAATGCGGCAAAGCAAATCGGCAATACAAGGTGTTTGTCACGGGACAACGTAATAAACCCCGCTGGTTGTTTCACCACAAAAGTGACCATAAGAAGGTTGTAGACCGCAATCAGCACACCAATTAAGAAAACATCAAAATAGAGCAAACTGGTCACTAAATAGACATAAAAGGCGATCAACAGATAATCAACAACAATGAGCCACGCAAGGCACTTACGCATGTTGGTACTGGGGATCACTAAGTTAGTCATAGCGTTTCATTACCTCGAAAGGCGTGGTTGGCTGATTCCTTGTCGCTTCTCGAATCGCCTGTTGCTTTGAGCTGTCGATTAGAGAGTCAAGCTCATGCTCATTGAGAGGTGGCTTTTGTTCATTAAAACTGAATGCGGGAAACTCTTTATAAACTTCGTTAAGCTGACGTAAGGTTTCTGCCGTCAAAATATACAGTTCTATACGCCTGTTGATACCAGACTTAGGATTGTCGAGATCAATCGGCGCTGTATCGCTCATTCCGGATACCTGAAAAATGTGTCGCTCTTGCAGCCCTCCTTTATCGAGATAATACCGAGCACTGTTCGCTCGGTTGCTCGATAGCTCCCAATTGGTTTTGCGCCCGCCTTTAAATCGGCTTGCATCAGTGTGACCGGTGATGATCATCTTGTTCTCAATATTGGAAAATAACCTAGCCAAGCTAAGTAACAAGTCTTGATAAAACGGTGTGACTTTAGCACCTCCGCGGTAGAACATGGGCCCTTTTTCAGAGTCAGCAATCACTAGCTTTAAGCCTTGCGGCGTGATGACAACCGCAACGCTGCCCAGCGCATCAATACCGCTGAGTTCCTGTTTAACCCGCTCGGCCAGCACTTCAAGTTCTTGTTGACTGTTGAATTCACCGGACAACACCGATGTATCGTTGATGCGATGAAGCTCGGCATCGTAATGAGAAGTGGCGACCGAAGGCAGCGGCAGCGGGTTTACCGAATTACCGCCCGTTGCCGTCGTGCATGATGCTGGACCGGATCGTTACCATAAGCAAAGTAGTTGAGCAGTTTTTTCTGATCTTCCACATCGACGACTTGTAATATCCAAAGTACCAGAAACAAGCACATCATAGAGATCATCAAATCGGCCATCGCGACCTTCCAGCCACCATGTTGCAAAGGATCGCGTTTTTTGCGGCCTTTTCTGGCAAAAACAATGGGCTGCTCCATAGCGGCTCCCCCTGCGATTGGGTTAAGGTTGTGAGCGGTTCAATTGCATTACGATGGCTGAGAACGTAATACTTCTACCGCTTTTTCCAGCTCAACAAACGATGGTTTGTATCGAGTTTCAATATTTTTCCTACCGGCGTTAGCACACATGTGTGCCGACTGACCTTGAGAGTAAGCAGACAATATCGATTTCACGCACTGCAAAGGTGCGACCTGACTCTCTGAAACATCCTTGATGCTGCTCGACATTGGCCCTAAAACACAATAACAACCAAATACACCAGTAAAGGTTCCCACCAATGCCGCGGCAATGTTTTTACCTATTTCAGAAATCTCACCATCTAATCCCTGCATGGTTAAAATGATCCCCATCACCGCCGCCAAGATGCCAAGCCCCGGCATTGCCTCAGCGGTGGCATGCAGCTTTTCAGATGGCTTGGTGTATTCGTCTTCAAGGTGTTCAATTTCTTCTTCTAAAAACGCTTCAAGTAGATGGTGTGACTGCTTACCGGTGATCACCTGCCTAAACGAATCGATAATAAAGTTGGTGGTCAAGGTATCTTTAGTCACCCTGGGTACTTAGCAAAAATCTTACTCGAGTCCGGATTCTCCACATGAATATCCAGCGCCTTAATGTTTTGCACCCGCGCAATATTGATAAGCTCAAACATCAAAGAGAGCAGCTCTTGGTAGTAGTCTTTATTGTAAGGAGTGGCGCGAAAAGCCAACCCAAGTTGCTGCGTCATTAACTTGAGCGTGCCCGATGTTGTCGACATAAGTAAGCTCGCAAAGGCAGCACCAAAAATGATAATGATTTCAGACCACTTAAAGATGAACTCAAATTTACCACCCAGGAAAATAAAGCCACCAAAAATGACGCTGAGTACGACGACAACGCCTATCAACTTTTGCATGCGTCACTCTCCCTCATTCTGCTTTTCAGAATGTCCAACCCTCGATGCTTTAATCGATGCACCTTGGTTTCATTGACATCGAGTACCAATGCCACCTCTTTAGTGTTGAGACTTTTGACATACACCAGATACAGAATTCGTTTTTCCATTTCCGGCAACGTCTCTAGCACCTCTCTGACTTCCTCAAACAGCAACTGTCTGTCTGTTTCCGGTACTGCCGTGACCACGTTCTCCAGCTCAATATCGTCAAACACGTCCACCAAACTCATCGCCTTTTGAAAGTCACTGTCCTCGATACCGAGAAAATGACAAACTTCAACGGTGGTAGGCTCTCGGTTAAGCTGCTGGACGAGCTTCTGCTGGGCAAACTTAATTCGGTTGACGAGCTGACGCTTGTCACGCTCCATATAATCCCGCCGCCTAAGTTCATCCACCAACTCTCCTCGGATCCTCACTGCGACCGCGCGTCTAAAATCATCATTGGCAACATGATCAAACTTTCGCAGCTCAATGACCAAGGTCATCATGGCGGTCTGGCGTAAGTCTTCAAACGTCCCTTCGTCAACGGCGTAACGGTATTGGTACAAGAGCCCATTAATGAGCTTTAAGTTTTTCTGCAGTACCAACTTCTCAAGCTCTTGAATGCTTGATTCTTCTTCAGTTTGGGTATGCTGATACTTAGGTTGCAGTAACATCATGTCACCTACTGAAATACAGCCTTCGTCACGAGCACATCGCCCACCTGCAAAGAGGCTACTTCTGATAGGTCGTCTTTGAGATCGTCCTGTATCACATAGATGAATTCTTTATTAAAAAAATACTCCCTATCTTTAACGCTAAATTTCTTGATGATTCGATTTTTGATTCGGCTACGCTGCTCATTCAGGTAGCTCTCATTGCTACTTGGCGTGAACAATGACACATCTAGCAGCAGTAAACTTTGGCGGTTACCAAGATTGATGGGTACCAGCACGTTATCCACCTGCACTTCAACCTGCTCTACAGGTGCATCCAATGGCTCCTCTGAACCAAACCAACCGCTGATCATCTGTATTGAGATCATGTTGCTTTGGTAAAGTAAAAAGCCAGCAAGGCATAACGAGAGGGTAAGCAGAAACGTCACGGCTATTTTAATCATGACTACACCCTCGCAATGTAGGCCGTGTATTCGGGCACATTAGGTGACTCTTCACCAGAACTGTCCTCATGATCTTGAACGGCAAAAGAGGGACGATATTGCTCAGGGTTTGCAGAGTGATGTTGCTGTGAAAGTGCCACTTCCACTTCAGATAGAGCACTGTTTTGTGCTACCAACTCGTGACGAAGACGCTCTGAAGTCGCCATTAAAACTTCTCTTGTCGTAGCCGCCGACGCGCTCATTTGAACGGTCAACTTGTCGCCTTCAATTCGAAGAACCATTTCCATGCGGCCAAGCTCTGGTGGGTCAAAACGTATTCGTGCCATCTGAGTGTTCATATCAACCTGGAGCTGAACTTTATCCTTGACTACTTGATAAATTTGCCTTTGCGCCTCGATTGGGAGGCTTTTTTCAACGGCTAGATTGAATGATGCAGCTCTCGTCATAAGGCATCCACCGTCGCGGTAGCGCTTTCCGCTGCGGTTGGCGCCGCCAGATTGTTGAGAGTTTGATGGCTAGAAAGCAGAGCGTGGACTGGCTGAAGTTGACTGACCACGGCCTTCCAACTTGCTTCATTGACCTTAAGACTGCTTGGCGTATGGCTTTGCATGGAACTCGCGTACTGTGACAACAAACTGATCTCCGCAGGGAGCGGATCTCTTGCAGGCGCGAACCATTGAGCACCCTGAAGTCGATATAGCTTGTCTGATAAGTAAGGCTCTGATGTGTAAAGTTCGGATAAATAGGATTTGGATGCAGTAGCTCGAGAGGTTTGTTGACGCACTCTACCTAGAGTGAGCACACCTGCTTCGTCATCCATTTCTAAGCCACCCGCATCAGCAGCACTTGGCCTAGCCGAAAGCGCACGATCAAGCGCAACGGCGACATCCTCAGCAACTTTACTCCTTGATGCAAAGCGGACTCTTTTGCCGAAGATTCAAGCGTATTCGAATCCAATTCACTTAGTAAGTGAGTGTCGCTGCTACCTAAATCATGACCCGCCGTCTGAGTTGGAGTATCCGTTGTGAATAACGATGATTGATCGTCTGTGACTGAGCTATCATCAAAAGAGTACGACAACTGCTCTAGCGTGTTATACAAGGTTTGAAAGGATTGTGCCAACGGCGTCATTTGTGTGCCGCCAATCTCTTTCGCTGACTGCCAATGATTGCTCTTCGCAAATGCGGCATTTCCCAAGGAAGCATCATGATGCCCCGAGACCGACGTCTCGATGGCGCCAAGCAAGGCAAAAAGAGTTCCTTGAGCGTGCGAATTAGTCTGTAATTGCATCATGACTCCCTAGCCCTAACTTGCGTCTGGGCATACGCTTTGTCGCGCGTTTTTAGACTGGCATTGTGTTCAATTTGTTGTTTTAACGCTCTTTGTTCTACATCGACCAACTGAACACATTGTTGGTGGATTTGTTTCACTTTAACAACCGTCAGGTGATAGCGCTCATCATGTTGGTCGATGCTCGGTAGCACTCGCAATAGAACTTGGTTCCACTTGGCGATCGACTCAAAGTCTTTTTGCTCCAACGCTTGTTGAAGCTTGCTCGCTAACCCTCGTAGTTGACTAGCTTTGAGCGTCATCGAGCCACTCCATGGCACCTTCCCACCCTTCTTTTAGATCAGAAACAACCTTGATGAACTGTTCAATAAGCTCTGGCTGCATCTCTTTTGAAGCTTCAAACACTGTGGCAATGCCGTGCTCGTAAAGTGCATGAATGTTTTGAATGAGTGGCTCACCACTAGAAAGGTCTAGGGATGCATCCAGGCCTACCAAAATGTCGATACACTTTTGCGAAGACTTAGCTTTGAGTTCCATGTCCTTTGCTTCAATCGCGTATTTCACACTCTCTAACTCTTGAATTAATCGCTCATGAAGCATGCATATCAGCTCAAAACTGGATGACACCGACGCGTTCGCGTTCACTTGAACATTGCTGTAGTTTTCTTGCTGTTGTTTGCCTAATAACATGAAGTGACTCCTTACACGGTAAATAATCCAGAGACAGACTGTAGTTCGCTGCTCAAGGCGTTGAGTTGAGTGAATTGGGAGAGATATCGGTTGTAATAAGTTTCGTACCTGGCATCGAGTGCAGAGAGCGCATCATTTATCCGGCTTTTTTCAGAATTCAGTGTATCGATGCGGCGGCTTAAAGAGCCATTTGAAAAATCTAAGTAAGTTTCGAGTGTGGTATCGAACGCCTGGAATACCCCATCATCTCCTGTAAACAGAGTTTCAAGATCTTGTGTTTTGGCCGCCTCTTCGAATTTGTCCCTATCGAGCTCAGTTTTCCATCTCTATCCAACTCTAAGCCCACTTCATATAGCCGAACACCGCCATAATCCTCTCTGATCACTGAAGCCAGTTGATTCTTGATATTGCGCACGGTTGAATCAGAAGCAAGTACCCCTCTCGCATCACTCTCACCTCCAGATTGAGTCAAATTAGTTATTTCACTCACCGCACTGTTATATGCATCAACAAACGATTGAAGCGAGTCCAGCGTCGCCGAGAAATCATCACTGACCTGAACACTCGTTGCAGTATCACCAGATGCATTCACTTTCTTTAAGGTAACATCAACACCTGAGACCAAATCTTCAAACGTGTTGCTATTGTTCGTGAATAAAGCCCCTGTTTCTCCGCCAATGGAAATTTGTGCATCTTGTCCTGACTGCACTATAGAAGCAGCCGCGACATCTGCTGTCCCCCAATCACTCGTCGCATCACTCGATAAAGTAAAGTTATTTTCCTCACCATCAGAGACCGCACTAAATAGAACCTTCATCGCTCCTTGGGATTTGACGATAACGGCTTGCATCGAGTCTTCAAATTGGCCGTTGAAGTAAGTAACAAATTCGGTATAGGTCACATCACCACTGGCATCACTGTCTGCATCCATAATATTGATCGATTGAGCGTTGCCGGACTTGGTATTAGTCACGGTAAAAGAGCCATCCGACGCCATCACATCAGAAGGATCCGTTGAGCTCACATCGACCATCATTTGATGGTTTTGAGCCAACTTATGTACAAAAATATCGAGGTCTAGGTCTGTGACACTTGAACCGGTTGTCACTGATAAATAATCATCACTGCTTGTGGTGGTTGCCTTTTGCATCAGGGTGGCGCCAAACTTAGTGAACTCATAAGCTTGATCATCCAATTTTTGAAGTGCGGATTTGATTCGATTGATGGCCGACGTTTGCGAACTTATCGTCGACAATTTTTGGCTATATCTCAGCTCAAATGGCTGTACATCCAAAGTGGCGAAATTGGTCGCTAACTGCACGGCATCGACATTCATTGTCCCATCCTCAGTCACACCGAAGGTACAGCTCTACCCTTCGGATCACTGTTTTAATTTACCCCAGCAAGCTCATGGCAAGCTGCGGCACCATTTTCGACGCACTCAACATAGAGGCGCCAGACTGCATTAACATCTGCTGTTTACTCATCATTCCAGACTCAGAGGCAAAGTCGGTATCCATAATTCGACCTTTCGCCGTTGAGACGTTTTCGGACATATTACCGAGGTTGGTGATGGTATGGTCTAGGCGATTGATATAAGCACCAAATTCAGAACGTGCGGTACCTAACGCTGATATCAACGATGTACTACCACTATTTAACGCTGACATCGCTGTCGCAGCACTGGCATTCAATAACGCCCCCAACCCGGACACTTTAGTGTGCAGAGCCTCAACTTCCGATGCCACATCGACAGACAACTTCTCAGCGACCGTGGCACCAATCTGGAAGCTTATCGCAGCATCTTCAAAGCCAGAGCCGCTAGCGAGCAGCTTTTGACCACCAAAGTTGGTATTATCTAAGATATTGTTCATCTCCGATTTAAGTGCTTGAAACTCAGAGTTCAAGGCAGTGCGGTCTGCGGTTGTATTAGTCCCGTTAGCTGCCTGTGTGGCCAGGTCATTCATGCGATATGCGATGTTAGTCATCTCATCCATAGCGCCTTCTGCTGTCTGAAGCATTGAAATCGCATCTTGCGAGTTTCGCATCGCCACATTCATACCTCGGCTTTGCGTTTCAAGACGATTTGCGATCTGTAGACCTGCGGCATCATCTGCAGCTGAGTTGATTCTGAAACCTGTCGACAAGCGCTCTAGAGACTTAGTCAATGCGCTGTTCGTGGATTGCAACGTATTTTGGGTAACTAGACTGGCGTAGTTAGTATGAACTGAAATAGACATAGCTTGCTCCTTAACCCAATAGACTCATTGCTAGTTGAGGTACCATTTTCGATGCACTCAGCATCGAAGCACCCGATTGCATCAACATTTGCTGCTTGCTCATCATGCCCGACTCCGACGCAAAATCGGTGTCCATGATGCGGCCTTTAGCCGTAGAAACGTTTTCAGTCATGTTGCCAAGGTTAGTAATCGTATGCTCTAAACGATTAATATAAGAACCAAACTCTGCTCTCGCTGAGCCTAATGCATCAATTAACCCTCCACTACTAAGTGCTGAAACAGCCGCCGTTGCAGTTGCAGCTGTGCCGACCGTACCCAAGCTTGTAATCGCACTATTAACTGCGGAGACCTTGGCACTCATATTGGCACTGAGTTTTTCAGAAACTGTTGAGCTATCTGGAAGCGAATACCAGTAGCTGCTTCAAAAGCGCCACCACCGCTAGACAACAACTTTTGTCCACCGAAGTTGGTGTTGTTAACAATATTGCTCAGCTCTGATTTCAACGCCGAGAACTCTGCGCTGATGGCCGTTCTGTCGGCCGCTGTATTGGTACCGTTGGCGGATTGAAGCGCCAAATCATTCATACGGTAGGCAATGTTGGTCATCTCATCCATTGCACCTTCCGCTGTTTGTAGCATCGAAATAGCATCCTGAGAGTTTCTCATCGCCACGTTCATGCCTCGACTCTGAGTTTCTAGGCGGTTGGCTATTTGCAGCCCTGCCGCATCATCTGATGCCGAGTTGATCCGAAACCCCGTAGATAGGCGCTCTAGAGATTTGGTTAACGCACTGTTCGTTGACTGCAGCGTATTCTGCGTCACTAAACTTGCGTAGTTAGTGTGTACTGAAATAGCCATTTTGGTTTCCCCATCCTGTTAGCCGTTCACCTCTCCATAACGACAGACCAAAATTTCCATTTCAGATTTTTCCAAAAAATTTTCATAACCAAGAATTTTTCAAGTATCAATTTTGAGAAATGATTGAAATTTATCCTAGTATCTATTTCACTGATAACCACAAAACCTTGGCTATGGGTGATTTAATAAGAACATTATCCACACGACTCACGATCCCTATCGTGCTACTGATGATCTTGGCAATGGTGATTCTTCCTTTACCTCCATTGCTTCTTGACGCGTTTTTTACGTTCAATATCATGCTGGCCATTGTGGTACTGTTGGTAAGCAGTACTGTATCGAAGGTTCTCGACTTCTCTGTCTTCCCCTCCCTATTACTCATCGCTACGCTGCTAAGACTCACGCTTAATGTGGCATCTACTCGAATCGTACTATTGGAAGGTCACAATGGTGGAGACGCAGCGGGGAAAGTCATTCAGTCTTTTGGTGAAGTGGTCATTGGTGGCAGCTATGTTGTAGGTATCGTGGTGTTTATCATCCTAATGATCATCAACTTTGTCGTTATCACTAAAGGTGGAGAGCGTATTTCTGAGGTCTCTGCTCGCTTTACTCTCGATGCTCTGCCTGGCAAGCAAATGGCCATCGATGCCGATCTTAATGCGGGAGCATTGGATCAAGAATCTGCCAAACAACGTCGAAAAGAAGTGGGTGAAGAAGCTGAATTCTATGGCTCAATGGATGGTGCTAGTAAGTTTGTAAGAGGCGACGCATCGCAGGATTGCTCATTCTGTTTATCAACTTAATAGGCGGTGTTCTCATTGGGATATTTGAACATGGTCTCAATGCGGAGCAAGCCTTCAAAACCTATGCCTTATTGACGATTGGTGACGGATTGGTCGCGCAAATTCCATCCCTACTACTTGCCACCTCTGCCGCTATCATTGTCACTCGCATCAATGATGCGGACAACGACATGGCCGAAACGGCTAAACGTCAACTGCTTGCCACGCCACAAAACCTGTATATGGCAGGTGGTGTCATGTTTGTTATCGGTAGCGTACCTAACATGCCTCACCTCGCGTTCTATACCTTTTCTGTATTACTCATTTTTGTTGGTTGGCGACAATCGGTATTTCAGCCTAAAGAGCAACACCCGCAAGACAGTGATGTAGTCACACTACCGAGCCCTGGGCAAGAGCAAGTCATTGATTGGGGAATCATTCCGACCATTGATGTCATTGCGCTTAAGCTCGGGTTTAAACTGGTTCCTCTGGCCACCGCTAAAAAAGGAGGAAACTTACTAAAGAGTATTCGCGGCAGCCGAAAAACACTGAGTGAGCAAATAGGGTTTGTCATTCCAGAAGTCGTGATTAGTGACGATCTGTCTTTAAAGCCGTCTGAATACACCATCAGTATTGATGGCGACGAGATTGAGCGCGGAGAGATCTACGCCGATAAAGTTATGGCCGTCGGCGGGCGAATCAACCACCCTGACATTGAAGGCATTGTTGGTGTCGATCCGGCCTATCAGTTGCCTGCGCTCTGGATTTCAACCACGGATAAAACCAAGGCGATTCATCTCGGGTTTCAAGTGATAGAAGTACACGATGTTATTGCGACCCATGTAAGTAAAGTATGCAGTGAACATCTTGATGCCATTTTTAATTACGACGACGTCAAAGCACTCAACCTGCGCCTCGCGTCTCATCATCCCGATCTCGCCGAAAACTTATCGAGTGTGATCTCCCCAAATTTACAGATGCAGGTCATTCGGCAGTTGCTGGCACAGCAAGTACCCATTATTAACGTTCGTACTATCGCCAACACCATCATCGAGAGTATTGATACTATCAAAGACCCCATCTTACTCTCGTCAAACATCCGAGTGGCACTCAAACGCAGTATCATGAACTTAGTGACACCCAACCAGAAGGCCATTAGTGCATTCATTATTGCTCCCGCCCTAGAAGCGGATATTAAAGGGGCTATTTCGTTGTCCCAACAAAACGACCCCGCAATTCCCCTCGACTCCATTCCGCTTGAGCCAGGAATATTGCAGAAGTTTCAGAATCGAATGCCAACCATTGTTCAAACAATGCAAAGCCAGAATGTTCCTCCAGTGGTTGTCGTGCCTCCTACCACAAGACCAATGATAGCTAAACTTGCGAAAGCATTTGCCAAAGAGCTCATCGTTCTCAGCTACAACGAAATTCCGAATGATTACGGCTTAAATATCTTGGGTGAAATCGAATAAAGGAAACGCTATGAATGACATGTACCAACACAACATCACACTGATTCGACATCGCTGGCCCGAGGTTGCAGAGCGAATTGAACAAGCCGATATCAGTGAGATGTCATTTGAAGTTGTCGAGGACAAAGCGGCAAGTTTAATCATTGATGGCATTCAATTATCGAGCACCATTGACCCTATCGAAGAAGCCTTTTTATTTCGGCAGTTAGTGGAAGGCAATCACTACATTATCTGGGGATTAGCGCTTGGTCACTTACCCGAGCTACTCACACAAGATGAAAGTGCACAGACCATTGGTATTGTTTTGTTTAATTTTGAAGTGACCAAACTAGTATTGCACCTAGTACCATTTCACTGGCTAGACGATCCTAGAGTTCAGCTTATCGCGATCTACGAAAGCGCACCTAACCTTAATCAAATGCTCGGCAATATCGCATTTCAAAATTCAGTCATCATTACAAGTGAAAGAATACTCGCCCAAAAAGACAAGCCCTGGTTATCACGACGTATGGACGATCGCTTGTATACCATCCACTGCCGACTGTCTCACCACGAAAGAGACTCTGAGTACCAGGAGATTGAAAACCAGAACATAAAGTTATTGCGAAAGCTGCGCCCAATTGAAGAGTATCTCGTCAAGCCTCTCAAAACTGCCATCATAGTCGGAGCTGGTCCATCGCTAGAACATCACATTGAAGAACTAAAATGGGTATACCAACAGCAGGAACGGCCAGAAATTATTGCTGCGGCTACAGCATGCACTTGTCTAAAACAACACGGCATCAAGCCAGACGCAGTATTTGCCATCGATATTGATATTCCAGAGTCTTACATCAACTTTGATTTAGCAAAAGATACCCCGCTCCTTTTCGCCTCCCGAATGCGGCCAGAAATTTTCACCAAATGGAAAGGACCCAAATACTTTTTCCATCTAAGTGACCCAACCTATGACCGATTCGCCGAGGCTATTCCTTCATTTAGGTTGTACGTTTATGGGTCAGTTATTCATCCAACAATATACTCAGCGTTGGCTCGAGGCGCCGATAAGATCTTACTGCTTGGCTGCGATTTTGGTTTTCCAAACGAAATCATCCACTCAGGACTCAGCAACGATACTGACCCTGATAGAAAAATGGATATGTGGATAGAAAATGGATTAGGCGATGAGATTCGTACTGAAAGCTCATATCGCATGTTTCTGACGGGTGTTGAAAGTCTAATTCAACAAAACCCTGAGATTGATTTTGTCAATTGGAGCAAAATTGGCGCCAAAATCATCGGTACTCGATATCTAGACTACGGGAATATTGAACATGAAATTAGACCATAACAAAACCTTTAGCAAAGCCAGCGAATGCTATTACTACGGCGACTGTTTAAGCGGTGACAGAATGCTCAGCCTCTGCTTTCTTGCTCTCAGCAGTCTTGCAGAAGAGTCACCAAAGGATGAAAGCGCTATTTTAGAGTTCATCAAAACCATACGAACTCAACGAAATAGTGAAAACTATGTTGGGCTCGCTGATTCATTGACTCGAGTACGCCATCAGTTTTTCGACATATAAAAAGAGTGACGGCCATTTTATTTCGGCACAGCAAAGATCACCGTTTCACAATAGCCACAGGTGTAATGTCTCATGAAGATATCGTAGTCAACTAACTGAGATAGATAGTGATAGATTTGAACAAAGTCATCAGCTCGATGATAGGCGCTGATCGCCAAATTCGGTCTGTGTTTGTTAATAGTATTTACAGCGCCGTTTAGCACCTCCATCTCAAACCCCTCAACATCAAGCTTAATGTAACTTGGAATAACGTTTGGGTTTTCCTGACAAAATATATCGAGTGTCGTTACCTGGACTTTAGGTGCATCAGCTGACGCATCTATCAAACTGGAAGAAGAGCCGTCAAACTCCATGTTTGCCCAACCCGGCTTGCTGCCTAAGGCCGCATTGATACATAGGTATCGATGGTCTTGGTGAAAACCGGCTTGCAGCGATTGAAACTGCTCAGGGACAGGTTCAAACAGCACCGTTTTAGATTCGGGATAACGCTGTATGTACGCTTGGGAATTTAGTCCGTCAAACGCCCCCACATCAATAAAGTAGCGCGCCCCAGGCTGATTCAAAAAAGGTTCAATATACATTTCACTCGGTGGTGTGAACGTAAAATCAGCAATATGTCGACTGTCGTAAGAGAGCTTAAACGCGATTAACTTATCAAACACCTGCTTTGATAATTCATCCGATAGACGCTCTCTTAACGCATCAAACGTCGCTTGGTGTTGACGATAGATCTCCGGAAACCCTTGCCAATATAGAATGCCAGACATGGGAATATCGGAGTGCTTCATAATGGCAAACACATCAAGTTGCTGTGCTGATTTCTGTTCCAAAATACGTTTAATTGTAATGGTATTGGCACAAGTGACCGCATTAATGACCATCGCTTGCTCTGGTAGTGCATCACTTCTCAACACGGGCAGACCATGAAAGTGGGGGCTTGCATAAAAACCATCAACAACACCATCAATCGAAACTTGGTGGGCTTGATAATAGTCAATAAGCTCTTTCGCTTCTGGCGTAGTGCCATAAATAAACCGCGGGCTTTCTCCTTTTTCAAAGCGGTAAAGAAAATCGGTCGTGCTATTTATTTCGGACATGATGCTCCCTCATTTGAGTAACTTAAATGATGCAATCTCGAACCCACTTGTTCTGTGTCTTGATTCATCTCTTGTCTCAAACACGGCTTATCTATTTTACCGCTCGCCGTTTTAGGTAATTCGGTGACAAACCGATAGTGAAGTGGACGTTGGAAAGAAGCGAGACCATCACAAGCCAACTTTCTCAACTGTTGTTCCAACAATTTACTAGGATGCTCTGTCGCACAAACCGCCAGAACGGTTTCACCCAAGGTGCTATCTGGTAAGCCAATGACCGCTACCTCATTGATAGAATCATGTTGATTCAATACCTCCTCTATGTCTTTAGGGTAAACATTACTCCCCCGACTATGATCACATCCTTGATCCGCCCTACATAGGTGACAAAGCCTTGCTGATCCATCCATCCCAAATCACCGGTAAGAAAATAACCACCACTCCATGCGCTGCATGTTTGATCTAAAGCTCGGTAATACTCCACAAAAGCTAGTGGTGATTTCACGGCAATCTGACCAAGCTCACCGCTAGGCACTGGACGCAAATTGTCGTCCAAAATATTCAGTTCCACATTTGAGCAAGCCGCCCCCACCGTAGCCATCTTTGATTCACTGGCTTGCAACGATAAATGCGTAGCAATCGCGACTTCTGTCGCCCCATAGATTTCACTGATTTCACAACCCAGCGACTGGTATATTTGGTGCTTGAAATGGGTATCCACCGGAGCAGATGAACACACCAAATGACGTAAACTGCTCAATTTGTTTAGAGCTGCTATCAAGTGATGTTTTAATACATAAAGATGAGAAGCAACGCTGATGACAAACGTCACCCGAAACTCGGATACCAATTCAATCCATTGTTTAGGGTTGAATCGACGCTGACAAACCAGCGTAGCTCCAAGAGTCAAAGCCACAAAACACAAACGTTGCCCCAAAGAATGGAAAAATGGCGATGCACACAATACAACATCAGACTCCGACAGCTGGTACAACGCTTGTGTCTGGTGAGCGCGAGCAAGTTTACAAGCCTGCGTTACCGCTATAGGCTTTGGCGCGCCAGTAGAGCCAGACGAAAGCGTGATTAGATATGGCGAAGACGGCGGTGATTTTGGCTGACTTTTCGCTGCAGATAGCAAAGACAATTCTACAGGTACAGCGGAGCTCAACTGCCATACTTCACCGCTAAATGAAGCACTGTGGTCAAAACATGCATCATCAACAATCACCATCGAAACATCACAGTGAGTCATCATCTTGTCCAGCTGATGCAGCTTCAATTGAGGATTACACGGAATGAACGTTCGATTGCTGCGAGCACAAGCAACGGCAACAACAATATTACTTATCGGGCAATCACTAACGAGTGCCACATGACCATACAGCGTATGTTTATCTAGTACTTGGGAAACGACAGCAACTTGCTTCATTAGCGCTGAATAGGTAAGTGACAGCCCATCACTCACCACAGCCGTCTTAGTCGGAAATCGCTGGCTTACTTGCTGTATCACATCAAATAACGGCGTATCGCTGTTCATTTTTGAGTTCACTCCCCATTGGTCGATGACTTGAAAGCTCAGCGACTAAACCGGCTAAATTTGAAACCACTCGATACTCTTCTCGGGAGAATTTTGCTGCGGGAATGGAGCAATCAAACTCCAGCTCAATATCCATGATGAACTGCAGTGCCGAAAAAGAATCCAGCTCTAAATCGCGAACAAAGTCTGAACTCGGTAAGATCTCTGAGCTAGCGGTATAATCTTTAAGCCTGTCTACCATAAAATCCACTATCTGCGATGTCATTCCAGTACCTCCCAAGAAAGCCTATCCCCCAGCTCCAAGTCTACTTTTGCGCGGCGACCTATCACCTTCGGTTTATCACTGACAGGTAAGCCAAAGCATGGCCTAACTGAGCGAATATGTTGTTCTGTAATAATTTCTCCAGCCTTGATATCTCGGCTGATGTACAAGGAGCGACGTCCATTGGCATTTTTCGCAGCACTAGGGCTAAGATCGTAAGTCACAATACCAAGGGCTAGCTGAGCCTTTTTAACCTCGTCAACTAACATAGAAAATTCGCTCACAGTAAGAGAGAAAAAGCTGTCCACCGAATCAGTATCATCGTCGAGCTTAATGTGCTTTTCGAGCATCGAGGCATTGAGAGTAGCCGCCGCGATTGGAACTCCTAGACCTGTTGTGTGATCAGAGAGTCCGACTGGAACAGAGAATGTCTGTGCCATGTTTTGCATGGTTCTTAAGTTGACTTCATTCGCAGGTGTTGGGTAAGCAGTTGTGCATTTAAGAAGTCCAATATCGTGACAACCGTATCGCTCTAGCGTCGCAATCGCTCGGCTAATGTCGGTTAAATTCGCCAATCCGGTTGATAAAATTACGGGTTTGCCTGTTTTAGCTACGCGTTCCAAAATCTCTACATCAACAATTTCTGGCGCTGCGATTTTGTAAACCTTAACTGGGTATTTCTCTAGTTCATCAATGGATGTGGTATCAAAGACACTGCCAAACACTTCAATCCCAAGCTGCGCCGCGTATTGAAAAATATCATCGAGCCACTCCCACGGCGTATGTGCATGTTGATAGAGCTCATAGAGCGTTTTATGCTGCGCCCAGGCATTATCCTCGGCTATGACAAAATCCGGCTTATCGGATTTAAGCGTAATGGTATCTGGGGTGTACACTTGAATTTTCACCGCATCAGCACCTGCTTTCGCTGCGGCTTCGAGCATTTGTAACGCTCGCTCTAAACTGCCCCGTGATTGCCAGACAACTCAGCAATGACAAAGCAAGGTTCTGATTCCCCGATACGCCTGCTGCCAATATGAAATGTTTTATTTGCCATCTACACGCTCTCCACAAATGACTCGAGCATCTTGGCGTACCGCCTTCGCAGCGAACTCTAGCAGTTGAAGCCCTTCTCTCGCGCTATAAGCATCAAACACATAAGGACTTGAGGTGATTTGCCCACTCTGCTTAAACTCCAAAGCGGTATCAGCTAAATCACTGTAAAGATTGGCAAAGGCTTCAATAAAGCCACCGGGGTGCCCAGGTTTAAAGCGCTCACGATTTTCACTACCTCCCAGGTTGCCACGGTTGTAGATGGAACAGACTGATTTCACATCAAAAACTTGCAGCGTTTCTGGCTGCTCTTGTACCCAAGTTAACCGTCCCTTCGAGCCATAAATATCAACTTTCAGACCATTCTTGTGCCCTAATGCTGACTTGCTCATCCAGAACTTAGCTTTGAACCCTAAATCATAATCAACCCAAAGGTGCGCATCATCGACAATGCCTTCAAACTTCGAAAAGTTAGAGAAGTCGGCCTTCACACTGGTCGCACTGCCCCCTGTTATAAAACGACAAAGATGCTCAACATGCACGCCTAGATCAAGAAGCAATGTTGGTACGTTCCCATCAACAAGTCGCCAGCGCTGCGGCGATACATCACCATGATTTTGGATAAAAGCATCCGAGGGCATCTCTATGTTGACTTGCAGCACCTCGCCAATTTGCCCTCCAAGTATTAAGCGACGCATCTCACGAACCATGGGATAACCGGTGTAGTTGAAAGTAACGTATAAAGCACCGCGACTATTCTCGAGGCTTTCGACTACCTGATCACAATCCATGACATTGGCACACATCGCCTTTTCACAAATGACAAACGCATCTCTTGCTAACAGGTAGTTGACCACATCCACATGGTCAGGCGTTGGCGTTAATACCACAAACGCATCAACAGTATCGATTTCTGCTTCAACCAAGCTATGCCAATTTGGGTAACAGCGCTGCTCGGATATATCCCAAGCTTGAGCAGTTTCGTGATTCAGCGATTCATTTCTTGAAAAGCAACCGGCAGTGACCTTCCAGCGGTTATCGAGCTGGGAAGCTGCCCAATGGGCATAACCCACCGCAGAGTTTATCCCCCACCAATCAATGCCAGTTGCATCGGTGTATTCTGTTTTCGATTGAACACTAGACACCCTCCCTGTATACAAAATTAAACCGCGCTTCCTCTACCCCGGAGAAAGCGGTTTTTATGGCTTGGTAATGATGTTTCTCTGGCTCGGCGGGGCAAAACCAACATAACGATTGAGCAAATTGACGAAGTCGTTGTCCTTTTGAATCACGGCAATCCAAGGCACATTGGGAAACTCGCGGTCGCATGTCTCCAACTGCCACTGCAATGCCACAATTGAGTCTTGAAACTGAAGCTCACCTCCACAGACAAACCAACCACCAATCAAATAGTCTTTTTCAGAAATCGACACCTTTTGATGCCAGATATACAAAAGCTTGCTGCAATTTTTCTCTAGCAAGAATGAATGACGCTCACTCCCTAACCACCAAGCGGTATGAGCAAGTAAATCGATGCGATGCTTACTGAGCATATTGTTTTGGTTCTGCGCCAAGTTTCGGCTATCTAGGTAATGGCGAATATCGCTGTCCTTCACTGCTCGTAATCGATAACCATCTCCAAGGGAATGCCAGTTTTCCTCTTTGTTTGCTGACTTAGGGCTTGCAGGCATTGGTATAGCCCCCCCTCTCTCAGCATTACTCCGCTTATCCTTTTAGCACCTCGAAAGTCTATCTGGACGGGCGCGTGTTCAATACTTGAGACTAAACGGTGATAGTGTTTCCTAGCTGCCGTGATAAATAGCGGCACAAACGCCACATCAATATCATCGCCTTGATTAAAATGAAGCGGATGCCCTAACTGAGTTAAATGTTCAAGGTTATTGTCTTGGTTACTCGCAATAGAAAAAGTCAGACTTGGAATTCGATGAGCCAGCATTTGTAATAATGTTCCCCCGGCAGCACCGATATAGAAGTCGATGTTGGCAAGGTAAGACGTCAAGTCTACAGCGCCTGTATGAACTCAATGTTCGGAGAATGGCTGTACCTCGCGATGAGCTCCTCTGCATTAATAGCAAAGGGGCCGATAACCACTTGGTACTCAATATCAGCGCTGTTGCTGTCCTCCAACAAAACATCCAGATACGGTTTCAGCAATAACAAATCGCCGCCGCCGCCAAGGCTCATCATCACTTTAAAGTTAGGATTTCCGTTCCTGCCAGGATCTACTTGTGGGCTCTGAGCGATACAAGCGTAATTCGGCCCAAGTAGCTTTTGAGCGACTTCGCTAGAGCTGTAGTTGTCATAGGTATCTCTCCACACCATCGACTATCTATCAGCACATCACAGTGATGCTGACGAAGAATGTCATCAAAGACGGCAAGCTTGACGCCAAGCTCAGTTATCGCTTGTTCTAAGCCTAGGTCAAACTCATAGTCATCCAACACTACCCAATCGATTGGGCTTTGCTGGGTGTATTCACAAAGGGCATCAATTAGAAGTTCGTTTGCGGATCGAGCTTTGTGCTGACAACAAACAAAACTGAAGGGCTCAACGAAAGGGCGATGCTTAGTCGACAGCTCATCAAACAAAAATTCAATCATGCAACCTTCATCCTGAAGAGCCTTAGCAAGCAGTCGACAACGCATAATATGACCTAACCCTTTGTTAGGCTTACCGCTAAGCACAAAGACGATACGCATCAAGCAAACTCCTGCTGTTGTTGTAGCATGGAGTAAAGAAGCTCAGCTTGCTGCCAGTCTTCGAGCGTATCAATATCCTGCACCCTAACTCTCGGCAAGATGACGAGCTGGGAGTGGGTAGAAAACATGTTTTTCCCATCAAGGAAGGCCTGACTGCGGCCCCAATAGAACTGTCCTGCATCATGCAGAGCTTCGGTTAGATCTTGAGAGCGGCTATCAAACACTCTGGTTGGAACATTTGCACGCCTTGTTGCTCATCAACAAAAAAGCCCCGCTGAATAGGGTAGGCAAAGCGGGTTGCTGCGAACACATATTCGCATTCGCCACTTTTGAGTTTTTCATAACCGTCGGCAATATCTTGAGAATGAATTAGCGGCGCAGTGGCATAAATACAGCACACTTCGGTTGGCATGGTTCCCTGCTCTGCCAAAAAGCAGATAGCATGCTGGATGACATCAAGTGTTGGAGTAAAGTCACCACTCAAGTGCTCTGGGCGGATAAATGGTACCTCCGCACCACACTTTATGGCGATATTTGCAATTTCCTCATCATCGGTAGAGACAATGATGCGATCAAAACAACCGGACTGCTGAGCAGCATTTATCGAATAGGCAATTAAGGCTCGCCATGAAACAATCGAATATTTTTGCGAGGAATACGTTTACTGCCCCCCTGGCAGGAATAATTGCTAGCCTCATCCTTAACGCTCTCCTTTACTCTCAAATCCCTAAAAGCTACATAGCAAAGCCAATGACCACCTTCGTGCTAAGCGCTATAAACAAACTCTGTTGGTGAAACACGTTGGAACGGACTGCGTTCAAATAGGTGCTGCGAAGCCTCATTGTCTAAATGAACCTCTGCCAGCATAGTTTTGTCACCATGCCGCACGACTAGATGTTGCAAAGCAATAGAGGCAATGTGCATCCCCCAGTATGCTTGCCCAACAAAAATAGAAACAACATAGATCTCATCGCTTCCACTGTGGGTGACGCTATCGAGTTCCAAGCGGACGACCCCCACCAGCTGATGGAGCAACTTACTTTCAATCATCAGCACATAATGGGAATCACTGACTAATTGTTTACGCATCCAAACGCTGTGCTCAATAAAACTAGGGGCTCGTGTAGAGTGCGCATATCTGCGAGTCTCAGGTTGTAACTGCCACTGATACACCAATGCGATGTCACCTCTCGTTGCCCGCCTTAGATTGATATCACTAAAGTGGTGTTGGACGTTCGCCGCTTTCTGGGTCTTCACCAGCACCGCTCCCATCAGTGAGCCAAACCTGTTTTTAATGCAGTCACAACTTCGTCAATATCGCGTTGCGTCATTGATGGAAACAAGGGCAAGCTCAGAGCTTCCTGGTAATACTGTTCTGCCTCAGGACAGTCACCTGCCTTAAAGCCAAGTTTTCGATAGTAAGGCTGCAGATGAATTGGGATGTAGTGAACTTGAACGCCAATGCCGACACTGTGTAAATGCTCATACAACGCTCTGCGTGATACCGTTTTGCTCTTTACTCGAATGATAAAGAGGTGCCATGAAGACTGACTATCCTTGTTATATTGTGGAAGCTGCAGAGGTAACTCCGACAACGCTTCACGGTATTCATTGGCGATAGCAATACGCCTATCAATAAAAGCGTCCAGCTTAGTGAGTTGCGATAACCCTAAAGCAGCATGGATATCTGACATTCGATAGTTCATGCCAAGCTCTAGCTGCTCGTAATACCAATCACCTTCTGTTTGGCAATGCAGTAGAGATAGGTCTTTGGTTACACCATGACATCGTAGCCGACCAATGCGTGAAGCGATGGCATCATCATTCGTCGTCAATACCCCGCCTTCGGCCGTCGTTATAATTTTTACTGGATGAAAGCTAAACACCGTAATGTCACTGTAACGACAGTTACCCACATTCCCACCTTCATAGGTTGCCCCGATCGCATGCGATGCATCTTCAACTAACTTAAATCGGTACTGTTTTGACAACGCCCAAATCGCCTTCATATCACAGCTAGCGCCCGCCATGTGAACGACTACCACGACCTTTGGAAGCCGTCCGCTTAGCTGTGCTTGCTTAAGTTTGGCTTGCAGTTTCTGTGGGCAAATATTGTAGGTCGCAGGGTCAATATCAACGAAGTCGACGTTAGCACCGCAATAGCGGGCACAGTTAGCAGAGGCGACAAAAGAAATTGGCGTTGTCCACAACCAGTCTCCTTTCGACAAGTCTAATGATAAGCAAGCAAGATGGAGTGCAGACGTTGCGCTGTTAACGGCCAACGAATACTTCACCCCGCAGTGATGGCTTATCGCCGCTTCAAACATAGGGACTTGGCGCCCTTGGGTAATGGCCTCTGAACGCAGCACATCAATGACGCTCTCTATATCTTGAGAGTCAATCGCATGCTTCCCATAAGGAATCATATATTGGCCTCGACTTGGAAATCACTGTCGACATGCTCTTGGATAAGCAGCCTCAACGCATCGACGCTTAACCACTGTTCGTTGGTGCCCGAGCTATAACGGAAGCCCTCTGGAGCAGGTTTTGCATCATGATGTAATCGGTACTGCTCTTCACTGTAACTAAACGAGACCGATGGCAAGATGGCATAGTACTGACCCAAATCGATAGTGTGGTAAGAGTCCGTGTCGGTAATCATCTCCTCATGCATTTTTTCACCCGGTCTAACGCCAATAAACTCCAATTCGCACTCAGGCGCGACGGCTTTCGCTACGTCCAAAATTCGATAAGATGGGATCTTAGGGACAAATATTTCACCACCTAAATGATGCTCAAGTGCATACAACACCATGTCAGCACCTTGTTGGAGAGTGATATTAAAGCGGGTCATTTCTTGATGAGTGATGGGAATAACACCCTGATGCCGTCTCTCTAAGAAAAAAGGAATCACGCTGCCGTTCGAACCCATAACATTGCCGTAGCGTACAACACTGAAGCGAATATCCTTGGAGCCTTTAATATTGTTTGCCGCAGTAAACAATTTATCAGAAGCCAGTTTGGTTGCACCATATAGGTTGATGGGTGCGCAGGCTTTGTCAGTTGAAAGCGCAACAACGTCTCTAATGCCAGTCGTCAGAGCTGCTTGAATGACGTTCTCAGCTCCTTCAATATTGGTTTTTATACATTCCGTTGGATTGTACTCTGCTGTATCTACCTGTTTGATAGCTGCAGCATGAATCAAAACATCAACGTCCTCACAAGCTTGTATTAATCTTGCTCGGTCTCTTATATCGCCGATAAAAAAGCGCAACTGCGGATAATCCTGGCTTGGATAGCTTTGTCTAAGATGAAATTGCTTTAGTTCATCGCGAGAATAAATGATGATCTTTTTAACCAGGCGATAGCGCTCAAGCAGGGTTTTAATAAGCTGCTTTCCTAAAGAGCCTGTACCACCTGTAATTAGGACTGTTTTGTTATTAAACATCGCTGATCCTCAGTCGTACTAAACTAAAGTTTTAGATAAGTTAGAAAATGACCCTGTCATTTCCACTCTATTTGGCTCATAGCGTCCAGAACGCGCTAGAACACTCGAACCAAGTTCCTCTCAACAATGACACCTTTCAGGGTTTTCCCCGACTGGGCATTGCGTATTGCAATCGTGTCTCCCACCAAGCCATCTTCTAGCGCCACGCCATCCGTTTCTAAACTGAATGTGCTCGAGTGGTAAATCAGGTTAACTGGCAGACCTTTTTCAACGTCGTAATCCAGATAAAAGCGCTTCGCGGTGAGAACATCTCCGGCCCTCACCGTGCGCCGAAGTTTACTGCCCACTAGATGTGTAGCGTCGAAAAATACGCTCTCCGCTTTCTTCAATGTCACCTTTCCAAAACGAATATCTTCTGGTTGCAAACGATACCCTTTCTTCATCGCTCTGCCTGCCGTGGCAACTTGGATTGTTAACGAAGAGGTTGACGTTGCAGAAAGCTTCCAGCCAAGGGTTGGGCAGCGCACAAACCACTTTACTGTACCTAAGGAGATCTGCTTGTTTACCGAAATACGAGGCTCTATCGGGCAAGGTGCGACGTGTTTTAACGCTTTGGAAAAACGCATTTTTACCTCAAGTTCATGAGGATGCGGATAGCGACTATCCATCGCTTTGGCGATCTTAGCGGTGATTCTTTGAGTCAGTGCTTGCTCTGTTGTCTCAGCATGGACTGACCCCATTGACAAAACAGCCAACACACTTAACACCATTAAAAGCATACTCAATCGATAGTTAGACATTGATCTTCAGCTGCTGAGCCCCCATCGCCTCTTCCATGGCTTGATGTTGCATCACCATTAGGCTTCCTTGTCTGGCAAGCTTGTGCTTGCACATATGCACACGTCTTTCGATTTGACTATCCAAGTCCGCAACTCGGCGCTGCAAATCGCCTTTGAGGCGCTGTTGAACCGCTTTAGCATATTGGCGGTTGGTGCAGCCTAAATGCTTAGCGAGTGAAAAGCGTTTGGTATCGGCTTCGGCCATCTGGTATGACAGTGACAGTATGGTGTCGTTAAGGGCTTCGAGGGAGTGATATTCACCTTTTAATATCGCCATTCTCACCTCATCAAGACGTTCTGATAACTGCTTCGACAGTCGCAAAATCGCTTGGCCATAGTGTAGGTAGCCAACAATAATTTTCTTATTTTCCATGGTCTAACCTCGCGATCACTTTGGCTAACTCGTCCATATCAAATACCAATTCTCCAGAGGCAATTTGCGCTTTGATTTGTTCTACTTTCGCCGCGTCAATATCCTCCATCCCCTCAAACAATGTCTTGCCGCTTTCTAGCAATGCCACCTCATGCTGTGACAAATTGACTTGCTTGACTCGAGTCTTATGGTCTTGCTCCGTTTTCTTCTGCTGCACCGCATCGATTTGAGTGTTCGGCACGATGTACTTAATGTTGTCGACCTTGATGTTGCTCATAACCCATACCCATCTCTGTTGGCCTCTACTAGGCTATAACGGCAACAAATCAGACCCATTTCAGTTTTTTCTCAATAACTTGATGACATTGTCACGGCTTGGCCCTTGAAAACTATGGTGAATAGAGCGCAGTGATTTCTGAGGACTTTCTGCCACCTGCTGTTTGAAACTGCCAATGTCTCTTAACTCAGGATGAGAGCAAAACGCAATCAACTGATTGGCTTTCTCCTTCTTGAACTTAAGCACTTTTGAAAGCGCCACATACATTTTGTTTACTCGCTCTAACACTCGCTCGATTTGCGCCAAGCACCGGGCTCATTGACCATCAATTGGGTAATATTCTCTACGACAGGTTGCAGCGTGTTCACCGCAACTGCGATCGGCGCACCTTCGGCATAACGGCCTCCCTGCCCAGAGACAAAAACCTGACCATCCCACTTGCGCCAATCGCTGTCGGTCATGCCAATCACCAACTCTTGGTTTTGATTCAATCGCAATTGCAGCTTGGCAAACGCAAACATCATTTTGAACTGCTCTAGGAGTACCTCGCGATCTTCGGTACGCTCGAAGGCCAGCGCGACCAAACGTTGGTTTATGTATAGTGATACCACTTCATCACGATAACGCTCTCTATCCATATCAAGACCTGGCACAGTAAACTCAATCAGTGGCGCATCAACTTGCACTGGCGCAAACGTCGCATCCAATACATGGCGGCCAAACAGCTGCTTGTTATTCCATGACATGACGTTTCTTTTAATCACATCAATTTGGTTGGCCTGCGAAGGTGTATATTGCGGAAGCTCAGCCAAACGCTTAAGTTTGAGTAGTTCACTCGCCGTCGCACGAAGTGCCTCTCCTGCCAGAATTAACTGGCTATAGCCTTTGTGCGATTCCGACACTTCGGCTATGAGCTTTGGGCGCTCATGTAGGTTGAGGTGAACCATTTGCTGGCCAAGCACCACTGAACGATTTGCTCGATTTTCTAGCTTTTCTGGTCGGCGAATCCGCCCTGCCGTTGCCGAGCTTACCTCTGATTTACGCAATCCTATGCTGGTTAACTTCATAGCCTTTCCTTAGCTTTTCTCAAAAAACCATTAGATATAAGCCCATTAAGTGAGCCTAGGTTCATTTGCAAAATTGAGTTTGATTTCCCCTTCCGCCTGCAGCTCTTTGACAATATCAATGATGGCCTTGCGAGCTTGCTCAACCTGACTCACAGGCACTGCGCCAATACGCACTAGGTTCTCTTTTAGCTCGGTGGAGACTCGTTGTGGCATCGAGTTAATGATGTAAAGCCGACACTCCTTGTTAGTGCCTTTCAAGGCGTAAGCCCATTGCTCTAAACTCACTCTCTCGTTAATCACGTTGATGGTTTCGAGATCTTGGTTAAACAGAGTAAAGAAATCGAACATGGCTTCTTCCACCAGCTCAGCGGTCTGCTTATCTTTATCGTGAAGATACTCAAACAGCTCGTTCTTATTGCCTGAATAACGGTTAATGAGGTTGGCGACGACTTTCGAGCCTTGAAGGCTAGATGACCCGCCGCTGTGATAGTTGATTTTGCAGCGGTCGATTAAGTCTTTAAGGGTTTCCATCAGTCCAGAGGTCAACACCTGCGTTTTGGATATCTGCAAGATCAATTCATGGCACTCTTTCTCATCGTATTCGTCCATCACTCGGCCGCTGTACTCTAGCGGCAAATGGGCGATGAGCAGTGCTTGCAAATTAATGTGCTCTTTTCGTAAATCGTTGACGAGTAGCTCCGGTGGTATCCAAGCCAGTTTCTCTGCATGTGAACGAATTTCATCGCCGTAGATTTCAGAGACTAAATCACGAGCCAAATTACCATTGAGGGTTTTCTCAAGCACGTTGGTGATGTAGTTTCGCGTCCCGCCTAAAATGCCGGAGTGCTTGCGAAAATCATCAAAGAAGCCATTCAAAGAGACCATGGCATCGGCGGCTTTGATGTCTTGCATCTTACTCATTGCATGGGTGATCTGTTTGATCTCCTCGTGAGTGAACCCCTTGAGCACTTCGGCACCAATATCTTCGCCCATGCTCAGCACGAGCATCGCGACGCCATCTACTGATTGATAGGTTTGCTTGTCATCCATGTTGGCTCACTTTATTCATTAAACATTTAATAAAAGACTGTCCTAGGCTTGGATCCAAGTGCGTAAAATTTCTGCCACTCGGTTTGGATCCTCTTTGGCAATTAACTTCAAATGTTGGATTTGCACTTCTAAAGGACTGTCGGCAGAAGGCAGGTTGTCATCCAGCGCCTTTATCCCGGTGGCATCAATACCGAGTGCTTCCAACTTGGACTGCATCGCCGCTTCTGCATCACGCTCTTCTTTGGTAATAAGGTTTTCATAGTCCATGCTTTCCGCATCTTGCTCTTCACGTTCAGCCGACTTGGTGAGGTATTGCGCCAGAGGTTTCAGTACCACCATGATCATCAAACCACTGAGCATCACGCCCAGTAAATATTTGAGGGGCTGCATGATGTTCATGTTTTCAAACCAGGGCACTTGCGCTTGTTCTGGAATAGCGGCAACCACAAAAGGAAAATGCGTGATATGAATGTTATCGCCACGCTGCGCATCAAAGCCGATAGCTGAGCGCACGACGTTCTCGATATTTCCGAGCTCCTCCGGCGTCCAAGTTTGGTTTGGGTTAGCCATATCATTGACCACCACAGACACTGAAAGCTTATTGAGCACCCCTTGTTGGTGCTGGACATGGCGAATCTTGCCGCTGACCGCATAGTCGCGAGAGGTTTCACTTCGATTAACCGTTGAATTGGGGTCAGGTTGTTCCTCTGCATCAGTAACAGGTGGAGTATTACTTAAAGCACCTGGAATACCCAGCGCCATCGTGGACTCATTGACGTCGTTAAGTAAGGTTTCTTTGCGCACTACAGGGTCGGCATATATCTCTTCCGTTTCCTCTATTTTGGAAAAGTCGATGTCGCTGGCAATCTGTACCCGAAAGTTGCTCACGCCAAGAATGGGCGTCAGCATATCGGTCGCTTGAGCGACCAAGGTGCGCTCGACGTTACGTTTATAGTCGGTCTGCTTACCTGAGGTAACGGTGATATCACCCACCGTGGCATCGTTGGAAAGTAAACGGCCGTGCTGATCAACTACTCGAACGTGTTCGGATTTAAGACCGATCACCGCACCAGACACCAGATTGATGACAGACTCCACTTGTGTCGGTTTCAAATCCATACCATTGATGATGTGCACGATGACCGAAGCCCTTGGCTGCTCCGCTTCTTCACGCATAAACAAGCTTTCTTTTGGGATTGCCAAATGCACACGTGCCAAACTCACTGCGCTCATGGTAGTAATACTGCGCGCTAGCTCCCCTTCAAGGGCATGCCGATAACGGGCATTTTCCATGAACTGGCTTTCCCCAAGCCCCTTGCTGCTATCTAAAGAATCGAAACCACTTGGCAATTGCTCCTTCAAGCCTTTCGATGCCAATACCATACGAATTTTGGCGACATCGCGCTCTGGTACCAGGATTTGCCCATCATCTTGACTGAGCTGATAACGTATCGCTTCTTCATCCAGCATTTGTAAGATTTGGCTAGAGTCATAATTGGATGACTTGCTGTAGAGCGGGCGAAACCGCTCCGCTGACGTCCACAGCATAATAACGATGATGGCGGCAGTAATTGTCGCAAAAATAGTGATGATGATGACGTTACGCTGCGAGCTCTGCCAAAAGCTAGACAGCCAGCCCGATGCTTTGCCAAGCGCTCTTTCGCTGCCCCTAGATTGTTAGCAAGCGCGGGCTTGTTCTCCACCTCTGTTGCCATATGCTGTCCCTAGCCTAAATGGGCATTTTGATGATGCTTTCGAAATTCGACACCATCTTGTTACGCACTTGCATCAGTGCATTAAACGACAAACCCGCTTTTTGCGAAGCAATGGTTGCACCCAATAAGTCATCGCTGTGTCCAAGCTCTACGGCGGTCACTCGCTCTGAGGCGTGCTGTTGGTAGGTGTTCACGGTATCCAGCACCCCTTTTAGCGCTTGACCAAAATGCAGGCTATTGTCTATCGCAGAACTCTCTGTGACCTTTGCCACCGACGACGAACTTGGGACATTGACGTTTGGCGTAGAAAGTGGATTGGCTGCAATCGTTGAGTGCTGAGCCATCTTCTCCAGCATCTCTTGCTGAAGCGCTATCACATTGATTTTATCCATCTAGATTCCAACTTCCTTGTGAGGCAACGTTATTAAACTGTCGCGTGTCTATTTTCGTACCAAGCGAATTTCCACTCGGCGATTTTTGTCACGCCCCTCTGGGGTCGCGTTATCGTATTTAGGGTAGCGGTCGCCGTGACCACGGATCTCAATCATCGATTTGGAAACACCATTTTCAACGAACCATTCAGCAACATCTGACCCTCTCTGTTTTGAGATTTGCAAATTGGCCACGGAATCCCCTGAGTTATCGGTGTAACCATCAATAAGCACTCTGACGATTTTGTTATCCCGTTTGATAAGAGCGCTGATGTCATTAATGATCTGCTTTTGGGTCGCGGTAAGCTGTGTCGAGCCACGGGCAAACAACAGTTCAACTTGGCGAGCGTGCTGAAAATTCACTGGCGGCAAGGCAAAGCGACACTGATTAAACTCACTCAATGCTCGATTAAAATGTGTGGTCGGGAAATAGACATCAAAATCCATCGCATTGACGTTAAACCATGCCCCGCCAGCCATGTCGGCGAGCAGCAAGTCAGCCCCATCTCGCGTCACCAGTTGTGTTCCACGCTGACGTACATTCTCTATGGTGGTGGTCGAATAGGACTTAGCGATCCCCCACACAGGTTCCGTAGTATTAAAAGACGTCGATTTCGGCAAAGCGCGCACGCCGCGTTTCTCGACGCCGACTTCCAGCGGCTGTGATGCGACCAAAGAAAACTGAACTCGAAATCCCGTATGGGGATCGCTCGCCGCTAATATGCAGCGATCCACACTGGACTCGAACTGCCACTGCACCGCATCAAAAGGCACAATGTACTTTTGAGCAAAGCCCACAGTTGGCCAAATCAGCAGGCCAATGATGGTGAGGTGAGTAAACAAAGCCAGACGTTTCATCGCTTCCCTTAAATCAAACGCTAAATCAGATCAAACAGTGAGATACCAGAGACTCGCGCAAAGGTTTTTTGCGTCGCCTCAAGGGCAATCATGCCTTGATTTAGCTCAGTCGATGCTTCGGCATAGTCCAGCTCTTCCAAACTGGTGGTCACCGTTTCAGCGAAAAACACCATATCGATGCTGGTCTCTTTCTGCCTATCCAATGAATTGTATTGACTACCAATATCCGTCAGAGATTGCAGCAAGGTCTGGTGCACTTGTTGATTACTGTTCAACGCCGTATCGAGCGCAGTTTCAAATCCCGCGGTGGCTGTCTCAAGCTCTGCGATCGCCGCATCGAGATCGGTAAAATGGCATTGCTTCCTATCACATCGGAAATAGTTAAGTTGCTGTTCACATAGAGGTCATCACCCACTTTGGTTTGACGATAGTCCCGTTGGCGTTGAAGGCATAGCTGACCGTATCAATCGCCGGGTTGAAAATGTCGGTACCAGAGAACAAATAGCTGCCATCGTTTTTTTGATTGAGCGTGGTTAACATCTCCGTCTTAAGCGAATTCAGCTCCAATACAATCCCCGCACGACTCTCGGTATCTAACGTGCCATTTTTACCTTGCAGTAATAGCTCGTTTACTTGCTGAGACAGCTCTTCAAGCGTATTGATGTTGGTTTCATAGCGGGTCAGTTGCGACTGAACATTCTCAATGTTGCGTTGATACTGCTGGTTATCCGAGATGTTCTTTTTCAATCCTTCAAGGCGCACTGCTGCAATGGGATCATCAGAAAGGTGATTGAGCTTTTTACCCGTCGACATCTGCTCAAACACTCGATTGAGGCGAATATTATTATCCATTAATGCGCGCTGCATGATGGAGTTAAACTGTGAGTCGGTCACACGCATGAACTCTCTCCCTAGAAGGCTTGCAATAAGGTTTGAAACATTTGATTCGCCGTACTTATCACCTTCATATTGGCTTCGTACGCATTGAGATAGAGCAGCATGCTTGCAGCCTCTTCATCGGAGTTAACCGCGCTAACGCTATCTCTTATCACTTGAGCATCATCTAAACTGATTTGGGCGGCCGTCGACTCACTCTCGGCTTGGCGGGTAAATATACCAATGTCACCCAAAAGCCTGAATACGCGCTATACAGTGTTTTTCCTGCGACGGAGCCGATGCTTAGACTCTTTTGTGACAGCATGGAAAGTTCGGTAAGCTTGCTGCCATCTCCGGGCGCACTTGGGTTTGCGGCAAAAGCGAGCTTCTCTGGTGTCAGATTGGGATTAATCGCAATTGAGGATGCTTCACTACCCGGGGTAACAATAAATAGATCGCTATCAGGACTATTGAGCTGAGTGCCATCGAGTACATAGCCGCCATCAAGCACGGTATTGACCTCTGTGCTTAGCGCACTCGCCATATCGTTCAATAGCGCTTTTATCGGTTCATATTGCTCAGTTTTTAGTGCGGCAATCGCGCCCATTTCACCGCCTAAAGAAGCATCGACCGGGGTAAGCATCGACTGAAATTGAATATTAAGATCGGTGCTGTAGGGATCGCCGCTACTCAAATCACGTTCCAGCGTTGCAGAGTAACCGTTAATGACCATTGGCTGTCCATTGGGTGTAGACACTTCAACACCACCAGACTCCAAATAGATAACCTGAATGTCCACCGACTTAGCTAACTCATTAAGATGTTTGTCCATCGAATCTTGAAGCCCTGACACACTCTTTCCGAGCAGCGCATCTTCTTGCAGCTGGGTGTTAAGTTTGGCGATGCTTTCCAGTTGACTGTTCACATTGGTGACCAGGGCACCATAGCGCTCACTTTGTGCCGCTTGCTGCTGATTTAACTGTGTAGAGACAGCGTTAAACTGCTGCGCCAGCGCACTGGCGTTCGTCAACACTTGCTGGCGAAACGCCAAACTCTCCGGCGACACGCTGGCTTCATCAATGGCGGCGAAGAAGTTATTTAGCCCTGAGGTTAAACTTAAGCCTTCCGCGCCAAGCATGTTTTCCAGATTCGATAAGCCCTCAAAGTAGGTTTGACTGTACTGGGCAAGCTCATTCGATTCGCGTAGGCGATTAATACTCGACTGCTCTGCAATTCGAATCACACTGCCAACTTCAACCCCGCCTCCGAGATTGATACCATTGACGAAGTTTCCCGACGATGTGGCATTGAAACTGACGATCTGCCTGCTGTAACCCGGCGTGTTAACGTTCGCAGTATTCTGCGCGGTGGTGTTGAGTGCCACTCGATTGGCAAGCACACCTGTAAGTCCAATGTTGACCATGCCCATTAGCGCAGTCCTCCAAGATTAATGACCGTATGCAGGGCAGCGCTATGATGTGCATCTGCTCGTGCTTGTTCGTTGCTTGTATTCATGAGGGAGTGCGCTTGATTGGCGCCGTCAGTTGGCACTCGTGACGCCAACTGCTGATAAATCATTTCTGCGAGGCCAAATTGAGATTGGCGACTGATCGTTTGTGCAAGCTGCGCATCTAACATGCCTTGAAACAGGTTCGACGATTTGGTGGACAGTGGATTGTCTTCGTTACTCAAGGCTTCACTGGCAGCACGCATGCGCTTGAGCATCGACTGTATAAACAGCGCCTCGAATTGCTGCGCCGCGGCCATCAAGCCTTGTTGGCTGTTGTCGTATTTAAGTGAGTTTAGTGATTGCTGGTCGAGATAAAATGATTTATCCGATATCGTAGAACTAGGCTCTTGGGAGGTGCCAGTTGTTGCCTGATTGTTTTTCTCTGCTGGTTTGGCTTCAATCTGTTTGACGATGTCGACAAACGCCTCATTGTCATTTTGAAGCTGATTAAGACTATGGTTTTCAAGGCCATGTGCGGCATTGGGAGACACCTTCACACCACCCGTTGCAAAGGCATCCAGCACTGAGTTTTTGTGGATTATCGCGAGGGCATTGGAATCAATCATATCACCACCAGTTCCCCGTTAATCGCCCCGACTTCGTCCAGCGCCTGTAAGATCTGCATTAACGCTTCTGGCGTAGCGCCAATGTTGTTAATCGCATCGACGATCTCTTGCAAATTGGTGCCTGGAGGCCAAACCATGGTGGTGCCATCATCTTCATCTACGGCAATTTGAGTGTTTTGTACAACAGCCGTTTCGCCTGCGGTGTTAAACGCCCCACCAGGTTGCGAGACTGACTCAGATTCTAAGACTGTGACAGTAATACCGCCTTGGCTCACAGCCGCTTCGCTGACCGTAACACGCTGGCTTATCACCACAGTACCGGTACGAGAGTTGAACACCACTTTCGGTGACTTGCGACCTTCTTCTATTTCCAGTTCCTGGATCATGGCAACAAACATCACCCTATCTTCACTGTCGATAGGGGCGGATATTTCCACCTGGCCCTTATTGAGCGCTTTAGCCACCTGACCACCAAAGGTTTGGTTAATGGCTTTAGAGATGTTGAGCGCAGTCTGATAGTTTGGGTGTCTCAATTGAAGACGAATCGTTGGGTCACGATCGACCCCTGTAGAAATAACACGCTCTAACGTCGCTCCATTGGGTATGCGTCCAACCGTTGGCGTATTGCGAGTCACGCTAGTACCATTTTCACCCGTCGCATTAAAGCCACCAACGACCAGACTGCCCTGAGCCACGGCATAAACCTCCCCATCAATGCCTCGAAGGGGAGTCAAAAGCAGCGTTCCTCCGCGCAAACTCTTGGCATCACCTAAGGAAGACACGGTCACCGAAACTAACTGTCCTGGCCCCATGTGGGGCTCAATCGCCGCAGTGACGCTGACTGCTGCAACATTTTTCAATTTCGGATTAGTTGAATCATCGAGCTGTACACCAAACTGCTTGATCATATTCACCACCGATTGCTGGGTGAATTTCACTTGAGATTTGTCCCCAGAACCATCCAGCCCGACGACTAAACCATAGCCAATAAGCTGGTTTTGTCTGTCGCCATACACATCCGCCACTTCTGAAATCGGGCGCGCCGCGAGCGTTTCCATCGTCATCAAAAGCAGAACTACTATGGCCAACCAACGAACGACCTTTGCCAATAGGCAAGACATGGAACGGGAAGATAGCCTATCTGTCATATTCATTAGAATGGCATCCATGGTGAGGTAAAGAACTGAGTCAACCAACCTGCGGTATTACTGTCGGCAAACGCACCGCGCCCGGCATAAGTAATACGAGCATCGGCAATGCGCTGTGACGACAAGGTATTATCTGCTTGGATGTCATCCACTCGAACATTTCCTGTCAAGCGGATATATTCATCCCCTTGGTTGAGCTTGAGCCACTTTTCACCGCGCACTCTCAGCACTCCATTTGGCAGAACATCGTACACAGTAACCGTAATAGAACCGGTCAGGCGGTTACCTTGGGTCGATGCAGCTGCGCCATCAAAATCACGGGAAGCTTCCAGTGATGCTGCGCCTTCAGCGTAAGTCGTTGAACCTAACGTTGGTGCGGCAACCGCAACATTGGACTCTTTACCAAACTGAGTGGAGGCACTTTTATCCGACTCGGTCTTCTCGTCTAGCACCACCGTCAAAATGTCTCCAATTCGATAAGCTCTGCGATCTTGGAACAGCGTCATCGCAGTTTTTCCCGTGTAGAGACTGCCTTTGCTTACCCGGGTTACTTGATAATCCAGATCTGGCGGAGCGTAAGCTTCATCATCAGGCGATGGAGGGATAAACTCTTGCTGACGACCCGCGCAGCCGGATAGGTTGATCACCAACAGCGCCACCACCGCCAGAAAATAAATGGCGCCGATTGCGTGTCGTTTTTCTATCACGCCGGATGTTTTGGGCGCTTGCTCGTCTTGCTTAGCCATACGTCCCCCTACCTCGATACTGCCGATCTGCTCAATACTCTGTTCTATGTGTTAAGACTGCTGTGCGATGTATTGCAGCATTTCATCTGCTGCACTCACCATCTTGGCGCTCATTTCATAAGCGCGCTGCGTGGCAATCATGTCGACCATCTCCTCGACGACCTGCACATTAGAGCCCTCCAATGCCCCCTGCTTAAGCTGACCTGAGCCTTCTGTCCCCGCCACCAGCTCTACCGCTTCACCAGAGCCCTCTGTTTCAGCAAACAGATTCCCGCCCTGCGCCGCAAGACCGGCCGGATTCATAAATTTCACTATGGTAATTTGCCCTAGCGCTTCTGGATTGACCTGACCTGGAATGGTCGCTGTCGCCACGCCATCGGCAGTAATACTGACTAAGGTCGCCTCTGGCGGCACGACTACTTCCGGAATTAACGGATAGCCTTGAGTGTTGACCAATTGGCCGTCTGAGTTAGTGTGAAATTGACCATTTCGGGTATAGAGCAGCTCGCCATCCGAGTTTTCAATTTGGAAGAAACCATCACCCAAAATAGCGATATCGAACTGTTGGTTGGTGTTTTGTACATTACCTTGGGTAAAGACTTTTTCAGTACCAACGACACGAACGCCGTTGCCCAGCTGTATCCCTGTTGGGTGCTCATTGAGCTCGGTGGTTTCGGTACCCGCCTGTTTGTCGACACTATAAAACAAGTCTTCAAACACCACGCGGTCACGCTTAAACCCTACCGTGTTAATGTTGGCGAGGTTGTTGGAAATCGCGGTCATCTTGGCATCTTGTGCCGCCATCCCAGTTTTTGATATCCATAATGCGCTGTGCATAACAGCCTTCCTTAAGCTTTAAGTAGCTTGTTTCCAATTTGAGCAATTTCGTCCGCCGACGCCATCACTTCAATTTGCATCTCGTACTGACGAGTGAGAGACATAATGCTCACCAACTCTTCCAAACTGGAGACGTTACTGGCCTCCAAATAGCCCGATCGAACCTGAACGGTAAAGTCTCCATTCAACTCCTCGCCGTTCTTCGCCACAAAGTGGCCACTGGCATGCATGGTCATTTGCTCATATTCTGGCTTCACTAATTTCAATGCGCCCACTTCCAGCGAGGCTTCGCCGCCGATTGGCGTAACAGAAACCAATCCGTTGCTGCTGATAGACACAAACTCAAAATCTGGCAGCACCATAGGGCCTTCGGTTGACATCACGCGTCGCCCACCGAGGTAGAGCTGCCCTTGACCATCCAGCGAAAGTTTCCTGCCCGGCTGTAAAGCTCCGCCGGTTCATTCTCCAAGCCTTCTAAGGTGAAGAAGCCCTCACCATTGATGGACACATCAAGCGGCCTGTCAGTGCGAATGTCTTCCCCTTGGCTAAAGTTGTTCACGGCAGAGTTGGTGCGCGAGGTTACCGAGGTTAAAAAGCCAGATCCCTCGAGACGCATAGGTGTCGAGTGCTCCATCAAAGCTTTAAACCCTATTGTGTCCGCATGAGAGAGGTTATTGGCACGCACATGCTGAGCGAGCATGGTTCGCTCAGCCCCTTTGGCGGCACTAAACAGTATCGGGTTCATCGTCTTACACCACGTTGAATAGGGCTTGAGTCAACTGATCCGAAGTCGAGATGGATTTGGTATTGGCTTGATAGTTACGCTGCGCTGTCATCAAGGCTACCAGCTCTGAAGTCAGGTCCACATTCGACCCTTCTAAGGCGCCAGACGTTAAATCACCAAATACGCCACTACCCGCAGTACCAAGAACGGGCGTCCCTGAGCTAAAGCTTTGCAGCCAAGCGGTATCACTGGTTTTTATCAGGTTTTGAGGCGAGGCAAAATTAGCTAACACAACCTGCCCCTGAAGCTGAGACTGGCCGTTGGTGTAAGTCGCGTAGATTTTGCCATCGTTCTCCATACGAACGCTGGCATAGTCACCAGACGTATAGCCATTAGGGCTGTTTTTGGACACCACAAAGTCACTGCCGTATTGAGTGATACTGGCGAGGCTGACGTTGATATTGAGGTTATTGGCAACGGGTGCGAGGGTAACCGGTACGTTATAGCTGCCATCACCTGTGAGTGAGCTACTCACCGCGGCTAAATCTAGCGTGCCATCATTGCCAAAAACAACGGTTTCCACATCAGCAGCATCGGCAGTACCGCTGCCATCTAGGTCAGCTTGAACCCCATCAACGTAGACGTAAAGGTTCCATTCGTTGGTATTCGCAGTCTTAACAAAATACTGGCTTACCGTGTGTGGGTTACCCAATGAATCAAAAACCGGTGTCGTGTAGGAATGGTTATAGCTATTGGAATCGGTTGGGTCGAATGTTGCACTGGTCGGGACATTCTCTCGCGCATCCAAATTGGCAACAAACTCGATACTGTCTGTTTCCTTCGCCTGCAGGGATGCAGTACTGATTTGCACCGTACCCACTGAGCCCAACATCAGGTTGTTGTTCTCATCGACCGAATAGCCTTTAAGGGCTGCGCCATTATTAGCAATGATCTGCCCGTCCGCGTTCATGTTAAAAATCCCTGAACGGGTATAAAGGGTTTGGCCTTTGTTGTCTTCGAGTACAAAAAAGCCGTTGCCACTTAATGCCATATCTAGGGAACGACCTGTCCCCGTGACTGTGCCACTTTTCTCAAAGTTTTGCGAAACACCCACTACTTCAACACCGCCCGCTTCACTACCACTGTACACAGAAGCAAACTCGGTACGTGACTCTTTGAAGCCTGTGGTTGATACATTCGCAATGTTGTTAGAGATGGTATTGAGTTCTGAGTTCGAGGCATTTAGCCACTCAATGCAATACTAAAACTCATAATGTCATCCTCTTCATTCCATAAAGAGGCTATCTCCTGGATCTGTGTCCCTAGGAGAACGACAGCCGTCATCTTACCTAATAGAGCGCGAAAAAAGGTGCGCCAAAACGTTAACTAAACAGCGAAAATAACCAGCAGCCGCGCGGCAGTTCATCAATTCTGCGCAAACGCCGCTACTTCATAAAAGGCAACTTTGCCTATACCTTGCACCTGTAACTGACTGGTGCCATCAAGTGCCGGCGTGGTCACTTGTTCTACCACACCGTGCTGGAAAATCGTTGGTGAATAATCTTGACCGCTATCGACACTCACTCGCATTTGATAGCGGCCATTAAGCTGATGCTGATCGGCATCGATAGTAAAGCCTACTTTACCTGCCGATTTTGGACCAAGCGGTATCGCGATAGCATTGCCTGCGCCGTCTAAAAGCTCAATCGTCACTGTGTTTGAGGGCGCTAGAAGCTCGATGTAACCTCGGTTGCTACTGCCAGGGCTCATCTCTAGCTGATCGCTGCGCACCGTGACATTTTTATCCACCAAGTTTGCTGTGCTGAGCACCTGTAAGTTGTCCAACATCGCCGTGTTGGATTGCATCAACTGAACCAAATTCTCGGTGCTCTCAACCTGTGAGAACTGCGCTAACTGAGCAACATACTCAGTCCCATCGGTTGGGTTGAGAGGATCTTGGTTCTCAATTTGCGCCACCATTAAAGTGATGAACTCGTTTTTTAACGCTTCACCACTGTTTGGATTAGTTTGCGGTGCTGCGCTTGATGCGGACACAATGCTGTTGACCTGAGCTGCCCCTGATATCGTAGCCATGTTTTGCCTACCTACTTAATTTAAAGGTTGCTATCGAGAGCTGCGATCAGTTCCGCCACAACCCAAGCAAGGATTGCTGCATCGATTTGGCATTACCCAGAACCTCCACGCTCGCCTCAAAGCTGCGCGTCGCTGACATCATATCGGCCATTTCGTTGACCACGTTGATCCCTGAGTAATACACATACCCTTGTTCATTCGATAGCGGATTGTCTGGCTCGAATCGCTCCTCGGTGACCGAAGGCACTTCAATCACATCAGCGACCCGAATAGGTACAATACCCTGATGGCTGCCCTGAAGGCGTCCCTGATGCAACGACTGAGTCGCATCAAACTGGTTGTAAATGGATGAGAAGATAGGCTTTAGCGGTTTGTAGACCTTAGCGGGATCGCCCGACACCGAGTCTGCATTCGCCAAGTTACTGGAGATGGTATTAAGCCGAACGGTCTGAGCCGTCATCGCTGACCCAGCCGTCTCATATATTCCGAAAAAAGACATAGTATCCCTACTCTAGTTAGCCAATTTCACTCATTGCTGACGTTGTTATGTATTGTTCTCTGGCTGTAGATGCAAAACATGGCACCTACATGGATTGTTTCCGCACTCAATTGTTGTTTGTGAATGAGTGCTTTATAAATGACGCCTAGTGAAACATCCCGCCGTTTAATTCTGCCGATTTGAATGTCAGCCCAATTGCTACTGACCTTTAATCGCAGTCTTCAAACCATTGATTTTCGATTGCAAAAACGCAAGACTCTGGTGATAGTCCATCACATTTTTCGCGAACCGTGCTTGCTCTGCTTCTAGCTCGACAGTGTTACCATCACGAGTCCGTTGAACCGGTATTCGATACAACATTTGGCTGTCAATTTGCCAAGTTTTTCCCGTACCTATACCAGACATAATGGCATCAAACGAGACATCAACCGCCTTATAATTTGGGGTATCAACGTTGGCAATGTTCGAGCTCAGTACAGAGGCTCTGTCCAACCTAAACTGCACCATTTGGGGATGTATCCCCAGCGCCTGATCCAAATCAATCATGTTCATTCCCCACAGTGCCAATGCCCCTTGATGTCTCCACTTTACGCCTCGCTAGCGTCAGATAAACCGCTAGAGCAATCGCTCTGAACTGAAATCATATAAATTTGAAATGAAAACCCTTTAACCTATAGTTAATGTTAATTGTCGTGTCAAACTTGAGAACGAACTCAAAAACACAAAAGGAAAACTTGACATGGAGAGAGTTTTATACACCGAATTTGGCAATCCAAACGTCAAAATGCGCAAGTTTTTACTCAAACATACCAGCCATTTTTCCAATGAAGTGATTGACTTATTCAAGTTCAACTTCGCTGGAAAAAACACCAAAGTGACGTTTACTGAAGCGAGCCATTATCCTGAAGAATCGGTGAAAGCGGTGCTCAACATCGAAGAGTTTGGCAATATTTTTTTCTATATCGAGCCACAAAACTTAGACCAGTTACTGCATAAGCACCTCAATAGCGATGAGCAAACAAAAATAACCGCCCAATCTATCGCAGACTTAACACAGACTCACAATCGCTTATTCCAAAAATTTTCCATGGCGCTTGCCAATATCATGACGGCTGACGCCAAACACTACCTACTCGACAACACCGAACACGAGCCCTCAAACGTTGGGGTCAATATTGTTTTTCGTGTCGATCATCAAGAGATAGCGATCACCATCATGATCGACGATCGTTATGTGAAAAAGCTTCGGGAAATGCTTGGCAATAATGAAACCTTTGATAGGGACGAGATCCTCAACACCCTGCGCTATCAACCTGTTGAGCTAGGATGTGTGCTGTTAAAGGGTCAGTGCACCTTGCACGAGCTGTCAAAACTGGTACCAGGTGATGTACTGCCTTTGACGCTATGTAAAAACCTCACCATCAAGGTCAACGGGCATCCGACCTTTTTTGGCAAACTGCAAACCATAGACTCAGAGCTGGGAGTGAAGATCGATGGCTGATAACAAACCAACGCGAGACCTCGACGTCTCCATCGAAGACATGAACTTACAAGATGAACTGCCTGATCTCGACGATTTAGATTTGGATCTTGACGATCTAGAAGATGAAGAGCTCCATGCCAATGATAGTTCACCAGCAAGCAGTGTGAACCTACTAAAAAGTATTCCGGTCGATATCACGGTTGAGGTTGCTCGTAAGACGTTGATCTTGGATGAGCTGCTCAATCTCAAATCAGGCAGTATCGTTATGCTAGAGAAGCACGAAGGCGATCCTGTAGACATTAAAATTAACGGTACCTCTTTTGGTACCGGTGAGATCGTGTCTAAAAATGGTCAGTATGGTGTCAGGTTACTTAGCATCATTAAAAAGCCGAGTCAGTAGGCAGACGCTCATGACAGCATCAATGCGAATCGCACTGAGGTTGCTTGTTTGTTCAGTGCTGCTGATGCCCTACTTCGCGAACGCCGAGGGGCTGACCATTTTAACTGAGACTCAAGGTGACAATGGCACGGAATACAGCGTAAAACTGCAAATTCTGATCTTGATGACACTGCTCAGTTTCGTGCCTGCGTTTGTCATCATGTGCACCAGCTTCACTCGTATCGTGATTGTCCTTGCCATTCTTCGTCAAGCACTGGGCTTGCAGCAAACTCCGCCCAATCAAGTGCTGGTCGGCATTGCGCTCATTTTTACCCTGCTCATCATGCGCCCGGTATGGACAAAGATCTACGACGACGCCTACGTGCCGTATAGCAATGGCGAAGCCACCTTGATTCAAGCACTCAAAACCGCCGAAAAGCCACTACGCCGCTATATGCTTGACCAAACTCAGCGCAAAGCGCTAGAGCAAGTCACTAAAATCGCTGGCGAAACTAAAATCGCTGATGAAGAAGCCATCCCTTTTCTTATTCTCTTGCCCGCCTATTTACTCAGTGAACTCAAAGTAGCCTTTCAGATTGGTTTTATGTTGTTTTTGCCTTTCCTAGTCATCGACCTTGTCGTTGCTTCGGTATTGATGTCGATGGGGATGATGATGCTATCACCGCTCATCGTATCACTGCCCTTCAAGCTGTTGGTATTTGTCATTGTTGATGGCTGGGGATTGCTCATGGGAAGCCTTGCAAACAGCTTCTGGGTGAGCACATGAGTCCGGAGCAAGCCGTCACGTTAGTCGGTCATGCCATTAGTGTTATTTTGCTTATGGTATCAGTGTTAATTTTACCCAGCCTGGTAGTCGGTCTCGTGGTGGCCATCTTCCAAGCCGTTACCCAAGTTAACGAGCAAACCTTGAGCTTTTTACCCCGTTTGCTGGTCACTTTATTGACCATTATTTTGGCTGGGCATTGGTTGGTACAGGAGATCACAGACTTATTCATGTTCATCTTCACTGCCATCCCTACAGAGGTGGGGTGATGCCATGGTCATCACGTTTACCGAAATCACACAATGGCTTGGGCTGATTTGGTGGCCATTTGTGCGCTTAACGGGTCTATTCATAATTGCGCCCTTTTTTGGTGACAAAGCAATACCGATGAGAGTGAAAATTTTGTTCGCGTTTGTATTCTCACTGCTACTCGCTCCCATGATCGACACCGTTCCCCCTTTCAACCCATTCTCCATAGACGCGATTATCTTCACGCTTTATCAACTTATCTTCGGGTTTCTCATCGGCTTTGCGGTGATGATTTTCTTCACCATCTTCTCAATAGCTGGGCAAGCGATATCCATGCAAATGGGGCTGGCGATGGCGATTATGAACGACCCTGCCAATGGGGTAAGCATCGCCATTATTGGTCGAATCATGTTTATCACTGCGATGCTACTATTTCTATCCATCGACGGTCATCTTATTGTGTTGCTACAACTCAAAAACAGCTTCACCCACTGGCCGCTCGACTCTTTGTTCCCATTTACCAGCATCGATTATGTTCTCAAGATGGTGTCATGGATGTTCGCAACCGGGCTGCTAGTCGCTGCCCCTGCGATTGTTGTCATGCTGCTCAGTAACATCACCTTTGGATTAATGAATAAGGCGGCACCAGCGCTTAACGTCTTCGCCCTTGGCTTTCCGATGACCATGTTACTGGGGCTTTTTGCAATGATGGCGTCGCTGACAGGGATTGGCGATCACTACTTTGAACTGGCACTGGAGCTTAATCGACACCTAAATTACATCTTGAGGCTTCCCAATGGCGGATAATCAAGACAGCGGTGACAAAAGTGAACTGCCCAGTCAACACAAGTTGGCTAAGGCACGTCGGGAAGGTCAGATCCCTAGAGCTAAAGACTTTGTCTCCTCACTCACTCTTGTTGTCGTTGTCGCCTATTACGTATTGAGCATAGATAGACTTGGGCAAACTCTGATTGAGTTGTTTTTGATTTGCTATGAGTTCGATATCAGCATCATTGGTCAGTTTCATCTGCTTATTGAGCTGGTCGGCAAAGCGCTGTTTGCGATGATCATGCTTTTCTTTCCTCTGTTGATCTATCAAGTTATTAGCGCCATTTTTGGCTCAACACTATTGGGAGGTTGGGTGTACAGTCCGACTTTGCTGGCCCCGAAGCTTGAGCGCATTAGTCCACTTAAAGGACTGAAACGCATCTTCTCAACCCAATCATTGGTCGAGTTGGTAAAAAATACGGTCAAGGTATCGCTGTTTTTCGCCATCCTCTATTGGGTCACCAATCAGTACATGGCTGTGATTACCGGCCTTGTTAGTGCGCCATTTGATAATGTGCTCTCGACCGTAAGCGCAATTACTGTCGAGTACTTGGGCTATTTGCTACTGCTGATTTTGCTGTTTGGTCTGGTTGATTTTCCCTATCAGCGCTACGAGTTCACCAAGCAAATGAAAATGACCAAGCAGGAGGTAAAAGATGAACACAAAGAGCAAGAAGGGCGACCTGAAGTAAAAGCGCGGATTCGGCAGATCCAAACGCAGAATGCTAAACGAGGCGCCAACGAGCGCGTACCAAACGCCAGTGTCGTGCTGACTAACCCTACCCACTATAGTGTGGCACTGGTCTACGACCTCTCCCAAGCCGAAGCTCCCTATGTCGTCGCGAAAGGAAAAGACGATGTGGCGGTGTACATACGTGAGCTCGCAGCTAAGCACCAGGTTGAAGTTGTGCAAAGTCCTGAACTGACCCGAGCTATCTATCACACCACGCAAATCGATCAGATGGTGCCCAATCAACTGTTCGTTGCCGTGGCGCACATTCTTACCTACGTCAATCAACTAAAAGCATGGCGCCAAGGGCAAAGAAGCAAGCCCAATGGCTTGCCTCCTTTCGATATCCCAAAAGCTTGGAGTGATGCTACACCGCCGTCTGAGTAACCCGCTCTAATCTTACCGCCGATACCTTAAACTCGGGTATTTTGGCATGGGGATCGGTCGCGGTATTGGTGAGCTTATTGGCCGCCGATTCTGCAAAATGAAACGGTACGAACACGACGCCTTGCTGCATACGTTTGGTGACAAACGCTGGTGCAGAGATCTCGCCGCGTCGTGAGACCAGCCTGACTGGCTCGCCATTCGCGACGCCCATCGCTTCGGCATCTTCTACGCTTATCATGATTCGCGGCCCAGCGAGGTTATCTAACCCTTTGGTTTTGCGCGTCATGGTTCCGGTGTGGAACTGCTCAAGTAGTCGCCCTGTGGTGAGTATCATCGGAAATTCTTTGTCCGGCAGCTCAGCCGCATACTCAAACGGAATCGCCGCCATTGCCCCTTTACCACGAATAAACTGGTCTTGGTGCATAATGCGAGTACCAAATGGCTTGACGTTGTTACACGGCCACTGCAATCCATTTTTACCCACCGATTGCCAGCGAATACCATGGTATTGCGGCGTCACATCAGCAATCTCTTCGGTGATGTCTTGAACGGATTCATACTGCCAATCACTACCCATCGTATTGGCGATAGATTGGATAATTTGCCAATCTTCACGGGCCTCGCCTGGGGCTTTTACAGCCGGTACCAAACGTTGCACTCGTCGCTCAGTATTAGTGAAGTGCCCCGCTTTTTCGGCAAAGGAATAGGACGGCAACACGACATCGGCTAACTGCGCGGTCTCGGTGAGGAAGATATCTTGCACTACCAAGAAGTCCAAAGATTTTAGGCCATGCACCGCATGTGCTTGATCTGGGTCGCTCAATACTGGGTTCTCACCCATCACGTATAAGGCTTTGATGTCGCCATCGCAGGCACCGTCGATGATCTCTGTCAGCGTCTTACCGCGCTCGGTTGGCAAATTGTCACTGTTCCATGCTTTAGCAAACTTCGCTTGCACTTCTGGGTTGGTGACTTTTTGATAGCCAGGGAAGTCGGTTGGCAGCGCCCCATATCACAAGAGCCTTGTACGTTTGATTGACCGCGAAGCGGGTTAATACCGCCACCTTCAACGCCGACATTGCCACAAAGCATTTGCAAGTTAGCAATTGAGCGTACATTGTCATGACCCGTCGTGTGCTGAGTGATGCCCATCGAATAGAACACGGACGTTACGTTAGCGGTACCGATCAGTTCGGCAACTCGCTCAATATCAAATGCCGCGACACCGGTAATGAGCGCCGCATTTTCTGGGCTGTAGTCCGATTTGCGGATCTCAGTGACAAACGACTCGTACCCCTCGGTGCGTTCATTGATAAACGCTTGATCATGCCAGCCATTTTTGTCGATAACATGCATGATCGCATTGAGTAGCATCACATCTGTACCCGGACGATGACGCACATAGAGCTCAGCGTGGTCGGCCATATCGATGCGTTTCGGATCGGCGACAATGAGACGAGCGCCACCAGCAATCGCCTGTTTGATGTGTGACGCGATAATTGGGTGCGCCGCACTGGTATCAGAGCCGATAATAAAAATGACGTCGGAGTGCGCAATACTTGGAATGTCATTGGTCATTGCACCGCTACCGAATGAAGCTTCAAGACCGGTCACCGTTGATGAATGACAAAGCCTCGCACAATGGTCAATGTTGTTGGTGCCTAACTCTCGTCTAAACAGCTTTTGGAACGCAAAGTTGTCTTCATTGGTGGTTTTCGCTGACGAGAACCCCGCTAGGCTATCACTACCGTACATCGACTTAATCTTGGTCAGTTTGTCGGCCACGTAGCTAATGGTTTCATCCCAAGACGCTGGCACAAGCTCACCCGCTTTGCGAATCAGAGGCGTAGTTAATCGCTCGTCACTATGAATGAAATCAAAACCAAATCGACCTTTCACGCATAGCATGCCTTGGTTGACCGGTGATGTTGGGTCACCTTTCACATAACGAATTTTGTTGCTCGCTGCATCGACGTACATTTCAACGCGACAGCCCACACCGCAATAGGTACAGATGGTTTTGACTGGCGTTAGCATCTCGATGCGGCTGTGGGATTTATCTCGCTTATCGACCAGCGCCCCTGTTGGACATACCTGAACACAAGCACCACATTGAACGCAGTTACTGTCCCCCATTGTGGCGCCATCTGGGAAGGCGGGTCTGTGAGCGGATTCCGAGAAGTTCAAAATGCCATGTACGGCTTCGGTCTGACAGGCATGAACACATGAACCACAACTAATACAGCGGTTAGCATCGAACACAATAAACTCACTGGATTTGTCCACTGGGAACATCTTGCGCTCTTCGGTATCAATCTCTCGATAATCAACCTGATATTCACTGGCGTAATCGCGCAAGTCACATTGAGTATTCGCCTGACAGCCACATTCTAAGCAGCGAGCGGCCTCTGCGATTGCGTCCGCATCACTCATGCCAAGTTCTACTTCTTGATAGCTGGTTTGGCACAGTTCAACATCGAGATGAGTCGCTTTGGCTCTCGACTTGGCGCGCTCTTGTAAATATTCCGCTTGGCGAACTTCGGTTAATCGCTCTGCTTTGCGGCTATTAAACGGCGCAGGTTCTGGTTTAAAGTGTCCTTCGAGAATGTAGCGCTCAATGGCGTCGGCGGCTTTTTTGCGTCGGCAATGGCTTCAATGGCAGTTGCTGGGCCGCGCCTAAAATCACCAATACTATAGACGTTGTAGCATGGTGCATAGAATCACCATCGGCGGATGCGGTTCCCCAATCGGTCAGTGGTAGAGATTGGCGGGCAGTTTTCAAAAACTCCACATCCGGCTTTTGTGATAAAGCAGAGATAACGGTATCAAACTCCAAAGTCTGAGTTTCACCCGTAGCAACTGGGCGGCGGCGCCTGAACTGTCGGGCTCACCCAGTGCCATAATCTCAAGCTCAATGGCTTTGACCCTGCCCTCTTCATCAGCTACGTTGCTCTTCGGATTGGTTAAGAACTTGAACTTCACACCTTCAAGTTCAGCCGCTTCAATTTCGTGTAGCTCAGCAGGCATTTCGTTGCGGGTACGACGATAGATAATCGTGGTGTGTGCCCCCTCACGAATAGCAGTACGCGCGCAGTCAATCGCCGTATTACCGCCACCAATCACCGCCACTTTGCGCCCCATAGTAAAGTGCTTATCGGTCATATGATCTTTGAGGTAATCAACACCAAGAATACAGCCATCTAAATCGGAGCCTGGATAAGGCATGTTCACCGCTTTGGTTGCGCCAACGGCAAGGCAAACCGCTTCATAATTGGCGGTCAGCTCATCGAGAGTGATGTCTTTACCAAGCACAGTGTTGGTTCGAATTTGCATCCCACCACGACACATCAGCTCAATTTCTTTATCTAGGATATCTTTCGGCAGACGATATTCTGGGATCCCGTAACGCAGCCAGCCGCCCGCTTGCGGCATCGACTCAAACACATCAACAGCGAAACCTTGGTAACTGAGGTAGTAACCACAAGCTAGACCACCAGGACCCGCACCAACGATGGCGACTCGATGACCGTTGTAGGGCAGCTTTGGTGGCTCGAACTGTTCGGCAAGGGATAAGTCAATATCCGCAGCGTGGCGCTTAAGCTGACGAATGGCCAGCGGCTCGTCGACTAAACTGCGGCGACATTCGTGCTCACAAAACGCAGGGCAGACTCGGCCTATGGAGATAGGCATCGGCAGCGTGTCTTTGATGACTTTCACTGCTTGATGATGATCTGCATCAGCAATGTGGTACAGGTAGGTTTGAATATCGACATTCGCCGGACAAGCGACTTTGCACGGCGCTTCACAATCGGCATTGTGATCTGCGAATATCTTATTGAGCGCTTGACGGCGCAATGTGTTGAGTTGAGTGGATTCGGTAACGATGGTCATCCCATCTTGCACTTGGGTTTCACAGGCCTTGACCACCCCTTGGCCGACCACTTCCACCACACACATGTCGCATGATTGTTTCTCAGCATGCTTACTAATTGAGCACAGTGACGGAACATCCACTTTGATATCTTTGGCCACATCAAGAATGCTCTTGCTGTCACGCAGTAGGTACGACTGACCATTGATAATTACATTCATAGAGCTATCTCTTTTTAGACAGATGATTATTAGCCCACTGTGAATGCCGAGTGGCATCAAGACGGATCGCTCCCAGAATTAACATCAATAATTTCGCGCGACACATTTGACGAGCAAATAAATAAAGATGTGACAGGTACAGCAAATCGTCAGCAACTAAGCTGATTGTGATCGTCGTCACAGTGGTAGAACAAATCTAAAATGAGAATTTTTTTCGCTCTCAGGGGGTCCACCGCAAAGGGGGATTTACAAATAGGAGCATAACTGCCTCTAGTATAACCACACACTTTTAAAGGTCAAAATAAACCCACAAAATGTGTGACAATAACACATAACCTGCATCAACCGATGGCGTAAAATGGTAAAAGCAGGCCTCCGGTAATTGATACTTTAAGCACGTCAGCAAGAACTACTCCTAGAGGAATCAATCCATGAAAATGCTTAAAGATATCGCCATCAGCTCTATTATCACCACGATCGTCATGTTGGTCTTAAACGCGTCTTGGGACTGGGTCTTTATTGCCAGCCTAGAAGTGGCGGTACTGGCTTCGGTCATACTGGCTGGAATGCTAAAAGGGGCGATTTCTTTGGAGAAAGTGATGGCGGCCTATTTCCTAACGCACAAAACGCTACCAAAGCTTAAACGCGGTGTGTCTTCATACATTATTTTGGTTGGCTCTAAGTTTGTGGCCATGGGCGTGATTGCAATGCTATTTGGCCAGCACGTGGCATTTACTGGTGCGTTTGGTGGAATTGTGGCGTTTTTTGCGATTATTTTTGCTGTGTTAGGTGTTGAAGGGGTTATAGGTAAAGTAATGGCGCGCCGTGAGGTTGCTGCGGTTTAGAGTAGACGTTCTTTGCTCCTCCCCTTAATAAGGGGAGGCCTGGAGGGGTGCTCTTTTTATCTTTAAGGCTCTAAAATTATAAAGAAAAACCAAGAGCACCCCTCTAACTCCCCCGGCTACGCGCCCCGTTATCAAGGGGGAGAACTACTGGCTCGTTCCTAGCGTCACATCACCTGCATTTTGAACATGAACAACACTGTTTGAATTCTAGATCGCTAAAACGCAAAAAGCCTCGCTAAATAGCGAGGCTTTTCTAAAAGTGGTCGGTGAAGAGGGATTCGAACCCCCGACCCTCTGGTCCCAAACCAGATGCGCTACCAAGCTGCGCTATTCACCGAGATTGCTGAGTGGCTTATTGCCTGTCAACGGATGCGTATATTACTGATAATTCTGAGGCGTGCAAGGCTTTTATGGCATCTTTTTACTAAAACCGACTTGTTTGGTCAGCAACTAGCCAGAAGCACGAAAAATGTGACCAAATACACACACTAACATACAGGTCATTAACAGTCTGGGTACAATTGATCCAGATCAGTGTTCATTTTTGCACCAAACGTTAACGTAACTCTGTCTTCACTACTTTTTGGAGGAAACATGGACTTTTGGCTTGATCTCCTATTTGGTAATGCAGTGGGCTTGTCTTCGATGATTGTCATCTTCGGGGCGTTTGGTCTGATGCTGTTTTACGGTGCTTTCTTCATATATAAAGTAATGAATGACAAATCTCCTCACTAGAATCGCTTAGCGTCTATGTAAATAGATAACTGCTATGCACCGGAGTGGATCACCTGTTCACTCCGGTTTTTTATGCTCTCACTTTTGAGCTGACTTCGTATATACTGCCATTAAATTGGCTTATTTCGAGATGCAGTTATGTCTCAAGACGATGATCTAGACCTATTTCAACAAATGATGGGCGATGTAAAGCTATCCAGCACGACACCGTCGAACTGAAGAAGTCCCTCCAGGTTTCTGACGCGCAAATAGCAAAGCGCCAAGCTGCACTTTGGCTATCTGAGCAAGACCCAGAATATCTCTCCATCGACTATGCACCTATGGTCAAGCCTGACGACATTATCGAGTTCAAACGTGATGGTGTGCAGGAGGGGGTGTATCGCAAGCTCAGGCTGGGCAAATACCCACTTCAAGCAAAACTTGACTTACACAGGCGTACACTGAAAGAGGCTCGTGATGAGGTGATTAAGTTCTTACAGCAATGTATGCGCATGGACATTCGCACCGTGATTATTGTCCATGGCCGCGGAGAGCGCTCAAATCCGCCCGCTCTTATGAAAAGCTACTTGGCAAACTGGCTAACACAAATCAAAGATGTCCAGTGTGTTCATAGTGCTCAACGCTTCCATGGTGGCAGTGGTGCGGTGTATGTCATGCTTCGAAAAAGCCAAGAAAAGAAGCTTGAGAATCGCGAACGCCATCAAAAACGCATGAGTTAAGTGACTTAACGCTAAGTTGGGTATAAAATACGCGACCTTTAAAACTGACCAACATAGAGTGATTACCTCGCATGTCGAACCCTGCTGACGGAAAACGTCTCAACAAATACATCAGTGAAACGGGCTTTTGCTCGCGTCGTGAAGCGGACAGGCTCATTGAGCAGCAACGCGTAACGATCAATGGCAAGGTGCCAGAAATGGGCACAAAAGTGCTACCTGGCGATGATGTTGAGATTGATGGTAAACCTGTTCGTAGCAAGGAAAAGCCGATCTACATCGCGCTAAACAAGCCGACGGGTATCACCTGTACGACTGAGCGTGATGTACCTGGAAACATTGTCGACTTCGTTGGTCACCACAAGCGTATCTTCCCTATTGGTCGATTAGATAAACCTTCAGATGGCCTTATCTTCTTAACCAATGACGGCGACATCGTGAATAAGATCCTTCGTGCTGGCAACAACCACGAAAAAGAGTACGTTGTCCGTGTCGATAAGTCGATCACTAAAGACTTCATCAAAAAGATGGGCGCAGGTGTCGCTATCCTTGATACCGTCACTTTGCCGTGTAAAGTCGAGCAAGAGACCAAGTTCTCGTTCCGCATTACCCTGACACAAGGTCTCAACCGACAGATCCGCCGTATGTGTGAAGCACTAGGTTATGACGTTCTAAAGCTGCGTCGCGTGCGCATTATGAATATCTCTATTGATGGCATTCCTAACGGTAAATGGCGTTACCTAAGTGATGAAGAAGTGGCAGAAATTCTGCGCATGTGTGAGGGCTCTGTCAGTACAGAAGAGGCTTCTCGCAAAGACGCTAAGGGTCGTCATATCACTAAGGCTACCGATGCTAAGTTGCACGATGCGCGTCGAGAAGCTGAGTTCGAGAAGAACCAGCGTGACGGCAGAAACCCGCGCTCAGCGAGTCGCAATAACCGTGACAACATGAAAACATATTCTGGTCACGGTGCCGATGAGTACCGCCGTAGCCCAAGCAAGCGTCGTCATTCTGATTCAGAGAACCAACGCAGTGAAGGTGGTCGTGGAGGCAAACCTAACCAGCGCAAACCGAGTCATTCTGGCAATAAGTCTCGCCCAGCCAAACCTGCAGCGAAAAGACCTATTAACCCAAAATCTGGTCAGTCAGAGTCGGGGCAACGTAAACCTCGTGTCGGTGGGACTTTGTCGCTGAAAAAATAATATTTCAGTGCGGCAGCAAACCAAGCCTCACATAAAAACTACGCCTCACATAAATTCACAAATCTAGCGCGAGTTAGTGCCGCCAAGTCGGTGGGTGCTAACTCAATTTCTAACCCACGTTTTCCTGCGCTCACACACATAGCTTCTAGGCTCTCGGCGGAACTGTGAATAAGCGTCGGCAGTGCTTTCTTTTGGCCTAAAGGGCTAATACCACCAAGTACATAGCCTGTTGTTTTCTGGGCAATATCTTTATCGGCCATGTCGGCCTTTTTGCCACCAGCGGCTTTGGCTGCTAGCTTCAAATTGAGCTTTTCTGCCACCGGAATGACGGCAACGGCTAGATTCTTCGGCTCACCATTGATAGCAAACAGTAAGGTTTTAAATACAGTTGCGGGATCTTGCCCTAGTGCTTCTACCGCTTCCAAACCATAACTCTCATGGCGAGGATCGTGATCGTATTGGTGAACGGTGTGAGTGATTTTCTTCTTTTTAGCTAGGTTGATTGCCGGGGTCATTGCTTACTCCAAAACTCGCAGACCAAAAAAAACGGCGCCTTTCGGCACCGTTCTATTTATTGAATAAAAACCGGGTAAAGTCTAGTTTTTATAAACAATTTCGCCTTTTGGCTGATACTTGTTTACATCAATTGGGCTGTTCGCTTCTAGGTACTCTTTTAGTACTTCTGCATCAACAAAGCCTGTGTTGACGTGACCTGGGTGACCCGTCAGTTTTGGATAGCCGTCACCACCTGCCGCGTTAAAGCTTGGTACGGTAAAGCGGTAAGTCGCTTTAGGATCCAGTGCTTTGCCATTAATAACGACGTTAGACACTGACTCTTTACCCACTGTCATTTCAATGCCAGCGAACTGCGCGTAAGCACCTGAGTCTACTGGTTTTGTCGCGACAACATTTAGGTAATCAAGAACTTCTGCACCTGTCATGTCTGTATAAGTAATGATGTTGCCAAATGGCTGAACGATCAGTACATCTTTATAAGTGACATCGCCTTCAGCGATAGAATCACGAACACCACCAGAGTTCATCACAGCAAAGTCCGCTTTTGCGCGTTCCATGTGTGCAGTACCAATTAAACGACCTAGGTTAGTTTGGCTAAAGCGAACCACATTGCGGTCACCTTCAAGCTTGCCGTTTGTGTCAGCAATTTTCGCACCTAGCTGCTCTTGGCCTTTTTCTTGGAATGGTGATAGGAAAGCGAGTAGCTCTGCATCTTGCTTGATTTCATCTTCAACCAATACGCGCTGTTTCTTACCGTCAATTTTGACTTTCTTCTTCAGGTTCACTGGAATCAAGTCGTAGCTCACCATGTTCAGCTCGCCGTTTTTGAATTCATAGTCAGCACGGCCTACGTATTTACCCCATTCGTACGCTTGAACAATCCAAGTACCGTTTTGCATATCTGGCTTACATTCGTCGCTTGGCTTGAAGTTCTTCTTAACGACGTTTGGCCCTTCCATACATACAGGCTCTTGTGAGTGACCACCCACAATCATGTCTAGGTCGCCTTCATTCAAGTAACGCGCTAGTGCTACGTCACCTGGTGCATTGACACCACGTTGACCATTTTCATAGTGGCCCATGTGAGTCACAGCAAAAATAAGATCCGGTTTTTCTGTCTCTTTTAGTTCAGCGATAAGCTTTTTCGCTTCTACTTTTGGATCGCGGAATTCGATGCCACCGATGTACTCAGGGTTACCAATTTTAGCGGTATCTTCTGTCGTTAGACCGATAACTGCGATCTTGATACCTTGCTTATCAAACATGTGGTAAGCATCGAACAGGCGCTCGCCAGTTTCTTTGTCATAGATGTTGGCAGACAGCATTGGGAAGTTTGCCCACTCTTTCTGTTTAAACAAAACTTCTAGTGGGTTATCAAATTCGTGGTTACCTAGCGCCATCGCATCGTAACCAATCATGCTCATGCCTTTGAAGTCTGGCTCAGCGTCTTGAAGATCAGACTCTGGTACACCTGTGTTGATGTCACCACCAGAAAGTAGCAGCACGCTGCCGCCTTCAGCTTCCACGTCTGAGCGAATTTGGTCGATCAACGTCTTACGCGCTGCCATGCCATATTCGCCATATTTGTTTTGCCAGAAGCGACCATGATGGTCATTGGTATGCAGGATGGTTAGCTTGTACGTTTCATCAGCATTCCATTCTTGCTCGGGTTGAGTTGCGCATCCTGCTAGTGACGCGATGATAGCCGCACTGAGTACGGACTTAAACATAAGGCTTTTTTTCATTGTCATACCTTTTGAACTTTGGGGATCCACTGCCTAGAGCATATTGAAATAGCTCACTTTTTGCCGATAAGCATTTTAAAATGCCAAGAAAAACATCGACAAAATTTGCGTTAGTTTAAAGTAAGCTACCAAACATAACATTCTGATTTCACTTTTATGTAATCTATATCACAAGTTGATATAAACTCGCTGGCATAATAGTCAGTAATATATGTTGCTGCTCGGAAACTGTACTGGATAGCGGCGCTACAGAGCGAGTTATTCAACCAGTTAAGATCGATTTTTCTGCGAAGAAACGATTGCCCAACAGGATTAGTTAACATGAAAAAAGCCAGCTTGATGACAAGCTGGCTTTTTGTTTTCTATTGAGTCGCTAGAGACTATTTGATGTCGATATGATCGAATCCTTTAATCAAATCATCCAGCGCTTTCATTTGAGCTAAGAACGGCTCTAGCTTGTCGAGTGGCAAAGCCGATGGACCGTCACAACGTGCTTTGTCTGGGTTTGGGTGCGCCTCGATAAATAGACCCGCAATACCCGTCGCAAGACCTGCTTTCGCAAGTTCAACCGTCTGCTCACGGCGACCGCCTGAAGCCGCACCAGATGGATCACGCATCTGCAGTGAGTGCGTCACGTCAAAGATAATTGGGCTGCCGTTTGAGGCTTTCTTCATTACACCAAAACCAAGCATGTCAACCACTAGGTTGTCGTAACCATGGCAAGAGCCGCGCTCACAAAGGATGATGTTGTCGTTGCCACATTCTGCAAACTTATCAACGATGTTGCCAACTTGGCCAGGCTCATGAACTGAGGCTTCTTCACGTTGATTACAGCGCCTGTCTTAGCCATCGCTTCAACAAGATCCGTTTGACGAGCTAGGAATGCTGGTAGCTGAATCACGTCCACTACGTCTGCGACTGGTTGAGCTTGCGCTTCTGTGTGAACGTCAGTAATGATTTTCACACCGAAGGTATCTTTCAGCTCTTGGAAGATTTTCATGCCTTCTTCAAGACCTGGACCACGGTATGAGTGCACAGAGCTGCGGTTTGCTTTATCAAATGAAGCTTTGAATACGTAAGGAATACCCAGCTTCTCTGTTACCTTCACATAGTGCTCACAGATCTGCATCGCAAGATCACGTGATTCCAATACGTTCATACCCGCGAATAGCGTGAAAGGCTTGTCATTCGCAACTGGGATATCGCCTACGTGTACAGTTTTCATTTCCATGTTGTCATTCTCAGAGTTTAGTGAAGGGTCACAGGGGTGCGGCTAATCGCTGTCACCTGTGTTTTCAGTAATTCGATTGCTGGGTCATCTGGGCATTGATCAATAAAGTATTGAAAGTCACTTGCCGCAATTTGATGACAATCTAGCTGTTGATAAATATAGCCGCGATCGCGAATTTCGTATGGATCGTCCGGCACAAACGTCAGAGCCAAATCGGTACATTGCAGAGCTAATGTGTATTTCTCTTCACGTAGTAACGCACTTTTCAGTAGCGCTAACCAACGACCAATCACAGTTGGGTTATCAACCGTTTCAAGGTGCTTAGCTTCCAGCTTGGCAAGTGGTCCTTCATGACCAATCAGCCATGCCTGTAAACGTTTTTTGCTAACGTACTCACCATCGTATGGGTTGATGTAAACTGGCGCTTCATTCGGCCAGCACACTTTGACCAAAAATTGCGTTGGGAAAGTGACCGCTTCCATTGGTAAGCCAAGCTTGCTACCAAGGTAGAGCAAAATAGAGCCAAGGCTCACTGGCACACCTTTACGGCGCTCTAGTACCTTGTCGATGAAGGCATTGTCCGATGAGAAATACTCATCGTCATCACCTTTAAATTGCCATTCAGTATAAAACAAGCGAAGCAGCGCATCTAAACGCTGCTTATCATCCACTTCGTGAAACACTTGCTGCTCAGCCTCTTTGGATAAGCGCGCGAGTTCAAGTTCAGCCCAATGCTGCTGCGTCTCTGGATCCACTGCTTTGTTTAAGATCAGTGCACCTTCTGCTAACTCTATCGCATCAAAATCTTCGTCAAACAGTTCAATCATGGTTTACCCCATTAGGAATGGCGTTTTTAGCATGGCAATCTTCGCTGCCATCAATAGCCACCCTAGCGCACCAAAAAAGGCGCATGTTCTTAATAAATTGTTCTTTGCCAGCTTTAGCGTGAAAAAGGCCAATGCAAAGTAGGCCATAATGCAGGTCACTTTTTCTGTCATCCACGGCGCAGCATCAGTAAAAGGGACAAAGCCGGTGTAAGCAATAAGTCCAAAACCAGAAAGCAGTAGAAGAGAGTCGTTAATGTGTGGGAAGCGTTTTAGGAACGGTAAATTCACTTTTGGAGAATTCATCATCATCAGTCCGTATCGAACCGACAATAAAGCCACTGAAATCGCAATCGTCAACAAGTGAAAATGCTTTAATCCTTCATACATATGAGCGTCTCTCTTACTTTCTTTTGGTTGTTATGGGTGCCACTTTCCGAGTGTCACTCTATCGTTGTTGCCATAATCTTTCTCTGTGGTGACGTCGGTAAAACCATGGTGTTCCATGATGCGTCTCACTGCGCCCCCCTGTTCAAAACCGTGTTCGAACAGAAGCCAGCCACCATCAAGCAAATAGCTTGGTGCAGCCGCTGTAATCGTTTCTATATCGGCCAGACCGTTATTTTCTGCAACTAATGCAGACGACGGCTCAAAACGCACATCCCCTTGAGAAAGATGGGGGTCGTTTTCGTCAATATAAGGTGGGTTGGAAACAATAATCGCAAACTTGTGACCATGGTCAATTGGCGCAAACCAGCTACCTTGAGCAAAGCGAACATTGCGAATACTCAATTTATCGGCGTTGCTATTGGCAAGCTCTACCGCTTCTTGCTGAAAGTCCACGCCTTGAAGCTGACGCTTTGGAAGCTCTGATGCCAAAGCAAGCGCAATCGCGCCGGTTCCTGTCCCTAGGTCAAGCAGGTCACCATCAATAAGCATGGCTTTATCTAGGGCAAGCTCGACTAAACGTTCGGTATCGGGTCTTGGGATAAGCGTGCTAGGCGCGACATTGAGTGGCAATGACCAAAACTCTCGCTCACCTAGGATATACGCGACGGGCTCACCAGCTATGCGTCTTGCCATTAGCGCATCGAACTGGGTCGCCTGCTCTGTGGTTAGCTCTTTTTCCGGCCAAGTGAGCAGGTAGCTTCGAGGCTTTTCAAGGGCATGACACAGCAATACTGCCGCATCTAGGCTTGGCGAATCGCTACCTGACTCAGAAAGAACAAGCGATGCTCGTTTGAGCATCGCTTCTATCGACATACCTAACGACATGAATTAGTTGTTCTCTGCAAGCGCAGCCAACTGATCAGCTTGGTGCTCTTGAAGTACTGGGTCGATAAGGCTTGCCATATCGCCTTCCATGACTTCGTTCAAACGGTACAGTGTTAGGTTGATGCGGTGATCAGACACACGGCCTTGAGGGTAGTTGTAAGTACGAATACGGTCACTACGGTCACCAGAACCCAGTAGGTTACGACGAGCATCAGAAACCTCTGCCGCACGGCGAGCTTCTTCAGCTTGTACGATACGAGCCGCTAGCACAGCCATCGCTTTCGCTTTTGTTTTTGTGCTGTGAACGCTCATCCTGACACTCAACCACAGTACCTGTTGGTAAGTGAGTAATACGAATAGCAGAGTCAGTGGTGTTAACGTGCTGACCACCCGCGCCTGATGCACGGAAGGTATCAATCTTAAGATCTGCTGCTTTGATTTCTGGCAGATCCGCTTCTGGGATTTCAGGCATTACTGCGACAGTACATGCTGATGTGTGAACACGACCTTGCGACTCAGTTTCAGGAACACGCTGCACTCGGTGACCACCAGATTCAAACTTCATAGTGCCGTAAACTGCATCACCAGACACTTTCGCGATCATTTCTTTATAACCGCCCTGTTCTGATTCGTTGCAGCTCATCACCTCAATGCGCCAACCTTTTTTCTCTGCAAACTTAGAGTACATACGGAATAGGTTGCCCGCGAAGATACCCGCTTCGTCACCACCCGCGCCAGCACGGATTTCTAGGAAACAGTTACGCTCATCGTTTGGATCTTTTGGAAGAAGAAGAATTTGCAACTCATCCGCTAGCGTTTCGATCGATGCTTTTGCTTCTTTGATCTCTTCTTGAGCCATTTCGCGCATTTCTGCATCGTCTTCTTTTGCCATCTCTTCCGCCGCTTCAAGATCGTCTTGCGCTTGCTGATAGGCTTGGAAACACTTGGTCACTTCTTCAAGTTGAGAGTACTCTTTTGATAGAGCACGGAACTTGTCTTGATCACCGATAACACCAGGGTCACCAAGTAGATGTTGAACTTCTTCGTAGCGTTCAACCAGAGTTTCCAATTTTACTAGAATGGAGGCTTTCATAATTGCGTCTTTTCTCGGGGTGAGGCTTATTTCGTTTGGTCTAAACCCAAACTCTGTCGGATAACTGCCAGTTTCGCAGGATCACCCTGCTCTGCAGCATCTTGCAGCGCTTTGGTCGGCGCGTGAATAAGCTTGTTTGTTAATTTATTACTCAGCTCTAGCAGCACTTTTTCTGGGTCTCCCCCTGCTGCTAATGCTTGTAAGCTTTTTGAAAGTATATCTTGTCTGGTGTCATTCGCTTGTTTGCGATACTGCCGAATACTATCTACTGCCTGCAAAGAGCGCATCCAAGACATAAACTGCGCGCTCTCTTCGCTGACAATCGCTTCAGCTTGGATAGCTTCTACTTTACGCTGCTCGATATTGCTATCGACGATAGACTGCAAGTCATCAACGGTATAAAGGTAAGCATCATTTAGCTCGCCGACTTGCGACTCAATGTCACGCGGCACTGCGATGTCGATAAGCAGCATAGGCTGAAAACGGCGCTTCTTGATCGCAGTCTCTACCATGCCCTTACCAATAATAGGCAATGGGCTGGCTGTTGAACTGATCACGATATCTGCTTGTGGCAATACCTCGGGGATATCATTCAGCGCAATAACCTGAGCACCGAACTGAGTAGCGAGCACTTCCGCACGCTCTTTGGTTCGGTTGGCGACGATCATCTTTTTACAGCCTTGTCCTTCGAGGTGCTTAGCAACCAATTCGATGGTTTCACCAGCGCCTACCAGCAGCACAGTCGAGTCCGCCAATGATTCAAAGATCTGTCTTGCCAGTGTTGTTGCCGCATACGCGACAGAAACCGCACTGCCACCAATTTCGGTTTCAGTACGAACGCGTTTCGCAACAGAGAAGGTTTTTTGGAAAAGTTTCTCTATACCACCTTCTACCGATTGGTGGTCACGAGCATCACTATAGGCTTGCTTAACTTGACCAAGAATCTGCGGCTCACCAAGTACCAATGAATCCAGGCCGCAAGACACGCGCATTAAGTGCTTGATTGCTGCTTGCTCTTCGTACACATACAAAGAGGGTTTTAGCTCTTCTGCGGGTACATCGTGAAAGCGTACTAACCAGTCAATGAGTTGCGCTTTATTGGTATCACCAGTATCGCAGTAGATTTCTGTGCGATTACAGGTAGACAAAATTACCGAGCCATTGACTTTGGTATTGTCTCTCAGCTCATTCAGTGCTCGGTCGAGTTTTTCCGGTGGGAACGCCACCTTTTCTCTCAGATCCACTGACGCTGTATTGTGGTTAATACCAATAGCAAGCAATGACATGTAACGCGAATTCTCTGATACAGATTTGACAAATAGGGCAGAATTTTACTTGATGGCACCGCTTATTGAAAGACTCTGACCAATATGTTTTCCTGAGTTTGTGGGATTGATGCTATAGTCTGTCAATATTGTATTGAATTTGCACAATAATCCATCACGTAAGTAGTTTCCTATGCACAGACTTTTTCGTCGCCTGTTTTACACATTGACGGCACTGTTTTTGTTCGGCTGTAGCACAATGCCTCCCGAGCCACAAAGTGTCGAGTGGCAGGCTCACCGAGCCGAACTCAATGCCCTTACTCAATATAAGGCCAGTGGCAAACTTGGCTACATTTCGCCGGAACAGCGCCAAACCCTAAACTTCTATTGGACTTACTCCGCTAATTTGACCCAAGTTCGCCTTACCACCTTCCTTGGCCAAACGGTTTTCAACCTTACGTCAACGCCCAATGGCGCGTTTATTGAAACTTATGATGATCAAAAACTGTCTGGCGAAGACGCTAACCTGCTTATCTACCAGCTGACAGGACTCAATATTCCTATCGAGCAGCTGGCAGATTGGCTTATTGGTCAGCCAAACTCCGCCGATAGCTATCAGCTCAATGAGTTCAACACTGTGGCGAGCCTGACCAAACAACTCAACCAAAAGACTTGGCAGCTTAACTATACCGAGTATCGCAGTTTCACGCTCGAAGATGAGACTCGCACACTGCCGATGCCAACTCGAATGCAGCTAGTACAAGACGATACCAAACTTAATCTCGTTGTTTCCAAATGGACTATCAAACAGTGACCGAACGTACCATGATCACCGACACCACCACTTGGCCAAGCCCAGCTAAGCTCAATCTGTTTCTTTACATCACAGGTCGACAGGCCAATGGCTATCATGAGCTGCAGACTCTATTCCAATTCATTAACCTTTGTGACTCTCTAGAAATCACCGCCAACGACAGCGGTGACATTACCCTGTCGCCAGAGATCGAAGGGGTAGCCACACAAGACAATCTCATTTGGAAAGCAGCCAGCGCGCTTCAAGCGAAAGCTCAATGCTCTTATGGCGCCCATATTAAGCTCGATAAAATACTTCCTATGGGCGGTGGTATTGGTGGCGGCTCATCGAATGCTGCAACGGCGCTGGTAGCCCTAAACTTCTTATGGCAAACCCAGCTCAGTGTTGATGAACTGGCAGAAATCGGTCTTGCGCTCGGTGCAGACGTGCCAGTCTTTGTGCGTGGCTTTGCTGCATTTGCAGAAGGAGTTGGTGAAAAGCTCAGCGCAGCTGAGCCCGAAGAGCTTTGGTATTTAGTCGTCAAACCAAAAGTCAGCATTGCAACCGTGGATATCTTTAACCATCCCGATCTAACGCGAAATACGCCGAAGCAAGAGCTGGCAACGCTTCTAGACAGCCCTTACGGAAACGATTGCGAAAAAATTGTCCGAATGCTGTATCCAGAGGTTGATAACCAACTTTCATGGCTGCTACAATACGCGCCGTCAAGATTGACGGGTACTGGATCGTGCGTGTTTTCCGAGTTTAAAACTCAGGAAAATGCACAGAAAGTCCTAGAACTGCTTCCTGACACTGTCTCCGCTTATGTGGCGAAAGGGTGCAACCGCTCTCCTTTACTAGAGACCCTGGCTAACTATGAATTAGCCCTATTACAATCTGTTTAAACTGGACGCAACCCTGAGGTTTCCACCGTGCCTGATATGAAGCTATTTGCTGGTAACGCAACACCTGAACTAGCCCAACGTATTGCTGACCGTCTATACATCTCTCTAGGAGATGCTACTGTTGACCGTTTCTCTGACGGCGAAGTCGCTGTTCAAATCAACGAAAACGTTCGTGGTAGTGATGTATTCATCATTCAATCAACTTGTGCGCCAACTAACGACAACCTAATGGAGTTAGTGGTAATGATTGATGCAATGCGCCGCGCTTCAGCAGGCCGTATTACTGCTGTTATTCCTTACTTTGGTTACGCTCGTCAAGACCGTCGTGTACGTTCTGCACGTGTGCCAATCACTGCAAAAGTTGTCGCTGACTTCCTTTCAAACGTTGGTGTTGACCGCGTTCTTACTATCGACCTACACGCTGAGCAGATTCAAGGCTTCTTCGATGTACCTGTAGATAACATCTTCGGTACTCCAGTGCTTCTTGAAGACATGGCAGACCGTGGTCTAGAAGATCCAGTGGTTGTTTCACCTGACCTAGGTGGTGTTGTACGTGCTCGTGCGACCGCTAAGGCACTAGGCGACATCGATATCGCAATCGTCGACAAGCGTCGTCCACGCGCTAACGTATCTGAAGTGATGAACCTAATCGGTGATGTTGAAGGTCGCGACTGTGTGATCGTTGACGACATGATCGATACTGGCGGCACACTATGTAAAGCAGCAGAAGCGCTTAAAGAGCGCGGTGCTAAGCGTGTATTTGCTTACGCTACTCACGCTGTATTCTCTGGCAACGCTGCGAAGAACATCAAGAACTCTGTTCTAGACCAAGTTATCGTGACTGACTCAATCACGCTTTCTAAAGAGATGGCTGCTACTGGTAAAGTAACTCAGCTAACTCTTTCTAGCATGCTTGCAGAAGCTATTCGTCGCATCAGCAACGAAGAATCAATCTCTGCGATGTTTACTTCAAAGTAATTCTCGCTTAGACATGAAAAAACCACTTCTCTTCGAAGTGGTTTTTTTGTATTCACATTTTTTGTGCCAATTTAGTGTGCTATCATACCGCGCTTTTGAGATTCAAGAGAGATCTTAACGTTGACTCAGCAGATAAAATTGCTTGTAGGCCTTGCCAATCCTGGACCTGAATACGCTCGTACGCGTCATAATGCTGGTGCTTGGGTGGTAGAGGAACTCGCTCGTATCCATAACGTCACTTTGAAAAACGAACCAAAGTTCTTCGGTCTCACAGGACGGATCCTGGTGAACGGCAGTGACTTACGACTGTTAATCCCGACAACATTTATGAACCTATCTGGCAAAGCGATTGCAGCACTTGCGAAGTTTTATCAGATCAAACCTGAAGAGATCATGGTCGCTCACGATGAGCTAGACTTACCTCCAGCGTTGCCAAGTTCAAAAAAGGTGGCGGTCATGGCGGGCACAATGGTTTAAAAGACACCATTAGCAAGCTGGGCAACAATAAAGAATTTTATCGTCTAAGGATTGGTATCGGCCATCCTGGGCACAAAGACAAAGTAGCAGGTTATGTACTCGGTAAAGCACCAGCAAAAGAGCAAGAATGCCTTGATGCTGTTGTCGATGAATCCGTTCGCAGTCTCGACATCTTACTTAAAGATGGCCTGACAAAAGCACAAAATCGCTTACACACCTTCAAAGCTGAATAAGGTTTACAATCATGGGTTTTAAATGTGGCATCGTTGGTCTACCAAACGTAGGTAAGTCAACTCTGTTTAACGCACTGACTAAAGCTGGTATCGAAGCAGCAAACTTCCCGTTCTGTACTATCGAACCAAACACAGGCGTGGTACCTGTGCCAGATCTACGTCTAGACGCGCTGGCGAAAATTGTTAATCCACAAAAGATCCTTCCAACAACAATGGAATTTGTGGACATCGCAGGTCTTGTTGCTGGCGCTTCTAAAGGTGAAGGTCTAGGTAACAAATTCCTAGCGAACATCCGTGAAACTGACGCGATCGGTCACGTAGTTCGTTGTTTTGAGAACGAAAACATCGTTCACGTTGCAGGTAAAGTATCACCAATCGAAGACATCGAAGTGATCAACCTTGAGCTAGCGCTTGCTGACCTAGACTCTTGTGAGCGTGCTATTCAGCGCAATGCTAAGAAAGCAAAAGGCGGCGATAAAGACGCGAAGTTCGAGCTAACTGTACTTGAAAAGTTACTACCAGTTCTGACTGAAGGTGGCATGGCGCGTACTGTTGATCTAGCAAAAGAAGAGCTAGCAGCCGTTGGTTACCTAAATTTCCTAACGCTAAAACCAACCATGTACATCGCAAACGTGAATGAAGATGGTTTTGAGGACAACCCGTATCTTGATGCAGTACGCGAGTACGCAGAAAAAGAAAACAACGTAGTTGTTGCAGTTTGTGCATCTATCGAGTCTGAGCTTTCTGAGCTAGACGACGAAGATCGCGAAGAGTTCCTAGCTGACATGGGTATCGAAGAGCCTGGTCTTAACCGAGTGATCCGCTCTGGTTACGAACTACTGACTCTACAAACCTACTTCACTGCGGGTGTTAAAGAAGTTCGCGCTTGGACTATCCCTGTTGGTGCAACTGCGCCGCAAGCGGCAGGTAAGATCCACACTGACTTTGAAAAAGGCTTCATCCGTGCAGAAGTCGTTGGTTATGACGACTTCATCCAATACAACGGTGAATCTGGTGCAAAAGATGCAGGTAAATGGCGTCTAGAAGGGAAAGAATACATCGTTAAAGATGGTGATGTAGTTCACTTCCGCTTCAACGTGTAATTTCTACATACTCGTTATTGTTTAAAAAGCCAGCAGTTGCTGGCTTTTGTTGTTTTACAAGGCTATCAACTCACAATGAGACCTTACTTCAGAGCAAATAGCACTTCAGAAAATCGACAATTATTTAGCAGTTTTAGATCATAAACAGAGCTGTTTGATTAAAAAAAGTTCGAACGGCACTTTTTCGCAAATTTCTTCACAAAAAAAGTTGACGCATCACACTCAACTCCGCATAATGCGCCCCGTTCTCAGCGATAAGGCAACTTTCGAAGGGAATCAACAATATGGAAATGGCTACGTAGCTCAGCTGGTTAGAGCACATCACTCATAATGATGGGGTCACAGGTTCGAATCCCGTCGTAGCCACCATTTCCTAAGCACTCTTTTTAGAGTTTTTAGGAAATAATGCGGAAGTGGCGGAATTGGTAGACGCACCAGATTTAGGTTCTGGCGCCGCAAGGTGTGAGAGTTCAAGTCTCTCCTTCCGCACCATTATTGTTGAACAACGTTTCGTTGTTTCTGCAGGCTATCGCCAAGCGGTAAGGCAGCGGCTTTTGATGCCGCCATTCCCTGGTTCGAATCCAGGTAGCCCTGCCACTTTTAAAGTGGCAAGTTTTTTTGAAAAAAACCTTGGCACTAGAGACGAGTTTGTATTATATTCTCTCGCTCTCAA
>JYJJ01000068.1 GCA_003263775.1 Vibrio maritimus
ACCATCCACCGCGACATCTTCTTGAGCAAGGACAGAGTCGCCCGACACAATAGTCGGTACGTCATTAACACCATTAATAGTGATAACGATATTTTGCGGGGTGCCGTCTTCACTCAAGACCTGGAACGTCTCCGTGAGTGAATCACCTTCACCTAAGCCTTGTAGTGTTGGGTTGGTGTTGTCAACTTCATAGCTCCACGCACCGGTTTCAGTGATGGTGAGCGTCCCTAAAACAGAACCAACCGGAGTAACAACCGTCTGGAACTTGGCTTCGCCCGTATCCGCATCAGAAATCGTTAACTGACCGTTGTCTTTGAGCAGATCACCGGTTTGTACTTCGAAGTCTTCCGTGACGCTGCCCACGGCATTACCGCCAATGAGCGGTAAGTCGTTAGTACCCTGG
>JYJJ01000069.1 GCA_003263775.1 Vibrio maritimus
GTTTTCGCATTGTCAGATGACGCTGCAGGGCATTGCCCTTTTCTCTACAAAGTAGAATGAATGGCGCGCTCGGAAGGATTCGAACCTTCGACCGCCTGGTTCGTAGCCAGGTACTCTATCCAGCTGAGCTACGAGCGCGCAACAAATTTTCGTATTGTCAGTTAACGATGCTTGGGCTTCCACTGTCTCTTAAAAAGAAAGTGCCTCTCAAAGAGAGAATGGCGCGCTCGGAAGGATTCGAACCTTCGACCGCCTGGTTCGTAGCCAGGTACTCTATCCAGCTGAGCTACGAGCGCGCAATAAGTTTTCGCATTGTCATTTGACGTTACAGGGCATTACCCTTTTTCTCTAAAAGAGAAACTCCTTTCCCAAAGGGCATTCTCTTAAAAGAAGAGAG
>JYJJ01000070.1 GCA_003263775.1 Vibrio maritimus
GAAGAGTTCACAGTGACGTCTGCTGACGGCACCGAGCACACCATCGCCGTCAACATCAACGGCACCGAAGATGAGACTATCATCACCGGGCCAACCACAGACACCGTGAAAGAAGACACTGACGTAGATGCTGGTCTTCTGATTGCGGGCGATAATCTGTCGCTCACTATTACTGATAATGACGCTGGAGAGAACAAATTCAGCACCACAGTGACCAGTGTTGCTAATGACAACGGTCAGCTTCCACTAGGCACTTTAACTATTACCGAAGATGGCGACTGGTCATATCAAGTCTCAAACGCACTGCAAGAGATCCAATCTCTCGGTGATGGCGATACTCGCGTTGAGCGCTTCACTGTTACCTCTATCGATGGCTCAAAAACGGAAACCATCGAAGTGACCAT
>JYJJ01000071.1 GCA_003263775.1 Vibrio maritimus
TATTGCGCGCTCGTAGCTCAGCTGGATAGAGTACCTGGCTACGAACCAGGCGGTCGAAGGTTCGAATCCTTCCGAGCGCGCCATTTCTCTCTTCGGAAAGAAATACATGCGGTGAGGTGGCCGAGAGGCTGAAGGCGCTCCCCTGCTAAGGGAGTATACGGTTTGTAGCCGTATCGAGGTTCGAATCCCTCCCTCACCGCCATTTATTGACTGTTTAAGTCAATTTTTTGTTCAAAAAGAAAATAAATGTGATATGCTTCACATCCTTGCGCGCTCGTAGCTCAGCTGGATAGAGTACCTGGCTACGAACCAGGCGGTCGAAGGTTCGAATCCTTCCGAGCGCGCCATT
>JYJJ01000072.1 GCA_003263775.1 Vibrio maritimus
AATTACCTGGTCGCCATCATCCAGTGCTTGAACCGCAGTGAGTGTATTGTCCAGCGTGTAGGTCCAAGCGCCATCGGCCGTAATAGTCAGTGAGCCAAGTGTTGTACCTACCGAAGTGGCGTTGCCCGCGTTGAATACTGTTTCACCGGCGTCTTCATCGGTGATGACTAGTTTATCCGTGGCCACCAAGGTATCGCTTGGCGTGACAGCTGCATCTTCCGTTACCGCTCCCGATTCACCGCTGACGATAGAAGGAGCACCATTCACACCAGTAATGGTTACTACGATAGTTTGACTTACGGAGCCATCAATTGAGGTGACTTGGAATACTTCGTCGCGCGTCTCACCGTCA
>JYJJ01000073.1 GCA_003263775.1 Vibrio maritimus
CGATGGCGAGACTCGCGACGAAGTATTCCAAGTCACTTCAATTGATGGCTCAGTGAGTCAAACTATCGTGGTGACCATTACCGGTGTGAATGGCGCACCGTCGATTGTCAGCGGTGAATCGGGAGCTGTGACTGAGGACGTAGCAGTCACGCCAAGCGATACCTTGGTGGCTACGGATAAACTAGTCATCACCGATGAAGATGCTGGTGAAACGGTATTCAACGCTGGCAGCGCTACTCCGGTAGGCACCACACTTGGCTCGCTGACTATTGCGGCTGATGGTACCTGGACCTACACGCTCGACAATACACTCACTGCGGTTCAAGCACTGGATGATGGCGACCAAGTCATC
>JYJJ01000074.1 GCA_003263775.1 Vibrio maritimus
CCTAGCTCTTGCACGCCAGTTAACGAGTTGTCGACCGTGTACGTCCAGTTACCATTGGCATCAATGGTGAGATTACCCAAAGGCGATTGACCATCACCATTATTGAGTTTGGTGACCGTGGTATTAAACAGCGCTTCACCCGCATCCAGTCAGTAATCGTGAGACTGCCTGAATCGGTAAGAATACCCGCGTCATCTTCCGTGACCGCGCCAGGCTGATAGTTACTGATGATAGTTGGGTCTTCAGTGCCGTTGACCGTGACATCGATTTGATGCTCAGTGCCATCGGCGGAGGTCACAGTGAAAGACTCAGTGAGACTCGTGCCCACATCCAGCGCTTGAATTTGCGGTAGAGAATTATCGACTTTGTAAGTCCAGACACCCGTAGCATCTATGGTTAAGGTGCCAAGTGTTGTGCCAACCGGCGTTGCTGTGCCTGCATTAAAGACTTCTTCGCCAGCATCCTCATCGGAAATCACTAAGGTATTGGTCGCGACGATGTTGCCATC
>JYJJ01000075.1 GCA_003263775.1 Vibrio maritimus
GGAGGGGTAAATCGCGGTCTCGCCAAACTGACCCCTCTAACTCCCCCTTAGCAAGGGGGAGAACCAAAAACGAATTAGTGACGGAAGTGGCGCATGCGGTAAAGATCATCGCCATGCCATGCTCGTCAGCCGCTGCGATAACTTCGTCATCACGCATAGAACCACCTGGTTGGATAACGCACTTAATGCCAGCTTCTGCTGCAGCGTCAATACCATCACGGAACGGGAAGAACGCATCCGATGCCATTACGCAGCCTTCAACTTGTAGACCTTCGTCAGCCGCTTTGATGCCAGCGATTTTTGCAGAGTACACGCGGCTCATTTGACCAGCGCCTACACCAATAGTCATGTCGCCTTTCGAGTAAACGATCGCGTTCGACTTAACGTATTTAGCCACTTTCCAGCAGAATAGTGCGTCTTTTAGCTCTTCTTCTGTTGGTTGACGCTTAGAAACCACTTTAAGGTCGTCTAGCGATACCATGCCCTGGTCGCGGTCTTGAACCAGAAGACCACCGTTAACACGCTTAACGTCAAAGCCAGTCGTCTTAGTTGTCCACTCGCCACACTCTAGTAGGCGAACGTTTTTCTTAGCCGCAACCACTTCTACTGCTTCAGCTGAAACAGAAGGTGCGATGATGACTTCAACGAATTGACGCTCAACAATCGCTTTCGCTGTTTCTGCATCTAGCTCTTGGTTGAATGCGATGATGCCGCCAAACGCTGACGTTGGGTCAGTTTTGTAAGCACGGTCATACGCTTCAAGGATGTCTTTACCTAGCGCAACACCACATGGGTTAGCGTGCTTAACGATAACGCAAGCTGGCTCATCAAACTCTTTCACACACTCAAGTGCTGCGTCAGTGTCAGCGATGTTGTTGTAAGACAGAGCTTTACCTTGGATCTGGCGAGCAGTCGATACCGACGCTTCTTCTGGGTTTGCTTCTACGTAGAATGCCGCGTCTTGGTGGCTGTTCTCACCGTAGCGCATGTCTTGCTTCTTCACGAACTGCTGGTTGAACGTACGTGGGAATTTAGACTCTTCATCACCCTCTTTGTTCTCACCGTAAGATGGAACCATAGTGCCGAAGTAGTTAGCGATCATGCCGTCGTAAGATGCCGTGTGCTCGAACGCTGCGATAGCGAGGTCGAAACGTGTCTCTAGAGTAAGAGATTTGTCGTTTGCGTCCATTTCTGCAATAACGCGGTCGTAGTCGTGTGCGTTAACAACGATCGTCACGTCTTTGTGGTTTTTCGCAGCAGAGCGAACCATAGTTGGACCACCGATATCGATGTTCTCAACCGCGTCTTCTAGTGTGCAGCCTTCTTTTGCTACGGTTGCAGCAAATGGGTATAGGTTAACCACAACCATATCGATTGGGTTGATGCCGTGAGTTGCCATCACGTCGTCGTCTTGACCGCGACGACCTAGCACACCACCGTGTACTTTCGGGTGTAGCGTCTTAACACGACCATCCATCATCTCTGGGAAGCCAGTGTAGTCAGATACTTCAGTTACTGCGATGCCTTGCTCAGCAAGAAGGCGAGCAGTACCACCAGTAGAAAGGATATCAACACCGCGTTGTGCTAGTGCTTGTGCGAACTCAACGATACCAGTTTTGTCAGATACGCTGATTAAAGCGCGGCGAATTGGACGAGCGTTACTCATGCTTCTGTTTCCTCAAAGTCACAGATTGTGTTGCTGTGTACAGGCAAACGATTGGTTTGGCCTGCGGATTTAAAGATAGTTGCCAAACAGGACGAGGTCTTTCATGATTGAGGCGACCCAGTCGTCTGTTGGGTAAATACCCTTGGATTTTTATCACCGGGGTGGCGATGGCGCGTATTCTAACCAATCTATTACAAAAAAGCTCGCGCAATCGTTTGGCATAGGCAAAAAAAGTGCAAAAAAGCCTATTAAAGAACAGTTTTGTAACAAAGAGGTTAATTTAAACGGTTATGTTTCAAATAGGTGAGTTAGCAAAACGCTGCAAGGTCACGTCAGATACGTTGCGTTTTTATGAAAAGAACCAATTGATTGCTCCCGTTGGCCGCAGTGAATCGGGTTACCGGCTTTACAATGAAGAGAGTCAGAGGCAAGTTCGTTTTATTCTTAAGGCGAAAGAGGTGGGTCTGAGCTTAGATGAAATTAAAGAGCTGCTCGGTATTAAGCTTGAGGCCACCGAGCACAGCTGCTCTGAAGTGAAAGCGATAACCTCTAGTAAGCTTGAACTCATTGATGACAAAATCGCAGAGCTTACCAGAATCCGTGCCGCGCTGAAGAAGATCAATGATGCCTGCTGTGGACATGACCATGACGCGAGTCACTGCTCAATCCTTGCGGCATTAGAAGTTGCAGATGAAAAGTCGTAACGAAAAGAAAACAAGGGAGGCATTGCCTCCCTTATTACTGAGTGCGGCTTACGATTGCACTTTAAATGCCCCCACACCGACACTTAATGTGTTGCCATTCTCCATCAATTGTTCACTGGCTTCGGCGAGCTTTTTCGCTTCATTGGCCGACCGGCTGCCATGATCAGCAATTTGCGTTAGATTTTGGCTGATTTCATCGGTCGCTAAGGTTTGCTGCGAGCTCGCTGCGGCAATCAGTTCATTGAGAGAGGCAATGGAACTGACGCGTTGATCGATTTGCTGCAGTGCTTGTCTTGCTTGTTCTGTGTGCTCGATAGTTGCCGCGGATTGCTGTTGAGTCAATGTCATTGACTGACTGACCTCTGCCGCTTGGCTTTGTAGCTTTTGAATGATCTGCTCAATCTCATCAGTACTGCTTTGAGTTCGAGTCGCAAGCGTTCTTACTTCGTCCGCGACCACGGCAAATCCGCGCCCTTGTTCGCCTGCTCGAGCGGCTTCAATAGCGGCGTTCAGTGCCAATAGGTTGGTTTGCTCGGCGACGCCGCGAATGACCTCAAGCACAGAGCCTACTTCCTGTGTTTCTGTTGCTAGCATCTGAATGTTTTGCTCAGTTTCAGTGAGCTGCATTGATAATGCCTGCATATGTGAGGTGGCAAGCTCAATCACTTCACCGCCGTGCTGACCTTGAGAGCTTGCTTCCTGAGCTGCCTCTGCAGCTTGCTGTGCGGAATTAGCCACTTCTTGGTTGCTGGCATGAAGCTCATTCATTGCAGAGGCAACCGTGTCGACCGCTTGCTGCTGTTGCTCTGATTGAGCTGCGCCTTGCTGAGCCACGGTATTGAGCGCGACGGCAGCTTGAGTAATATCTTCAGTGACTGGCTTGATATCACGAATGATGCTTTCCAGCTTGTGGGTGAATCGATTGAACGCTTTGGCAATATGGCTTAGCTCATCGCTTCCGGTTTCGGGTAGGGTCTGCGACAAATCGCCATCGCCACTGGCAATATCGTCCAATGCTACCAATGTATCACGGCATGGTTTGACGATGCTGCGGCCAATGACATAGGCAATCACCAACATGACTGCTAGGGCAGCGACAACACTCATCAGTACTTTTTTAACTGCTTGCCAAGTGAGTGCATTCACATCATCGACATAGACGCCAGAGCCAATTACCCAGCCCCAAGGTTTAAATAGTTTGATGTAGGAGACTTTCTCAACGGGAGACTCAGAGCCTGGCTTTGGCCACATGTAATGCACTAGACCTGACTGCTGCTGCTTGGCGAGGGTAACCATGTCGACAAACAGTTTCTTTCCGTTAGGATCGGCAATTTGGCTAAGATCTTGTCCATTGAGAGCAGGCTTCATTGGGTGCATGACCATGGTGGGAGTGAGATCGTTGATCCAGAAGTAATCATTAGCATCATAGCGAAGACTTTGAACGGCGCTGGCTGCCGCAGTCTTAGCTTGCGATAGGCTTATCTCTCCCTTGATGTGTTGCTGGTGGTAGTGCTCCACTAAGGTATAAGCGGTTTGTACTAAGTGTTGGGTTTTATTCTGTTTGTTGGTCATTAATGACTGCTGATAATCGAGCAGTGCCAAAATGAGCGGAATAATTAGAGCAACGGAAACGAGTCCAATGAGCAGAAACAGTCGATGTTGAATCGAAATGCGGCGCAGAAGCGGTGTAGTCATAGCAAGAGTTCCTTTCTTGGAAAAAGAGTGCATCACCTTTAGTCATTCGGCATGCTGATTGTTGTTATAGCTATACCCTATGCCATGTTCTGCGCTGACTCTATGCCACTATCGTCTAATTATTAAGCAGGTCACAAAGCTGGGTTTGAGCCCAGCTTTGCATTTGTGGGTATGGTTGCTTATGGGGAGAACGACTTTAAGCAACCCTAGTGCTTTTAGGAATCTAGTCAAATCGGAAGCTATAGCTGATAGTCATTGCGCTCCCTAGCGAGTTCAGAGAAATATTCGACAAACTCAAACTGGACATGATGCGTGTCTTGAAAATAAGCACTCTGGCGATGAGGGTGTTCGCCACCCATGTGATCCAGCGGGTAACCAGCGGCTTCAAGTCGTGAAATGGCCTTCTTTAGATCGTCGACGACAATGCCAATATGTTTAACCCCAATCCAAGGCTGCTGCCATGTCCCAGCCTCTCCTTCGCCGCCATCTTGGATGGTGATGTAACTCTCTTCTGTTCCAACGTGATACCAGCGCATCGGTTTACCAAACCAATCATCGGTTCGACCTTCTCCTCGTATTGACCAGTCGGGTAGTGCTGCCAAAAGCAGCTCAACAGTGTGCTCGGCATCAATTACGGTAATATTGGCGTGTTCTACATAGCTTTTCATAACGTCTCCTTGTTTGTGTTTGATATAAAACGGTAGATGACGTTAACGATAAATCCTCAAGTTAAGTTGAGGTCAACAGGAAATCTAATATCAGTGGTTAGGAGAGGTTTGAGTGAGCTTCGGACAAAGAAAAAGGGCCTGAAGCGTGTGCTTCAGGCCCTTTAATCTCAAATACGTTCGCTAAAGGCGAATTAGTTCATGCCGTATTTTCGATGTAAGTGTTTGTATATGTTCATGCTTGCTTCGTAATTAATTAAAATACCTTTACATTTCATGGTTTTGATCTAATTATTGTTTTGGTGTGTTTTTAATTGAATCCGCTCGTATGGCGTCCCGTACGTACATATTTGCGTACAAATTTTGCGAAGGATAGAGTCAATGGGGAAGCTGTTTGATAAGCATCTAAAGGTTCTACTGAACAAAGAGCGCGACAAAACGATAGTCATGAGTGACGGAAATGGACTTGGAGCTAGAGTATCGCCGAAGGGAAGAATCCAATGGCAGCTTCGTTATTATCATGGAGGTGTGGAAAAGCGCGTAGATCTTGGGCGTTATCCCGAAGTCTCTTTGGTCAAAGCTCGTGAGCAAAGCCGTATTTGCAGAGAGTGGTTAGCTGAAGGTCATGACCCTAAGGTACAGAAAGCGCTACTTAGAGATGAACGACTTAAACCAGTTACTGTGAAGGACGCTCTAGAATACTGGCTTTTAGAGTATGCTACGGATAATCGAGCAAATGTTGCCAAGCACCGTTCACAGTTCAACCGTCATATCTACCCATATATTGGTGATTTGCCTTTATCTCAGACAGAAACACACCATTGGATAGAATGTTTTGATCGAGTACGAAAAGGTATACCTGGCGAACAGAAACCCGCCCCAGTAGCTGCTGGTTACGTTATGCAGAATGCAAAGCAGGCATTACGTTTCTGCCGAGTTCGTCACTACGCTGTTAGTCGGGCGCTAGACGACTTAACCGTAACTGATGTAGGCAAAAAGCAAGCGAAGAAAGATCGAGTATTGTCTGACTCTGAGCTACTAGATGTGTGGAAGTATGTTCACGATGATTGCAACTTGCCTTACTACCGAACCATGATAATGCTTCTAATCCTCACTGGGGCGCGAACTCAAGAAATTAGGTTATCGGCGAGAGGTGAGTGGGATCTTGATTCTTGGCTTTGGACAGTACCTAAGTCACACAGCAAAAGTTCCGTGAAAATAGTTAGGCCTATCCCGCAAGGAATAAAAGCTTGGCTTAAAAACCAATGTGAATCTCTAGCTGATGGTGACTACTTGCTGGGGGAACTAAAAAGCCCCGAGGCGGTAAGTCAGTTTGGAAGGTTGCTGTGGAGGCGCCTTGGTCATAAAGCGCCTTGGACATTACATGACTTGAGGCGAACCGTGGCAACCCGCCTCAATGAAGATGGGGTAATGCCACACATTGTCGAGCAATTACTAGGCCACTCTCTGGGTGGTGTAATGTCGATTTACAATCACAGCCAGTATTTAGATGAGAAGAGAGCCGCTCTAGATGCTTGGTTTAAAAAATTAGACAATTGACGCATTAAAAAGTAGCAACTTTTGGCAGGGGTTGCGCTATTGGGAACTCAATCAGAGTATTAAAAAAGAGGCTCAAGACCTCTTTTTTAATTAGTCCAGTAAACAACCAAAGCTATCGGAAAACTGTTGCTCTGTGGTTAAGAGACTTTCGATATAACACAGATCTTCCTCTGCAAATTGAGAACCACTCTGCTTTAACGAGCTAATTGCGTTATCAATAACCTTGAGTGGCATAGCAACGATTGCATGATCCTTATCATATGTATATAGATTTTGAACGTCGTTAACGTAGCTGCATAACCTGTCACGAGTTGTTGTTGCACCAGAAGTGAATGCTTTTAAGTGTTCAGGTGGATTCGGCTCACAATATTTTGGCTTTTTATAATTAGCTTGCTCTCTGAGTAAAGTTAACCAAGAGAAGGGCAAAGTTAAATCAATCTGTTGGTTATGAATATCTGATGATGCGTAGTATCTCTTATGGGAGTCAATAACACACTTGTGAGTGTTACCGGCTTCCTTCATTGGAGACTCATTTTGAAATGCTTTAATCGAATAGGGCTTATTACCAACGTAAAAAACACAGATATTGTCAAAAGCCATTTGGGCTCTTAAAGCATAAAAAGCACTATAGTATAGTTTAACTGTTGGCCACGAATAGAAGCCTTGTTCAATACTAGTTAATGCACTTGCAAAGGTGACTATTGATGAATATAGGTAGTCTAACCCATCTTTATAGAGTTCTCGTTTCAACTTATTAGCCTGAACCATCGTTAGTGTATGGTTGAGTACTGCTTCTTTGTTTAAGCTTTCACCAACAATCACATGCTCTCGTATATATACGTTTGCCTTATGCATGTTAGAAACTTAGCTCTGATGTATTGTCCTCCACTGGAACAAATGCAGAATCAATACGATTGTATATAATCTTCATTGATTCCTTACCACCTTGACCCGAAACTTCGTCTTGTTTAATTAAGCCATTATCTTTAATTTTTAAAGCTTCTGAAATCGTTTCAGACTTAAATGAATTTTTCATTTTACAGTATGGAAGCAGTTTTAACTTAAAAAACTCGCACGCAGCTGAGAAGCCTGCAGAGTACTGGAACGCATTGGTGTTCAAATCCCATTCAGAACCATATTCCGACTGTATGGATGAAAAGTAATTATTTAGACATTTAATTTGTAATTGAAGCTCATGAACACCAATTTGTTCAAAAGAAGCATTAGGTTCTACAAGCTGTTTAATGGCGCTTACAGCAGTAGATAAGGCGATACCGCCTTTACGGCGTTTTTCACCAGGAAATTTTATTTTGCCATAGTAGGGAGATGTGACTTCAGTATTTAAGTATTCTGCAATATCTCTTGCACGTGCAGCAGCATGATCAATCGCTACGTCAGAGCCTACACCATACAAATCATAAACTAGACTTTTTGGTGCCGGTTTTTGTTCAGTGTTGATTGCGATAAATATGTCTGCACATTCTTGGGTTGTTAGCCCACTATAAATCACTACAGGGATTTTAATATCACCAATCTCTGGATTGTCTTTAATAGCTTCTTTTATACCGGCAATGCGATGTTGGCCATCGATTATTTGTGCAGATCTAGGATTGATTGCAAATTCAAAAGTAGAGTTCTCGCTATCAATAGTTAGACCATCTCCAACCCAGTTTAAAACCATGCTACCCGGGAAGTCGCCACCGCTGAGAACGAAGTCTTTTAAACTTTTGATTCGGCGTTCAGTAAGAACCCTTTGAACTGCTCCTGGTTCATCATCTATACCTCGAACAGAGGAATATGCAATTTTTGCTAAAACAGATGCTTTTAATGTGGTGAGCATAAAACTGTGGTGAATCTGCTCAACCAACGTGTAGTGTTCTTTTATCATTTGTATCCCACTGACATATATGTATTTATTAGTTCTAACTATTTTCGTGGATAATATATGTATTAGTCAATATATTGTTCAATTCATGTCATAAGAACGCGAGTTTGGTAAAGGTTGAGCCGCAAGTCGAATTTGCCCCCATGATACGACACGGGGATTCACGACTAACAGCATTAGAAGAATGGATAACTTCTAGCAGGGTAAAAGCCCATTAACAGGATATGAATGAGTAAAGGGTCTATCCAACAATGGGCAGAATTGATTTAGTGCAGACCGTCAGATATGGTCACATCGAGTAAACAAAACTGATAGATTGTCTCAGGCTAATTCAACTGACTCATGTATGCTCAGTTTGGTAAAACTGTGGTTGCTCGATGGACATATACTCTTCATTCATCGAGCATCTCTCTGTCACGGAGTTCTCCGTAATTAAGACAACTGCTGATAAATCGCCAGTCTGACTCGGTAACGGCGTCGTTCCCGCTGAGGACATCAAGCTCGGTGCCTTCTATGTCCTTCAATACATCATCAGTGTTGGTGGTTGCGGGGAGGGTGTTCTGCTTTTTACAAAGCCAGCCTGCGCGATTGAGATAGTCTCTGATTCTGCTGAACATTTTCGCTCCTCGTGAACTTGATCGTTACACTAAGCAATATAGACCAAAGTTCTTGAGTTCAAAAATCGGATAAATTTCCGACTCGCATACATAGAACAGGGGGAGGGGGTATTGCCTTTTGGTCACGCCCCACCCCCTGTCCAACGCTTACGGCTTCTTAAGTTTCTTTTCTTCCGCCAGTTCCCTGATTAACAATCGGATTTCGTCTAATACCGCAATCATTCTATCCGTCCTTTCACGTTGTCGGTTTTCGTAATCAGGTGGGAATAACGGAGTTCTCTCTGCTTCATACTGAAGCCACAGGTCAGGCGTTTCACTAGCGGGAGAGTTTACAAGCACGTTGGTGGTTACTGTTAATGGTTGAGAGAGCGCCGTGTATGGCAGTACCAAGCATGTTGTAGCGAAAATGATAGTTTTTAAGCTCATAGATACCCCCTAAAAGTGGGACTTGGTGAATATTATAACTATTATGTTAAATTGTAAGTGTCTGAAAATTATTGATTTGGTAGTGGGGAGGCATCTTCTGCATCCTTGGCCATGTCCGTCAAAAGAAAAGCGAGAGGATTGCTTTGATCACCAGACAGTTCCACTTGATTCTTCGGATTCCAATTGTCGCGGCTACGACACTTTAGCCAATACTCTGCAGCACGAACGTCAGGCGGTAACTGCTCTTGGTAGTCAACAATTTCACCAGAGCTCAATACCTTTTGTTTGTTTAACGTAACACCCATTGCACGGGTAAAAAGGCTATGTGCCACCTCTGCGTCCGCGGCTAGTTTTCCTTTCTTTCTAGCCTCTGCAAACTCAGGGTATAAGCTCGCCCACTGAAAGATGGTATCTCGGTGAACCTCAAAGAAATCCGCTATGTCCTGATCTCGGGCACCCATAAGGCAAAGCTTGTAGACCTGCTGAGCGTATTTAGGTTTGTACTTACTGTGGTTTGTATTTCCTGATGGTGCTGCCATAAGTCCCTCCGAATGATTCCACGTTAATTATATCAAGCTAAATTAGCTCATACTAATGCGTGTCGGAGTTAATCCATAATATCGGTAATATGGGTATTTATTGGGGGGTATCCTTTTGAAATTATAGGCAGGTCATTCCGCTTCTACTCAGAGAAGCTAAATCTGTGGTCGCGAAGACTGGGGGCGATCTTGTTCGCCTTGGTAGTGAGGTTAAAAGCTTCACACAACTAGAATTGCATGCCTAGCTAAGATGCGACTAACCGAGTTGTAAAACGGGGACTTACATTCGATTATTAAAGGTAGCATAATAGTTTCATACACATGATTTCAGAGGCTTATTAGATTGCTTATAAAACGATTGAGAGTTGAAGAGGGTTTTTTCAACTTACTAGACCTGCAGTTCTCCCAAGGGCTTAATGTTCTTGTGGGTGGGCGAGGTGTAGGAAAAACTTCTGTAATCGAATTACTTAGATTTGGATTAGGAGTATCGAACTTATCCGATAGTGCTTCTAGAGAATCCACTGCCCATGCAGTTTCTATCTTACAGTCCTCTGGTCGTGTAGTGATAGACGTTGAAGTAAATGGTCAAACTTTAACAGTGACCCGTTCTGCTTCTGATGCGGCTCCAAGTAATATAACATTTCTGCCTAAGCCTATAATATTTTCACAAAAAGAGATTGAAACTGTTAGCTTGAACTCACTGGGCAAGCTCAATCTTATTGATAGTTTTGTGTCAAACGCTGGGTACGAGAATCAGCAAGCTAATCAGGTACACTCAGAAGTAAAGTCGCTATACGCGAATCTAATGAATGTCAAACGCGAACTTGATGAAGCAGGAGATCATACATTTAAGAAAGATGAACTGATGAGACAGGAAGCTGAGTTAATCAGTCAGCAAAAGGGCTATGAGTCGAAAAACGCCTCAATGGCCTCTAGTCAAGCTCAATACAGTATGCTGGAAAAGGAACTAGTTGAAATAGAAGTAGATATCAATCACTCAAGCTATTTGGTTCAAGTGTTTGAATCTCGCGTTGCACAACTCAGTTCTTTAATGTCAAAAAACAGCAACCAATTCAGTAATGCATCCCAGTCTACTCGAGTCACAAATCTGTACTCGTTAGCAAATGACCTGATAGATCAAGAGACATCCGTTGTTAGTGACTTAATACGAAAAAATCGGGACTTTATTGCCAAGGTTCAAAGCGATTTAACAAACCTTTTTCAGAGTAAAAGTAACTTAGAAGAGAAGGCAAGAAGTTATCGAGGTGAGATAAGTAAGATTACAGAGAACGCAGGTGTAGTGTTAAGTCGTTTAAGCCAGGTAAGAACACAACTTTCACAAGTTTCCAGCTGGGAGCAAGTTGCGACTAGTAAAGCAGAACAACTGAATGTAATTTATGACCAGATTCAGTTAAAGCTTGGAGAGCTTGCCAATTTAAGAACGGAAGTTTTCAATAGACGACTTGAGGTTGTCAACGAGTTAAATAAATCATTAAATCCATTTGTGAAAATAGAGATACGTCCTTCATCAGATCAATCAAACTATACAGAAGCGCTTAAATTGGCCTTGAAAGGGTCGGGGCTTAGGTACAATGAGATTGTCGAGGGGATTACCTCCAAAATTCACCCTCAATGGCTTTTTTATTACGTATTTGCTTCAAAGTATGAAGAGTTCGCCTCAATGGTTAACATGCCTTTGGATAGAGCTACGCGCTTGCTCTCTTACTTGAGAGACATTGACTTAGGGGCTCTGTTGACCAGTCGGATTGATGATCAATTAGACCTCTACCTTTTGGACAAGGGGAGTTACAAACCTGTTGAGGAGTTGTCCATTGGACAGCGATGTACAGTGGCTCTGTCTATTATCTTAGAAAACAAAAACAGAGTGCTGATCGTTGATCAACCAGAAGATCACTTAGACAATGAGTTTATAGCCAATACCCTTATTACCTCGCTTGTCAAAAGGGCGTCGGTGGTTCAAACAATTCTATCTAGTCACAACGCAAATATCCCAGTATTAGGCAATGCGAGTATGGTTGTAAACCTAGACTCAAATGGACGCAGAGGTTTCGTTAAACATTCAGGGTCTGTCGAACAGGATGATATTCGTGATGCTATAGAGTCAATTATGGAAGGTGGAAAAGCCGCATTCCAGCGTAGGTCAAACTTTTATACTAGGTCTTTAGGATGAAGCTAGTATCCATAATCGAGGGTTTTGAATCAAAGCCGCATAGTGAGCAAATTTTCGAGTTGCAGCAATTGTCTTCGCAAATCCATAAAGTGGAAACAGAGGAGCTCACAAAGGCAATTGCTACTGCTCAGTCGTCATTTTTAAAGAATATCTTGACTGGCTACCTCCAAAGGAGAGAGGAGGTATCTGATACTCAACTAGAGATAACTACCACAGAGAGCTTTGATGTTGATATAGACGCCATACGAAGCGAAGCTTTTTCTGAGAGTATTAGCCAGGTTTTGCATGAGCTTGAGCCTCTCATTGGAGCTTTAGCTATGCACGCGTCTGGAGAAATCAAAAACTTTTCTTCCTCAGAAACTTCGAAAGACCTTCAATTACTAGAAGAGACTATGCAATCGTTCGAGGATTGGATGAAAGTAGAACAGTCAGCGCGCTTTAATAGTGTCTCAATATCCACAGTAGTTTCTGATGAAATTATAGCCCTGAGAAGTAAGTGTGGAGCTTTGATACAGAGTACTCTTCCTGACTCTTTATCATTTGAAACAGATAAGTCTATGTTTAGGATTATCATCTCGAATGCATTAAGGAACGCAATCCAAGCTACGAACTCGAATGACTTTGAATCAAACCCAATATTGGTTAACGCAGGCGTTACCGATAGAGAGTTATGGTTGTCTATCATTGACAGTGGTAGTGGACTGAAAGATGAACAGACAATATTAATGAAAAGTAATTACACTACAAAACCTGGTAATCGTGGGATGGGGCTAGCCATATTAAATAAAGCAGTAACTGCGCTAAATGGCAACTGGGAGCTAAAAAATGGGTCTGCCCGAGGGGCGGAGTTTCATCTAGAGCTTCCTAACAGAGAAAAATAAATGAAAATATTGCACCTTGAAGATGACAAGAGTTGGTTTGATAGAGTAGTGAAGCCAGCTTTGGAAGAAATTAATAACGTCGAATTGTATCACGCTACTGATAAGGAAGGTGCAATAGCCCAACTGGAGCAGCATGATATAGATCTAGCAATCCTAGATTTGGCAGTACCTTTGAATTGTATTGATGAGGTTCCAGAACTGGAGCACGGTTTGGCTGTGGCATGGAAAGTGCGAACTTGTTTCCCCGGTATACCAATTTTCATCCTGACAGGACAATCAACAGATGAAGCAGCAGAAAGGTTTGAAGAAGAGAATACATTCACTACCTTCTGGGACGGTCAAGAAAGACCCTTGGTTAGACTCCGTAAAAAGAGACGACTACCAGAGGTTATTGGTGACCTGAGAAACTATGCTGATTCTCTGCGTTCGCTTAATCACATCGAACTTGATTTTGATAGGCGAGCTTTGACACTAGATAAGTTTGAAGAGAGGGTTATTCGATTATTTTGCTTGAAACATGCTGCGGTCGCCGCTCGTGTTACTCCACTTGGTGAAGGCTTGTCTTCCGCAAAAGTTCTGTATGTTCAGCTTATCAATGAGGCAGGGCAACCATATCATTACACATTAGCTAAAATTGACCAGCACCGTAAAGCTGATCTTGAAAAACAAAACTTTCATGATCATGTCACTAAGTTGGCTGTTGGTTGTTTTCCAGGTTATTTAGATGAGTATTATGCCGGTTGTGGTGACAGAAAGGGAGTATTCTTTCAATTTGCTGTTCAATACAGTAAAGATTATTTTGATGCCTATAGAGCGGGTGACGGTGACTCTCTACAGGTAGCGCGGGCAATAAAAAACATTTTTACTAACTGGACTCAAGTGCGGACAGCAGTCTCGATGAGTGTCGGTGATATAAGACGCTACCTCTGCTCCGATGAAAAGTTTAATCCTCTGACGACCCAATTGGCGAAACTTGGAATTAATGTCGATGAGTTTGAATCTAGAACATTACGAAGTAACATCGCTGTCCAACATGCAGATTTACATGGAATGAACGTCCTATTGTCTGATGTCAATATGCCTATAGTTATAGACTACGGCGATATTAAGCGATGTTCAGCTGTTATTGATTCAATCACACTCGAGCTCAGTCAATACTTTCACCCCAATATGGAAGATGCGGTGGAACACAATCTTGAGTTAGCATCCAACTGGTTCTGTGATAGAGAGGTAGTATCACTTAGTTCAAATCCCACTACTGCCGAGTTCCTGAGAGCCTGGAGTCGAGAGAATAGCTTCTTGAGGTCAGACTACACTGCAGGTGTATATGCTTATGCTGTAAAACAGTTGACCTACTCTGACACAAATAAGGACTTTGCGATAGAGCTAATTAAAGCGGCTATAGAGGAACTTTAACAAAGGTAAACCTCAGTAGGCATGGACATAGAAAAACTCTGTTTTAACGATGGAGTTTAGTCACATTGCAAATATGACTAGTGGCTTTGCCTCGAGTATACATTGGTTTCTTTTAAGCCAACGCATCGAAATTATCTCAATAAGAAAAGGATACCCCCTAAATATTACCAATATTATGAGCCCTCATACTGGAGGGCTACATACTTATTGCGAAAAATTCCGCACTCGAAATGCATGGAGAACAAATGGCTTAAAAAGGTTGTACCCTACATTGCCTCACGCAAAGAGGTCAATTTTTCAACGACAGAAGTGAACCCAATTGCCGAAAAGCTATCACCATTTAACACAACTTCAGTGCTATCAATAAATACCTGAAATAGGTACTTTGCGCCTTTTTCAGTTGCTGGGGTGTAGTAGCATGCGTGAGGTTTGATGTACTTGTTTTCAGATTCCATAAAGTGCGCCTCAAAGTTTACTGCCTTTTCGTTTACAAGCATTGCCCTGTCTGTGCAGTAATCATCATCATACCCCATCACTACGTAAGCCATATTATCGGTAGTAATAGTCATGGCGTTCACTCTGTCACCATAAGTTTGATCTTTTTGGACTGAGACACCAACGCCGTGCGTATTTATTGACCAGTCACTTCCCGTAGCAGAGATACTAATAAGCGAAAGAACTGTTATGGTGAATGATTTTTTAAGCACTTTAAGACCTTTAATCGTGTATTGAAGCAGGTAGCCAATCGTATAACAGTGAGCCAAATTGTCATAAATACTAGTTAGTGTGAGCTATGAGGTTTTCTGTGACTTCACTACGTAATTAGTGGGTAGCTTAGCGAAGTGCAAGTTAGTTATCCCAAAAAAGGACATCCCCCGAAATAATACCGATATTACCGGTATTATGAGCCCTCTACTTTGAGGGCTCTGTCTAGCTGTACTTCTGCTTACGCCGAACAGTAATCAGGATGCTTGAAGTACTGAATAGTTGGGCGACCACGCTTGTTCTTGCTTTGCATGCGGAGCAAGTAACCAAGCTCACATAGTTTATCGAGTACCACGTCGCGATTGTCTTTACCAAACGCTGCCCAATTTTTATCTCCGATATCACTCAGAGTGAATGGGTTTGGTAAGCCATCTTGCTTTTCAATGAACTGTTTACACAGGTCATGCAGCATAGTCTTCTCACACGAACCAAAGATACGATACTGATGGGTTTCTAGGAACTCTACAAAACGAATCGCCTTTTCCAGGGTCGGAAGTTCAATTTTGCTATTGCTAGCGTTACCCTCAAACATGTGGAATACCAGAGCTAAGCGAGCACACAGTCCCACGTGCTTTCCGACAACAGGCTGCATGTCCGTATCAATCTTCGTGATTTTTTGGTGATGTTCTTCCATCCATTTAGCCCATAGCTGCTGCGCAAATGCGTCAAAGCTAAGAACATGGGAGCGACCTTTTTCATCGAAACCGATGGTAGCCGCACGTTCAAAAGCTGCGTTGACACGCCCAACTAGATCTTTCTCGTCATCGTGTAGAGGTTTGTCTACATATTTGCCCTCTGGAATATCTGGCATTACTAGAAGCTGCATACGCTCTAACAAACCATCGTTATCTCCGCCGTGTTTACGGGCGTGTAAAAAGTGCATTAAGCGATCTGGCTGGATACCACCACATAGCCACAGGGCTAATCGAGAGATATAAACGGGGTCACGGCTGATACGTTCAATGCTGTAGTCACCACTTCCGTTGAAGCCCTCCAAATAAAAGGCACGTATTGGAGAGCGTTCATCTTTAAACTCGGTCAACAAACCAGATAGTTCGTCTCGTTGAATTAAGATGCCATCTTTCGTCCCACCCAAACGAACACCGATAGCTTCAATAGTAGCGTCGTTGATGACAACCTTACGTTCGACTGGCTTGATGATGTTGGAACGTAGTTCTTCAGCCTCAAGGAACTTCTGATTGGCTGCGTCTTCGTCGCCTTGCTCGCAAGCCATCATAGCTTCTTCCTCTAGAGCTTTAGCTTTTTTGTCCGCAATCTTGGTTTTAACTTTGGTCGCTTTTTCAGCCTGTTTAAATTTCTCTGTAAGGATTGCTTGAGCTTTTTTAACAGGTTTAGTCCCTACGGAAAGACAAGGTGTCTTTTTCGTTGAAGGAGGGGCGATAAGACCACCCCAGAGAACCGGTGTCTCTTTCCAATCGTAATCAGAAGCCTTTGGTTTAATCACATGGCTAGTACCCAGCGTAGCGGCATACGAAATGATTAATGGAATAGCGACAAACTCGACTGGCGCGTTGTCTAGCTTATAAGCCTTGTATGTCGCGTACTTATAAATGTCTTCTGGCAGCATATTGGCGCTCAGTTGCATCACTGGCGATACCGGTGCCTCCAGCGGCTTAGGTGCCGCCCAGATAGAACTGATTTGATGGTCTGCAATCCATTCGGTATTAACGTCTTGATTGGTCGGCAAAGCTACAGGGTTTTGCAAACCTGCCTGCAGCCCGCTTGATAGCGTTGCGTTGATTTCCGTCGCTTCCAGTCCAATCATATATGCGGCATTTGCTAGCATTGAATGCGCTTCTTGGTATTGAAGAAACCCAGCTCCGACAAAGGTGCCCATTTTAAATGCTTGGCGATTAAGCTCGTGATTACGTGAGCCCTCGCTAGCCATTGCTAGGTTACTAGCACAGCGAGAGATAGCTTCATTGAAGAAGGTAGCCATACCGGTCGTCATCGACGTATCTTTCTTCACATTTGGTGCAGTGGTCGCGGCCGGTGCTGTAGATGCCGTTTGTTCAGGTGTAGTCAATTTCTCGTAGACCGAGCTATCGAGAAATGCCGCGTTCTCTAGATCAACGTCATTGATATGTTTGTAGGGCTCCATTTGACCTGTCTTTTTGTTTTTTGCTACCGAAGGCGCAAGTACCAGCAATCCGCCGTCAGCACGAATATCCACGGGCAACTCTTTGTTATTAAGCAGGTCGGTGGCGTTTTTGATGGCTACACCCAGTGGCAAACGAAAGACGTAGTGGATACCACCACTTGGCGTCGTTTGAATGTATGCCTCCTCCCATGGTAGAGAGCCATACTTTGCTTCAAGCACAAACTTGGCAGACTCAACGGCATCCAAACCCTCATAGCAGTCGAAGTCGAACGCGATGAAGTTGCAATGTAGTGTATTGCCCGTGAGTAATGCGCAGTTCTTATTTGTGAAGTCTTCACGATAACTGGAGGGCTCTCGATTGCGGAGTTCCTTCCATTTGATGCTGGGGTGCTTTTGCCCCGTGGTACTGGCACCATTGGGATACAGTAACTGTTAAAATCGATCACTTTTAGACGAGTATTTTCCATAATAATTTTAGGCAATAAATTGTGAGTAATAAGAGTGGCGCGCCGCAGCTAATACGCCCCCTTTGGCAACGAAATGCTTTTGGGGGCTCCCGTAGAACTAGATATTCATGTTCTCAACGATGAATTTCGCACCACGGCGGTTGCAAATACCTTTCAGGCAGGAGACATCGAAACGGTGAGAGCTGGATTTAGCACGCTCCGCCATAACTTTCTTATTTTCCTCTTGATAAAGGCTGTAACGGACAGCTGCTAGTTCGGTTACGTACCAATAGGCAGGTTTTCCTTTTTTGGAGCGCTGATGTGAAAGCTCTAGCTCATTTTCTTCTTGGATGCGGCGAATGATGGATTGAGCGCTTTTGTCCATGCCAACTGGAATAAGTTGGTTTAGGTCAGCGATGGTGATCTTTTTTCCGCAAATTAGTGTGTTGACTACGCATTCGACAATTTCATTAAAAGTGTTCTGGGGGATTTGGTTTTTCATGAGTACGTTATCCTTAGCTGTATCTCGTGATTCGATGATTAGTTCCACAATTTCTTTTTGCTCTTGAATGCTGTAACCACACTCAATTGCAGCGGCAATAGAGTCCAACTCGCGGCTGAGCCAGGCTACGGAGTTAGCCTGCTTGTAGTAGGGCGGTGGCAGAGTTCCTTCTTTAACTTTGCGATAAAGCTTAGGTACAGAGATACCAAGCCATTCTGCTGCTTGGGCTGGTCTCAATAAGGCTGAGTGATTATTGACCATTGTTATTAGCCTCTTTCAACTGATTCGCCCAAAGAAGGAGCTCAGATAGAAGCCAGACATTCGTGCGACCGATCTTTTTGCGGCGAGGAAATTTGCCTTCATTCTCCAAGACCCAGGCTTGCGAGCGAGAGATTCCTGTGATGCTAGCGCGTTCTTTTTCCTTACACAGTCGTTCGGACTCTCCGTAAAGGTTGAGGACTTGGACTCTAGGTTGGTTGTTTTGATTGGTTTTCATGGATACACCCATGTGTTATTGAACATGGGTTTATTAAAACGAAGTCGAGATTTTTTGGAGGTGGTAGGAAAAGCGTATTTAAGAAACGTTTTCTACCACCCCTTTAAAACTAAGGTCTTGGTTTGCTTTTAGCGAAAGCAGACTTTGTATAGGTTTGAGTTACTTTTTCTTTGGATATGTCGCTGAATCCAAGAACGTTACAGATGTTGGCGACGTTTCCGTAATGTGGTGAGCCAAATGTGCGGTCGAACATGACGGCAATGTACCGGCTGGTAGTAGATGACTCTGTGGTGAAAGATTTAGTGGGAACACTGGGTGTTTGTCGAGGTACGCTTGCATCTGATGACTTTAGCTGTGAGAGATATAGTTCGAGATAGCCGATCAAATCACTAATCCCTTCACAATCTTTCTGTGAGATAACAGGCCTAGACACGCTCACGGCTTTGAGGCTATTAACAACAGCTTGTTTCATGCCAATGTTATCTTCCCAACCACAATTGACTATCCTTTCCAGAATCGGAGATTCTTGCTTAAAAACGTTCAGATTATTTAGGCTCTCTCTGAGGCTTTCTATCGTTTTTTCGGTGTGGGTAATGCGTTGTTTTATCGTTGATGCATCAAGCGTTTTGTCGCGAGTCGCCAACCAAGCCTGCTCAATAGAGAGGTGCAGACAAATGTAAAAGGTATTGGCCTCTGTGGAGCAAAGGTCTTCAACTAGTTTAGATAGGCCATCCCACATTTTTTGATGGAGTTGACTGAAACCAAGTAGTTCTGAGAACAAATTTTTTTGATAATCAGAGTTCAACATTTTTGAAATGTCGCAGCATTGGTTACTCTGAGAGGCGACTACAAAGCTTTTGTAGTTAAGAGGTACCCATTCAGGGATATTCCTTTTTATTGTCATATTTATCCATATATATGCTATGCGTACATATAAGCGTACATAAACGAAGAAAAGCCGACCCAAACTAATGGTATCGGCTTTATAATCATAAGCTTAGCTCTGGGCTATTAGTTCATGCCGTATTTCTTAAGCTTCTTACGAAGAGTACCGCGGTTGATACCCATCATTGTTGCTGCGCGAGTTTGGTTACCGCGAGTGTACTGCATGATGGTGTCTAGTAGCGGCTGTTCAACTTCCGCTAGAACTAGTTCATACAATTCAGTGACGTCTTGACCATTTAATTGAGCAAGGTAGTTCTTTAAAGACGCTTTAACAGAGTCACGTAGTGGCTTCTGTGTGATTTGGTCTGAAGATGTTACTGTAGTAACTGTCAATGGTTCTGAAGTCAAATTTTGTTCGAACATAATCGGTTTAGCTCTTCTCGTAATTATGATGCAACGTTGTCAAAATAACCTTGCAATGCGTCGAGCTGTTCATTTGCAGCCTCAATCGCGTTGAAGGTACGGCGGAACTCACTCGCCTGTTCATGTTCCTTTAGATACCAGCCAACATGCTTACGCGCGATGCGTGGACCTAAAAACTCACCATAAAACTGGTGAAGCGCTTGAACATGACCAAGCAAGATACCCTGCACATCCGAAGTCGGGCGCTCAGGCATCAGTGTGCCGTTTTCCAAATAGTGTTGGATTTCCTCGAAAATCCAAGGCCGTCCTTGGGCCGGACGTCCAATCATCAAAGCGTCTGCACCGGTGTAATCCAGTACATATTTCGCTTTCTCTGGGCTATCGATATCACCGTTAGCGATAACCGGTATAGAGACAGCTTCTTTTACCGCTTTGATGCTGTCGTATTCTGCCTCGCCTTTGTACATGCAGGTACGAGTTCGACCATGAAGGGCGAGCGCCTGTATGCCGCAGTCTTCGGCTAGTTTTGCTATCTGGACACAGTTTTTATTGTCTGTATCCCAGCCTGTACGGGTTTTTAATGTCACAGGGACATCGACTGCATCGACGACGGTACGCAGAATATCTTCGATGATATCTGGGTACTTAAGCAGAGCAGAACCCGCCAGTTTCTTATTCACTTTTTTAGCAGGGCAGCCCATGTTGATGTCGATGATCTGTGCACCATTTTCAACACTGAACTGTGCCGCTTCCGCCATAAGTGTTGGATCGGCACCTGCTATTTGCACGGAACGAATACCTGATTCGCCCTCGTGCACCATGCGCTGCTGTGACTTGGCTGTTTTCCACAGTTTCGGGTTTGAGGACATCATTTCACTGACGGCCATACCGGCACCGTAACGAAGGCACAACTCACGGAACGGTCTATCGGTAACACCCGCCATGGGTGCGACAATAAGGTTGTTCTTAAGTTGGTATTGTCCGATTTTCAAAACATCGCCACAGGTTTACACAAGCAAGGGCGCGCATTTTACGCATTTTTTCGGTGCGTGAAAAGACTAATATTTGAGCATTTACAATTTGTTTCTGCAAATTGTCGCATTTTCAGTCGCTTAGTACTAAAACTATTCTTTTTAGAGCGAAAATAGCGGTGTTTTAGCCTCCTAAAACACCGCTATTTAAACGAGAATGGTTATTTTTTGCCCGAGATACGACACCACTCGTTCAGTTCAACGATAGGGTCAATACTCATATCATCGCGGTAGTAGTTCGCTACGTCTTCTGCTTGGGTATCTAGCACGCCTGACATGGCCAGTTCACCACCAGGCTTAATGAGCCTTTGATGATGCCAGACAAGTCGCGAAGCGGGCCTGCAAGAATGTTGGCAACGACCACGTCAGCAATCAGGCCTTCTGGCTGATCTTGTGGCAGGAATAGCTCTAACTGATCAGCTACGCCATTGCGCTGCGCATTGTCTTTTGACGCTACCAGAGCTTGAGGATCAATGTCGATCCCGATGACTTTTGCTGCGCCCAGTTTGATCGCCGCAATCGCTAAGATCCCTGAACCACAGCCAAAATCGATAACTGTCTTACCCTCAAGGTTGAGTGATTCAAGCCACTCTAGACAAAGTGCTGTGGTTGGGTGAGTACCGGTACCGAATGCTAGACCTGGGTCAAGCATTACATTGACGGCATCTGGCTCTGGCACATCACGCCAGCTTGGGCAGATCCACAAACGTTCACCAAACTTCATTGGGTGGAAGTTTTCCATCCACTCACGTTCCCAGTCCTTGTCTTCTAGCTGCTCGACTTTGTGCGCGAAACCTTCCGGTAGCATATTGCTGCCTTTAATGGTCTCAACTACCCACTTGGTGTCTGCTTCGGCATCGTATAGTGCGACGATATCGGTATCGCCCCATAAACGCGTCTCACCAGGCAGCGGCTCAAATACAGGCGTATCGTGCGCATCTAGGAAGGTGACAGACAGAGCGCCCGTTTCTTCCATCAGCATGTCGCCGATTTGCTCTGCATTTTCATTGGTCGCGTTGAGTTTAATTTGAATCCAAGGCATAAGTTGGGTCCTAGCAAGGTGAATTTTGCGCAGAGTGTAGCAGATTCACTGACACTCGGCATAAAAAAACCCGCCGTGGCGGGTTTTTATCAAGAGGGAAGCAATTAGCTCATGCCAAGCTTCTTCTCTAGGTAATGAATGTTAGCACCGCCGTGTTGGAAGTTCTCATCATTCATGATCGCTTCTTGTAGAGGAATGTTGGTCTTGATGCCTTCAATAAACATCTCACCTAGAGCATTCTTCATACGAGCAATCGCTACATCACGGTTCTCACCGAACGTGATCAGCTTACCGACCATTGAATCGTAGTGCGGTGGTACTGTGTAGCCTGTGTAGATGTGCGATTCCCAACGAACGCCCATACCGCCTGGCGCGTGGAAGCGCGTGATGGTACCTGGACATGGTAGGAAGCGCTCAGGATCTTCCGCGTTGATACGACATTCAATCGCATGACCACGCAGTTTGATGTCATCCTGAGTGAACGACAGTGGTTGACCTGCTGCAACGCGTAGCTGCTCTTTGATTAGGTCAACGCCAGTCACCATTTCTGTTACTGGGTGCTCTACCTGAATACGCGTGTTCATTTCGATGAAGTAGAACTCGCCGTTTTCGTATAGGAATTCAAACGTACCTGCGCCGCGGTAACCGATTTCTAGACATGCACGAGTACAACGTTCGCCGATGTACTTACGCATCTCTTCAGTGATGCCCGGTGCTGGTGCTTCTTCGACAACCTTTTGGTGACGACGCTGCATTGAACAATCACGCTCACCAAGGTGGATAGCGCCGCCTTGACCGTCTGCGATAACCTGAACTTCAACGTGACGAGGGTTTTCTAGGAATTTCTCCATGTAAACAATGTCGTTGTTGAAGGCGGCTTTCGCTTCTGCACGAGTCATGGCAATGGATTCGACCAACTCAGCTTCACTGCGAACCACACGCATACCACGACCACCGCCGCCACCAGAGGCTTTGATGATAACTGGGTAGCCAATACGCTTAGCGTGTGCTTTGTTCTTCGCTTCATCGTCGTCAAGTGGGCCGTCAGAACCAGGTACACATGGTACGCCCGCTTTCTTCATCGCTGTGATAGCCGATACTTTGTCGCCCATCATGCGAATTGTGTCCGCTTTTGGACCAATGAAGATGAATCCAGAACGCTCAACTTGCTCAGCAAAATCTGCGTTCTCAGACAAGAAACCGTAACCCGGGTGAATCGCCACAGCGCCAGTCACTTCAGCGGCTGAAATGATACGTGGGATGTTTAGGTAGCTGTCGATACCACGAGCTGGACCAATACAGATGGCTTCATCAGCAAGCAGTACGTGTTTAAGATCGCGATCCGCTGTTGAGTGAACAGCCACCGTCTTGATACCTAGCTCTTTACAAGCGCGCAAAATACGAAGTGCAATCTCACCTCGGTTTGCGATAACGACTTTATCTAACATAGTCAAAGCCCCGCTTATTCGATGATAACTAGCGGTTGATCGAATTCTACTGCTTGACCATCTTCAGCTAGGATAGCGGTAACAACGCCAGACTTGTCTGCTTCAATCTGGTTCATCATTTTCATTGCTTCAACGATACAAATAGTGTCGCCAGCGTTTACTGATTGACCAACTTCAACAAATGGTTTTGAGTCTGGACTTGGCGCACGGTAGAAGCTACCTACCATTGGAGAAAGAACTTGGTGACCAGCTGGTACTGCAGGTGCTGCTTCTTCAGCTGCAACAGGTGCCGCAGCTGGAGCTGCTGCCGGCGCTGCTACTGGAGCAGGCGCTGCTGCGTATTGAATTGGTGCAGGTGCAGCTGCTGGGCCGCTGCGGCTGATGCGTACTGACTCTTCACCTTCAGAAATTTCTAGCTCAGCGATGCCAGACTCTTCAACCAGTTCAATTAGCTTTTTAATTTTACGAATATCCATGTTTCTTTCTCTTCGTCTTGTGAGTAAGACGCTTTGCATTAAGCCGTAGAGTATTTGGTTAGTTTGCTTTTAGTGCCTTAATGGCCGCTGAAAGCGCAAATTCATAGCCTTGTGGACCTAATCCGCAAATCACCCCTTGTGCCACATCGGACAGATAAGAGTGATGACGAAACGCCTCTCTGGCATGAACGTTTGATAAGTGCACTTCGATAAACGGGATTGAGACACCCAGTAATGCATCACGCAATGCCACACTGGTATGAGTAAACGCTGCTGGGTTAATAATGATAAAATCGATATTCCCAAATGCCGCGTGTATGGCCTCAATCAATTCATATTCACGATTAGATTGAAGGTGGGACAGCTCGATGTCGGCTTCTGCCGCTTGCTTTTCTAAGTTATCAACAATTTGTGAGAGTGTTTCATTGCCGTAATGTCCCGGCTCTCTGACACCTAAAAGGTTAAGATTTGGGCCATTTAAAACTAGAATTCGAGACTTTGCTGTCATATTGTCGCCATCTTCGGTTAACGTGAAATAAACGAGGTTTATCCCAAGTTTACATAAAAATAGGAGCTGCTGAGAAGCTCATTAAGCTCGTATTTTTAAAAATTGACCAAGATTATAGCTAATTCACAACATTTAGCAGCAATTTACTGGTCTAATCACCTGTAGTCTGGCAGAAAATTTGCAGCACAGAGCACATTTTGACAGGCTGCTGAAAAAACCTGAAACAAAAAAGCCGCCCAATTGAGGGCGGCTTGTTATCAAGTTGTCAAAAGAGTCATTAAGCGAGTTCGGCTTTTTCAGCAATCAGCTTGTCGACCACGCTTGGGTCTGCCAGTGTTGATGTATCACCCAGATTGCTCGTATCACCTGTTGCGATCTTACGTAGGATACGACGCATGATTTTACCTGAACGCGTCTTAGGTAGTGCATCGGTCCAGTGCAGTACGTCTGGCGTCGCGATAGGGCCGATTTCTTTACGAACCCAGTCTTTCACTTCTTTGTGCAGCTCTGCAGATGGGAATTCACCATCGTTTAGCGTGATGTAGGCATAGATAGCCTGACCTTTAATGTCGTGCGGGATACCGACGATTGCCGCTTCTGCAATCTTATCGAATGCAACTAATGCCGACTCAATCTCAGCGGTACCCATACGGTGACCAGAGACGTTAAGTACGTCATCAACACGACCTGTGATCCAGTAGTAGCCATCTTCATCACGCGTGCGCCGTCGCCAGTAAAGTACATGCCTTTAAAGGTAGAGAAATAAGTCTGCTCAAAGCGCTCATGGTCACCATAAACGGTGCGCATTTGCCCTGGCCAAGAGTCCAAAATGACGAGGTTACCTTCGGTCGCACCATCGACAATGTTACCCATGTTATCGACCAGTGCCGGTTGTACACCGAAGAATGGGCGAGTTGCCGAACCTGGTTTGAGCTCTGTGGCTCCTGGAAGTGGAGTAATCAAGATACCGCCAGTTTCTGTCTGCCACCAGGTGTCGACGATAGGTGATTGCTCGTTACCGATAGTTTTATAATACCATTCCCAAGCTTCTGTTGATAGGTTCGCCAACTGAGCCCATGATGCGTAGGCTGTCGCGAGTTGTGCCTTTCACCGCTTCGTCGCCCTTCGCCATTAACGCGCGGATGGCGTCGGTGCAGTATAAAGAATATTCACTTGGTGCTTATCGACCACTTCGCTCATACGGCTAGTATTTGGGTAGTTTGGCACGCCTTCAAACAAGATGGTTTTAGCGCCATTGGCAAGCGGCCCGTAGATAAGATAAGTGTGGCCAGTGATCCAACCTACATCCGCGGTACACCAGAATGTTTCCCCTGGTTGGTAATCAAACACGTACTTAAAGGTCATGGTTGCATAAACCAAGTAACCGCCGGTGGTGTGCATTACGCCTTTTGGCTTACCTGTAGAGCCAGAGGTATAAAGGATGAATAGAGGATCTTCAGCGTTCATCTCTTCTGGTGGACAGACTTCAGAGGCATTTGCTGTCGCTTCATGCCACCACACATCACGATGCTCATGCCAAGCCACATCGCCACCAGTGCGCTTAAGCACCATGACTTTAGAGATGGTTTTTACTTCTGGATTAGTCAGTGCTTCATCGACATTCTTTTTCAGCGGTACCGCACGGCCGCCGCGAACGCCTTCATCTGCAGTGATAACGACCTTAGCGTCGGAATCGATAATACGGCCAGATAGTGCTTCAGGAGAGAAGCCGCCAAATACCACAGTATGTACCGCGCCAATACGGGTACACGCGAGCATTGCCACTGCCGCTTCTGGCACCATTGGCATGTAAAGACAAACCACATCGCCTTTGTTTACGCCTTGAGCCTTAAGCGCATTGGAGAACTTACACACTTCTTTGTGCAGTTCGTTAAAGGTTAGCGTCTTGTCGTCTGCTGGATCATCGCCTTCCCAAATAATGGCAACGTCGTCGCCGCGCTCTGCGAGGTGGCGGTCAATACAGTTGGCAGAGACGTTTAGGGTGCCGTCTTCAAACCAGCGAATGTCGACGTGGCCAGTGTCAAAAGAAGTTTGCTTGACCTTAGTGAATGGTTTAATCCAGTCAACGATTTTGCCGTGTTCGCCCCAGAATCCTTCTGGGTCCGAGACAGACTGTTGATACATGGATAGATAAGTGTCGTTATCCGCGTGGGTGTTAGTTTTAATGTTTTCTTTTACCGGATAGACATGAACTTCACTCATTGCTTCTCTCCTTTGAATTGAGCTTAGCGGGCTAGGGCTGAACTAGATCGTGTATTAACTCTCGACTAGTTCGCGTCAATGAGCAATTAGACTTTAGGCGTACTGAATAAAAATCGAACTAAATTAATGGGTTAGCTTGGTGGTGTAATGAGATCTTGGTCGCAGTTCTTGCGAATTTAGTTCTGAGGTCGAAATGGCGGTAATGTGCCACGGGTCAGTTTTAGGTACACCATGGCGGCCGCTTTAGCATCTTCCAATGCGTCGTGCTTATGATAATTGGGGATCTGTAAATGACGGCAGATGGCTTCTAGCTCAAGTCAAAATAGCCATTGGGTAACAATTTTAGCAATTGATCGTTGTAGATCTGACTGACCTCAACCAAGGCGTTTGGTAATGGGAACCCCAAGTGCTTTTTGCACGCACGATCGAGGATCTTTTTGTCGTAGCGGATGTGGTAGCCAACGAGAGGGCGATTACCAATAAACTGCAGCAGAGCCTTGATCGCTTGCTTCTCGCTGATGCCGTGCTTGAGATCGTCATGGCGAATATGGTGAATTTTGATGGAATCCTCATCGAGGGTCTTTGGCGCTGACAGACGCACTTCAAATGGGGCGCTGGTAATAATGCGATTGTCGATGATTTTTGTTGCTGCAATGGTAACAATGTCGGCCACGTTCGGGTCGAGGCTGGTGGTTTCACAGTCAAGTGAGACAAACTCATCGGGATCGGGCTTGGTGAACAAACCTTGGTAAGGCGTGCCTTTTGTCCGGTAGTGCCAAAAGGCTCTGGTGACAATATTCATGTTTCACCTCGCTACGTTAGTGGCGAATTTGATAGTGGTAACCAAGCCATTGCTTGAATTTCTTCACCACATGCAAACCGTGTCTAAGTAGATCTCGCTCGGGTCGTTCAAGCGCATCCAATTTTATGGCGTTGCTCGTGTCATGGTGGGAGAGTTGTTGCTGAAGGCGCAGTTTAAATAGGTGTTTGAGAGCCTCTGATAAGTTTTCAGCAGTCGCTTGCTCTAGGACTCGCTTTGCTACCAGTTGGTCGATGCGATCAAAAGTGTTAGTGGCATCAATGGCGTATTCCATGCTCAATGCTCTGACGCCATGCACGATAGGGAAAATTCCCCCTTGTTTGAGATCCACGCCTTGCTTCGATCTTTTTACGTTACCAAATAGGGTGAGCGGCACTGCGAAGTTAAGGGCAGGGCGAGTGAACTCGGTTAAGATTAGCTCTTGGCCCTCCATTTTTTGTTGCAGGTGCTGCTTGACCGGTGAGAGCAAGGCTTCGTTGCCGGCTACTGCTCTTGCATCAGCGAGAATGGCAATCTCCATGACACTTTCGCTGTTGGCACTGGCGACTAACTCATCAATACGCTGTTGCCAAGCGTCAGTCGTGCGTACCCAGTGAGGGTTGCTGACCATGACTTTGCCAGGGCAAAGTGGATAGCCAAGACGTGCGAGCGTGTGGTTGAGTTCATCAAGCACTTTTTGTTGATTTGGCCATTCCAGACCTGGCTCGAGAATGAGGGCATTGTCTTGATCAGTTTTAAGAATTTGCTCTCCGCGCCCTTCAGAGCCCATCACAACTAAGCAGCAGTGATTGTGCATCGCGGGTGGTACTACAAGCTCAAAGGCACGCTCAATGATTTGTTCGTTAACCGCTGACACCAACTCCATCATAAATCGGGTGCGAATACCGTTGGTTACAAGGCTATCGACCAGTTGCTGTTGACGATTAGATGCTAACGCCAATTCTTCAACACTGTTCGCTCGGGCAATGCTGAGTGATAACACATGAGAGTGGGTGGAGAACGCACTAAGAATCTGCGTCATATCGAGCATACCCACCGCTTGGCTGCCTTCACACACCATTAAGCGTTTCACTCGTTGACGAGTCATGGTCACCATGGCGTTGAATAAAAACTCATGCTTCTCCACTTGATGCACAGGATAAGTGGCAATCTTGCCTATCGCCGTGTCGCTTTCTAGCTTGTCGAGTACCACGGCGTGGAGCATGTTAGTTCGAGTGACGATGCCAAATGGCGTGGCATTTTTAGCGATGCGAGGGTCGTCGTTGGATAGTTCAATCAACGCAGCGTCCACGCCCTGGCTGAGTAAGGTTTCGGTCACCGTGGCTATTGGCATGTCTGCAGGCAGAATTAATGGCGGATGGTAGATGTCTTCATCGACTTTGGTGAGGATAAACTCGCCTAAATTTTGCTGCTTTTGCGCCTCTTCAATCAATTGTTGGCGTGTCGCCAGGCTAGTGTCGAAGTAAGCGGCAAACTGACCGTTGCTGTGATAAAGCGAGAGAAATACATCTTTAGGAAGTAGGTAAACCAGCGTGTCTTCTAAGGCGACGTAATCATGTTTGACGGTTTCACTAAGTATTGCTCTGACATCAAACATATCGTCATAAGTATAGTGAGCGTAGACCTCTTTTTGTTCGCTATCGCGCTCTTCGACAGAGCCTTTGATAATGACATACAGATGGTCGGCATTGCTACCCGCCTTTAGGATGGTGTCTTTGTCTCGATAGTAGGCGACATCGAGCGCGGAGCGAAGCTCGGTTTGTTGGCTGTCACTGAGCCGATCGAAAGGTGGTGACGACATATTGAATTTATCAGGCATACCAGAGCGCTCCATTTTCTTCCATCATGGCTATAGTCTGGCAAATTCGTCGCCAAGCTCCAGACGACTTTAGTCGAACACAGTTAGTGGGGTTTTTCTGAAGGCCTTCGCTGCGCAGGATAGGGGGAAATTTACGCTATAGATTAATTCCCTTTTTATGAGCAAGGTCTCGTTGCATAATAGCGCCACTTTTAATCCGTCTATCCTGTTGTAGCAAGGTTCATTGACATGTTAACGCCTTCCCCTTTTGCTTGGGTTTCCCAATATTTATTTGGTTTCTTTTTTGCCTACGGCGTGTATTTGCCGTTTTGGGCGTTGTGGTTTGAAGACCAAGGGGTATCAGCTGCCGATGTTGGCTTGCTAATGGGACTGGGTTTTGCCACTCGATGTGTCGCGAACCTGCTTATCACGCCGCGCATTCATAAAGCCGAAAGTCTATTACCGGCTCTTCGCTGGGCGACCTTGGCGTGTACTCTGTTTGTGGCCGCTCACCTAGCCGCAGGACCGAGTTTCGCCATGCTAGCGTTAGTCACTGTACTGTTCAATTTGAGCTTTGGTCCTGTGGTTCCATTGTCAGATGCGGCAGCGAACCATTATGCGAACAGGGATATGCTTGATTATGGACGCACACGCCTTTGGGGCTCGGTGGCATTTATCGCAGGCTCTTCTGTGGTGGGTTACCTTGCTTCTCAATTCGGTGCCAACATGATTGTTTACACGGCTTTGGCAGGCTTTGTCATCTCAATGCTACTGGTGATGCGTAATCCTGCGACTATGCCGGTATCGCAAAGTCATGATGATGCGGCAAGACCGAAGCTTAGCGCGCTATTAAAAGAGGCGTCAGTCATTCGCTTTTTGGTTTTGATTGCGCTTATTCAAGGCAGTCACGCCGCGTACTACAGTTTTAGCTCTATTTATTGGAAAGAAGCCGGTCACCCTGAGAGCCTCATTGGTTACCTGTGGAGCTTGGGTGTGGTATCGGAAGTGATGTTGTTTGCTTTTAGCAAGAAATGGTTTGCTGGCTGGTCGCTACGTACTCTGTTTGTGATTTCTTCAGTGGGCGTTATTGTGCGTTGGGGTTTGACGGCTTCAACCACCGCTGTCGGTGCCTTGGTGGTGATTCAGCTTTTACATGGCGTGACGTTTGCTATCGCGCATATTGCGGCGATCCAGTACATCCAGAAATCAGAAGCCAACAAAATGGTGGCATTACAGGCGCTATATAACGCTATCCCTCTCGGTGCGTTCATTGCTCTGATGATGGCTGTGAGTGGCTGGGGTTATGAGAATTGGGGCGCGAATGTGTTCTGGGGTATGGCGGCGATGGGTGTATTGGCGCTGTTTATCAAAGTTGAACCAGGTAAAAATGGCGCGAAAGACATCCAGGAAAAACCTCAGCCTGAGCCACAGAATTGAGTTACGGAGTTTGAGAAAATTTGTGATAACCCTTTAAATAATAGTTAACGATTTTAAAGGGATATCACTTATGCAAGGATGGATCGTCGTCCCCGTGTCATTGGCCTATTTGGGCATCTTATTTCTTATTGCATGGTACGGGGATAGGCAAAAAAAGTGGTTATCCAATTGGCGCCCCTGGGTTTATAGCTATCCATTGCGGTTTACTGTACCTCATGGACCTTTTACGGCACTGTTGGTCAGGCTAGCAGCAACCCTTGGGCGTTCTTGCCCATTTATATCGCGCCAATCATCGTTTTTACCTTAGGTTGGCGCGTCATCGCTCGCCTTATACTTATTGCCAAGCGCGAGCATATCACCTCCATTGCCGACTTTATCGCGGCTCGCTATGGTAAATCCCAAGGCCTAGCGGTTGTCGTGACCTTAATCGCCGTCGCGGGGATCTTACCCTATATCGCATTGCAGCTTCGCGGCATCACCATGGGGCTTGAAGTTGTCGCCCCTGATTTAGCGTCTGAGCTGGGTTATCAAGATAAGCACATCTCTTGGTTTGTTGTTGGTGCATTGGCGATCTTCACCATGCTATTTGGTACTCGCCATATTGATAACACTGAGCATCACCGAGGCATGATGATGGCGGTGGCGTTTGAGTCTATCGTTAAGCTGGTGGCTTTTTTGGTGGTTGGGTTCTTCATACTCTATCTCGCTTGGGAGCGCCCCGACATCAAGCTTACCGAGCTTGCCTCGAGTACTTATCAGTCTCCTAATATTCCCACCTTATTGATTCACACCAGCTTGACTATGATGGCGATCGTCTGTTTGCCGCGCCAGTTTCATACCATGGTGGTCGAGAATGAGCGCGCCCAGGACTTGCATACCGCGCGTTGGTTATTCCCTGTTTATCTTGTGTTGATGGGACTATTTGTATTGCCGATTGCTTGGGTGGGGCAAGGTCTCTTGATGGGCACGTCACCGGATACGTTCGTGATTAGTATTCCCAAGTTTGCTGAAGCGAACAACATCGCTTTACTGGCGTTTCTCGGGGGCACTTCCGCGGCGAGTGGAATGGTGATTGTGTCGACTATTGCTCTGGCCATCATGATGTCCAATGACCTAGTGATGCCATTGCTACTGCGCCGTATCAAGCTGGCACATCGTTCTCATCGACATCTATCTGGGCTGCTGTTAATCATTCGTCGTGCCCTGATTTGTGTGCTGTTGTTTGGTGCCTGGCTGTTTTATCAGGCGCTAGATACCATTCACTCGTTGTCCGCGATTGGTTTTCTCTCTTTTTCTGCGATCACCCAGTTCGCACCAGCGTTGATTGGCGGTATGTATTGGCGATCAGGTAATCGCAAGGGCGTTTATGTGGGGCTGTTTGTCGGTTTCGCCATTTGGTTAATCACCTTGATGAGTGAAACCGGACTTCTAGCGGGAGATGCGAGTACCAACTTACTACTGCGTATCATCACCCCGCCTGAAATGCTGATTTCCTGGGGTATAGCGAGTTCCGACTGGGGAATGCTGATCTCTGTGGTATTGAACGCGCTTTGTTTTGTGGTTATTTCACTGGCGACGCGTTCTAGTCTGACCGAGCGTCTGCAGTCGGCATCATTTGTGGGTACACCGCTACCTGAAAGTGAAAACCTCAGCCTGTATCAAAGTCGAGTTACGGTGGCTGAGTTGGAAATGCTTGCCTCACGTTTTGTCGGTCGAACGCGGGTGCGCAGCGCATTTAGACATTACTGGAAACAGCAGGACAATCAACCACTGCCGAACCAGCAAGCCTCTGCTGAGCTTATTAGGCATACCGAGCGTGTCCTCGCTGGGGTCTTTGGTGCATCGTCCGCTAAGTTGGTACTGACGTCGGCGCTGCAAGGACGCAACATGCAGTTGGAAGAAGTGGCGACCATTGTCGATGAGGCCTCGGAGCTTTATCACTTTAGTCGCGGCCTGCTACAGGGTGCGATTGAGCATATTGGTCAAGGTATTGCCGTAGTAGATAAACAGTTGCGACTGGTGGCTTGGAACCGTCGATATTTGGAGTTGTTTAGCTTTCCTTCTGGACTTATCCAAGTCGGGCGACCCATTGCGGATGTGATTCGTCACAACGCTGAACAAGGTCTATGTGGTCCGGGCGACCCTAATGAACACGTACGAAAGCGTATCTTTTACCTTGAGCAAGGATCCCCACATACCTCATCGCGCGTTCGAGCGGATGGCAGTGTGATTGAAGTGCAAGGCAACCCAATGCCTGGTGGCGGTTTTGTGATGAGTTTTACTGACATTACCGTGTTTAGAGAGGCAGAAACGGCGTTGCGTGATGCCAATGAACGGTTGGAAGAGCGTGTAGTGGAGCGAACACATGAGCTTGAGCAGCTTAACCAACGTTTGGTATTGGCAACGCGTCGTTCGGAGTCGGAATCACAATCGAAAATGCGCTTTTTGGCCGCGGTGAGTCATGATTTGATGCAGCCACTTAACGCGGCACGTTTGTTTGCTTCCTCATTATCTGAAGTGAGCAAGGATGAGGAAGGGCGAAAACTATCAGGACATATTGAAAGTGCCCTTGGAGCAGCGGAAGAGCTTATTGGCGATCTGCTTGATATCTCACGCTTGGAATCAGGTAAGCTGCAGACCAACGTTCGTGGTTTCCATCTCTCTGAGGTACTTGAGACGCTACAAGCGGAGTTCAGTGCCATCTCGAAAGGCAAGCAGATAGATTTTTCCGTGGTTTCTAGCTCGCTTATTGTTAAATCCGATCCTAAGTTGCTGCGCCGTGTATTGCAGAACTTTTTGACCAATGCATTTCGTTACAACCCCGAGGGCAAGGTCTTGCTTGGTGCGCGGCGTATCAATGGTCGGGTGCGGATCGATGTATGGGATGATGGTATCGGTATCCCAGAAGATAAGCAGAAAGAGATCTTTAACGAGTTTACACGAGTTGACCAAGCAAGAGCTGATAGGGGCTTGGGGCTTGGACTCGCGATTTCTCGGGGCATTGCCCGTGTGCTCAATCATCAAATCTCCATGCGTTCTTGGCCAGATCGAGGCAGTGTCTTTTCTATTACGCTCGATCTGGCTAGCGAAATTGCAGCAGAGCCAGTGAAAATAGCCGCAACCAGTGATGCCGGATTGAAGCATCTGAAAGTGCTTTGCGTTGACAATGAGCCAGATATTCTAGTTGGAATGGAAACCTTACTGGCTCGTTGGGGCTGCGATGTGCGCACGGCGCTTGATTTGGTTGGCAGTCTTAAACACTTAGACCAAGGCTGGGAGCCAGACGTGATTCTCTCGGATTACCGACTTGATAATGGTCGCACAGGACTGGAAGTGCTTCAGCAGTTTAGATTGCGAGTGGGAGACTCATTTAAAGGGGTGATCATCAGTGCTGATCGCACCGAGTCAATGCTTGAGGGGATCAAGTCTAATGGCTTTGCCTTCATTGCCAAACCTGTTAAACCGCTCAAGTTGCGTGCGATTCTCAATCAATCATAACCTTTCTTAATCAAGAGGCGTGCCTTATTGTCCGGCTTATTGCTCTCAGTGATAACTGGTGCGCCTCTGATATCTTTACGTAATATCACCGTATCTTTACCTTACTTGACAGACGCTTTACGAATTTCCAACTATTCTTATTCATAAGGAAAGCGAGTTTCATATCGTTACATTTTTAATGAGACTTAAATCAATTAACTTGGCGAATTTAGGTGTTTGTTAACCAAAGGTTTTTAAGGTTCTAGTACTTAAGTCGACATTTTTTTTGAAATTTATGTGACCTATGTCGGGTCGTATTGAGTAACAGTGAAGTAGTAAATGCGACGAAATGCGGTCTTTAACTAGAATGAAAATCGTTATGATTCTTGGTTTTGTTTTTATTGCTTTTAATACTTTTTAGGTAGGTCTTCGTAGTAACGAAGGAGTTGGTTGAGCGTTAGGATGTGGTGCGTTCACCTGATTGTTAAGCACTTTAGGGTGCTATTTATGAGGTGTCATTATGAAAAAACTATTATCTCTTGCAGCAGTATTCGCGATGGTTCCAGCGGTATCGTACGCGCAGTTTGATAACATTTACGGTAACGGCGGTGTACACACAGCTGTATACGCGACAGAAGCGGAAGCCATTGCTGAAGGCAATCAAATCATGGAGACGCTGTCTAGCACTCCATCTCATGAGCTCGTGTACATTTTGCGTACACCGCACAAGAGCTTGAAGCATAACAGTGTAGAAATTTACGACGCTGATGTGAAAGTTAAGACGGTTGCTTCGACTGACGGCGCACCAATGTACCAAGGCTTTGTCGATGTTGAGTATCGTTTTGCGCGTTACGACTAATTTTTATTTTCGCTAGCACGAAACAAAGCCGCTGCATATGCAGCGGCTTTTTCTATTTAAGTATTGGCAATATTAGTGGTCGTGTGCCGCGCCAGCACCTTTCGGGTAGCGAATAGACTCAACCATTTCTTGCACGTCTTGTGGTACTTCAGCCGTAAACTTGTTAACCACAATAGAAACGGTGAAGTTTAGACACATACCTAGTGTACCGATGCCCTCTGGCTGATACCAAATAGCCAGTTGTCCGGTGTATTTGCCGCAGGGTTTACAAACTTGAAGTAGATGATGTAAGCCGCAGTGAACAAAATACCTGAAAGCATACCGGCGATCGCGCCTTCTTTGTTCATCTTCTTGTAGAAGATACCCAAGATAATCGCTGGGAAGAAGGATGCAGCAGCCAGACCGAAGGCGAAGGCAACAACCTGAGCACGAAGCCTGGTGGGTTAATACCAAGGTAACCCGCACCGATAACCGCTGCTGCCGCGCCTATCCGAGCATACATGAGCTCCTGTTTATCCGTCATATCGGGTTTAAAGCCTTTCTTGAGCAGGTCATGGGAGACCGCCGTCGAGATAACCAAGAGTAGACCCGCTGCCGTTGATAGTGCTGCTGCCAAACCACCCGCGGCAAGTAGTGCCACTACCCAGTTTGGAAGTTGAGCTAGCTCTGGTGAAGCCAGTACGATGATATCGCGGTTGATCTTCATTTCGTTACGTTCGTCACCAGAGTAGAACATACGACCATCGCCGTTCTTATCTTCCCAGCCAACAAGACCTGTGCTTTCCCAGTTCTTATACCAGCTAGGTGCTTCTGTCGCTTGAACACCTTTCATGTCTGGACCATTAATGGTGTCAATCATGTTAACGCGAGCAAACGCAGCTACTGCTGGAGCAGTTGTGTAAAGTAGAGAGATAAAGACCAGTGCCCAACCTGCTGAGATGCGTGCATCTTTTACGCGTGGAACGGTGAAGAAGCGAATGATTACGTGTGGAAGACCTGCTGTACCTACCATAAGTGCTGCACAGATAAAGAACACGTCAACCATACTCTTCGACCCATCGGTATAGGCGGTGAAACCTAATTCCTCAGTGAGTCCATCAAGTTTATCAAGCAGGTAAGTTTCAGAACCGGTGATGGTAGAACCAAAGCCAACTTGTGGGAAGACTGAGCCTGTCATCATCAGAGATGTGAACACCGCTGGTACTAGGAAAGCGAAGATAAGAACACAGTACTGTGCTACCTGAGTATAGGTAATCCCTTTCATGCCACCCATAACCGCGTAGAAGAATACGATGGCCATACCGATGACGATACCAAGGTTAATATCGACTTCTAGGAAGCGAGAGAATACCACGCCAACACCACGCATCTGACCGGCCACATAAGTGAACGAGACAAAGATGGCACAGAATACCGCAACCATACGTGCTGTTTTAGAGTAGTAACGATCGCCAATGAAATCTGGCACGGTGAACTTACCGAACTTACGTAGATAAGGGGCTAAGCAAAGTGCAAGGAGTACGTAACCGCCAGTCCAACCCATTAGGTATACCGCACCATCGTAACCGATGAATGAGATAATACCTGCCATCGAAATAAACGACGCTGCCGACATCCAGTCTGCCGCGGTCGCCATACCGTTTGCTACTGGGTGTACGCCGCCGCCTGCGACATAGAACTCACTAGTAGAGCCAGCGCGAGCCCAGATTGCGATACCGATATACAACGCAAAGGTGATACCGACCAGAATAAACGTCCAAGTTTGAATATCCATTGTTTTCGCCTCTTAGTCTTCTTGTACATTGTACTTTTTGTCGAGCGCATTCATGCGAGCGACGTAGACGAAAATCAGCGCAACGAAGGTGTATATTGATCCTTGCTGTGCGAACCAGAAGCCCAATTTGAACCCTCCAAACTGGATGGCATTAAGCGCGTCAACAAATAGAATTCCCGCGCCGTATGAGACAATAAACCATACTGCGAGTAGGGAACCCATGATTCCTAGATTTTCCTTCCAATAGGCTTGAGCTTGTTCTGATGATTCGAACGCCATGGCCTTCTCCTTTGTCATGTTTGCGTTAACGTATTGTTACGTTTATTAAGGTAGCAGGCTGATGACAAGAACTCTGTGCAACTTTAGTCGACTGTAAGAATAAGAAAAGCGCCATAAAAACAGGCGCTTGAGTTTGAGGGGAAATAAAACTGTGATGTTAATCTAATGTTAAATTAGCCAAAGGTCTAACGTCTATCGATAAATTTAGATATAAAAGTCTTTGATACCTTGCAATAAGTTGCTCACGGCAACCGCAGCGAGGATCAATCCCATCACTCGGCTGATGATGGCGGCACCTACATTGCCGATCCACTTCTGAATCGTGGTAGCGCCGAGCAGGAGTAGCAAAGTGATCAAGAGCACGGCGAGCATTACTAGCGCCGTAAGTCCTTGATCCATAATTGAGTGTCGATGATTGTCAGTCAGAAGCACAATAGCCATCATGGCGCCTGGCGATGCAATAGATGGGATCGCCAGTGGATAAACAGCGAGATCGGCGAGTTGATCTCGACTTACTTCTTGGCTCAGCTTTGTTTCTTCTTCTGGTTTGCTCTCACCAAATATCATTGTCAGTGCGAAAAGTAGAAGAACCAATCCGCCCGCAGCTTGGAATGCTGGGAGAGGGATCTGCATCGCTTCGAGTAATAACTGGCCGGCGACGAGGAAGAATAGTAATACACCAAAGGCTATCGCGATCGCTTTTAGAGCGACGATACGACGATGTTTAACGTCAAGGTGTTGGGTTTGAGAAAGATAAACGGGTACCGAGCCTATAGGGTCAATGACAGCCCAAAGCACGACGAATTGAGTAACGAGAATACTGAGCAAAGCGAACCTCCCAGAGTTTAGTGAAACAGAGGGATAACATGAGCCAGTGATGGATAACCGCACCTTTGGACTGATAACCAAGGCGGTAACAACTGGCGGCGCTATTATTTAACGTATTGTGGCTGGTATCAATGTTTTAATAAACCTATTCATGCCCAGTTACATAATAGCAGCTTGGGCATAAACTGTCGGTGAATTTAAAGCTAACCTTCTGATTCCATTTGTTGTAATAGGATCACGGCTTGGGTTCGGTTTTTAACGCCTAGCTTTCTAAAGATGGCGGTCATGTGCGCTTTGATGGTCGCTTCTGACACATTGAGGTCATAAGCGATTTGTTTATTGAGCAAACCATCGGAGAGCATACCAAGTACTTTGTATTGCTGTGGTGTTAGCGTTGAGATTTTCTCTGCTAGGTCATTGCTTTCGCTGTTATCAATGAGTAGTTCTGCTGGGAAGTAAGGTTCCCCTTCAAGCACTTTGTTTAGGGCGCCAATAAGCGCACGCATATCACTGGATTTGGGAATAAACCCAAATGCGCCATGCATCTTAACCTGTGAAACGATACTTGGCTCTTCGCTGGCGGAGATGACCACAATAGGAATATCGGGATAATCGGCACGCAGATGGATAAGGCCGGACATCCCATTGGCGCCTGGCATTTTTAGGTCGAGCAATATCAGATCCGGCTCTTCGCTTTTTTCAAGAAGACTAAGCAAAGATTCCAACGAGTCCGCTTCCAGCAGATTTGCACCACTGATCGCCATGTGAACAGACTGAAACAGCGCGTTCCTAAACAGTGGGTGATCATCAGCAATAATGATGGTATAGCTCGGTTCCATAGCGTCTCAGTTATTTTGCAAAAGTGTTAACGTTATTATTGATTCTGCGTCGAGTTTGGACAAATGAATCAATACAAAACTCTGAGCAGAATCGACTTTTTACTGAACGCAGACGCAAAACCTCATCGGTTATTCATTGAGCAGGGCGTATTGGTTTAAATGCTCTAGAAAATCCTCAGCGCCAACAAAACCGGTTAAACGCGCACTTGGAAGTTGTGTACCATTCGCATCCCAAAATTCAATAGTCGGCAATCCCAGCACATCCATCGCTTTGAGCATTTCGATATCCTGTACTTGATTGCGCGTGACATCCGCTTGCAGCAAAACAAAGTTGGCCAGCACTGGTTCGACATTGGCATCGTGGAAGGTGTACTTTTCGAACTCTTTGCACGCAACACACCAATCGGCATAGAAATCGAGCATCACAGGTTTACCGGCAAGTTTCGCTTTGTCTAGCTCGGCATTTAGCTCGGCTAGGTTGTTGACTCGAGTAAAGCTAACGCTGATCTCGGACTCGTTGCTAGTAGGTGCGCCAAGCCAGTGATTAAGTAGTGGCTGCGCTGAAGCAAACAGACCTAAAATCGCAATAATACCCACGCAGCTTTGCTTCCAACCACCAAATGGTAATGCATTCTTTTGATGATACAACCAGCTAAAGGCGGCAATACCCAAACCAGACCATAGTACACTACTCCAAAATTCTGGCAGTAAACGCTCGAGTAAGAAAATAGGCGCAGCGAGTAGCACAAAGCCGAACAGGACTTTTACCCGCTCCATCCAGTTCCCGGCTTTTGGTAGTAGCTTGTTGCCAAAGACCGCTGCGGCAATCAATGGGATACCCATACCAAGCGCCAACGCATACAGCGCTACACCACCAGTCAGCAAGTCGCCACTTTGTGCCACGTACAGCAGGGCGCCGGACAATGGAGCTGTCGTACAAGGTGAGCACACTAGGCCGGATATCGCCCCCATGGCAAACACGCCTAACAGGTTGCCACCTTGTTGTTGATTGCTGAGGTTATTGAGCCAAGTTTGTACGCTGCTTGGTAGCTGTAAGGTATAGAGTCCAAACATCGACAGTGCCAGTGCTACAAACAGGACACTCAAGCCAATAAGCACATACGGGTGCTGCATCGCGGCTTGAAATTGCATCCCCGCTGAAGCCACGACAAGGCCAAGCAAGGTGTAGGTAAGCGCCATGCCTTGCACATAGACCATAGATAACAACAGCGCTTGTTTATGACTGCGCTTGCCACCACCCAGCACAATACTGGTGAGGATCGGATACATTGGTAATACACAAGGCGTGAAAGCGAGGCCAATACCGAGCAGTAAAAATAGCGCTGGCGTCCACCAGTTTTGCGCGAGCTTGTTGGTTAAGTCGTTATTGCTGCTAGAGGGAGCTGTGTCAGTCGTTGCTGATTGTGGTGCCGCTGCAGGTTTGCTGTTGTCTGCAACAGTTGTTGTAGCTGGTTGGGTATCCGTAGGGGTATCGGAAACGGCATCAAAGCTAAATGGCGTAATATCGATAACGCGCGTTTCTGGTGGGTAACAGAATCCTGCTTTGGCGCAGCCTTGATATTGCACAATCAGTTTTGCGCCAGCTTGATATTGGCTTAATGGCACTTCAACAAACAGCGGCTGGGTGTAAATGGTCACATCCCCAAAGAACTCATCGGTGTACGGCTCACCTTGTTGCAGTTCAATATTGCCGAGGGTGACGTTTTCGCCACTAAAGCTTAAACGGTCTTGATAGAGGTAGTAATCAGGTTTGACTTGCCAGTCGATGAAGACTCGGTCACCTTGCTGATAGGCGTTCATTGGAAATGCTTGATCAACAGGAACAAAGGTATTCGCGCCACTAGGGGTAAAGGCATTGCTGGTGTTGTTGTCTCCAAATAGAGCCCAGCTAGCAACGCCAATGTGGTCAGGGAAAGCAGCAAAAATTGAGAAAGTAGTCGAGTCATGAACGCTATGCAACCAAGGTTTAACAATATAATGAGGTTATATGATGTTAAGACAGGAAGATAGCGAGAAATGTTTCATTAAAGATAAAAAAAGAGCCGCGATACAACGCAGCTCTCAAATCTATTTGCAATCCATTTGCTAATAATTAGCCGATCAGTAGACCGCCAAATGCAAAACCAAGCGCAACGGCTGTCGCGATAGTGGTCACACCCGGAATGAAGAATGGGTGGTTGAACACGTAGTTGCCGATGCGTGTTGAGCCAGTGTCATCCATTTCAACCGCAGCAAGCAGAGTTGGGTAGGTTGGCAGTACAAACAGAGCACTTACCGCAGCAAATGAAGCAACCGCTGTCAGTGGCGCTACACCAATGGCTAGCGCTGCTGGCATTAGAGCAACGGTTGTTGCACCTTGTGAGTAAAGCAGCATTGAGGCAAAGAACAGAACCATCGCTAGCATCCACGGGTAGTCTTCCAGTAGCGCTCCCGCTAGTTCTTTAATACCGTCTACGTGCGCATTGACAAACGTTGAGCCAAGCCATGCTACGCCCAGTACGCAGACACACGCCGTCATACCTGAGCGGAACGTAGCCGCAGAAGGAATTTTAGATGCGTCGATTTTGGTGACTAGCGTAATTGCCGCTGCTGCAGCCAACATGACCGTCATGATGCTTCGTTACGGCCAAGTGCAGGATCTTCAATCAGGCCGATAGAGCCAGAGATCGCTGCTGCGTAGCAGACTACAAACGCAATCGCGCCCAAGAAAATGTAGGTCGCCGTTTTTGCTGTCGGCAAAATGTTGCGCTCTTTCGCATCACTTAGCTTGATAAGGCCTTGAGCTAGACGCTCTTGGTACACAGGATCATCTTTAAGCTCGCTGCCCATGAAGTTAGCGACAAAGGCACCGACCATACAAGCGATAAAGGTGGTTGGGATACACACAGCAAGTAGTGTTAGATAATCGACACCCATTGGCGCTAGCATTGCCGCAAAAGCAACAACCGCGGCAGAGATAGGAGAAGCCGTGATCGCGATTTGCGAAGCCACAACGGCAATCGACAGTGGACGTGATGGACGGACCCCTTGGCCTTTCGCCACTTCAGCGATAACAGGTAGCGTTGAGAACGCGGTGTGACCTGTACCCGCCATAAGCGTCATCAAGAAAGTTACAATGGGAGCATAAAAGGTGATTCTTTCTGGATGTTTGCGAAGGAAGTCTTCAGCAATTTGCACCAGCCAGTCCATACCACCAGCTACTTGCATCGCAGCAATCGCAGTGATTACCGACATAATAATTAAGATCACATCCACCGGGATGTAAGCTTGGCTTGTTGGTACACCGAGCACCAGTGAGAGGGCAATGACACCAGCACCGCCGGCTAGACCGATTCCAATACCGCCAATACGTGCGCCTAAATAAATAAACAGCAGTACGACGGCAAGCTCTATAGCAACCATAGTCAATCCTTGTTTCGAGTGTCCGTTATCAATCACGATGACAAGCGGACGTTGTAGATAATATTAGGGAATAAGTTTTACCAATGAGAAATAGGTACTAAAAAGGCCCCCCATACTGGGGGAGCTTTAGGCGTCATTACTCGTAGCGTTTGGCTTTATACTGAGGTTTCATCAGATTGTCTACTGAGAAAATGTCATCTAGCTCTTCTTCAGATAGAAGGCCGCGCTCAAGTACCACTTCTTTTACGCTCTTACCGGTCTCTGCACAGATCTTACCGACGATGTCGCCTTCATGGTGACCGATGTAAGGGTTGAGATAAGTGACGATACCAATTGAGTTGTAAACGTAGCTTTCACACACTTCTTTATTAACGCTAATGCCATCGATGCACTTGTCGCGCAGGTTGATACAAGCATTTTTCAGGATATCCAGAGATTCAAACATGCTTTGTGCAATGACTGGCTCCATAACGTTAAGCTGAAGCTGGCCGCCTTCTGCTGCGAAGGAGACAGTGTTGTCGTTACCAAGCACTTTAAAGCACACTTGGTTCACTACTTCAGGAACCACTGGGTTCACTTTCGCTGGCATGATAGAAGAACCAGCCTGCAGTTCAGGCAGGTTAAGCTCGTTAAGACCCGCGCGAGGACCAGAAGAAAGCAGACGTAAGTCATTACAGATCTTAGACAGTTTCACCGCTAGGCGCTTAAGTGCACCGTGAGTCATTACATATGCGCCACAGTCAGACGTCGCTTCGATAAGATCTTCTGCTGGTACACACTCCAGACCCGTTACCTCAGATAGGTGTTTTACCGCAAGCTCTTGGTAACCTTGTGCTGCGTTTAGACCAGTACCGATCGCGGTTGCGCCGATATTCACTTCCAGCAGTAGTTTAGAGGTGTACTCAAGAGCACGGATTTCTTCATTTAGCGTTACTGCCCAAGCGTGGAATTCTTGGCCAACTGTCATTGGCACCGCATCTTGAAGCTGAGTACGACCCATTTTCAGAATGGTAGAGAACTCTTGGCTCTTCGCTTCGAACGAACCTTTTAGATATTCAATCGCATCGATGAGCTTTTGTACGCTGTTGTAGACCGCGATACGGAAACCTGTCGGGTAAGCACAGTTTGTTGATTGACTCTTGTTTACATGATCATTTGGGTTAATGAACTCATATTGGCCTTTTTCTTTGCCCATCAGTTCAAGTGCCACGTTAGCGATCACTTCGTTAGTGTTCATGTTCACAGAAGTGCCGGCGCCGCCTTGGAACACATCTGATGGGAACTGATCCATACACTTGCCTGTTTCAAGGATCACGTCACAAGCTTGGATAATATAATGAGCGATGTCTTTTGGAATCACGCCAAGCTCTTTGTTGGCGAGCGCAGCGGCTTTCTTGGTCATGACCATACCGCGAACAAAGTCGGGCACATCAGAAATGGTCACATTGGAGATATTAAAGTTTTCGATAGCGCGTAGCGTGTGGATGCCGTAGTAAGCATCGGCCGGGACATGACGTTGGCCTAATAGATCTTCTTCAATACGAGTGGCTTGAGTCGCAACTGTTTGCTCAAGAGTAGTTGTCGCCATATTTTGGATCCTTAGAGAATAATTCTGCGTTAATTACAGTTATTTTGCCAAATCTGTTTTAAGAATCCATTCGCCAGAATAATTGGCTAGTTATTACGTCCTGACTTATGGGGTACATATTACTCAAAGTGGCACATAAAAATAGTAGCCAGATCACCTTTTTCACTTAATTATTGCAAAGGCTAACAAAGTCCTCGTGAGATGAGATTTCCCTCATAAAATTCGCACCATTAACTGAGTCGATTTATATTTTGAAAAACTCATTTTGTGCGCTTAGCGGTTGAATCCGAGTAATTTATTTGTGGTTTAGTAAAGGGTAGGCGTAAACTGACAGCAAACCAAGGAGGAGCGTGTGTTTCCGATACTGTTATTGCTATTTATTTTTGTTCCAATCATTGAGATTGGGCTATTTATCCAAGTCGGCGGCTTTTTGGGCTTATGGCTACTATAGGCCTAGTGCTATTGACGGCGGTAGTGGGCGCCTCACTAGTGCGTAGTCAAGGCTTGCAAACCCTGATGTCAGTGCAGTCGAAGTTGCAGCAAGGTGAAATGCCAGCGCAACAAATTGTTGAAGGGGTTATGTTGCAGTCTCAGGTGTGCTGCTCCTTACCCCAGGGTTTATGACGGATGCGATGGGTATGCTGGTATTGCTGCCAGCACCGCGCGCGGCTATTGCCAAATATCTTATGAGTAAAGTGGTGGTGAAGAGCGTTTCTGGAGGATTCCATCAAGGCGGTTTTCATCAAGGTGACTTCCAGCAAGGACCGTTTGATTCCCATCGCGACCATCAGCGCGATGGCAACACCTTTGAAGGTGAGTTTGAACGTAAAGACGATGACGACCGTAACAAGCTGAACTAATGATATTTAACCGCATCAAGCTTTCACGACGAAGCTGGAACAATGTGCTTATCATTGGCATTGCTTTTTTTATGCTGATGATGGCCGCGCCGACTCTGATCAAGCAATATCTGCTGGAGCCTGTAGCACAGGCGAGTGAAGGTTTGGTGCTTGACCCAAGTGCTGATCCAATAGAAATCAACTACGCTGGTATCCAGTTTTACCAGCAGGGTGATACCTGGCGCGCGATTCCTAATAAATGGAATCAAGATGCTGAAGGCGTCGTATCACGCTGGAAAGCGATGCAGGGCACGCCCGTTGATGATGACACCTATCAGAAGCTTAAGCCTGCGTTTGAGCATCCGATGACGATCGAGGTTTGGTATCACGAGGTTGAAGAGCCGCAGCGTATTACCGCTTACCCGTTGGAGCAGTTTTGGCTGCTCAACACCTACGATGGCCTATGGGTAGCGGTAAGCTTTGAAGGTAGTGAACTACTGCCACAGGGTGCGAGATAACCGCATCTATTTCTCGTCCACTCAGTCAATGACCAGTTAAGCGTAGACATCATGCCAGAATTACCAGAAGTTGAAGTTTCTCGCCTTGGGATTAGCCCGCATTTATTAGAACAAACCATTCAAGAGATCATCGTGCGCCAGCGTCAGTTGCGCTGGTGGATCCCTGAAGAGATCCACGGTTTACATGGTGAGCCCATAACCGCAATACGCAGACGAGCTAAGTATTTGTTGTTAGACACGCCGAAAGGCACTGCCATTGTCCACTTGGGGATGTCGGGCAGTCTGCGTGTACTGGAAAACCCGCCGCCAGCTGAAAAGCATGACCATGTTGACTTGGTGCTTAGTAACGGTAAGGTCATGCGTTACAACGACCCACGCCGCTTTGGGGCTTGGTTGTGGTGCGCTCCAGGTGAGTCCCATGAGCTTTTGGATAACTGTGGCCCAGAACCTCTTACGGACGAGTTCAATGCGGATTGGATGCTCGCGCGCGCGAAGAATAAACGGGTCGCAATTAAAACCTTCATTATGAATAATGCTAACGTGGTCGGTGTGGGGAACATCTACGCTTGTGAGTCACTTTTTAGTGCTGGCATTCTTCCGACAACACCGACTTATAAAGTGACGCTGAATCAATGGCAAACCCTAGTAACAGAAATCAAACAGGTGCTAGCACAAGCGATCACTCAAGGTGGAACTACGCTAAAAGATTTTTCGCAAACGGACGGTAAGCCTGGCTATTTTGCCCAGGAACTACACGTATATGGGCGAGCTAAACAACCTTGTCATAGCTGCGGTGAGCCGATCAAAGAGATGAAGATAGGTCAGCGAAACACCTTCTTTTGCGATGTGTGCCAGAAGTAGTGATACTGAATGTTGAGAATAAAAAAGCGCTTGCCTAGGCAAGCGCTTTTTTCATGGTTGTCGTTCGCCCTTTTGGGGTAACGGGCGATAACACTCAGCCAACGCTAGATGTTGTCGTAAATACGTTTACCATCGCGCTGAGTTTCAAGCAGATATAAGTTCCACATGTACTGCTCAGGCTTATCACGTAGCAGCTCTTCAATAGCGGCGTTCATCGCCCGTGCGTCTTGTTCTTCATCTCCAGTTGGGAAGTTGTCGATCGCTGGCAAAATGTGTACTTCGTACTTGCTAGTTTGGTCATTGTAGGCTGGCAGTACTGGTACCACCTTAGCACGAGACAGGCGCGACATTTTACCAAACCCTTTCAGGGTCGCTTTTTCTGCGGCAAAGAAGGGCACAAACACCGAGTTTTGTGGGCCATGATCTTCATCAGGCAGCCAATAACCGATGTAACCATCCTTGATGGAGCGAACAAACGGCTTCACGCCGGCGCTGCGGGCAAAGATACGCCCCCATACTGCATGCGCTGGACATGCATCAGCCAATCACCGATTGGGTTGTTTTGTGGCTTCATGATGGTTGCCACTTTGTGGCCTTGAGCTGCTAGCATGACCGCAGGGTAGTCCACTGCCCACGCGTGCGGCGCTAAGATGATCACGTTTTCGCCCGCGTCCAATAGCGGCAGTAGGTGCTCTTCACCAATCATCACACCACGATTTTGGTTGTGTTTGGTTGAGCGCACCAAAAACTCAGAGTAACCCAATAGGTATTGGCCTGCCTTGGCAAAGGTCTCTTCAACGATGTGTTGGATCTCTTGCTCAGACTTCTCAGGAAAACATTTTTTTAGGTTTAGGCGAGTACGTCTGACGACACGACCATTTTTACCGACAATGATCCCGGAAATATAGCGCGCGAAACGATCGCGAGGCTTAGCGGGAACAAAGGCTAGGAACACCGCCAGTAGGATGCCAAGCCAAGTGCCCCAGTGTTTTGGGTGTAAAAATGCCCACTGAAAACGAGGATCATAGAGGTTTTTATCGATATGTTCTTGATTGCTCATAATGCCTACTCGTTACAGATAGCGAGAGTTAGTTTTGGTTTCGTCTGGAACCGACTTGAATCGCTTGTGCATCCACAGCCATTGTTCTGGCGCGCGCAAAATAATCTTCTCTACGTAGTGATTCATTAGTGCTGCTGCGGCGACTTCGTCTTTTTTTGGATACTCGTCTTCAATGGAGATGTCAGCCATGATCTCATACTTACCATCAGCATTTCTAAAACCAGAACCCGGAACGATCGCACACTTACTGGTGTAAGCCAAAATACTGGTGCCCGTGGTGGTACAGGTATCTTCTACAGCAAAGAAAGGTACGAACACAGATTTATTGTGGCCATAATCTTGATCTGGGAGATAGAACAAACGGTGACCTTGGCGCATGACGCGTATCATCGATTTTAGATCGGTACGATAAATCAGCTTGTTGCCGTTGCGAGTACGACCGCGATACTGGATGAACTCGTAAGCAGGATTACTGTGTGGACGGTAGGCGCCGTATCCTGGAAGACCTAGCACAGCAAAAGCGCGTGCGGTGATCTCAAGGTTAAGTGCGTGCACACAGCACAGCAGTACGCCTTTGTTGTTGGCTTCGTGCTGCTTAAGTGCGCTGATGTCTTTCTCTACTAATATGCGCTTAAAGCGCCAGGTTGGCCAAAACCAAGTAATGCCCGTTTCGATCAGCGCCATGCCAGAGTTCTTAAAGTTCTCTTCCACAAAGGCGTCGATCTCTTGAGGGGTTTTTTCTGGAAATGCCAGCTCTAAGTTACGACGCGCGATTTGAGCACGCTTGCCGCCAAAGCGCATGGCGAATTTACCAAGGCCACGACCGAGTTTATATAGCAGCGCGTAAGGTAGCAGGTTGACGATCAGTGCCAACAGGCCAAAGCCTATCCACACGCCCCAGTGCTTAGGGTGCAGCAGTGAGAAGCTGAAGTCCGGTTTTTTGTCAGTTTTCATTAGCGTTATTGCAGTTGTAGTTTTAGCAGCGCCCAGTACTCGTCAAAGGTGGACGTAGGGGTGTATTTAAAATCAGAACGAACAAAGCGGTTCAAACTGCCTTCTACTTGACCGAGTAGTTGTGCGGCGAGGATCTTCTCATCGACAGGAAAGCTTTTGCCTTCACGAATTTTGCGCTCGCGCAAAATTTGACGCAGAGATGTCTCAATTCTTTCATACAGCTGATTAATTCGGTCACGTAATCGTTCATTCTCAAACATTAGAGCATGACCAGAGAGAATGCGACTCAAACCTGGATTGCGCTCTGAAAACGCCAAAATCAATTGCAACACCAGACGAATGCGAGTCAGGGTGTCTTTTTCTTCATCTAAGATGCGGTTGATGCGAGACATGAGCGACTCTTCGATGAACTCAATCAGTCCTTCAAACATACGCGCTTTGCTTGGAAAATGACGATAGAGTGCCGCTTCAGACACACCCACTTGCTTGGCAAGTTTTGCGGTCGTGATGCGAGACGTCCCTTCGTTGGACTCAAGCATCTGAGCAAGAGCCTGAAGGATCTCCTCTTTTCGGTTCGACTTTCTCGTAGCGGACATAAATCCTATTCCTTTTGATTACTGCATGCCGAAATCAGCACGATAACGCCCATAAGTGAATCTGTTAGTGTACCTAAGCGCGTTTTATCCACACAGTTCAACGTGCTAAATGGTTGAAGTGTGTAACAATCTATCTCGCAAGGTGGGCGAGCAGAGGGAGTGAGGCGGCGCAGTGTTTGTACCACGCAGCCTTTAACTGCCTAGCGTTAGCGAGCTATGCGTTGATGACCTTAGCGCTGATGCACTCGAGAATAGCGCGGCCTAACTCGATTTTCTTTGCACTACCAAGCGCTTGCTGTCCGCCTTGCCAGTACACGGTAATCGCATTTGAATCGCTGTTAAAGCCTTGACCGGCAACAGAGACATCATTTGCACAAATCATATCCAGATTCTTACGAGAAAGCTTATCCAATGCGTAGGTTTCCACATCTTGGGTTTCTGCCGCAAAGCCAACGGTAAATGGACGAGACGTGCTGAGTGAGGCGACATCGGCGATAATGTCTGGGTTTTTCACCATCGCTATCTGCATATCATCGTTGTCCGCGGTCTTTTTGATTTTTTGCGTCGCGACATCGACTGGACGATAATCGGCTACCGCTGCACAACCAATAAAGATGTCATGCGAGACAGCAGCGTCCAATGCAGATTGATGCATCTGCTGCGCGCTAGTGACGTCGATACGCTTAACACCTGCTGGTGTAGGTAGCGCAACGGGGCCCGCAATCAAGGTGACATCGGCCCCCATTTGGCGCGCTGCTTCTGCAAGCGCAAAGCCCATTTTGCCTGAGCTGTGATTGGAGATGTAGCGCACAGGATCAATCGCTTCACGTGTTGGGCCTGCGGTAATCACCACAGACTTTCCTACCAAGGCTTAGGACCAAAGAACTGTTCACAGCGCTCAACCAACTGCATCGGCTCGAGCATGCGACCTGGACCAACATCACCACAAGCTTGCTCACCTGCTGCAGGTCCCCAAATCATCATGCCACGACGAGAAAGCGTCGCGATGTTCTCTTGGGTGGCGACATTGCGGTACATTTGTTGATTCATCGCTGGTGACACGGCGATAGGGGCGTCTGTCGCGAGCACTAACGTGGTCAGTAAATCGTTGCCCATTCCGGCCGCCATGCGACCAATAAGATCGGCAGTCGCAGGTGCAAGCAGCACTAAGTCTGCCCATTTCGCCAGCTCAATATGTCCCATTGAGGCTTCAGCGGCCGGGTCGAGCAAGCTATCTGATACCGGTCTTCCCGAAACGGCTTGCATCGTCAGTGGTGTGATAAATTCTTTTGCCGCTTTAGTCATCACGACTTGAACCTCGGCACCACGCTCGATTAGGCGTCTGGTTAGCTCGGCACATTTATAGGCGGCGATGCCACCGCTAATACCAAGCAGTATTTTCTTACCCGCTAAAGTTTGCATAGCTTGCTCCTTACAATTTTCTGCGGCTAAGATAGCAAAAGCCTTGCTCGGCCGCTACTGTCGTACCACTGGCACAAGATTTTCCCACCTTTGCAACAAGCCCTCACTAACAAACTGAACAGTTACATAAAGTCACTTTTAGGCTCGCAGCCTATCACCTGTCCACTGTAACTTTTGATGTTATGCGTCATAACTGCCCTAATGTTTAATTTCCCCTCTATATAGCAATGACATTACATCAGCTCCCCAAAGACTCCATGCCGCGAGAAAAGTTACTTAGCCGCGGCAGTCACGCGCTTTCCGATGCTGAGTTACTGGCGATATTTTTACGAACCGGGATAAAAGGTAAGAATGTGATTCAGCTTGCTGATGATCTGCTTGCTGAGTTTGGTTCATTACGCGCTCTGTTTTCTGCTACCAATGACGAGTTTTGTCGGCATAAAGGACTTGGTGTTGCCAAGTATGTGCAGCTTCAAGCGGTACTGGAAATGAGTCAGCGCTATCTATCGGAGACCTTGCAGCGTGGTGATAGCTTAAATAGCCCAGAGCACACCAAGCACTATTTGATGTCGATACTGCGTGATCGCCAACGCGAAGCCTTCTATATACTGTTTTTGGATAACCAAAATCGAGTGATTGCTGATGAGGTAATGTTTGAAGGCACCATAGACGCGGCTTCTGTATACCCAAGGGAAGTTGTTAAGCGTGCTTTAGAGCATAACTCGGCGGCGCTAATACTGGCGCATAACCATCCATCGGGGATTGCTGAGCCGAGTCAGGCCGACAGAAGGATCACCAGAAGACTGAGTGATGCGCTCGGGCTCGTCGATATTCGTGTGCTTGACCATTTTGTGATTGGTGATGGGGAAGTGGTTTCGTTTGCCGAAAGAGGCTGGATTTAGCCCTTTAAACAGGAGAAAGCGTTTTTTATTGTAATAACTGTGATACAGAGCTTTTGTTTTGGTGATTTTCTGCTATGATTCGCGCACTAAATTATCAACCAACATCAGCTCAAAGTGAAAAAGATCAGCAAATCCTTAAAAAAGGATCTGTTCGGGTCTTGAGCAATGCATGTCAAGTTAGTATAATGCGCGACCTTTGATAGCCTTGTATGGGTATTCCATAATGGTTATGGCCTCTTATAATTGAGGTTCGGCCACCAAGGTTGATATCGAGCTGAAACGATTTGGAGAAGACATTCATGTCCCGAGTATGCCAAGTAACTGGTAAGCGTCCTGTAACGGGTAACAACCGTTCACACGCACGAAATGCTACCAAGCGTCGTTTTCTGCCGAACCTACAAACTCATCGTTTCTGGGTAGAAAGCGAAAAACGCTTTGTTAAACTACGTCTAACCGCTAAGGGTATGCGTATTATTGATAAGAAAGGCATCGATGCTGTTCTTGTTGATATTCGCGCTCGTGGCGAGAACGTATAAGAGGAATTAAGCAATGGCTAAAGGCATTCGTGAGAAAATTCGTCTAGTATCTTCTGCAGGTACTGGTCACTTCTACACAACTGACAAGAACAAGCGTAACATGCCAGGCAAATTTGAGATCAAAAAGTTTGATCCAGTTGTTCGCCAACACGTTATGTACAAAGAAGCTAAAATCAAGTAATTGATAAGTTTCTGCTTGTAAGTATTGAAAACCCAGCTTCGGCTGGGTTTTTTATTGCCTGAAATTCAGGCTCGGGTCACGCTCTCGTTAAAAAGGGCTTAAACCGCCCCTTCAAAACCAAACTGTCGCCACGCCTCATAGGCAATAATCGCCACTGCATTGGATAGGTTTAGACTGCGCGCATCTGGCATCATAGGTATGCGAATGCGTTGCTCCATTGGAAGGCTTTCAATCACTTCTGCCGGTAAGCCACGAGTTTCTGGACCAAACAACAACACATCACCTTGCTGGTACTTTGCATCGGTATGGTGGCCGGTGGTTTTTGTGGTGCAAGCAAACAAGCGATAGTTCGGATTGTTTTCTTCTAAGTAAGCAAGAAACGCCGCGTAGTCTTTGTGGCGTTTTACACGCGCAAGATCGTGATAGTCGAGACCTGCACGGCGTACTTTCTTCTCTTCTAAATCAAAACCAAGCGGTTCAATAAGGTGTAGGTTTGCACCGCAGTTGGCACAAAGACGGATGATGTTTCCGGTGTTTGGAGCAATTTCAGGCTCGTAGAGGGCGATATCAAACATATTGGCTGTCGACTCATACTAAACAATGAGATGAGTATACCTGAAGTGGACAGTAAAGCGATGGGGAGAGGAATACAGCGCACGCAAAGGCGCACGCTGTCATGATTTTAAAGCTTATCCGTCACTGCCAGCGTCGCCGCCACCATGTCATGACCAAACTTAATACTGCGCTCAGGCGACCAACCATACAATGGATCTGGATAGTTGTTGTTGTCCTTAAACGGCATCTCAATGGTGTATGACAAGCAGCGGAACTGCTCAGCAACCCAGTTTGAGCCGACGGTTAGATTTGCCTTACCTGGCTCGTCTTTGTCGTAGCCATAGTCATCTTGGAACTCAGGAGTAATGGTGAGTAGCGCTTGTTTGAACGCATTCTCAAGACCGGCATGTCTCTCATCATAAGAAGGAATGCCTTCAGAGCCAGCAGCAAAGTTGTATGGGATCGCTTCATCACCATGAATGTCCAAGAACATGTCGACGCCTGTCTGAAGCATCTTCTCACGTACTAGGAATACCTCAGGGCTTTTTTCCATAGAAGGTGTTTGCCACTCACGGTTTAGGTTTACACCCACCGCGTTAGTGCGCAGGTGACCGCGGTTTGCGCCATCTGGGTTCATGTTTGGTACTACGTAGAGCACGGCTTTTTCTAGCAGCGCTTGCGCAGTGGTGTCGGTTTCATCGACAAGGCGCTGGATCAGACCTTCCATAAACCATTCTGCCATGGTCTCGCCTGGATGCTGACGAGCAATCACCCAAATGTTCTTTTTACCTTCTTCTGGCTCGCCAAAAGTGAGCAGTGACATATCGTTGTTGTCTAACGTGTGGCCTAGGGTCTCTAGAGTGCAGTGGTGCTCAGTTTGCGCCATGTGCAAAAGATCGAGGTGGCGGTCATAAGAGTACGGTGCAAAGTAAGCGAAATACATGGAGCCGCGCTCAGGTAGCACGTTGAAGCTCAGTGTGTCGCCATCGAACTCAGATGGAATACGGAACCATTCTTCGCGGTCGTAAGACGCGACCACATCATAGCCTTTCCAACCTTCAGGATAGGCTGACTTAGCCAAATCGAGGATCTTGATGGTGTGGGATTGTTCAGTCTGAGTTTCTAGGCGGAAATGAAACCACTGATAAAACTCAGACTGATGGTCGTTTTGTATCTTTAGCTGGATATCGTCTTTATTTTCAATGCTGACAACTTCAATGTTGCCACTTTCGAAATTGCTGAAGATCTTCATCTGCTTGATTCTCTTATTGTGTTGAGCATGAGCCGGAAGGCTACCACAAAGAGTGTAGAATCAATATCGCTTCGTTGCCCGATTTATAGTGGCAGCTCTACGTGCATTTTTAGACCGCCTAACTCACTGCGTGACGCCATGATTTGACCGCGATGTTGAAGAATCGCGCTTTGCGTGATTGCCAGTCCTAATCCTGTCCCCCCAGAGTCGCGATCGCGAGCGGTGGAGACGCGATAAAATGGTCTAAAGATATCGTCAAGCTCATCGTCAGGTACCCCAGGGCCATCATCTTCGACAACAATGTGCAGCATGTCATCGTGTTGATACAGCGCGATATTGATCTCTGACTCACCATAGCGGATCGCATTACGCACAATATTTTCAATCGCACTCATCAGCAGCTTAGGGTTGCCAACGACAGAGAGCTCTGGAATGGCTGAGAAGTGCAATGTTTTGCCCACTTGCTCGGCTTCAAATTGAGCATCACTAAAGATCTCTTCCCAAAGGCTGCTTGCTGGCTGACTTTCGCGGGTAACATGACTGTCGGTGGTCATCCGAGACAGCTCCAATAGCTCAGCAATCATTTGCTCAAGGCGCTGGGCTTCGGTATCAATGCGGGTCAGCTCTGCGCTCTCACCTTGTTTGCGGGTCGCGAGGCCAGTGGCCATGCGCAGCCTTGTCAGTGGTGAACGCAGCTCGTGAGAGATGTCTGACAGCAGTCTTTGCTGGCCTGAAATCATTTGATTTACTGCCAGTACCATTTGGTTAAAACTCTGTCCTGCTTGCTTAAACTCTGTTGTGCCGGTTTCTAGGGTCGGGTCTGGGTTGAACTCTCCCTTAGCCACACGCTTGGCAGCGCGCTCTAGACGACGAGCAGGTTGACTCAGTGCCCATGCCAGCCAAAGTAGAAGCGGTGTGCTGACGGCCATCACCACCAACAATAGCTGGAATGGCTTATCAAACATTCTGAGCAAAAACGGCGGGGGTTGATTCCAGCGCAAACCGATGTAGAGATCAAACTCTTGTTTCGCGAGGTTTATTGGCATAGGGCCGACCAGCATGTAGCGGCCGTAAAGCTTTTGCATCGGCTTATCAAACGTATCGACTGAGGTAATGAAGTTTTTAAGCATGCGCTCTTTAAAGTCGACGTGTTTCTGGGTACTTAAGATGTTGCCAGCCTTGTCGACAATGAAGAAGCTTGGTCCTTTCGACTTGCGATCTTTATTGTGCATGCGCTCGGATTGATCGAGCTTATAGATGATGCGGCCAAGATTCGGCTCATTGGCAAATTGGCGCTCAATTCTGTCACGAGCGACACTGATTTGGCCGAGCGTCTCGCTGGAGACCTCTCTAGCAACGCGAGGATCGAGATGGGGCAGTGCCAGCACTGCGATGAGCACCAGCAACATGGTAAACCAAAAGATCGCAAAAATTCGGCCGTAGAGGCTGCTGATTTTTGGCAATTTCATGCTTACTCCTTCACCAGCAAGTAGCCACGACCGCGCAAGGTTTTAATTCTTGGCTTACCATCGCTCTTTTCTGGCAGCTTCTTACGTAAGTTAGAGACGTGCATATCCACTGCTCGGTCGAATGCTGACAGGCGCTTGCCGAGTACTTCAAGACTTAGCGCTTCTTTGGTCAGCGTCTCCCCGGGGTGCTGAACGAAGTAGTGCAGCAGTGCAAATTCGGTGGTGGTGAGATCGAGCGTCTGGCTTTGGCACGTGGCTTCTTGTTTTGCAGGGAACACCTGAATGTCGTCAAAGCGCACTCCATCGGATGCGCTTGATTCTGACTTGCCGTTAGTGCGCCTTAGTATGGCTTTGATGCGGGCAAGCAGCTCTCGGTCGCTAAAAGGCTTAGGCAGATAGTCATCGGCGCCAAGTTCCAGACCGATAACGCGGTCTATCTCTTCGCCTTTTGCCGTGAGCATCAAAACCGGAGTATCCCATTTCTCACGCAGCTTCTTAAGCGTATCCATACCATTGAGACGTGGCATCATCACATCCATCAAGACTAAATCAATCGCCTCGCTCATCGTTTCTAGGCCTGCAAAACCATCGTTGGCTTCGGAAACTTCAAAGCCTTCATAGCTCAAGATGTCTTTGAGAAGGCTAGTTAGCTCGGTGTCGTCATCGATAAGAAGGATATGTGCCATGATCTACCTCAGTGTTGTTGTGCCCTGTAATAATAAAGCGTTCGTGGCTCAAAAAAGCGATCTTTACGATTCTTTACGCTCACTGTACGTTGCTTTACGCCTCAGCTTCTATTCTATACTCAAGCGCTGCAGAGGCAGCCATGGCATGAATCACATAAGGGTAAAGATTATGAAATTTTCAAAGAAATGGGTTATCGCTGCAACTGTTCTTCCACTCGCGCTAGGTTCTGCCAGTGCACTCGCTTACGGCGGTGGTAAAGGTGGTCATCACGGTAAAGGTGGCGAAGGCATGTGTGGCGGTTTTGACGGCAAACGCATGTTCCGCGAATTAGACCTAACTGATGCACAAAAAGAGCAGATGAAGCAGCTACGTGAATCGAACAAAGCGCAGATGAAACAGAAGTTTGATGGCGATTTCACGGCTAAGAAAGCAGAAATGCAAGCACGCCAGCAGCAAATGCAAGATCTCGTATTAGCCGACACGTTTGATGCAGATGCGGCGAACGCATTGGCAACGCAAATGGTTGAGAAGCAAGCGGAGCGCCGCGTGAAGATGCTTGAGAAGCAACATGAAATGATGAGCATCTTAACGCCAGAGCAGAAAGAGAAGTTTAAAGAGCTGTCTCAAGAGCGCATGGAAAAATGCTGGTCGAAAATGGAGAAACGTGCAGAAAAACGAGCTTCTGAGTAATCGGCATATCTAGCGTGTTGTGAAGCTAGCTTTCTAGCTTTAGCGAATATTAAGCGACCATTTTTGGTCGCTTTTTCTATTTTTGTCATCATTTATCGGTATACTTGCTTTGTGTTTAGAAATATCTTCAAGGAACATCCACACTGCGCATGAAGGACAATTACGCGAAACTGGTTACCACGGCTGCATGGGCAGCGACCACGGTAGCAACCATCCTGTTAATAGCGAAAGTGATCACTTGGTGGGTCACCGGCTCGGTGAGCTTACTGGCCTCTTTGATCGATTCACTGCTCGATATCGCCGCATCATTGATTAACTTGATTGTGGTTCGATATTCACTTCAACCTGCTGATAAAGAACATACTTTTGGTCATGGTAAGGCCGAATCTCTGGCCGCACTGGCACAATCGATGTTTATCACGGGTTCTGCTTGTTTTCTCATTCTTAACGGTATCGATCGTTTCTTCAGGCCGCATGATCTCCAATCGCCTGAATTGGGTATTTATGTCAGCCTATTCGCTTTAATCGTGACGTCGGGCTTGGTCGCGTTTCAAAAATATGTGGTTCGTAAAACCGGCAGCCAAGCCATTGCTGCGGATTCACTGCATTATCAAACAGACTTATATATGAACGTCGCGATCATGGTCGCTCTTGGACTGAGCTGGTATGGAGTTGGGCAAGCGGACTCCGTGTTTGCGATTGGTATTGGTGTGTTTATCTTAGTCAGCGCGATAAAAATGGCGTATGAATCGGTACAGTCGCTGTTGGATCGTCAATTGCCGGAGGAAGAGCTCGTCGTGATTCGCCAAGTGTGTAATGACGTGGAAGGGGTGATTGGTGTACATCAGCTAAGAACGCGCATGTCAGGTCCGGTTCGTTTCATTCAGTTACACTTAGAGTTAGATGATCATTTGCCCCTCATCGAAGCGCACCGCATTGCTGACAAGGCGGAAGAAGAGGTGATTAAGGCGTTTCCAGGCGCGGATGTGATCATTCACCAAGACCCGTACTCAGTGGTGCTTCACGAAGAAGCTGAGCAAAAGCAGCAAGACTTTTAGCTGGCTGGGCGTAGATGGTGACACGTTGTGGGAGGAGGTTTTGCCGTAATGGCAATGTTAAATTCCATTGTCTATTATCAATGCGCGTGATAAAAAAGTGCGATTCTGATGTGAATCAACGTACGAGCCAGTATAAACTGTAATACTCTTACATAAGTAATAAAGTTACGTCAGTGATGTTTTGGGGAACACGCTGAGTCTAGTGTAACGATAACAAGATTTCCGTATGTCGCCTCCGAAGGCGCCATACTTACAATTTAAAATTAGATTGCCAAATCGAGGGTGAGCATGATTAAGAAAATTGGTGTTTTGACAAGTGGTGGTGACGCACCGGGTATGAATGCTGCGGTACGCGGCGTGGTACGTACTGCTCTGTCAGAGGGTTTGGAAGTGTACGGCGTATACGACGGCTATCTTGGTCTGTACGAAGACCGCATCAAGCCTCTTGACCGTTCAAGCGTTTCTGATGTGATCAACCGTGGTGGTACATTCCTAGGCTCTGCACGCTTCCCAGAATTTAAAGAAGTGGAAGTTCGTGAGAAAGCCATTGAGAACCTGAAAAAGCACGGCATCGACGCTCTGGTTGTTGTTGGTGGTGACGGCTCTTACATGGGCGCGAAGAAACTAACTGAAATGGGTTACCCATGTATCGGTCTTCCAGGCACTATCGATAACGATATTGCTGGTACTGATTACACCATCGGTTACCTAACGGCACTAAACACTGTTATCGATGCGATTGACCGTCTACGTGACACGTCATCTTCTCACCAACGTATCTCTATCGTTGAGATCATGGGCCGTCACTGTGGTGACCTAACCCTAATGTCAGCCATTGCAGGCGGCTGTGAGTACATCATTACTCCAGAGACAGGTCTGAACAAAGACCAGTTAATCAGCAACATCCAAGATGGTATTGCGAAAGGTAAGAAGCACGCGATCATCGCACTTACTGAGCTAATGATGGATGCGAACGAGCTAGCGAAAGAGATTGAAGAGGGTACTGGCCGTGAAACTCGCGCGACAGTACTGGGTCACATCCAGCGTGGTGGTCGTCCAACAGCGTTCGACCGTGTTCTAGCATCTCGCATGGGTAACTACGCGGTTCACCTACTACTAGAAGGTCACGGCGGCCGTTGTGTGGGTATCCAGAAAGAGCAACTGGTTCACCATGACATCATCGATGCTATCGAGAACATGAAGCGTCCAGTTCGCACTGACCTATTCAAAGTAGCGGAAGAGCTGTTCTAATTCAGCCTTCTCTTGAGAATAGAAAAACCGCTGCCTTGGCAGCGGTTTTTGTTTGCCTGCGGTAAATTTGCGGGCAGGTAGACACAAAAAAGCCGGCTCAATGGAGCCGGCTTTTGGTAATCGGTTCGATTACTTAGCTTTTGCTGCTGCCGCTGCTTTAGCGATTGCTGCGAAGCTCTTAGCGTCTAGAGATGCGCCACCAACTAGAGCACCGTCGATGTCTGGTTGTGAGAAGTAAGCTTCAGCGTTCTCTGGCTTAACAGAACCACCGTATTGGATGATTACTTGCTCAGCTACTGCTTCGTCTTTAGCTGCGATTAGAGCACGGATAGAAGCGTGGATACGCTGTGCGTCTTCTGCAGTTGCTGCTTTACCAGTACCGATAGCCAGATTGGCTCGTATGCGATGATAGCGTCGTTTAGCGCTTCAACACCGTAAGCGTCGATTACTGCGTTGATTTGACGTGCACATACTGCTTCAGTTTCGCCAGCTTCGTTTTGAGCTTCAGATTCACCGATACAGAAAACTGGCTTCAGGCCGTTCTCTTTTAGGAATGCGAATTTCTTAGCGATGAACTCGTCTGATTCGTTGTGGTATTCACGACGCTCAGAGTGACCGATGATGATGTGAGTTGCACCAAAATCTTTCAGCATTTCTGGAGACATGTCGCCAGTGAAAGCACCGCTGTTGTTTAGGTCAGTGTTTTGTGCACCAAGGATGATCTTGTTGCCGCCTTCTGCGATAACACGCTCAGCTAGGTCGATGTAAAGTGCTGGTGGAGCTACCGCCACGTCTACACCAGTTACGCCTTCAAGTTCAGCGTTTAGACCAGTTAGCAGCTCAGTTACCATTGCTTTGCTGCCGTTGAGTTTCCAGTTACCCATAACTACAGGTTGACGCATGAGATTTTCTCCAAAATCAGTGTTTGTAAAAAACGAATGTAAAAAATAAAACGTGATTACGAAAGAATATAACAGATTAATTCACGTAGATCATGATTGGGGTCATTTCTTTATCGCTTTGGTATCTTATCCTAACAATTGCCCCGTTTAGAGAGCTCTGAATGGCGTGCCCAAGTGATCCAGTAAACAGAATAATAGAATACTTCTCGGCATTTTACTCGCGGCTTGCTATACCTTGTCGGCTATTGGCCAAAAAAAGGGAAGTCGTATGCCGAATCTGGTTTTAGAATATTCGAATACAGCCGACGAAAGGTTGAATGTACAGGGGCTACTGGAAGATCTGCACCGTGTAACACTCAACTGTGGGTTGTTTGATACTGACTCGGTGAAGTCTCGTTCACTGCGCAGCCATAACTGGTTGATCGGCGAGTACGGGGATAGCGAAGATTTTGTGCACATCAGTTTTGAGCTGCTGTCTGGACGAACGGATGAGCAAAAGCGCGAGTTGTCGCGTAAGCTGATGGAAGTACTTAGAGAGCAGGCGAGCCATATTAAGAGTTTGACGGTGAATATCCGCGATATGGACAAAGCCTGCTTTCAAAAGGTTACTAATTAATATGAGAGTGATTTGATGTCGTTAAAGTCGTTACTGTTTTCTTTTAATGGCCGTATTGGTCGTAAGACTTTCTGGATTTGGAATGTCTGTTATTACTTGGCCATCATGGTATGTGCTCAGGGGTTGAACTATCTATTCCCAAACGTGGTGCACTTTTTATTGCCGGTACTCTTGGTGGTACTGCTGATCCCTGACTTGGCGATCACGGCTAAGCGTTGGCACGACCGTAATAAATCCAGCTGGTGGCTGCTATTAAATGTACCGCTCGTATTTGGACGCATGAGTTTGCCGACACTGGATCCGGCTACGGCTGCTCAGCCTTCATTGGTTCAAAGTGTGATTTCATTGGCTGCGTTAGCCTGTGGCGCTTGGATCTTGGTGGAGTGTGGTTTCTTGAAAGGAACTGACGGTCAAAACCAATATGGTGATGAGCCTCAGCAATAAGTGGTTCAAAATGGCGAAAGGGAAGCATTGGCTTCCCTTTTTTGTGGCTCTTGTCTTTATGACAAAGGCTGTATCAATTGTTCAGCGCCACTCTTGCCCACGCTCAAAAGGAACGATGTCCGCACTGCATTGAGGTGTTTGCGAGTCTCCTTGCAGCGCATCGGCAAATTTGACGATTTGTTTATGTAGTTCTTCTCTCAACAGCACATTGGCGTGTATTGGGTTTTTGGCGCGTTGCAGTACCCGTTCAATGTGAGACTGTTGGGCGTGCAGTCTTGGCTGCATATCACTAGAGCAACCAGCAATGAACTGCTCACACAACTGATGTCGAAGCTGGCTAAGCTGCTCTGGGTTGTCTTTGGCCATCGCTGCCAGTTCTTCAAATGAAGGGAGTGAAATCGACTCTGCCATGTCTGCATTCCTCTGCTAACTAACGGTACTGCCTAACCCGATCCTGAGTTGGTGTGTATAGTTAGCCTAGGAGCTAATGACAGAAGACAAAATAAAAAGCTTTCAATGTCTCAGTAGTGAGACAGCTTATTCGCCTTTTGTTTGGAAGGTGTAGACGCAGCGTCTTTCACCTTTGACGATATGTTCATCGCGCTTAACAGCAACATCTTCACCAACAAGTGATTGAAACACATTGAGTTCTGACTGGCATAACGCTTCACATCGAGTGGCGGCAATACAGATGGGACAGTGATTCTCAATCAATCGGTAGCCATCACCGGCTTCCTCACACTCTGCCATGTAGCCATCTTTTTCTCTTAGCTCAACTAATTTGGTGACCTTGCTGTGCAAATCCGTCAGCGTTTCAAAGTGTTGGCGATAGGTCGCAAGTGTGTTTTGTTCGCGTTCTTTAGCTACTTTGTCCAATCCTTCGGAGCCGAATACGGTTTCAATGGCATCGATAAACTGAATGGTGAGATCGCTGTGACGATCGGAGAAGCGAGCATGCCCTTTGGCAGTGAGTGACCAATGCCTGTTTGGACGGCCGACTTTGACTTTGACATCCTCAAACTTTAAGAAGCCTTCTTCTTCAAGGCTTTGTAGGTGTTGTCTCGCGCCCATGGTGGTAATGCCTAAACGTTCCGCAATACGTTTGGCAGTGACAGCGCCTTCGCGTTTAATTATGTCTATGATGTGGTCGGTGGCTTTCATCAGTGAATCCGTTCGTTTGTTCAGCCTGAGGTAAAGATAGTCGGGGTATTATGGCGGATAAGGTTAATAAAGCAAATGATTTACAATCTTGAGATGAGCATTCCAGCGGTATCGATTTGCATAGATATAAAAAAGCGCTGATAACCATCAGCGCTTTTGACGAAGCTTTATTGACTTATAGGATGATGTCGCGGATTTCTGGATCTTTACGCTCTAAATAGTGCGTAGATTTGATGCGACGAATCGTGCGGCAGCGTCCACGGATCAGCAGGGTCTCAGTCGTTGCGATGTTGCCTTGACGAGTAATGCCTTCAAGTAGGTCACCTTTGGTAATGCCGGTCGCTGAGAAGACGACGTTGTCGCTGCGAGCCATATCTTCCATACGCAGGACGACGTTTGCTTCAACACCCATTTCAGCACAGCGTGCCAGTTCATCTTGGCCAGCGGTGCGGTTTTCTTCTGTATCACCTTTAACAACGTGACGTGGCAGTAGTCGGCCATTCATGTCACCATCAAGTGCGCGAATAACCGCAGCAGAGACTACGCCCTCTGGCGCGCCGCCAATACAGTACATCACATCCACTTCGCTATCAGGCATACACGTTAGGATAGAAGCGGCAACATCACCATCTGGCACGGCGAAAACGCGAACACCCATCGCTTGCATCTCTGCAATGATGGCGTCGTGGCGTGGCTTAGCAAGCGTTGTTACTACCAGCGTATCTAGGGTTTTACCTAGTGCAGCTGCGATGTTTTTTAGGTTTTCAGTCAGTGGCTTATTAAGGTCAATCACGCCCTTTGCGCCAGGCCCTACCACAAGTTTTTCCATGTACATGTCTGGCGCTTTCAAGAAGCTGCCTTTTTCACCAGCGGCCAGCACTGCAAGGGCATTCGACTGACCCATCGCCGTCATGCGAGTCCCTTCGATAGGGTCAACTGCGATGTCGACTGCATCACCGCCAATACCCACTTGTTCACCGATGTACAGCATAGGTGCGTCATCGATTTCACCCTCACCAATAACGATTTCACCTTCGATATCGGTCTTGTTCAGTAGGCTGCGCATGACCTCCACCGCTGCACCATCGGCAGCATTTTTGTCGCCTCGGCCTAGCCACTTATAGCCTGCTAGGGCGGCACCTTCGGTAACTCGTGAAAAAGCCATTGCTAAATCGCGCTTCATACTGACTCCAATCTAATGAAAATTGACAAATGATTTACGGCGCGAATTCTAGCATATCAAAAGGGAAACGTTTGCCTTTTTCTCTGTTCGGACGCGATCTTGTCGCTAAAATCTTGAATGATTGAGCATCGTGAGAAACAAAACTCTGCTCTGTTGCACTTGGTAGGTAAAGCTTGGGTGAGTTTGCGGCGCTTTTTTGACCGAATAGTGAAAAATCTGCAATATAGAGCGTGTCTATCTTCTCTAGGCTGAGTAGAATGGGGCACTATAGGATGAAGTATTTTCATTTCACAGGATTAAACAAGGGTAGGCCGAGATGTCTTTTGAAGTACTGGAACAACTAGAAGCAAAAATTCAAACTGCAGTGGACACAATCGCTCTTCTTCAGATGGAAGTTGAGGAATTGAAAGAAGAGAAAGCACAACTTGCATCGCAAGCTGAAGAACTACGCAGCAGCCGTGAAGAACTTGAGCAAAAGTCTGAGCAGATGCAACGTGAGCACAGCCAATGGCAAGAGCGCATTCGCAACCTACTAGGTAAAATGGACGAAGTAGAGTAATTGTCTACTTAGCCAATATGAATAACCGAAAAGCACTCAAATTGAGTGCTTTTTTTGTGTCCGTTGGTCTAACCAGTGCATCTCACAATCTATTAACTTTTCGTGTACTAGTTCAAGACGTATACTAAGTCTAACTAGGGAAAGGAAAAGTTAGAATGAAAACACGTGACAAAATCGTCTACGCCGCCCTCGACTTGTTCAATTCAGATGGCGAGCGCAACGTGACAACCAACCATATTGCGGCGCACATTGAGATCAGCCAGGCAATCTCTACTATCATTTCCGAAACAAACAAGAGATCGTTCGTGAGATTTTTGCCCTCTATTCGCAAGAGCTTATTGAGCGCTTCACTCCGGTACAAGGTCAGCAAGAGAGTCTAGCGCTACTAAAGCATTACCTAGACTCCATTTTTACGCTGATGTGGAAGTACCGTTTCTTCTACGCTAATTTGCCGGAAATTCTTCAGCGCGATCCCAAATTGCACGAAGAGTACATTGAAGTACAAGAGCGCCTCCAAGGGAATCTGATTAATATCTTACGTGCTTTTGTTGAGTTGGAGTTACTGACGCTCAATGAGAAAGAGCTGAAGTCTTTAGTGACGACACTGCACATGATGGCGGTCGGTTGGCTAAGCTATCAGTCGGCGATGTCACCCCGAACCAAGATTACCGAAGAAGTGATCCAACAAGGCATGCTGCAGATGATCCATGTGGTGAAACCACTGGCAACCTCTAGAGGTAAAGAGCAGTTGACGCTTCTTGAAGATGGCGTGCGTATGATGGGTACGACCACGAGTTAATCTCGCTAACGGCATGATATATAGCCAATTCGTATTGTTACAAACCCTACTTTATTAGTAGGGTTTGTGGTTTCAGGGACGATGAAAGGATGAGTGTGACTGTGCATTATGACGTATTTAATGGCGATGCCGATGGTATATTAGCCCTACTGCAATTGCGTTTAGCGCAGCCCAAAACTTCGATACTCATCTCCGGTATCAAGCGTGATATCGCCTTACTTCAGCGTGTGCCCGTTGAGCAAGCAAGCTCAGTGACGGTGCTGGATATCTCCATGGATAAGAACCAAGCCGCGCTTGATGAGCTTTTGGATCATCATGTCCCTACTACCTATATCGATCACCACAAAGCCTCCGCGATTCCTGATAGCCCCCATCTTGATGCCCATATCGACCTCGATGCCAACACCTGTACTGCGCTGATTGTCGACCAGCAGTTGCAAGGGCAGTTTAGACTCTGGGCAATCGCGGCCGCGTATGGTGACAATATGCTCGCGAGCGCCGAGAGCTTGGCCTCTGACCTAGGACTTAGCCGTGAGCAGCGCGAGGCACTTAAAGAGCTGGGCACCTTAGTCAATTATAACGGCTATGGTGAGAGCTTAAATGACCTGCATTTTGACCCGGTTGACCTGTATCAGAAGCTTTTGGCCTACCATGATCCTTTTGATTGTCTAAGTGATCCGAGCTCACCTTATTACTCGCTGAAAGCGGCATTTGAACAAGATGAGAAAGCGTTGAGTGCGGCGCAAACTCGTCATGAATCCGCGCGACTTAAAGTGGTATTACTTCCAGATAGTGCTGCTGCGAGACGCATGTCGGGTACTTGGATTAATCGGCTTGCTAATGAATCCCCGAATCAAGCGCATGTTTCTTTGGTGCCTAGAACGGATGCGAGTGGTGAAGCTTGCTATACCGTCTCGGTTAGAGCACCACTGAATAATAAGCAAGGGGCAGGGGAGATCTGCAGTCAATTTGCAACCGGTGGTGGGCGAGAAGCGGCAGGCGGAATCAACGGTTTACCAGAGAGCGAGCTTGCCAGGCTCATTGAAGTGACAGAAGCGCGCTACTCATGATAATGAGTAGCGGCATGCGATTAGCGTTTTAACCAGCTCTTAGGGTTTTGTACTTTACTGTTGCGGCGGATCTCGAAGTAGAGAGACGAAGTGTCTTGACCTCCAGTATCTCCAGCCAGGGCAATGGTTTCGCCGGCCGCGACTTTATCGCCTTCTTTTTTCAGTAGCGTTTGGTTGTAGCCGTATAGGGTCATGTCGCCTTTACCATGGTCGAGCAACACGACTAGCCCGTAGCCACGCAGATAATCAGCAAACACCACAGTGCCGGAATAAACGGATTTCACTGATGTACCATAGTTGGCCGCAATGACCATTCCCTTCCAATTAACTTGTCCCGTTTGCTTGGTGCCGAAGTTATGCAGCACTTTGCCTTTAACCGGCCATGGCAAACGTCCTTTCTGACGACCAAGGCCATCCATCGGAACTTGATTACGCTTAGCTGCTTTGGCGATTTCCGCTTTAAGGCGAGTTTCATTGCGCTGCAGTTCGGCGAGATAGTTCTTATCGCTGGAAATGCTGCGACGGATCTTCGATACGGTACTTTGACGACTGCTGCGGTTTTTCGCCAGCGCATCGCGTTTTGCTTTTTGCTGTTCGAGTAACTGGGCGATCTGATTACGCTCAAGCTCAAGGGCTCGCTCGCTTTCGGCTAGCTTTAGCTCAGTGTCCGCAAGCTCTTCTAAAGTTTGTGCGCGCGCTTTAGCGAGGTACTGATAATACTGACTAATGCGGTCTTGATCTGGGTCGGCGCTCAGTACACCAGACGCAGAGTTATTCTGCTTGGTGACGTAATACGTTTGTACCAGTTGAGCCAGGATCTCTTGTTGCTGCTTTTTCTGCTTGGTCAGCGCTTCCACTTGCTTATGGAAGCCATCGAGGTTTTTGTTGGCTTGAGTGAGCGCTTGCGTTGTGGCTTTTATCTCTTTCTCGACATTAGAAATGCCAATCTCTTGCTCACGCAGCGACTTTTGCAGGTTATCGAGCTCTTTTTGCTGCGCAGAGAGCGACTTTTGCTGTCGATTAATTTCACTTTTAACGCCAGTGAGTTCATTTTGGTTGGCAAAACTATGCGTGCTTGGCAGCGCCAGCCCTAAACACATCACCAGTGCCGATAAACGGGGCAGTACTGATGTCTGAGAGGTAAAAAGCCTAAATTTGTTTGGTTTCATCCTAATTCCACTAAACGCAGCGACAGAGTTTGCTCAATATACTGGGACATAGTAACCATAACTGATTGATAGTTCACTACGACAGACCAAAATGTGTACCTTCAAAGCGATGTTGCCATTATATCCACACATGACACCTTTCAGGCAAAAAAAGCGCAAAATAAAAAGCGGCAAACAAAAACGCCGATGCAAAAGCATCGGCGTTTGAATCATCTCAGTAAGAGTGATTACTTAATTAGAATCTCACCAGACATTTCTGCTGGGATTTCCATGTCAGTCATTGCAAGCATAGTTGGTGCAAGGTCAGACAGCTTGCCGCCTTCTTTGAACTCAACCGCTTTGTCACCAACGTAGATTAGAGGTACTGGTAGGTTAGTGTGAGCAGTGTGCGTACCGCCAGTCACTGGGTCTACCATCATCTCTGCGTTACCGTGGTCAGCCGTGATCAGCATTTGACCGCCAACTTCTTTGATAGCGTCTACTACTTGGCCAACGCTTGCATCTAGAGCTTCGATAGCTTGCTCAGCCGCTTCGTAAACACCCGTGTGACCAACCATGTCTGCGTTTGGATAGTTACAGATGATAGTGTCGTACTTACCAGATTTGATAGCCGCAACCATCTTCTCAGTTAGCTCTTCTGAGCTCATTTCTGGTTGTAGGTCGTAAGTCGCTACTTTTGGAGAAGCAACGAGCTGACGCTCTTCACCATCAAACTCGTTCTCAACACCACCGTTGAAGAAGAAAGTCACGTGTGCGTATTTCTCTGTTTCAGAGATACGTAGCTGAGTTTTACCTTCTTTCGATAGCCACTCACCGTATGTGTTCTCAAGAGATGCAGGTGGGAAAGCGATAGATAGAGGAATGTCAGCTGCGTATTGCGTTAGCATTACGAAGTCGATTGCTGGGAATACTGCGCGCTCAAAGCCATCAAACTCAGATACGAAAGTACGAGTGATTTGACGTGCACGGTCAGCACGGTAGTTCATGAAGATAACTGCGTCACCATCTTGGATAGCTGCGTCTTCTTGACCTTCTGCTTTGATAGCTGTTGCTTTAACGAACTCATCATTCTCTTCACGAGCGTAAGCTGCTTCAAGACCTGCTACTGCATTGTCGTAAGTGAACTCAGCTTTGCCTTGAGTTAGTAGGTCGTAAGCAACCTGTACGCGATCCCAGTTGTTATCACGATCCATTGCGTAGTAACGACCGATTAGAGAGCTACGCGCCTTTACCAAGCTCAGCAAACAGCTCGTCGAAACGCTTAAGTGAACCTTCAGCGCTACGAGGTGGTGTATCACGACCGTCTAGGAAGCAGTGTAGGTAGATTTTCTCAGCGCCACGCTCTGCTGCCATTTTCACAGCTGCGTAGATGTGGTCTTCGTGAGAGTGAACACCACCTGGAGACATAAGACCCATTAGGTGAACCGCTTTGCCTGCTGCAACTGCTTTGTCGATAGCAGCAACTAGCGCTTCGTTCTGAGCGAACTCACCGTCAGCGATTGATTTAGTGATGCGAGTTAGGTCTTGGTATACCACACGACCTGCGCCGATGTTGGTATGACCTACTTCTGAGTTACCCATTTGACCGTCTGGCAGACCTACGTCCATACCAGAAGCCGAAATAAGAGTACGTGGGTTGTTTGCCCACAAGCCATCCATTACTGGAGTTTTTGCGTTGTTGATTGCGTTGCTTGCGTTGTCTTCACGGTAACCCCAACCGTCAAGAATCACTAGAGCCATTGGCTTCTTAGCTGACATAGTTATAACCTCGTCAAATCGATAGTAACTTTACAGAAAACAAATTAGCGTAATTTTACTACACTTTTTACCCATAACTGTAGTGGCAGATCAAATAATGTTTGTGATTACCGTTGCTGGGTTACAGTTTTATCTAGCTGATTCGTCTGTTTGTTCTCTGCGTGAGGTAATCATAGACGCTATTTTCGTCAGGTACCTCGGCTTTATCTCTATTATTACGCCGAGTTTGGTCGCTTTGACTAATCGGTTTTTTCTATCTCTGTGATAGCGTTTGGCATCTTGGCGTGAAACCTAGCGAGGAGAAGGATCCCAATTCTCTGCTCGAAACATTTTCCCCTCTCGCCACGGCGAGGCTAAGCCGCTATACTCCTCGACTGATTTAATGTTCAACTATCTAAGAGCACAAGTGATGCAAGAGTATTTAGAATTTTTCCAACAGAACATGATCATGGCGCTAGTGTGGGTTGCACTATTTGTTGCTCTGATCGCTAACATCTTTAAATCAGCGAATGCCGCATACAAAGAAGTGTCTGCAGCACAAGTGACTCACATGATGAACCGCGAGAACGGCATCGTGGTAGACATTCGTTCAAAAGACGAATTCAAGCGTGGTCATATTACTGACGCACTTCACGTTTTGCCATCTGATATCAAAGCGGGTTCTTTCGGTAGCCTTGAAAACCACAAATCAGACCCAATCATTGTGGTATGTAAGACTGGTCAAACGGCGCAAGAGAGCGCGAACTTGCTTGCAAAAGCAGGGTTTGAAAAAGTTTACTTGCTGAAAAATGGTCTAGTGGCTTGGAGCGAAGCAAACCTTCCGCTGATCAAAGGCAAGAAGTAACACTGAATTTTGAGTAATTTCGCGGCAGTTATGACTAAGGGATGTGATAAATGCCACGGAATTCAAGGCTCGCCTAGTCATCAAACATCGGCTCGGCTAGTCTGCAAGAAAACTCATTAACGTTTTGACAAATTTAGACGTATTTAAGGAAATCATCATGGCTGAAGCAGCTCCACAAGAAGCACAACAAAACTTCTCAATCCAACGTATCTTTCTAAAAGACGTATCATTTGAGGCGCCAAACTCGCCAGATATGTTCCAGAAAGACTGGAACCCTGATGTTAAGCTAGATCTTGACACTCAAAGCCGTGAACTAGGTCAAGGCGTATACGAAGTTGTTCTTCGCCTGACAGTGACAGTGAAAAACGCAGAAGAGACTGCATTCCTATGTGAAGTACAACAAGGTGGTATCTTCACTGCTGAGCAAATGGAAGCAGGTCAACTTGCACACTGCCTAGGTGCATTCTGTCCGAACATCCTGTTCCCGTACGCTCGTGAAACTATCTCAAGCCTAACGATGAAAGGTACGTTCCCACAACTGAACCTAGCGCCAGTTAACTTTGACGCATTGTTCATGAACTACCTACAGCAGCAAGCTCAGCAAGAAGGTCAAGCGGAAGCTTAATCTCGCTTGCAGAGTGACTCTGCGAGAAAGAGTGGATGTATTGAAAATGCACAGCGCATCGCGATGTGCATTTTTTATTGGCATACAGTAACTTATACCCAAGTCGTCTTGAGTGGCTACACTGTTAGGGTCACTTGGGTATAACAACGAAACGCAATCATACCGACAAATTGGGTGGTGTTATGAATAACGCATATGGAAAAGAAATCGCAATGACTGTATTGGGTGCAGGCTCTTACGGCACATCTTTGGCGATTTCGCTTGCGAGAAACGGCGCGAATGTGGTGATTTGGGGACACGAACCAGAGCACATGGCGAAGCTAGAAGCGGATCGTGCCAACCACGAGTTCTTACCGGGCATTGATTTTCCGGAGTCTCTGATTGTTGAATCCGATCTCAACAAAGCCGTGCAAGCGAGCCGTGATTTGCTGGTTGTGGTACCAAGCCACGTATTTGGTATCGTTTTGAACAGTGTCAAACCACACTTGCGAGATGACAGCCGCATTTGCTGGGCAACCAAAGGACTAGAGCCAGAAACAGGTCGTCTGCTAAAAGATGTCGCTCACGACATTGTTGGTGAAGAGTATCCGCTAGCGGTATTGTCTGGTCCAACGTTTGCTAAAGAGCTGGCTGCTGGTCTGCCAACGGCGATCGCCGTTGCCTCTCCAGATGCGCAGTTTGTGGCGGATCTACAAGAGAAGATCCACTGCAGCAAAACCTTCCGCGTGTATGCCAACGATGACTTCACTGGTATGCAGCTTGGTGGTGCGGTGAAGAATGTAATCGCCATTGGCGCTGGTATGTCTGATGGCATCGGCTTTGGTGCCAATGCCCGTACGGCTCTAATCACTCGTGGCCTTGCGGAAATGACCCGTCTTGGCGCTGCACTAGGTGCGAAGCAAGATACCTTCATGGGTATGGCAGGGCTGGGTGATTTGGTACTGACTTGTACTGACAACCAATCACGTAACCGCCGTTTTGGCCTTGCTTTGGGTGAAGGTAAAGACGTCGATACCGCGCAAACTGAAATCGGTCAGGTGGTAGAGGGCTATCGCAACACCAAAGAGGTGTGGCTACTGTCGCAGCGCATGGGTGTGGAGATGCCAATTGTTGACCAAATCTATCAAGTATTGTATCAAGGGAAAGATGCGCGTTTAGCCGCGCAAGACCTCCTTGCAAGGGACAAGAAAGCCGAGCAGCAATAATCGCTCGACGGATAAATGACTATCCATCGTAGGATCGAAAATGAAACACTGTGAAAAACAAAATGTCTGGGAGTGCATTGTCAGAGAAGCCCGAGAGCAGGCCGAGCAAGAGCCGATGCTGGCGAGTTTCTATCATGCCACCATTATTAACCACGAAAGCTTTGGTGCGGCTCTGAGCTACATCCTTGCCAATAAGCTCAAAACTGCCTCTATGCCTGCTATGGCAGTGCGTGAAGTGGTGGAACAAGCGTTTAACGCTGATCCTACCATTACCGATGCGGCGGCGTGTGACATTTGTGCCACGGTGAATCGAGATCCTGCGGTCTCTCTGTATTCAATGCCACTACTGTACTTAAAGGGCTATCATGCTCTACAAGGATATCGTGTCGCCAACTGGCTGTGGTCGCAAGGCCGCAACGCATTGGCAACGTACCTTCAAAACCAAATCTCGGTCGCGTGTCAGGTGGACATCCACCCGGCTGCCCGTATCGGTAAAGGCATCATGCTCGACCATGCGACAGGTATCGTTATTGGTGAGACGGCTGTGGTGGAGAACGATGTTTCTATCCTACAGAACGTAACACTTGGCGGTACCGGTAAAGAGTGCGGTGACCGACATCCGAAGATCCGCGAAGGCGTTATGATTGGTGCTGGTGCTAAGATCCTCGGTAATATCGAAGTGGGTAAAGGTGCTAAGATTGGTTCTTGTTCTGTGGTGCTCCAGCCTGTGCCTCCGCATACTACGGCAGCAGGTGTACCTGCGAAAATTGTTGGTAAACCTAAAACGGATATGCCATCTCTGGACATGGACCAGCAGTTTAATGGCAAGTCACAGACCTTTATGGGCGGTGATGGTATCTAGCCGATAACCGACGCAGAATGCTAAAAAGCCAAGGCAATGCCTTGGCTTTTTGTCTATTTGGCCAGTGAAGGCAGATGTTTTCGCCTAACCGACAGTGCATACAAGTAGGCAAGCACGCCACCAATGACATTCCCTAAAGCCACACCAATAAACATCCCTTCGACACCATATAACATGCTACCCAGTGCGGCGGCTGGAAGCGTAAACACAAACAACCTCATGGCACTCCACATAAACGCTTTGTTGGGCTCATGCAGCGCATTCATTCCACTTCCAAGCATCATGATGATGCCCTGAAAACCGTAGCTAAATGGCACGACGAGTAGGTAGTGCCAAAGGATATCTCTCACTGCTTGCTCTTGAGAGAATAACGCAGAGATTGGAATGCTGAGCGGCACCATCATCACAAACACTAGCAATTGAAATAACAGCGAAAAACGCATGCTAAGGAACAGACCTGCAAAGCTGCGGTCAGCCTGCTTAGCACCAAAGTTTTGCGACATGAATGGCGTTAAGGCTGAGCTGAGTGATATCAGCACTAAGATAAGAATCGATTCAACACGCTGCGCCGCCCCATAGGCTGCTACAGCCGCCGTACCATGAACAGAGAGCATCTTCATTAAGATAGCCCCTGAGATTGGCGACATCGCTGTCGACAAACCAGAGGGCATGCCAATGCGCAGTATCGCAATCCAATCTTGCCAAAGCTGCGACGGTTTGAGCTGGCCAAGGAGCTTTTCTCGCTTGGTGAGTACATACAGTGAGCCAGTCAGGGCCCCTAGCCAAGCGATACCACTCGCAATCGCCGCACCTTGAATGCCGAGCTCAGGAAACGGACCGATACCAAAAATCAGCAGTGGGTCGAGCAGGCCATTAATAAAACCAGACAGCATCATGATCTTAGCCGGCGTTTTGGTATCGCCGGTGGCTCGAATGGCGCTGTTGCCTGCCATCGGAATCACCAACAGTGGCACAGTGAAGTACCAGATCACCATGTACTCTCGGATCAGCGGGATAATGTCGTCGCTGGCACCCAGCAGTTTGAATAGTGGCTCAATGGTGTAAAGACCCAAGGTGGAAGCCAGCATGACCAAAACTACAGCAAGCAACAAACCATGTGTTGAGAAACGCGCTGCATGCTGCGTATTGCCCTGACCAAGCAAGCGTCCGATATTAGTAGACAATCCCATACCGATGCCCATGGTGATGCAGTTAACACCAAAGGTCACAGGGAAAGTGAAGCTAATAGCCGCGAGGGCTTGTGTTCCAAGCAGCGAGATAAAGAAGGTATCGACAAGGTTGAATGCCAGTATCGCCACCATGCCAAAGACCATAGGCACGGTCATATTTCGAAGCACAGTGGGTATCGGCGCGGAGAGCAGGCCGTGTTTGTCTTGCATGGCATTCTAAGCTTGGTAAACAGGTGGCTAGAATACAGTAATTAACCAGTTGGCGCGACAACCGACTCGCAGCAACCTAGCTTTCGCAACCCAATCTTAAATTTCGTTATTTTTGTCACAATTTTTTGGCATCTTCCCCTTGGGATCGCCAGAAATGCCCCCAACATATTCAACACAAGGCCTTGAAGGCAACCTAATAAGCTAAATGGAAAATAATCAGGAGAATCGACCGATGAATATCCGTCCTCTACACGACCGAGTTATCGTTGAGCGCCAAGAAGTTGAATCTAAATCTGCTGGTGGCATCGTTTTAACTGGTTCTGCGGCAGAAAAATCAACACGTGGTACAGTTCTAGCTGTAGGCAAAGGCCGCATCCTAGAAAACGGCACGGTACAGCCGCTAGACGTGAAAGTAGGTGATACGGTGATCTTTGCTGAAGGCTACGGCACTAAGACAGAAAAGATCGACGGTAAAGAAGTTCTGATCATGTCTGAAAACGACATCATGGCTATCGTTGAATAATTAAGTAGACGTTGAGTAATTTTTTACTCTAAACAAGCTATCCACTGAATTTAGATAAGGAAATAACAATGGCTGCTAAAGACGTTAAGTTTGGTAACGACGCACGAGTTAAAATGCTAGAAGGTGTAAACGTTCTAGCGGATGCAGTAAAAGTAACACTAGGTCCTAAAGGCCGTAACGTAGTTCTAGACAAATCTTTCGGTGCACCAACTATCACTAAAGATGGTGTATCTGTAGCGCGCGAAATTGAACTTGAAGACAAGTTCCAAAACATGGGCGCGCAAATGGTTAAAGAAGTTGCCTCTCAAGCGAATGATGCTGCAGGTGACGGTACAACAACAGCAACAGTTCTAGCGCAAGCTATCGTAAACGAAGGCCTAAAAGCCGTTGCTGCTGGCATGAACCCAATGGATCTTAAACGTGGCATCGACAAAGCAGTTGTCGCTGCAGTTGAAGAGCTAAAAGCACTGTCTGTTCCTTGTGAAGACACAAAAGCTATCGCTCAGGTTGGTACTATCTCTGCAAACTCTGATGAGAGCGTAGGTAACATCATTGCTGAAGCGATGGAAAAAGTAGGTCGTGATGGTGTTATCACGGTTGAAGAAGGTCAGGCTCTACAAGACGAGCTAGACGTAGTTGAAGGTATGCAGTTTGACCGCGGTTACCTATCACCTTACTTCATCAACAACCAAGAAGCTGGCTCTGTTGATCTAGAAAGCCCATTCATCCTACTTATCGACAAGAAAGTATCGAACATTCGTGAACTACTTCCAACGCTAGAAGCGGTTGCTAAAGCATCTCGTCCACTGCTTATCATTGCAGAAGACGTAGAAGGTGAAGCACTAGCAACGCTAGTTGTGAACAACATGCGTGGCATCGTGAAAGTGGCTGCAGTTAAAGCGCCTGGTTTCGGCGACCGTCGTAAGTCTATGCTTCAAGATATCGCTGTCCTAACTGCTGGCACCGTGATCTCTGAAGAAGTAGGCCTAGACCTTGAAAAAGTAACGCTAGAAGACCTAGGTCAAGCGAAGCGCGTTTCTATCACTAAAGAAAACACGACCATCATCGATGGCGTGGGTGAAGAAGCGATGATTCAAGGACGTGTTGCTCAAATTCGTCAACAAATCGAAGACGCGACGTCTGACTACGATAAAGAGAAACTTCAAGAGCGCGTAGCTAAGCTAGCTGGCGGTGTTGCGGTAATCAAAGTTGGTGCAGCAACTGAAGTTGAGATGAAAGAGAAGAAAGACCGCGTTGAAGATGCACTACATGCAACTCGCGCAGCGGTTGAAGAAGGCGTAGTAGCGGGCGGTGGTGTTGCACTAATCCGCGCAGCTTCTAAAGTGGAAGCCTTGAAGGCGCGAACGAAGAGCAAAATGTGGGTATCCGCGTTGCACTTCGTGCAATGGAAGCGCCAATTCGTCAAATCACTGCAAACGCAGGTGACGAAGAGTCTGTAGTTGCAAACAACGTGAAAGCAGGCGAAGGCAGCTACGGCTACAACGCAGCAACAGGTGAGTACGGTGACATGATCGCAATGGGTATCCTAGATCCAACTAAAGTAACTCGCTCTGCACTGCAGTTCGCAGCATCAGTTGCAGGTCTTATGATCACAACAGAAGCGATGGTGACTGACGTACCTCAGAAAGACGCTCCAGCAATGCCTGATATGGGCGGTATGGGCGGTATGCCAGGTATGATGTAATCCATCAGAGGATTCTGACAAAGCCGAAGGGAAACCTTCGGTTTTTTTTGTGCTTGCTTCATAATCAACCAATATTTCGTGAGAGTGTTGCAGGATATGACAAAATCCTGACAAAACATATGGTCAGCGTCACTAGCATCACCTACACTTATCGATTGATAACAAAAAAAAGTCAGTGGAGACTATTATGAAAAAAGCAGTAGCAGTACTAGCAGTGGCAGCAGCAATGGCATCACCATTGGCGCTTGCTGAAAGCACTCCAGTGATGTTCTCATCACTAAACGGTTTCAACGCACCTGATGCAAATGCAGTAGGTGGCGTACGTCTAGCGGTTCTTCACGGTCAAGTGAACGAAGTGAAAGGTGTGGATTTCTCTGTACTAGGTATGTCTGAAACTCAGCGTACAACGGGTGTGAACTTCGGTCTGTTCTTTGGTGCTTCTAAAGTTACTCAAGAAATGAAAGGTGCTTCTCTAGGTATCTTCAACTGGAACACAGGTAAAACGACAGGTGTGAACCTTGCGGCAGTGAACGTGACTAACGATGTAAAAGGTCTTAACTGGAGTGCGGTGAACTACTCTGAAGGCTACACAATGGCAGACATTGGTATCGCGAGCTTCTCAAACAAGTCTAACTTCCAGTTTGGTCTTTTCAACAAGACAAACAACATCGATGGCGTGCAGATTGGTCTAATCAACTGTGCAGACAACGGTTTCTTCAAGTGCTTCCCAATCATCAACTTTGCGAAGTAATAGTTTCTTTGATTTAAAGAATTGAAGTTGCGATAAAGCCCTGTTTAGCAGGGCTTTTTATTTGCGCGTTCGACTGCGGTTTTGCATGGTTTGGTGCACGCCACGTCGTAAGCTCTTAAAGCTGCTTTCAATCTTATCGACCCCTAATAGTACCGTTAAGGCCAACACTGTTAGGATCACCGATTCTTTGTGGTGACCTAAACCTATCATCATGCCGAGACCGGCCAGTACCCAAATCACCGCAGCTGATGTCACCCCATGGATCTTTCCATCTTGAGTCATCATCACCCCTGCACCTAAAAAGCCCACACCAGTAATGATTTGACCGAGTACGCGCGCTTGATCTAGCGTGTTAGGAGAGAGTGATACTGCCATGGACATAAACAGGTAAGTACCTGAGACGATTAAGATAGCGGTGCGAATACCTACTGGCTTACCACGAGTTTGTCGTTCAAGGCCCACCAGGCGCCGTTGAGAACACAGGCTCCCAAAGCTTGCCATGAGAATGGTCCCATATCGAGTAGTTGTGTCAGTTCCACATTGCCTCCTAAAAAGCGCAGTATCTGACTAAAAGACCGCCTGATCGAACAAAATCATTTTGTCGAGACGGAAAAAATTACTCGAGATGCAGATCAAGTGGCGTTTTACTCGCCTTGCCGCCTTCTTCTCGCGTGAGCTTAGGCACCAGGTACCCTGAGACACGAGCAATCAGACCTTGGATGATCGCTTTCGCTTGTTCATCACTGATGTAGAAATGCGCTGCACCTTGCACTTTATCGAGTACATGCAGGTAGTACGGCAGAATTCCTGCGCCAAACAGCGCGTGACTAAGCTCGAACTGGGCCTCCACGCTATCGTTGACTCCTTTGAGCAGTACGCCTTGATTGAGAAGTGTCGTACCGCTAGCTTTAATACGCCCCATCGCCAGCTTGAGCTCATTATCTATCTCGTTGGCATGGTTGATATGAGTGACCAGCACAGTATTGAGACGAGTGTTTGCTAGCAAGTGGCAAAGCTGCTCTGTAATTCGTGCCGGTATCACGACCGGAAGGCGAGAATGAATTCGAAGCGTTTTAAGGTGAGGGATCTGTTCAGCATGTTCAATCAGCCAAGCAATCTCCGTATCTTTGGCCATCAATGGATCGCCGCCAGATAAGATGAGCTCATCAATTTCCGGTTTGTCAGCGATGTAGTCGAGCGCCAGTTGCCAGTTGCCTTTGCCACCTTTGTTCTCGTCGTATGGAAAATGGCGGCGAAAGCAGTAACGACAGTTCACCGCACAGCCACCTTTTACAATCATCAAAGCACGATTGTGGTATTTGTGTAGCAGGCCAGGTACTGCGTTATCTTGCTCTTCGAGTGGATCTTCTGAGTAGCCATCGTGGACTTCAAACTCTTGGCTAAGAGGTAGCACCTGCCTTAGCAAAGGATCGTACGGGTTGCCTTTTTTCATGCGATCGACAAAGCTTTGAGGAACGCGCATGGGAAACAAACGTCTTGCTTTAAGTCCGTTTTCCCAAGGGGTCGCCTCAATTTCTAACTGCTCAAGCAGTTTGTAAGGGTCTGAGATCGCATTCGATAGCTGTTTGAGCCAGTTTTGCTCAACAGAAACAAGATTTCGGGTTATGATAGGCGACATTAAATTTAACTCGAAGAACACTAAGAGGATACAATGGCTACTGTTAGCACCAATGAATTTAAAGGCGGTCTTAAACTAATGCTGGACAACGAGCCTTGCGTAATTCTAGAAAATGAATACGTGAAGCCAGGTAAAGGTCAAGCGTTCAACCGCGTTAAAATTCGTAAGCTACTGTCTGGTAAAGTTCTAGAGAAAACCTTCAAGTCTGGCGAAACTGTTGAAGTTGCTGACGTGATGGATATCGACCTAGATTACCTATACACAGATGGTGAATTCTACCACTTTATGAACAGCGAAACATTCGAACAGATCGCTGCAGACGTTAAAGCGGTTGGCGACAACGCGAAATGGTTGGTAGAAAACAACACTTGTATGATTACTCTTTGGAATGGTAACCCAATTACTGTGACTCCGCCTAACTTTGTTGAGCTAGAAGTAACAGAAACGGATCCAGGTCTGAAAGGTGATACACAAGGTACTGGTGGTAAGCCTGCAACACTAACAACTGGTGCTGTGGTACGTGTACCGCTATTTATCCAGATTGGTGAAGTGATCAAAGTTGATACTCGTACTGCGGAATACGTGGGTCGCGTTAAGTAATCAGCTTAAAGTGAAGAATTTAAAAGGTCGCCAAATGGCGACTTTTTTGTATTTGATGCAAAAGTAAAGTTGCTAGGCGGACGGTTACTCTTCTGGACGCCAACTAAGCGCGCTGGCAACCGTACCCAGTGCAAGAGTGTCCATTTCGGCTTCTGGCAAACCCGCTAATGTTTGTAGCGTGATACTGCCATTGGTTTGCGCCGCTGCGACTTCGACGCTGCCACGACTAAAGCTGTAACCCAGCGGGTTATCCACACTCATCATTAGCCCCTCACCATCGTGCACAGAAGCAACGTTAAAATGCGTGCTGTTCAAGCGGATAAAACCTTGTTCTTTTTTGGCGGTCGATAAGCTGATGGCTTCCGATTTACGCTCCATTTTGTATTCGCCAACACTCTTACCAGCCTCACTAATTTGGCAAATATACGGATCATTACCGCCAAATGAGAAACTGCCAATATCGACGCTGGTGCCACCGCCGCTACACACAAGTGTCCAAGTTTCGCCATTATCAGTACGCGTCATCTCAGCAACCATCTCTCCCTCTTTAGTATTGATGGTATTAAACCAAGAGCTAGTAGAAGCGCTGCGCGAGTATTTACCGTGGTAGCGGCCCGCGATATCGAAGGTGCCTTCAGGACCAAAGCCCCAAAAAGTACCATCGGTTTTAAGCAGTAATTCAGGCTGCTCGGAAACTGCCTGTGACTTTTCCATTGTGACGGTAGAACCACACCCAAATAGCGCACTGGAAATCAGGAGTACGCAAATAGACTTTTTCATTGTTACATCTCTTGTTGTTATTAATCGCTGATGATTTTATCGATAGCGTGGTAATGACAATGTATGAGTGTGTCCAGATGTTTACTGAGTCACAGTGACCCTTAAATAGTCCTTTTGGTGTCTAATGACTCGCAAGTTTCTCCCTCGTTAATTACTTCGTCTATTCCTTGTTATATAAGCGAATTATTCGATTTTTATAGTGATTAACATTTTGATACATTAACCACGCTGTCAATGAGTTGCATAATCTTGAAGCCAAATTTTCGCAACGACAACAAACAGGAGAAACACATGGAAAGTCGTGGAATAGGAGAAAGTCTGAAATTAACCGAGCGTCGTAAGTGGTTGCACAGTGCGCTCAAAACAATGGTCTATACCGTACCCATTCTGGCGGTTGGACTGACAGTGAATAGTTCGGTGTTAATGACAGATGCTGGCTACAGTTATGTCCATCAAAATAACTTAACAGGTGAGTTGGATGTCTTCACTGAGCCGGGAATTCACTTTCGGATGCCTTTCCTATCGAAGATCACTAAGTACGACCAAGTCATTACGGTGTCTTTTGGTAATAGTATTGAAGAGAATTTGTACCAGCGGCTTCAAGCGCAAGATCCGGTTCAAGTTCGATTTGCTGACACCTATATAGGGCAGATACCCGTCACGTTTCGATTTAAGCTCAGTAACGATCCTGAAGCGATGAAGAAAATGCATCGAGAGTTTCGAAATAACAGTAACTTAATTGATGCGCTTCTGGTCAAAAATGCTCGCAACGTAACGGTCATTACCGCAACTCAATACACAGGTGAAGAGTTCTTCCAAGGTGGCCTTAACCAGTTCAAGTCTAAGCTTGGCGATCAGTTGCGTGAGGGTATTTACCTGACAGAGCGTAGGCAGGTTGAAGTGGAAGAGATGGATCTAGCTCCTGTTGGGGTAGATCAATCGAATGCTAATCAATTGCAGAGAACTAAGCAGTTAGTCTGGAAAACGGTGCCGGTTGCGGACGCTACGGGTCAGCCCATACGCCAAGATAATCCGTTGCAGCAATACGGTATTCAGGTGACTCAAGTTACGATTGGCGACCCGCAACCGGAAAAACAGCTTGATCAGTTACTTGCCGATAAAAAGCGTTTGGTTGCCGACCGTATTCGTGCTATCCAAGAACAAGAAACGTCAAAAGCTCAAGCCGAAACGGAGCAACTGCGTAAAGAGATTCAACGTACACGTGAAGTTCAAGATGCGCAGCGCCAGAAAGAGCTGGCGATCATTTCGCAGCAAAAAGAAGTTGAAGTCGCTAGACAAATTGCCGAGCGGGAAATCGTAGAAGTTGAGAAAACCAAGCGTCTGGCTGAGGTAGATAAAGAGAAAGAGCTAGCCATTGCAGAGGCTAACCTAGCGATTCAAAAAGCTAATGCGCTGTCAGCAGAATTTGAAGCCAAGGCGATTTTAGAAAAGGGTCGCGCAGAAGCTGAGGTACTGAAAGCGAAATACGCCGCGTTGGGAGCCAATCACGAGGTGTATCTAGCTGAGCTGAACCGTGATGTAGCGAACTCGCTGTATAACAACTTAACTAACTTTCAGGTGCAAATGCCGCAAAACTACATCGGTGGTGGGCAAGAGCAGGGTTTGACAACTAACCTCGATGTGATTACCGGTTTTGGCGCCTTGGGGTTGATGAACCAGACCAAGCAGTTGGTGCCTGAGCAGTAAAAATCAAAACAGCAAATATAAAAAAGGCCGATGAGCTGAGCGCTCATCGGCCTTATCTATAGTTGGCGATTAGATCATAAAGATGAAGATAATCGACAGAGCACTGATTAGCGCTGCGAAGAAGTAACAAACAATCTTACCAACCACACCCGCATGGATCTTAAGATCGTGCATGCCGTGGTGTAGGCGGTGCATTGCATGCCACATTGGCAGTGCTAGCGTAGCGATAATAAATAGAGCACCGATAATGCTAGTCGCGAAGTCTGCCACTCGTTCATAGCTCATCGCTTCAGGCTGATAATGCCCATTGGCACTAGGATACCCAGCACAAGTACAGTGACAGGGGTGATCATGGCAAACCATGTACCACCGGCACCAAATAGTCCCCACCATACTGGTTCGTCAGAGCGTTTTGGGTTTTGATTAATCACGATTCACTCCTTATACAATGATGAGAACAACTAGTGAAATAGCTGCAACCGCCGCCCATTGTGCTAGGACAATGGTCTTCTTCTCGACTGGCTTGCCTTTCAGTTTGATTGGCATAACCTGTGGCATCATGCTGAAGAAGGTTTGCGCGTGGAACAGGCTTCCTGCAAGCGCCACGATGTTGATCGCGATAACAATTGGGTTAGCCATAAAGTCTAACCAGCCTTGCCAAGCTTCAGGGCCTTTCACTAGCGAAGCTAAACCAAAGGTCAGGAAGATGGTGAATAGAATTAGCGGCAGTACTGTTGCTTCGCGTAGCATGTAGAAGCGATAAAATGGGTGATCTTTCCACCAAGTTCGCTTCATTTCACGAACATAAGGTTTTCTGTTACTCATTCTATGCCTCCTGTGGTTTCAACATTGCAATAACGAAATCTTGTGAAGACGCCACTTTACCTTGGTTTACCGCTGCTGCTGGGTCAACGTTCTTCGGACACACTTCAGAGCAGTAGCCCACAAACGTACAGCCCCATGCGCCGTTCTCACCGTTGATCATCTTCATACGTTCAGCCGCGCCATTGTCACGCTGTCGAGGTTATAGCGATGCGCCAGTGTCAGTGCAGCAGGACCGATGAACTCAGGGTTTAGACCGAACTGAGGACATGCCGCGTAGCAAAGACCACAGTTGATACAACCAGCAAACTGCTTGTACTTCGCCATCTGCTCAGGTGTTTGGATGTTAGTGCCGTCTTCTGGCTTACGGTCGTTACCAATGATGTATGGCTTGATGGCTTCTAGGCGCTCGATAAACGGCGTCATGTCGACAATCAAGTCTTTCTCGATTGGGAAGTTCGCAAGAGGCTCAATCTTCAGACCATTTTGGTGATCACGGAGGAAGCTCTTACATGCCAATTTTGGCACGCCGTTCACCATGATGCCGCAAGAGCCACAAATCGCCATACGGCAAGACCAACGATAAGAGAGGTCTTTGTCTAGATGATCTTTGATGTAACCAATCGCATCGAGCACAGACATGGTCTCATCGAACGGTACTTCGAAGGTTTGGAAATACGGTTCTGCGTCTTTCTCTGGGTCATAGCGCAGGATTTCCACTTTCTGAATACGGTTTGCTGACATTATGCTTGCTCCTCCGCATTTTGATCTTTGTTGGCTTGCTTCGCCGCTTCTTCTGCTGCCGCTTTTTCAGCCGCTTCACCGTATAGACGTGCCTTAGGCTGCGACTTAGTGATAGTGACGTTGCTATAGTCAATGCTTGGTGCATTGTCTTCGTTAAAGAAGGCTAGCGAGTGTTTTAGGTAGTTCTCATCATCACGCTCAGTACAACCGTCATCTAGACGTTGGTGTGCACCACGAGACTCTTTACGCAAGATTGCAGAGTGAACCATAGCTTCAGCGACTTCTAGGCCGTAACCCACTTCAATGGCGTACAGCAGGTCAGTGTTGAACACTTTACCTTTGTCTTTGATACTGATTTTCTTATAGCGCTGTTTTAGCTCGGCAATCTTCTCAAGCGTCGCTTGCATCAGATCTTCTTGGCGGTAGATACCACAGCCCGCTTCCATGGTGTGGCCCATTTCAGTGCGGATTTCTGCCCAGTTTTCATCGCCTTCTTGATTCATTAGTGCGGCAATGCGTGCTTCTACGGCCTTCACTTGCGCTTCAATAGCGCTGTCATCCCAGCCCTTGAACGCTTTAGCGCGCTCAACCGCTTGCTCACCGGCAACACGGCCGAAGACCACAAACTCCGCGAGAGAGTTAGAACCTAGACGGTTCGCACCGTGAAGGCCAACAGACGCACACTCACCCACAGCGAATAGACCTTGGATACGAGTTTCACAAGTCCCGTTGGTTTCAATACCACCCATGGTGTAGTGCACGGTTGGACGAATTGGGATTGGCTCTTTTGCAGGGTCAACGTTGACGTACGCTTTTGCGAGCTCACAGATAAATGGAAGACGTTCTTGCAGGTACTCTTCACCAAGGTGGCGAAGATCAAGGTGAACCACATCGCCCAGTGGGTGCTTGATGGTGTTGCCTTTTTGCTGCTCATGCCAGAATGCTTGAGAAACTTTGTCACGAGGACCGAGTTCCATGTATTTGTTTTTCGGCTCACCAACCGGTGTTTCAGGGCCCATGCCATAGTCTTGTAGGTAACGGTAGCCGTTCTTGTTGACGATGATACCGCCTTCACCACGACAACCTTCGGTCATTAGAATCCCGGTACCAGGCAGACCTGTTGGGTGGTACTGAACAAACTCCATATCACGCAGTGGAACGCCGTGACGATATGCCATCGCCATGCCGTCGCCAGTCACGATGCCGCCGTTAGTATTACAGTGATAAACACGGCCCGCGCCGCCGGTTGCTAGGACAACTGATTTTGCCTTGATAGTGACCAGTTCACCTTCAGACATATGAATTGCAATCAGGCCCTGAACCTCGCCTTCAACCACAAGCAGGTCAACCACAAAGTACTCATCAAATCGTTTGATTTGATCGTACTTCATCGACGTTTGGAACAGAGTATGTAGCATATGGAAGCCGGTTTTATCCGCTGCAAACCATGTGCGTTCTACCTTCATACCACCGAAACGACGGACGTTCACTTCACCGTTTTCTTTACGGCTCCATGGGCAACCCCATTGTTCCATCTGGATCATTTCACGTGTGGCATTTTCAACGAAATATTCAACAACATCCTGTTCACAAAGCCAGTCGCCACCGCCAACGGTATCGTTGAAGTGGTTATCTAGGCTATCTTCATCCTTGATTACAGCCGCAGAACCACCTTCAGCTGCCACAGTATGTGAACGCATAGGGTAGACTTTAGAGATCAGAGCTACTTCCATTTCTGGGTTAGCTTCTGCTGCTGCAATGGCAGTACGAAGACCAGCGCCGCCTGCGCCGATGACTGCGATATCTGTGGTAATTGTTTTCACAGTTATCCTCCAGTGTGTGAGAGCGAGTTTTGCTCGCGAGTTATAGTTAAAGGCTTGAAAGCTTTTTTATTAAGGCAATCAGTTTAGATAAGCAACGTGGCAAAAAAATTGACTGAGTTAGGTTTTTGCTCCGGTAATGCATGATGAAGCATAGTATTTCTATGATGTGTGATTAATATCACTTGTGATTGAGAACTTTTGAGTCCGCACTTACAATAATTAATAACATTAACTAATGAGTTTGATAATGATTACCAACCAGTGGCAGCCCACAGCCTCTATGGCTTTACTTAAAAAGCGCGCCGAGCTGATACAGGCGATTCGCAGCTTCTTTATGACAAGAGAGGTAATGGAAGTCGACACCCCGGCGATGAGTCATGCACGGTGACCGATGTGCATTTACATACCTTCAAGACGGAATTTGTCGGCCCTGGTTATGCCGATGGCCGCCAGCTCTATTTTATGACCAGTCCTGAATTTCATATGAAGCGACTGCTTGCGGCAGGAAGTGGGTCTATCTATCAGATAAACAAAGCATTTCGTAATGAAGAGAGCGGTCGTCATCACAATCCAGAGTTCACCATGCTTGAGTGGTATCGCGTTGGGTTTGATCACCATCAGTTGATGGATGAGATGGACGAGTTACTGATGATGGTACTTGGTTGCGGCCATGCTGAGCGTATGACTTATCAGCAGGCGTTTATCACGCACCTCGGCATTTGCCCTTTGAGTGCAGAGATGTCGGCGCTACGAGAAGCTTCAGCACCACTAGGCTTGAGTGATATTGCTGATAAAGAGCAAGATCGCGATACGCTACTACAGCTGCTGTTTAGCATGGGAGTTGAGACTCAAATTGGCAAGGACGCGCCTGCCTTTGTTTACGATTTTCCAGCCTCACAAGCAGCGCTTGCTAAAGTGAATCCAGAAGATGAGCGCGTTGCTGATCGCTTTGAAGTCTATTTCAAAGGCATTGAGTTAGCGAACGGGTTTCATGAACTGGACAACCCGGAAGAGCAATTAGCACGCTTTGAAGAGGACAATCAAAAGCGGCAGACAATGGGCCTAGCACCCCAGCCGATTGATCATCATTTGATCGAGGCGTTAAGAGCGGGTTTGCCAGCTTGTGCTGGTGTAGCACTGGGGATCGACAGGCTAATTATGCTCGCGCTGGGCGCAACTCATATCGATGAGGTTGTCGCTTTCCCTTTCCCTAGAGCCTAACTCACCAAAATACTGGTGCCGATGACAGCAAATACGGCACCAAGCCAGGCGTACTTATTGGGTCTTTGTTTGGTGTAAATCCACAGTAGCGGCAATACCATAATTGGCGTGGTTGATGAGAGTAGCGCGACCATGCCCACATTGCCTGTCTGCAGCGCAAACAGAATCAACGTCATGCCAACTGCCATGCCAGAAAGCCATTGAGCGCGGTAATACCAAAAATGGACCAGTTAATCGGGTTCAAACTCTTGGCGTGCTTAGCGCCAGTAAATAAGAACAGACTGTGGGCAACAAATGCGGTGATCATACGAATTGCAGAGGCAGCCACAGGGTCGATATTGGTTTGCATTACTGGCTTAGCAATAATGCGCCTAGTGCCTGACACAGTGCTGCGGTGATCCCCAAACCCACCCCAAACCAAACATTACCTTTGATGGTTTCAAGTTCACTCGTTTTACTGTTGTTTGAGCCTCTACGGCCAAAGAAAATGGCGGTAGCAACGCCGGAGAAAACCAATGCTGACCCTAGAAGCTCTATGGGTGACATGGTTTCTGAGAAAAGAAAATAGCCTAGCACGGCAGAGAATACCGCGTGACAAGAGAATAGCAGCCCTGCCTGTCTTGGCCCCATTCGATTTAAGCATGCGAACAGTGCGGTATCCCCGATAAAGATGCCGATTAAACCCGAGAGCATCATTGGCGTGATATGCACGGACTCAACGCTTGCCCAGCCGCCCGTGATGGCCGCCATTGATGAAAGCATTAAGGCGGTGCAGCCCATTCGCCATCGACTATAAGAAAATGAGCCCAAATGTTTGGCTGGCTTCACCGAGATAATGCTTGAAACCGCCCACAAAAAGGCAGCGATCAGTGCCAGCCATTCAAATCCCATTGCTATCCCTAGTCCTTGCTCAGTGCTGCGATACGAGCACCATTGATTATTCGATGATTTAACTAGGTTTTACTATGAGGTCTTGGAAAGTGCAATTGAAATCCTCTCACCTTGGCAAGAGGATTCCACTTCGGGGGCTAGGTAAAGATCAGCATCGCCGCGTAGACGATCATTAGGCCAATAATACCGATGATAAGACCGGTTTTTGCCATGTCTTTGCTCTCAATAAGCCCAGTAGAGTAGGCCAATGAATTGGGCGGGGTAGAGACGGGCAGAATCATACCGAGAGAGGCTGAGAACGCGACGACAACCAATAAGCCTTGTAAGCCACCTATGGCGGCCAAACTCTCCATAGAGGCACCAATAGCGGCGGCAATGGGCATGAGCAGGTTAGCAGTTGCGGTATTGGACATAAAGTTGGCCATCAACCAACAGACAATCGACAGAGTAATGACGACTGCGACCGGAGACAAAGACTCGTAGTCAATGGCATGAGCCAGTGCTTCAGCGAGCCCAGTTTTATCAAGACCGATACCAATGGCAATACCACCGGCAACCAGCCACAACACATCCCAGTTGATCAGTTTGAGCTCTTCTTTACCCATGATGCCGGTTAGAGTGAACACTGCCAGTGGGATGATTGAGACCACATAGGTGTTCATGCCGTGCAGTTTGGTGGTCATCCATAACAAGATAGTTGCTGCGAAGGTGGCATACACTACCATAGCGCGCCAGTTGCGCTGGAATTTCCCTTCAAGCTTGAGCACCATTTTGTCTTCTGAAGAAGGGAAGAGCTTTTGCAGCAGAAACCAAGCGATGGTGAGCTGAATAATCACAAACGGTAGGCCCATCATCATCCACTGCAGAAAGTCGATGCTGTTCTCACCGGTTAGGTATTGCAGAGCAATGGCATTGGGTGGGGTACCGATAGGAGTCGCAATACCACCCGTATTGGCAGCGATAGGAATACATAGCACTAAGGCTTTAATACCCAAGTCTCCCTTTGGCGCTGAGGCTACAATAGGACCAAGCAGCGCCAGCATCATTACTGTGGTGGCGGTATTGGACATAAACATCGAGAACACAGCAGTAATCAACATCAGGCCAAGCATGATAAAGCGAGGTTGGTTGCCAAAAGGGCGTAGCAGGACTCGAGCTAGGTTGTTATCAAGCTCATACTTGGAAGCGGCAATCGCCAGTGCAAACCCGCCCATAAATAGAATGATGATCGGCGAAGAAAAGGCACTGAAAATGTCGGTATAGACTAGGAGCTCACCGATATCATGGCCTGCTGGTGGCGTACGGAACAGATGCAACCCTTTGTCTGAAATCATCACCAGCTCAAGGGCGATAATCAATATCGACGTAGCAAAGACAGGTACGGGTTCCAGTACCCAAAGTAAGGCGGCGAGCAGGAAAATGGCCAACAAACGGTGTTGGATCAGCGTGAGATCGTCGATGGGTATCCAATCAATCGGCATCATCAAGACGCCAAAGGGCACTAAAAAGCAGATAAGTAGCCTAATTAGTGTCCCGCTATTCATTTTTGGCATGGGGCGGCACCTGGGTTAAAAGTGAGACTGCCGCATAGGTTAAAATATAAACGCCGTTCGGTCTTGGACAGGCGTTAAAGTTTTGAAAAGTCGAGGGAAGATTTGGAACGTGTTTTGTTTTGCGTCAAGAATCAATGCGGTAATCATGACGTGATGCTGCTAGTGGATGTGCTACAGGCAATAAAAAACGGCGCCATGGCGCCGTTCTCAATCATTAAGATTGCAAAGTTGATTAGCTATTAGAGTCGGTTTCAATCTCTGAAGCTTCAGTTTCAAGGCCTAGGGCATGCGCGAAAGGGTACCCATTACCGTTGGTGCATTGTTTTCCATGCTGTCATCAAAACGAATGCTGTCTTTAGCAAACAGGTTGATAACCGTTGAACCTAGCTTAAAGCGGCCCATCTCTTCACCCTTCTTAAGGATGATAGCCTTATCGCCTTCTGCAGGGTAATCCCAAGTGTATACAGTGTTTCCACGTGGTGGCGTCACAGTGCCTGCCCATACGAGCTCAATAGCACCAACAATGGTTGCGCCTACAAGCACTTGTGCCATAGGACCAAACTCGGTATCGAAGATACAAACCACACGCTCGTTACGTGCGAATAGGTTTGGAACATTCTCAGCCGTCAGTGGGTTTACAGAGAATAGGTCACCCGGTACGTAAATCATCTGACGCAGCGTACCATCACATGGCATGTGAACACGGTGGTAGTCACGTGGTGATAGGTACAAAGTCGCAAATTCACCTTCAGCAAACTCGGCCGCGAGCTCTGGGCTACCACCTAGTAGTTCTTGAGCGGTGTAGTCATGGTTTTTCGCTTGGATAAGCTTACCGTCAGTGATAGGGCCAAATTGGCTAACACACGCATCCGCTGGGTGAGCGATAACCGACTCACCTTCGGCGATAGGGCGCATTCCCGGCTTTAATTCGCGAACGAAAAACTCGTTAAACGTTTTAAAGTGTTTTGGATCGCTGTGCAGCGCTTCGTCCATGTTGACGTTATATTGCTTGATAAACCAACGAATGATCGCTGTTGTTAGACCGCCTGCTTTTGCTGATGCCAGTTTACCTACGAGGCGTGTTAGGCCGTGTTGAGGTATCCAGTATTGCAGTCCAACTTTAATCTTATCCATTGTCTAAAATTCCAACGTTAATTGATTGATATTACTTCAGGGCGCGAGATACTAATGGAAATCGCTTCAAATGTCAGCAAATTGTGACAAGCAGACGGACAGACTGTTAAACCCGTCCGACTCTCTCAGAATGACAGAACGCTCTAAGAACTACAGGTCGGCTTTTTTGCTACGTGAGTACTGACGATTAGCTTTGCCTTCACCCATGCTTTCAATGATGCGGTGGTAGTTATCGAATCGAACTGGATCGATTTTTCCTTCTTCCACAGCTTCACGCAGCAGACAGCCAGGGTCGTCTAGGTGTTTGCAGTCACGGAACTTACAGCCGCCAAGGTAGGGTTTGAATTCAACAAAGGCTTCAGTGACTTCATTGGGTTCTAAGTGCCAAAGACCAAACTCACGTACTCCCGGCGAGTCAATCAAATCGCCACCTGATGGGAAGTGATACAGTCTTGCTGCAGTCGTTGTGTGCTGACCTAGGCCCGAGTTCTCAGAAACAGCACCTTCCTCTACGTCGAGTTCTGGCATTAGCGCATTCACTAAGCTGGATTTACCCACGCCGGATTGCCCAACGAAGATGTTGATCTTGTCTTTTAGGTGCGTCTCTAGTTCGGCAATGCCTTCGCCCGATTCTTTACTAACCAAAAGTACCTTATAGCCGATGTTTTTGTACACATCGAGTAGCTGATAGAAGCTTCTCGCTCTTCTTCTGGGATCAGGTCGATCTTGTTTAGCACGACTAATGGCGCAATTTGTAGTGTCTCTGAGGCGATCAGGTAGCGATCGATAATGTTTAGCGAAAGCTCTGGTACAACCGCAGAGACAATCACCATTTGGTCAACGTTAGCGGCGACAGGCTTCAGACCGTCGTAATAATCAGGGCGCGTTAGCATGGATGTTCTTGCTCTACTGCTTCGACAACACCGGAAATACCATGCATCGACTCTAGACCAATACGCCATTTTACGCGGTCGCCAGACACCAAAGATTCAATACCACGGCGCAAATTACAGCGGTGGATTTCTTTGGTTTCCAAGTCCTCGATATCCGCATGTTGGCCGAATCGAGTGATTACTAGCCCCTGCTTAACCCCGCCAAGCATGGTTTCATCCCATTGGATGGTTTCTTCTTTTGCTAGTTTCTTCTTTTGGTTGCTGCGTACTCGACGCACTTGACCTTTGGTTAGTTTTTTCTTTTTCGCCACGATATTTCATTGATGCGAATCGCATCAAACCATTTTGGTTACTGAATTTAATTTCGGTATAGTACCTCTTTTGACAGAAAACAAATAGACGAGGGCGTTATGTCTTTCAGCGATGACAATTTGATCTGGGTTGATCTAGAGATGACCGGACTGGATCCTGAGACACACAAAATCATCGAGATCGCGAGCATTGTGACCGATAGCGAGTTAAATATCTTGCTGAAGGCCCGGTTATTGCCATCCATCAACCTGAAACGGAACTTGCGAAAATGGACGATTGGTGCACGAACACCCATACCGCAAGCGGGCTGGTGGCGCGTGTTCAAGCTAGTGAGCACAATGAAGAGAGCGCCATTCGCGAGACTATTGCGTTTCTAGAGAAGTGGGTGCCGAAGGGTAAATCGCCTATTTGTGGTAACAGTATTGGTCAGGATCGCCGTTTCTTATACAAGCATATGCCTGAGCTTGAAGAGTACTTCCACTATCGTTACGTTGATGTCAGTACGATTAAAGAGCTCACTCGTCGTTGGAAACCGGAAGTTCTAGATGGTTTTTCCAAACAGGGTACGCACCTAGCTTTGGATGACATTCGTGAGTCGATTGCCGAACTCAAGTACTACCGTGAAACGATTTTCACTATCTGATCGTTGAATACTTGTTAAAAACAAGGACTTTGGGCTGCGATAGCGAGGAGATCACCGAAAAATTGTGTGCTTTTTCATCAAACGAAAAAAAGATCATTTTTTTATTGGTAAGGACTTGCATCACAAAAAAATGCTCTTATAATTCGCAGCCCTGAACGACGAAAGACGTTCAATGCGACACTAGCTCAGTTGGTAGAGCGCAACCTTGCCAAGGTTGAGGTCACGAGTTCGAACCTCGTGTGTCGCTCCACTTTTCTTCAAGGTGGAAAGTATAG
>JYJJ01000076.1 GCA_003263775.1 Vibrio maritimus
CCATCAATATCGGATGCACCTGCTAGAAGCTGTTCATCCGTAAAGGTCAATGAACCGTCTTCTTGGATGGTATAACCCACATCTTCTACAACCGCTGCGTCATTCACTGGATTCACAGTAAGGTCTGCGTTAGCCACGATGGTGTCGGTGCCATCGGAGATGTCGAAGCTTAGGTCGATGTCGCCATTAAAGTCCGCATCTGGTGTG
>JYJJ01000077.1 GCA_003263775.1 Vibrio maritimus
GACCATCGATGAGGATGGCAACTGGACCTTTAAGCTCGATAATGATGCGAAAGCGACGCAAAAACTAGACAACGGCGATTTGGAAACCGCTGTCTTCACTGTTGTGGTGAAAGACGACAATGGCGCGAGAGACGAGCAAGTTATCTCTATCGACATCAAAGGCACTAACGATGCCCCAGATATCGTGCGCGGTAAGTTCACGGGCACCGTGAAAGAAGCGGGCGCGAACAC
>JYJJ01000078.1 GCA_003263775.1 Vibrio maritimus
TTAGCTGACATCATCAACTAACAAAATGTGGTGGGGGGGACGGATTCGAACCATCGAAGGCAGTGCCGGCAGATTTACAGTCTGCTCCCTTTGGCCACTCGGGAACCCCCCAGGAGTTTTTATACTTGTCTGATGTTTTCCCAACACATCCCTCAAGTGCGGAGCGCATCATAACAAACTGCGCATGGCTGTAAACCCTTTTTTGCTGATTTTGAACTGAATGATGCCTTTTTGGGCAGAGATGGCTAAAAAGCGTGTTTTTAGTCATTATTATTTATACAGCAGGGGGTTATAGTGATTGTACGTGTCATCGTGAAAGAGGGATTAAGCTTAAATGTAAATGGAATCCCGCGATAGATTTACACTTCTTGACGTTACACGGCGTATAACTCGTTAAAATAACCTAAGTTTTTACACGATAAGACACATACAATGAAAAATAAAACCATAACGGGCTTGCTCGCACTGTCTATTCTATGTGCCTCTCCAGCAAGTTTTGCCAAAAGGAGTTTTGGCGCCAAGGCAGTGTCGGTGGTGACCGAACCTGTTGCTATCCACCAAGTCTCGCAATCGCTTTCTCTCGTTGGCAAACTTGAAGCTGACGAATCTGTCATTATTGCGTCTGAGGTGAATGGCATTGTTGATAGCATTCAAGTGACGGCTAATCAAACCGTAGAAAAAGGTCAACTGCTGGTTCAGCTTAATGATGACAAGGCGCTCGCTGCTGTCGCAGAAGCTAAAGCTTATGTACGAGACCAAAAACGTATTCTTGCTGAGTTTGAACGCTTAGTGGATCGCAACGCGATCACGAAAACCGAGATCGATGCCCAGAAAGCCGTTGTAGAGATTGGTAATGCACGGTTGGATGCGGCGAATGCCAATCTGAATGATCTATATATAGAGGCGCCTTTTTCCGGCACCGTTGGCTTGGTTGATTTTAGCCGCGGTAAGTTAGTCAATGTCGGCACCGAGCTACTAACGCTTGATGACCTTTCTGTGATGCAGCTGGACTTACAAGTTCCAGAAAGCTACCTGCCAATGCTTGAAAAAGGCATGGCAGTGACGGCGCTCACCTCTGCATGGGGTACTCGTGTATTCTCGGGCAAGGTCGTTGCGATTGATACGCGCGTGAATCAAGAGACGCTTAACCTTCGCGTTCGTATTCACTTTGAAAACGAAGATGGCCGTTTAAAGCCAGGTATGTTAGCGCAGGCTCGCATGGAATTCCCACCTATTGAAGCGCCTATCATTCCAGTACAAGCGCTAGAATATTCTGGTACCAAGCGTTATGTCTATATTGTCGATGAAAACAACAAAGCACATCGTACCGAAGTCTTCCTAGGTGCTCGTGTTGGCAACCAAGTTGTCATTGAGAATGGTATTGAGATTGGTCAACGTATTGTGGTGCAAGGTATCGTGAATATGCGTGACGGAGTCTCTGTCTCTGAAGTCAATGCTGACGGTGAGCCAAATGCCGCTCGCGTTAAAGCAAAAAGCCAATGGATAAGGATGCGAGCTAATGCTGTTATCTGATGTTTCTGTTAAACGTCCGGTAGCGGCTATCGTACTGAGCTTGTTGCTCTGCGTATTCGGTATCGTGTCGTTTAGTAAACTTGCCGTTCGTGAGATGCCGGATATCGAGAACCCTGTGGTTTCGATTTCTACTCGTTACGAAGGGGCGTCCGCCACTATCATTGAAAGCCAGATAACGTCGGTGATCGAAGACCAGTTGTCGGGCATCAGTGGTATCGACGAAATTGAATCGACCACGCGTAACAGCATGTCGCGTATTACGGTGACGTTTGAACTCGGTTATGACCTTAACACGGGTGTCAGCGACGTTCGAGATGCGGTTGCTCGTGCGCAGCGCTCGCTCCCTGATGAAGCGGATGATCCGCTTGTTTTCAAAAACAATGGTAGTGGTGAGGCTTCGGTCTATATCAACCTTAGCTCATCGGAAATGGATCGTACTCAGCTGACTGACTACGTTAACCGCGTTTTGGTCGATCGCTTTAGTTTAATAAGCGGTGTGAGTTCTGTTGATGTTTCTGGTGGTCTGTATCAGGTGATGTACATCAAACTGAAACCTGCTACATGGCTGGGCGAGGTGTCACGACGTCTGATATTACCTCGGCACTGCGAACCGAGAACATTGAAAGCCCGGGTGGTGAAGTTCGTAATGATGCGACAGTGATGTCGGTACGTACTGCTCGTGCTTATAATACGCCAATAGACTTTGAGTACTTGGTTGTAAAACGAGCAAGTGACAATACACCTATCTATCTAAAAGATGTCGCTGATGTCTATGTCGGTGCCGAGAACGAAAACTCTACCTTTAAGAGTGATGGTGTCGTCAATGTCAGTATGGGTATTGTCCCTCAGTCTGATGCCAACCCACTAGAGATGGCTGACCTTGTTCATAAAGAAGTTGAACAGTTGCAGCAATTCCTGCCAAATGGCACTCGATTAGCTATCGACTATGATTCAACGGTTTTTATTGATCGCTCAATCTCTGAAGTCTACAACACGTTATTTATCACTGGCGGCTTGGTTATTCTGGTTCTTTATATCTTTATTGGCCAGGCTCGAGCGACGTTGATTCCGGCGGTCACTGTACCCGTTTCATTGATTTCATCTTTTATCGCCGCCTACTTCTTTGGTTTCTCTATCAACCTGATTACTTTGATGGCACTAATTCTGTCTATCGGACTGGTCGTGGATGATGCCATCGTTGTTGTCGAGAATATATTCCACCATATTGAACGTGGTGAATCTCCGCTGCTGGCGGCCTATAAGGGAACTCGTGAAGTTGGCTTTGCGGTTATCGCGACGACCTTGGTTCTGGTGATGGTATTCCTACCTATTTCGTTTATGGACGGGATGATTGGCTTGCTGTTCACTGAATTCTCGGTGTTGCTCGCCATGTCGGTGATCTTCTCCTCGTTGATTGCCTTGACGCTAACACCAGTATTAGGAAGTACGATCCTTAAAGCGAATGATAAGCCAAACCGCTTCACGCAGCTTGTCGATCGTGGCTTTAAAAAGTTAGAACGCGGTTACAAGCTGGCGTTGGCGAAAGCCCTCAAGCTTCGCTGGGTAGCACCGATTGTTATCATCGCTTGTGTTGGCGGCAGTTTCCAACTGATGCAACAGGTACCGGCACAGCTCACTCCTTCAGAAGACCGAGGCGTAATCTTTGCCTTCGTTCGCGGTGCCGATGCAACCAGTTACAACCGTATGGCGGCAAACATGGACATTGTCGAAGAGAGGCTAATGCCTTTGCTTGGGCAAGGGTTCTTGAAGTCATTCAGTATTCAGTCCCCTGCATTTGGTGGTAACGCCGGTGACCAAACGGGCTTTGTCATCATGATTCTTGAGGACTGGAATGACCGCGATGTCACCGCTCTTGAAGCACTAGGTGAGGCTAGGAAAGCGTTAGCTGGCATCGCAGATGTGCGTGTATATCCGTTTATGCCAGGCTTTAGAGGCGGCTCTAGTGAGCCCGTTCAGTTCGTCATTGGTGGCTCAGATTATTCTGAACTTCAAACTTGGGCGGATAAGCTTGAACGAGCGGCGGAAGAATCTCCGTTTATGGAAGGGGCAAGTACAGACTACTCTGAGAAAACACCAGAGCTCGTCGTCACCATCGACCGTGAGCGCGCGGCTGAACTCGGTATTAGTGTCGCAGATATTTCCGATACGCTAGAGATCATGCTTGGTGGTAAAACTGAAACGACTTATGTTGAACGCGGTGAAGAGTACGACGTGTATTTGCGTGGTGATGAGAATCAGTTCAATAACGCAAACGATTTAAGCCAAATCTACATGCGAACCAAATCTGGTGAGCTTGTTACTCTTGATGCGGTTACATCGATTGAGGAAGTGGCTTCCTCGACTCGTTTGTCGCACTACAATAAGCAAAAAGCGATTACCATCAAGGCTAACCTATCCGATGGTTACACCTTGGGGGAAGCGCTGGACTTTATGGATAGTCAAGCTATCGAGATGCTACCAGGGGATATCTCGGTGAGCTACGCTGGTGAGTCCAAAGACTTCAAAGAGAATCAATCGAGTATCTTGGTAGTCTTTGGCCTAGCACTACTGGTTGCTTATCTTGTACTTGCCGCTCAGTTTGAGAGCTTTGTGAACCCGCTAGTGGTGATGTTTACGGTGCCTATGGGCGTATTTGGTGGCTTCTTGGGTATGGTTATTATGCAGCAAGGTTTAAACATCTACAGTCAAATCGGCATGATCATGCTTATCGGTATGGTGACCAAAAACGGTATCTTGATTGTTGAGTTTGCCAACCAGCTTCGCGACAAAGGCATCGAGTTTGAAAAAGCTATTATTGACGCTTCGGCAAGACGTTTACGCCCAATCATGATGACGGCCTTTACTACGCTGGCTGGTGCATCCCGCTTATCCTTTCAACGGGTGCGGGTTATGAAAGCCGTGTCGCAGTAGGTACGGTCATCTTCTTCGGTATGGCGTTTGCGACCTTGGTTACCTTGTTCGTAATCCCTGCGATGTACCGCTTGATTTCGGCGCGTACTCAATCGCCAGGTCACGTTGAGGCTGAGCTTAATAAAGAGCTTAGCCACGATGTGAAAGCGCGAACCAGTCATGGTGAGTTAAACGACGTATAGGTCATAAATGCCCAGTTTCGACTGGGCATTTTTTTGTTTGTTGGTTAGGATGGAGAGAGAAAAACCAACAATAAAAGGAAAGTAGAGTGGCTGATTTCAAATATAAAGATCTACCTCAAGAGCAACAAAACAAGCTCGACGCTGCGGTATTTCGTCGCCTTCTAGAGCACCTAGACAGCAATAAAGATGTGCAAAACATCGACCTTATGATTTTGGCAGGCTTTTGCCGCAACTGTTTTAGCAAGTGGTACAAAGCTGAAGCTGAAACCGCTGGATTGGACTTAGACATTGATGACGCTCGCGAGCGTGTCTATGGCATGACTTACGATGAGTGGAAAACCAATCATCAACCTAAGGCGACACCAGAGCAGTTAGCCGCGTTTGAAGCAAGACAAGCAAAGAAATAGTCTTGGATTCATCAAGATACTAAAAAGGCTTGGTCAGTGACCAAGCTTTTTTGCGATTTAGCGTAGTACAGTAGCTAAAAGTTAACTACAGCACCATCGCCGCAATCCAACCAAATACAATCAGTGGGATGTTGTAGTGGACAAAGGTTGGTACCACAGTTTCCCAAATGTGTTCGTGCTGACCATCAGCGTTTAGGCCAGACGTTGGACCTAAGGTTGAGTCAGAAGCTGGTGAGCCAGCATCGCCAAGTGCAGCCGCTGTACCAACTAGGGCAACCGTTGCCATTGGCGAGAAGCCAAATGCAAGTGCTAGAGGAACGTAAATCGTTGCGATGATTGGAATCGTTGAGAACGAAGAACCGATACCCATCGTAACCAGAAGACCCACAATAAGCATGAGAAGTGCTGCAAGTGGCTTGTTGTCGCCGATGCTTGTTGATAGTGCTTCAACCAGCGTTTCAACGCCGCCAGTTTGTTTCATCACTGCTGCAAAGCCTGCAGCTGAAATCATGATAAAGCCAATCATCGCCATCATGTGCACACCTTTAGTGAACACATCTTGCGTCTCTTTCCATGCAATCACGCCGCCGAAAGTGAACACCATGAAGCCTGCTAGGCACCAATGATCATTGAGCCAGAGGTTAGCTGAACAGCAAGAGCTGCAACGATACCCGCTAGAGCAATAACAATGTTCTTCTTATTGATGTGCGAAGGCTCTTCATCAATCTGAGTTAGCTCGGTTTCTGCGTATTCGCGAGGCTTACGGTAGCTAAAGAAGATAGCCAGTAGTAGACCTGTGATCATACCTGCCGCTGGAAGCAACATCGCCATTGGCACTTGCGCTGCTGTGACTGACTCAAGACCATTGTCGTGCAGGTTTTTAAGTAAAATGTTGTTTAGGAAGATGCCACCAAAACCGACTGGCAATACCATGTAAGGCGTTACTAGACCGAAGGTCAGCACACACGCCACTAGACGACGGTCTAGTTTAAGTTTTGCAAATACGCCTAGCAAAGGTGGAATCAAAATTGGGATAAAGGCGATATGAACTGGAATGACGTTCTGAGACGACATAGTTACTAGGATCAGTGCAACCAAAACCGCATATTTAAGGCCAGTCGTGCCAGCCGAGCTCTCTTTGCCGTGGATGCGTTTAATAACGCTTTGTGCAAGTAAATCAGTAATGCCAGATTTAGAAATAGCGACAGCGAAGGTACCTAACATTGCGTAGCTAAGTGCTATAGTCGCACCACCGCCGAGGCCACCTTCAAAGGCACCTACAGCTTCGGTTAAAGACATACCAGATACAACGCCACCAACAATGGCACTGAAAGTTAACGCAACGACAACGTTAACGCGCATCAGTGCGAGCAGCAGCATGATGCAAACGGAAATAACGACAGGATTCATAATAATCTCTAAAAAATGTGTGTTTGTTTATTCTTGGTTGTCGTCAACAATCGGCCAGCCACCAAGTGCCTTCCATTTGTTGACGATTCGGCAAAACAGCTCAGCCGTCTTTTGAGTGTCGTAAAGAGCCGAGTGGGCTTCCTTGTTATCGAACTCCATTCCTGCGACTTTACAAGCTTTTGCCAACACCGTTTGACCATAAGCAAGACCGCTCAATGTGGCAGTATCAAAGGTTGCAAACGGGTGGAACGGAACGCGCTTAAGTTTGGCGCGTTCATTCGCCGCACTCACAAAACTGTGGTCGAAATTCGCATTGTGCGCCACCATGATGGCGCGATTGCAATCGTGTTGCTTCTGCTCTTTTCGAATCACTTTGTAGATTTCTTTTAACGCTTCTTGCTCCGATACCGCACCACGAAGTGGGCTGAATGGGTCGCGAATACCGTTAAATTCCAGCGCTTCCTTTTCTAAGTTGGCGCCTTCGAATGGTTCAATGTGATAGTGCATCACAGTGGCAGGCTCAAGGTTACCTTCTTCGTCCATCTTTAAAGTGATGGCACAAATTTCCAGTAACGCATCAGTGCTAGCATTAAAACCTGCTGTTTCCACGTCGACAACAACGGGAAAGTAACCACGGAATCGCTTTTTTAGGGTAAGTGCTTCGTTTTCTACAGACATGTTTGAGTTTTCAAGTGTGACGAAGCGGGCATTATTGCAGATTATGTCAGCATAAAAAACTAAACCGGGCATTTAATTTGCCTTCTATATGGCTATTGATAGTAAGCATTCATAGCTTTGGCTCAACAGCTAAGGCTGATCTAAGAAATTGGTTGAGCAAGGGCGGTATAAAAAGCAATCAGAATCCTTCTTGTCTGAGACGCGCCTTCAGGAAACTAGCGCCTTGTTTTTCACTAGCGCTATGTTGGCGGGGAAATTGCAATAACCTATACGGAGATCCATCTAAATGCTTTAGCGGCAAGGACATGCCGCTAATGCAAAAGTTATCGAGTTATCTATCTGTATGAAATTAAAAGCTTTACTTACCACATTGTTCCTACCTACGCTGGCAATCCCAATGGCGGATGCGGCAATAGAAAAGCGCTATGTGGCAACACCCACCCAGTCGCAGTGGGAAATGGTAAGTAACACACCGCTTGAGTGCCGCCTTGTACATCCGATCCCAAACTTTGGCGATGCGGAATTTGTCGCGCGCGCCAGTAAAAAGAAGAACCTCGATTTTGAACTTAAAATGCGCCGCTCGATGGGGGAAACGCGCAACGTAAGTTTAGTGTCGATGCCACCTCCATGGCGTCCGGGTGACAGTGCTGACCGCATCACCAACTTGCAATTCTTTAAACAGTTCGACGGCTACGTTGCGGGCAGGCCGCTTGGAGTATATTGAGCGAACTAGAGAAAGGTCGTTATCCAACGTTCAGTTATCAGGACTGGCAAAGCCGAGACGAGCGTATTGAAGTGTCGTTATCTTCTGTGCTGTTTCAGGCGAAATACAATGTTTTTAGTGATTGTGTCGCCAACTTACTGCCGTACAGCTTTGAAGATATTTCTTTCACTATCTTGCACTACGACCGCAATAGTGAGCAGCTCAACAAGACCTCACAACATCGATTACAGCAGATTGCCGAGTACGTGCGTTACAACCAAGATATCGATTTGGTCTTAGTGTCTACGTTCACTGATTCTTCAGAGTCCAAGAGTGAGAGTCAGCAGCTATCGGAAAAACGTGCATTGATTTTGCAGGACTATTTCCACTCTTTAGGGTTGCCGAAAGACCGCATTCAGGTGCAGGGTTATGGTAAGCGCCGTCCTATCGCGAGTAATGCGTCGCCTGTGGGTAAAGCGAAGAACCAGAGGGTGGTGATTTCGTTTGGTCGGACTGAGGTTTAGGGGTGTTTGACTTTATAGTCTTAAAAGCCAGTGGTTAATGTCCACTGGCTTTCTTATTTCAGCTTGGTTAAATCAGCGCTTAACCTTCAAGGCCAGCACTCGCTTGCTTGTTTTGAATCAATTCAATCATGTAGCCGTCAGGGTCTTTTACGAAGGCGATTTGAGTCGTACCGCCTTTTACAGGACCTGGTTCGCGGGTGACGTTACCGCCAGCGGCTTTAATGGCGTCGCATGTGGTGTAGATGTCGTCTACACCGATAGCGATGTGGCCATACGCGCTACCTAGGTCGTACTCGGTGACGCCCCAGTTGTATGTTAGCTCAATCACAGCACCTTCAGACTCGTCACCAAAGCCTAGGAAGGCAAGAGTGTATTTGTATTCGGTGTTTTCATTTTTGCGCAGCAAGTTCATACCAATGACGTCGGTGTAGAACGAGATAGATTTATCTAGGTCACCTACACGTAGCATAGTGTGAAGGATACGGCCGTTAGACATAACATTGCTCCTTAATATTAATTGTCTGGATAGACTTTTTCTTTGAATTCGCAGAGATCTTCGATGATACAACTGCCGCAGCGCGGCTTACGGGCGACACAGGTGTAGCGTCCGTGGAGGATCAGCCAGTGGTGCACATCGAGTTTAAATTCTTTTGGAACGACTTTAAGTAGTTTCTCTTCCACATCGTCAACGGTTTTACCCATCGCGAATTTAGTGCGGTTTGAGACGCGGTAGATATGGGTGTCTACGGCGATAGTTGGCCAACCGAAGGCGGTGTTGAGCACGACGTTGGCGGTTTTACGCCCCACACCAGGTAGGGCTTCCAAGCTTCGCGGTTTTCTGGGACTTCACTGCCGTGCTTTTCAATGAGGATCTTACAAGTCTTGATGACGTTCTCGGCTTTTGAGTTAAACAGGCCAATCGTCTTGATGTACTCTTTCACACCATCTACACCGAGCGCTAGCATGGCTTCTGGTGTATTTGCGACAGGGTAGAGTTTATCAGTGGCTTTGTTAACACTAACGTCAGTTGCCTGCGCAGAGAGTAGAACCGCTATCAGCAGTTCGAATGGTGAGCTCCAGTTAAGCTCTGTCTCTGGTTTGGGGTTGTTTTCGCGAAGCCGCTCTAAAATCTCTTTTCTTTTGGTGTTGTTCATTTGCTGACTAATTCTTCCGCTGATTGCTTGTACTCAGAGTCTGAGTACCAGTGTGTTTTTATTATAAAAATGCCCGAAAATCTCGGGCATGAAAAGCTTTAGTTAGTAACGCGAGCACGTTCAATCTCTGGTTTTTCTTGTTTTGGTTGGCGCTGCTCGATTTGCTTATCGATGAGGTTCTTAAGAGCAATCAAGAAGCCGACGCCGATAAATGCACCTGGTGGCAACAAAGCCAACAAGAACTGACTATCAAATTGGAACACTTCTATGCGAAGCGCTGCTGCCCAGTCGCCTAGGAGCAGGTCGGCACCGTCAAACAGGGTACCGTTACCAATTAACTCACGCATCGCACCAAGCACGACAAGTGCTGAGGTCATGCCCATACCCATCCACAAACCATCGAGAGCAGCAGGGCCAACCGCGTTTTTAGAGGCGAACGCTTCTGCACGGCCGATGATGATGCAGTTGGTCACGATAAGCGGGATAAAAATACCCAATGATAAGTAAAGGCCATAAGCGTAAGCGTTCATCAGTAGCTGAACACAGGTTACTAGCGCTGCAATGATCATTACGAACACCGGGATACGCACTTCTTTTGGCACATAATCTCGAACTAAAGAGACAGTGATGTTGGAGCCAACCAGTACTAATAGCGTCGCTAGTCCCAACCCTAGGGCGTTTGTTACGGTGGATGAAACCGCAAGCAGAGGACACAGACCAAGCAGCTGTACTAAAGCTGGGTTGTTGTCCCACATGCCATTTTTAAAGAGTTCTTTTGAGGTTGTCATTACTCACCTCCACAGTTACGTGGCTGGTTTAAAATGGAATCGCGATTGTTGTTCACGTATTCCACGGTATTTTTGACCGCTTTTACCACTGCTCTTGGCGTGATAGTTGCGCCAGTGAACGAGTCGAACTGGCCGCCATCTTTGCGAACTGCCCACTCATTCAGGTTGTCTTCGGTCACTTGCTTGCCAGAGAAACCTAAGATCCAATCGGTAATTCTAAGGTCGATTTTATCGCCCAGTCCCGGCGTTTCTTGGTGCGCCAATACACGTGTACCTAGGATAGTACCGTCGACATCAACACCAATGATGAGCTTGATGGCACCGCTGTAACCGTCTGGTGCAATGGTTTCAATCGCCAGTGCTTTTGGCTCATTGTTGATGGTCGCAATGTAAGCTGGCTGCGCTGCTGTGGTACCAAGTGCCGGATCGCTGACCAAGGTGCAAGCGGCATACAGCTCATTGTCATGCAGCTCATGAGGGATGACCTCATTTAGCGTCGCTTGAAGCTGTGCGCGTTCTTGGCGCAAGATCTGATCTTTAGTCAGATATTGGGTAACGGCAACGACACCGGTTGATGCACAAGCAAAGATAGCTAGTGTTAAGCCGTTTTTTCTAATTGCATTCAACATGATATCAGTGCCCGTAAGTTCTTGGTTTGGTGTAATAATCGATCAGCGGTACGCACATGTTGGCAAGTAGAACGCCAAAGGCGACGCCATCAGGGAAACCGCCCCAAGTACGGATGATGAAAACCATCAAGCCAACGAAGGCTCCAAAAATCAAACGACCTTTTACTGTGGTCGATGCAGAAACGGGATCAGTCGCAATAAAGAACGCACCAAGCATAGTCGCACCTGACAACAGGTGAAGCAAAGGCGAGCCTGTTTCGCCCGGCCAAATCATTGCAAAGAAGCCGCTGACAATAGTCAGCGACACTAACATTGCAACAGGGATATGCCATTGGATAATACGCAGTTTAAGTAGAGCTAAACCGCCCACTAGGTAAGCTAGGTTTACCCATTCCCAACCAATGCCAGCTAGGCTGCCAAAGATTGGCTGGCTTAGCACTTCACCCATAGTGTTGCCATTGCTGATGCCTGTTTTGAAAGCATCAAGAGGCGTGGCCATAGTGATACCATCAATACCCGTTCGGATTTGTTGTAGTGAGTAGCCATCCATATCAAAACCGCCGAAAATCAGCGAGAAAGCGTCGGCAAAACCAACGGGTTCGTTTGAGATAGAGATTGGCGTGATCCAGCTTGTCATCTCTACAGGGAAAGAGATAAGTAACACAACATAGGCCACCATTGCTGGGTTAAATGGATTCTGACCCAGACCACCATAAAGATGTTTCGCGATGACGATAGCGAATAGTAGACCAATGACTACTACCCACCATGGAGACAATGGTGGGATGGCAATAGCAAGAAGCCACGCGGTAACCAAAGCACTGTAATCACGAAGTGCCATCGCAGGGGAGCGTTTACGAAGCAGCATGACCGCAGCTTCAAGTCCCAGTCCGACAATAATAGCCAGCGCCAGCTGGATAATAGTGCCCCAACCAAAGAAATAGGTTTGAGCGACAAGGCTGGCAATGCACACAGCGCCACGCCTTTCATTAGGTCTGGCGTACGTTTGCGGCTATGAGCATGTGGAGAGCTAGCAATAAAGAACGACACTAGTTGTTCTCCTTATCTTGTTCTTGTTGGCGTTTTCTGGCTTTCGCGCGAGCAATTGCGGCAGCGACAGCGGCCTTTTTCGGATCGTCCGATTCCGAAGTTGTCGTCTCGGTCGCCACGTCTTTAGGTTGTTCAGCTTGTGCTGATTCTGCTTTTTCAGGTTCAGTTTGAGCCGCTTGCTTGCGAGCTTTAGCACGTGCAACCGCCGCAGCCACTGCTGCTTTCTTCGGATCATCTGCTTCCGCCGCTGGCGTTTCGCTTTTCGCTTCTTCTGGCTCAACCTGAGCAGCTTGTTTACGAGCTTTCGCGCGTGCAATAGCAGCAGCTACTGCAGCTTTCTTAGGATCATCTGTTTCAGACGCTGGCGTTTCGCTTTTCGCTTCTTCTGGCTCAACCTGAGCGGCTTGCTTACGAGCTTTAGCGCGCGCGATAGCAGCAGCGACTGCAGCTTTCTTAGGATCGTCTGCCTCAGACGCTGGCGCTTCGTCTTTCGCTTCTTCTGGCTCAGCTTTACCGGCTTGTTTGCGAGCTTTGGCACGAGCAATTGCAGCAGCGACTGCTGCCTTTTTCGGATCGTCTGACTCAGAAGTTGGTGTTTCGCTTTCTGCTTCTGACGGATGAGTTTGAGCCGCTTGTTTGCGTGCTTTCGCACGGGCAATCGCAGCGGCTACTGCATCTTTTTTCGCTTCTTGGCTGTCTGAATCAGAAGGAGCATTTTGTTGCTGCTGTGCGGCTTTCTTGGCTTTAGCACGCGCTAAAGCTGCAGCAATCGCGGCTTTTTTCGGATCGACATCTGCGCTGGTTTCAGCAGTTGCGTCTTCTGGCGCTGACGCTTTCTCTGCTTTACGCTCTCTGGCTTGACGCTTGCGCTCTTCGCGCAGTTTAGCCATTTCTGAATTGTCTGGTTCTGCTTGGCCTTGCTTAGCCGCTTCCGCCTGCTTAGCTTTAGCGCGTGCAATTGCAGCAGCGACCGCTGGTTTCACTTCACTAGTGGTTTCAGCTTTGGCTTTCTGCGCTTTGACGCGCTCAATTGCAGCAGCGATAGCGTCGTCGCCACCAGACTTACTCATCTGCTTGCGGCGATCATCAGCGGCTTTCTTGAATCGATTTTCGCGTTCCGCTTTGTCACGCTCCATGCGTGCTTTTTTCTCTTCAAAACGGATTTTAGCGCGTTCAGCTGCATCGGCATCTTGCTTACGAGTGCGGATTTCGGCTTTAGCCTGACGATAGTATTGAACAAGCGGGATTTCGCTTGGACAAACAAACGCACACGCACCGCATTCGATACAGTCTTTAAGATTCAGCTCTTCGCATTTGTCGTATTCTTGCGATTTTGCGTACCACTGCAATTGCTGTGGAAGCAAAGATGCTGGGCAGGCTTCGGCGCACTGACTACAACGAATACAGGCGATCTCATGGGAGCGCGGATCAATCTCGCGGAACGTTGGAGCCAAAATGCAGTTCGCCGTTTTGGTGATAGGCACGTTGGCATGTGGAAGGGTAAAGCCCATCATTGGACCACCCATGATAAGGCGCTGTGACTTCTTATCTGCTTTGTAACCAAACTCATCAAGCAGCGCTTGTACTGGCGTACCAACGCGCGCCCAGACGTTACGTGGCTGTTTGAAGGTTTTACCAGTGAGTGTGACAACACGCTCAATCAGCGGCTCACCTTGGCAAACGGCACGCTTAATGGCGAACGCGAACCAATATTTTGTACCATGAGGCCAATATCAGCAGGAATACCACCGACTGGCACTTCAAGATTGGTCAAGATCTTGATGAGCTGCTTCTCACCGCCTGATGGATACTTAGTTGGGATCACACGGATCACAATATCTTCGCTCGCAGCGGCTTTCTCTAATGCTTTTATAGCTTCGGGCTTGTTATCTTCAATACCGATGATGGTCAGCTTTGGCTTAAGCATGTGCTTGAGGATGTTGATACCTTCAATCACTTCATCGGCGCAATCTTGCATTAAGCGATCGTCAGCCGTGATGTAGGGCTCACACTCAGCAGCGTTAAGGATTAAGATTTCAGTGCGCTGAAGACCAGATTGGATTTTCTTCGCGGTTGGGAAGCCTGCACCGCCCATACCGGAGATACCACCACGTCGAATGGTCTCGATGAGCGCGTCTGGCTCAAGTGCACGGTAGTCTTCAACCGGAGAAAGTTCAGTCCAGGTGTCTTCACCATCCGCTTCAATCACAATGCACAAATCACTCAAACCCGATGGGTGAGCAATTGTGCGCGGTTCTATCGCTTTGATGGTACCAGACGTTGGCGCATGAACAGGCAACATGAAGGCCGCGTTGACTTGGCTCAGTGGCTGACCTTTAAGTACTTTGTCGCCAACATTAACCAATAGGTCGCCTGGCTTACCAATGTGCTGTTTTAGAGGAATAACCAGTTCGCTCGGTACAGCAGCACGCACGATCTCATTGCGGTTAGACTGTGTTTTGTTTTCTTGCGGGTGCACGCCGCCAGGGAAGTCCCAAAGGGAGCCTGATTTAATTTGTTCGATGAGTGATAACATAATGCTCCCTACTTACCGTTTAGTTCTGTCGTTGGTTCGGTAATGTTGACGACAGGGATAGCATCCATTTGCCATTTCCATGTATCCGCGGTGGTTTCTACCGGGATCATTTCAATACAATCAGTCGGACACGGCGCAACGCAAAGGTCACAGCCGGTACACTCATCCTTGATAACCGTGTGCAGTGCTTTAGTGCCACCGACAATGGCGTCTACAGGGCACGCTTGAATACATTTAGTGCAGCCAATGCACATGTCTTCGTGGATAAAGGCGACTTTTTTAATCGATTTTTCGGCGTCGTGCGCCGAGTCTTCGACTTCGACACCCATTAAGTCTGCAAGCTTTTCAATTGTTGGTTGGCCACCCGGAGGGCATTTGTTGATCGCATCGCCGTTAGCAATCGCTTCAGCGTAAGGGCGACAACCTGGATAACCGCACTGGCCACACTGAGTTTGCGGCAGAATACTATCGATTTGATCGACAATAGGGTCTGCTTCAACTTTGAATTTGATAGAAGCAAAGCCTAGAACGGCGCCAAACAGACCCGCTAGGATAACAACAGCAACGATGGCAATAAGGATGGTACTCATTATAGTTTCACCAATCCTGTAAAGCCCATGAACGCAAGCGACATCAGCCCTGCGGTAATCATTGCGATAGAGGCACCTTTGAATGGCGCTGGTACATCGGCGGCTGCAATACGCTCACGCATTGAGGCAAATAGAATCAGTACCAAAGAGAAGCCAACGGCAGCGCCGAATCCATAGATGATAGATTCGATGAAATTGTGGTTTTCATTGATGTTTAGTAGGGCGACACCTAGCACGGCACAGTTGGTCGTGATCAACGGTAAGAAAATACCGAGTAGCTGTATAGGGTTGGGCTGGTTTTGTGTACCACCATCTCCGTGAACTGCACCACCACCGCGATAACGAGGATAAAACTCATCGTTCGCAGGTATTGGATACCCAGAGGTACAAGTACATAAGTTTCTACAAGGTAGGCGCACACCGAGGCTAAAGTCAGTACGAATGTTGTCGCAAGACCCATGCCGATGGCCGTCTCGAGTTTTTTAGATACGCCCATAAATGGACATAACCCAAGGAATTTAACCAGTACGAAATTGTTGACGAGTACTGTGCCCACCAACAACAAAAGATATTCGGTCATAATAAAAAGTGTAAAGAGCTCCGATCCCGATATTATCCAGTTTTGAGCGGTGAATAACAACCTGTGAAATCTATGGTTTTGCTCGTTTGTACGAAAAGTATAGGCATTCGGGCTAAAAACAAAAAAAGACGTAAAGAATTGGGTGAGAGGGAGCAGACAAAAAAGCTGTCAGTTGAGAGGAGTTTGTGAGCCGCAGATACGAAAAAGCCGCGTCTTACGACACGGCTTTTTCTGGAATTTGGCTCCCCCTGCGGGACTCGAACCTGCGACATACGGATTAACAGTCCGCCGTTCTACCAACTGAACTAAGGGGGAATTGCTTTAAGCGGGGCGAATCTTAGCTACCCTAGATGTGTGAGTCAATGGTTTTTTTGAAAAATTACTGCAAAAAAAACTTCAAAAAACGCTTTACTTTCCTGAGAGCCTTATCGCTCATAAGGTTGTTTTACTTATCCACCAAAATTGTGGATAAATGTGTTAATTGTGCGGTAGAGAATGTTGAATTGAGTAATTACTCATTTGATGGGGTGTGAATAACTGAATGATTTGTCAATTATATGTTTGAAATATAATGATTTTTTTAAAGTTAGCATTGGGCGTGTCAAAAATGAGAATATTGTTATTAACAGCTAAGCTAGGATTGATTGGGGAAAAACCGTGGATGGTTTGAAACGCTTGGTGTAGACGTGGGTTTTGCTTGGGTGCACACAATAGCAAATTGCGCGTATAAAGGCGAGCTTTAGGTTGCAAATTGATAGCGCTAGCGCTCAAATAGTAGGGTTGCAGATAAGGGACACAAATAGATGGCAAAACACTTTGAATTGGTTTCTGATTACAAACCGTCAGGAGACCAACCTACCGCAATTGCGCAGTTAGTCGATGGCTTGGACTCAGGTCTCGCCCACCAAACGTTGCTCGGGGTAACCGGATCCGGTAAAACCTTCACGTTAGCAAACGTCATTGCCCAAGCGCAAAGACCCGCTATTTTACTGGCACCAAACAAAACCCTCGCCGCACAGCTTTATGGTGAGATGAAAGCCTTCTTCCCAAATAATGCGGTTGAGTACTTTGTTTCTTACTATGACTACTATCAGCCAGAGGCGTATGTACCGACCACTGACACGTTTATTGAAAAAGACGCGTCAGTGAACGCTCACATCGAGCAAATGCGTTTGTCGGCGACCAAAGCACTGCTTGAGCGCAAAGATGCGATTATCGTCGCGTCAGTGTCTGCCATTTATGGTCTAGGCGATCCCGACTCATACTTGAAGATGATGCTTCACGTGACTCGCGGTGCGGTGATCGACCAGCGTGATATCTTACTTCGACTTGCGGAGCTTCAATACTCTCGCAACGATGTTGCGTTTGAACGTGGCCAATTTCGCGTGCGTGGTGAAGTTATCGATATCTTCCCCGCAGAATCTGATCAAGAAGCGGTACGCCTTGAAATGTTCGATGACGAGATTGATTGCATTAGTCTTTTCGACCCGCTGACGGGTGTGATTACCCAGCGCGATATCGCGCGCTACACCATCTATCCGAAAACCCACTATGTAACGCCACGAGAACGCATTCTAGATGCGATCGAAGAGATCAAAAAAGAGCTCACCAGTCGTGCAACTTATCTAAAAGAAAACAATAAGTTACTTGAAGAGCAACGTATCTCTCAGCGTACGCAATTTGATATTGAGATGATGAACGAGCTTGGCTTTTGTTCAGGCATCGAGAACTACTCTCGTTACTTGAGTGGTCGTAAAGAGGGTGAGCCGCCTCCGACACTATTCGATTACTTGCCAGCAGACGGGTTGCTCATTATTGATGAGTCACACGTGACCGTGCCACAAATTGGCGCCATGTACAAAGGTGACCGCTCTCGAAAAGAGACTCTCGTGGAGTTCGGTTTCCGTTTACCTTCGGCGTTGGATAATCGTCCGATGAAATTTGAAGAATTTGAGATGATTTCGCCACAAACTATCTTTGTTTCGGCGACACCAAGTGCTTATGAGCTCGAGAAGTCGAATGGTGATGTCGCCGACCAAGTAGTACGTCCGACAGGTCTCTTGGATCCAGAGATTGAGGTACGTCCTGTTGCGACTCAAGTGGATGATTTGCTCTCCGAAGCTAAAGCTCGCGCAGCAATTGATGAGCGTGTGCTGGTGACAACTCTTACTAAACGCATGGCTGAGGATCTGACGGAATACCTCAATGAGCACGGTGTTAAAGTGCGCTATCTACACTCAGATATCGATACCGTTGAACGTACTGAAATCATTCGTGATTTACGTTTAGGTGAGTTTGATGTGCTGGTGGGGATTAACTTGCTTCGAGAGGGTTTGGATATGCCAGAGGTGTCGCTGGTGGCGATCCTTGATGCTGATAAGGAAGGTTTCCTGCGCTCAGAACGCTCTTTGATTCAGACCATAGGCCGTGCCGCACGTAATATCAAAGGTAAGGCGATTCTTTATGGCGACCGTATCACTAAGTCGATGCAAAAAGCCATCGACGAAACCTCTCGTCGCCGTGAAAAGCAGCATGCTTACAATGAAAAAATGGGGCTGGTACCTACTGCGCTTAAACGCAACATCAAAGACATCATGGAAATTGGTGGAGTGGTTAAAGGTGGTAAGCCGAAGAAAGGCAAACAGGTACCGCTTTCCAAGGTCGCCGAGCCTTCTCAAGCTTATGTGGCGCTATCCTCACAAGATCTCGAAAAACAAATTCTCAAGCTCGAAGGGGAAATGTATCAGCATGCTCAGAACTTAGAATTTGAACTAGCTGCAGAAAAACGTGATGAAATAGAAAAACTTAGACAACACTTCATCGCTAACAGTTAACAAGCTTTGAGCAGTCTGGTAGGCTGCTCAAGCTTTAAGCAGTAAAATAAAAATGGTTTTTCTTAGTCAATAATTGCAAAATGCGAATATGCTTATAGAGTAACCAAATAAAGCAAACATAATAAAACAACAGTTAGCTAGGATTTATGCAACCTTTATTCGACGAGCCGAAGTCTCGCTACCTACTGATGGTAGAAGATACGGCCTCCGTTGCGGCTTTATATCGCTCGTATCTTTCTCCATTGGGGATTGACATCAATATCGTTGGCAATGGCCGCGATGCGATTAAAAGCTTACAGCATCGGACACCCGATCTGATACTTCTTGATCTGCGTCTTCCCGATATGACGGGGATGGATGTTTTGGACGCAGTGAAACAATCTCATCCAGACGTGCCTATCATCTTTATGACTGCGCACGGTTCTATTGATATCGCGGTCGATGCGATGCAGCACGGTGCACAAGACTTTTTGATCAAGCCTTGTGAGGCTGACCGTCTGCGCGTCACCGTAACCAATGCGATTCGCAAAGCTTCTAAACTGCGCGATGAAATAAACGATACGGGTAGCCCAAGCTATCAAGGATTTATCGGCAGTAGTCAGCCGATGCAAGCCGTATATCGCACTATTGACTCCGCCGCATCCAGTAAAGCCAGTATATTCATTACTGGTGAGAGTGGCACAGGTAAAGAGGTATGTGCCGAAGCCATACACGCTGCGAGTAAGCGTGGTGACAAGCCATTTATCGCAATTAACTGTGCGGCGATCCCTAAAGATCTGATCGAAAGTGAGCTGTTTGGTCACGTTAAAGGTGCCTTTACTGGCGCTGCAGTTGATAGACAAGGTGCGGCTGAGCTTGCGGATGGCGGCACACTGTTTCTTGATGAGCTGTGTGAGATGGATCTCGAACTGCAAACCAAGCTGCTGCGCTTTATCCAAACCGGTACTTTCCAAAAAGTGGGCTCTTCACGTATGAAGAAAGTGGATGTGCGCTTTGTGTGTGCGACCAACCGCGACCCTTGGAAAGAGGTACAAGAAGGGCGATTTAGGGAAGATTTGTACTACCGTTTGTATGTGATCCCATTGCACCTGCCGCCGCTTCGTGATCGTGAAGAAGACGTGATCGAAATTGCCTACTCGTTGTTGGGTTTTATGTCGCATGAGGAAGGGAAGAGCTTTGTGCGCTTCTCTCAAGATGTGATCGAACGCTTCATCCACTATGAGTGGCCGGGTAACGTACGTCAATTGCAAAATGTGCTACGTAATGTCGTGGTACTTAACCACGGTAAAGAGATCACGTTAGATATGTTGCCACCACCGTTGAATGAGCCTTTGGTTGTCGTGAAACCAACCGCATCATCGATCACGGTCTCGTCATTTGGCCCACAAGATATTGTGCCGCTATGGCAAACTGAGCGACGCACCATTGAGCAGGCCATTGAGGCTTGTGACGGCAATATCCCACAGGCAGCAAAGTATCTGGACGTAAGTCCATCGACCATTTATAGAAAAATCCAAGCATGGAATGCGAGTGAGACCAAAGCATGACGTTTATGAATCAAGACCGAGTTGAGCAGCTTACCAACGAAATTGGCGAGAGCAATATTCCTATTTTATTGGGAATATTCACTGGTGAGTTGGTGACGTATCAAAGTCAGCTTAGTGAAGGCTCACTTAGCGAGAAAATGGAGTTGCTGGCGGAAATATGCCACGCACTCAAAAGCAGCGCCGCCAGCTTTGGTGCTGAGCCATTATGCCAGCTTGCGATCCAAATTGATGCCAAGTCGAAGCAGAACACGCTCGTGGAAGATCAAGCTTTAATCGACCAAGTGCTTGCACTGCTAGCGAATACGCATACTACTTATGCGAACTACCTTGAGACGATAGAAGCGTAGCGCATCAATCATAGCAAACGTAAAAATGCAGCCTTTATGGCTGCATTTTTTATGCTCGCTCGTTAAAGCAGTGCTCTATAAATGCAATTTTCTAAGCTCTTTCTTATCGACTTTACCAACGCTGGTTTTGGCAATGTTGTCGACAAACTTAATCTTCATTAGTAGTGCTTCTCGGGCGAGGATGCCTTTGGTGATAAAGCCTTTTGCAAACCCAAGCAGCTCTTTTTCCGTCACCGTTTGTTCGGGTTTTAGGGTAATCAGAGCCAGAGGAACTTCGCCCCATTTATTGTGCGGCATACCAATTACAGCGGCTTCAGAAACAGCTTTGTGTTGATGAAGAATGTCTTCAAGTTCAAGGGAGCTTACCCATTCGCCTGAGATCTTAATCATATCTTTCACGCGGTCAGTAATTTTGATAAACCCTTCTTGGTCAATGGTTGCTACATCGCCAGTATGTAAGTAACCACCTCGCCACAATGCCTTAGAGTTCTTATTGTCTTTGTAGTAGCTCGGTGTAAGCCAAGGAGCTCTCACGACAATTTCGCCTGTGGTTTCACCATCGTGTGCGAGTGGCTCCATTTGTTCATCGACGATCTCCACTTCGACCATCGCGACTTTTTTACCTGTTTTCGCCCGGTATTCCGCTTGAGTGTCCATGTCACGTTCAAGATGCTCAGGGGTGAGTTGCACTATCGACAGGATTGGACCGGTCTCGCTCATGCCGTACCCGGCAAAGACATCAATATCGCGTGCTAATGCTGCCTGACAAAGTGCTTTTGGTAATGCAGCGCCACCTATAACGACTTTCCATCCCGATAAATCCACCGAGGACGATTTAGGTGAGTTGAGCAGCAAGTGCAAGATGGTGGGTACGCAGTGTGAGAAGGTCACTTTTTCTTGTTCAATAAGGCCAAGCAATACATCTGGAATATATTTACCCGGATAGACCTGTTTGATGCCAAGCATAGTGGCCATATATGGTAGACCCCAAGCGTGAACATGAAACATTGGTGTAATAGGCATGTAGATGTCGCCTTGATGCAGCCGGCCTTGAACCGCATTGGTGCCAAGAGAGCTTAGAATTCCTAGGGTATGCAGCACCAATTGACGGTGAGTAAAGAACACCCCCTTTGGCATCCCTGTTGTACCTGTAGTATAGAAGGTAGTGGCAACTGTGTTCTCATCAAAGTCAGGAAAGTCAAACTCGGTCGGTTGCGCCGCCAATCGCTGCTCATATTCACAGTTGCCTTCATCACGAAGTACCACGTAATCGTTGATGGTGTCGATGCGCCCTTTGATTTGATCCAAGATCGGTAAAAACTCTTCATGGATGAGCAGTACATCGTCTTCCGCGTGGTCAATGGTATAAAGAATTTGCTCTGGAGAGAGGCGAACGTTAATCATATGCAGCTTGGCGCCAATCATAGGAATCGCGAAGTAGCACTCTAGATAACGATGAGAGTCATAATCCATGACAGCAACAGTGTCACCTTTCTTAACGCCCATTCGGGTTAGGGCGTTCGCAAGTTGTCTCACGCGGTCATGGAAGGTTTGATAGCTGTGGCGTCGGTAGTTGGCGTAGATGATTTCTTGGTCTGGATCGAAAGCAACAGGGGAGAACAGGAGATTTTTGATCAACAGTTGATAATTGGATGGGTCATTCACGTACTGGTTCATGTCGGCACTTCGCTGTTTTGATTGTTGTGATGCTAGATTGATGCATTCATGGCAGCGCAACAATTTGCTTGGTTAGCAATTGTTAACTAAGTAGGGTTTTTATCAGAATAGCAGTGAGGAACTGTGAGTGAATACTTACCTGACATACAAAAAAGCCTCAACTATGTCTAAGTGACTGAGCATGAAGCTTTTTGTTGGGTATATTTAGCGAATCGTCATGGGCTTATTGCAGCAGCGATTCAATCGCTTGCTTGAGTTTATTCCTATCATGGCGCCAATCACGATTGGGTGAGGCCAGAGGCTGAGTCATACAGTTCCAGCGTGAACAAATATCTGGGTGTGCCTGTTCCCCTAAAATGACATCGAGTTTTCGACCATGTAAAGCGCGCTCGCACCACTGCAGTTTTTGCTCCAGCGTCATTCGTCCCGCTGGACCATATTCTGGTGATAGGTTCTCAACAAACACTACTTTTGCTTTGGTGTTACTGTTAATGGCTTGGCTGAGTTCAGCAAGCAAAAGCGGCGGCATGATACTGGTTAGAAAACTACCAGGACCAAGCACAATACAGTCCGCCTGGAGAATCGCATCCACCGCTTCCTTAGTAGCAGGAACAACCGGTTCTAGATCTAAGCGCTGTAAATCTTGTTCCATTTCATCCACAGAGGTTTCACCAGTGACCCACTTTCCTTCTACTGAGAGTGCTTTGAGATCAGAAGGGTGCTCAGACATTGGGATGATATTAACATCGACTTTAAGCAAGTCTCTTATTAGCTCAATTGCGTCGAGTGGGCGTACGGATAGGTTATCCAGCGCTGTGAGCATAAGGTTGCCAAGGTTGTGACCATTCAGGTCGCCGGTGCCTTTGAAACGATACTCAAACATCATTGAACCGATAGACGGATCGGTAATGAGCTGGTTGATACAGTTGCGGGTGTCGCCCCAAGCAATGCCACCTTGACACTCTCGAATACGGCCGGTTGAGCCGCCATTGTCCGTCGTTGCGACAATACCTGTGGCATTAGAGCCAAAATCTTTCAGCGCAGCCAACATGCGCCCTAAGCCGTGACCGCCACCGATCGCGACGATTTTTTTTGATGAATAGTTGCTCATCTTATTCTACTTTTGTGTTACTTAGTTTTCGTAACATAGGGTAAATTGTTCATTTGCGATACTCAACTATAATAAAAATGACGAATAGATAAGGTTTTTTGATGACAAAGCTGGAAAACCCTGTCGTTATTGAGTATTTTACTCACACGCTGTTAGCGATTCATATTGCTAATTGCCATAACTCCGAGCTCACGACGCTAAGTCTTCTGATGTAATATCAATCAAGATAAGCGTGTTGAGCCAGTGACATTTGGTCACAAGGGCTTGATTGGAAATGATCACGCCTCCCGTGTTTGGAAAGGTGTTCCGTGGCGCAACAATTCGAAGATAAATTCCATCGCAAGTTCTATTACTTGCGCTTGTCGGTTACAGACGTCTGTAATTTCCGATGTACATATTGCCTCCCTGATGGCTACAAACCGCCTGGTCAAAAAAGACCGGCCTTTTTAACGCTGCCTGAAATAAAGCGTGTTGTCACTGCATTCGCAGATTGTGGCACGTCAAAGGTGCGTATTACTGGTGGTGAGCCAAGCCTTAGGAAGGATTTCCCTCAGATCATTGAAACGGTCGCTAATACTCCTGGCATCAGCAAAGTGGCTACGACAACCAATGGTTATCGTATGGCAAAACAGGTTGATACATGGCAGCGAGCGGGTTTGACTCATATTAACGTCAGCGTTGATAGCCTTGATCCTCGTATGTTCCACCAAATTACGGGTGAGAATAAATTTACCGAGGTGATGGCGGGTATCGATCGCGCGTTTGAGATCGGCTACGAGCAGGTCAAAGTCAATGTCGTGTTGATGAAAGATCTTAACGCCAAAGAGCTGCCGTCGTTCCTTAACTGGATCAAAGATCGTCCTATCCAACTTAGGTTTATCGAGCTGATGCAAACTGGGGAAATGGACGAGCTGTTTCAAAATCATCATGTCTCAGGTGTGGATATACGCAATCAACTTATTGCTAACGGTTGGATACTTAAAGCGCGTCAAAACAACGACGGTCCTGCTCAAGTATTCGTGCATGCCGATTACAAAGGCGAGATTGGTTTGATCATGCCATACGAGAAAAACTTCTGCGAAAGTTGTAACCGCTTGCGTGTCTCAGCAATGGGTAAGCTGCACTTATGTTTGTTTGGCGAGCATGGTGTTGAGCTGCGAGACTACTGCAAGAAGACGCGCAGGAGCAGGCGTTAATCGAGCGCATTCAAGCACAATTACAGACCAAGTCGGTCAGTCACTTCCTACATGATGGCAATTCAGGAATGACGCCTCACTTGGCATCCATCGGCGGCTAATTCGCGTCGCCGATTTTAATGTTTACAGTTTTTATAGGGTGAAAATCATGGGTCACGCAGAGAGCAAATTTGTGCCTGCGAATATCGCAGTGCTAACCGTTTCAGATACACGTACAGAAGAGAACGACACGTCAGGTCGCTACCTGGTTGAGAACCTGCAAGAAGCGGGTCACACGCTTGCGGACAAAAAAATCGTTATCGATGACATCTACCAAATCCGCGCTGTGGTTTCACAATGGGTTGCTGACGAAAGCGTTCAAGCAGTGATGATCACTGGCGGTACAGGTTTTACCTCTCGTGATAGCACACCAGAAGCATTGGTACCTCTTTTCGATAAGCAAGTGGAAGGCTTCGGTGAGCTATTCCGCGCGGTATCTTACGAAGAGATTGGTACCTCGACGATTCAGTCACGTGCGATTGCTGGTTTTGCTAATCACACCGTGATCTTCGCGATGCCTGGTTCAACAGGTGCGTGTCGCACGGGTTGGACGAAAATCATTAAGCAGCAGCTCGATGCAAGTCATCGCCCTTGTAACTTCATGCCTCACCTAACTAAGTAAGTGTCGGGGTTAGCCATGTCGGAATTTACACATATCAATGCATCGGGTGAGGCCAACATGGTTGATGTCTCAGCCAAGGCTGAGACCGTTCGCGAAGCACGTGCAGAAGCGTTTGTGCATATGGCACCGGAAACGCTAAAAATGATTACTTCTGGCAACCATCACAAAGGGGATGTGTTTGCTACCGCTCGTATTGCGGGTATTCAAGCCGCGAAGAAAACTTGGGATCTGATCCCGCTATGTCATCCGCTACTGCTTTCTAAAGTTGAAGTGCAGCTAGAGGCGCTGGAAAGTGAAAACAAAGTACGCATCGAATCCGTGTGTAAGCTAGCGGGTAAAACGGGTGTAGAAATGGAAGCACTGACTGCAGCCTCTGTCGCGGCGTTGACGATTTACGACATGTGCAAAGCCGTACAGAAAGACATGGTGATCGACAGCGTTCGATTGCTAGAAAAAACCGGCGGTAAGTCTGGTCACTTTAAGGTGGAATCATGATTAAAGTACTGTTTTTTGCGCAAACTCGCGAACTGGTTGGTGTCGATGCGCTTGAACTTGAGGCCAGTTTTGACACGGTCGAAGCCATCCGCGCTCACTTAGCAAAGCAAGAGGGTAAGTGGGACTTGGCTCTTGATTCCGGTAAGCTATTAGCTGCTGTGAACCAGGACATTGTACCGCTGACGGCGACCGTCAGTGACGGTGATGAAGTGGCCTTTTTCCCTCCTGTTACTGGGGTTGATATGACGATTCGTGTATCGGTTCAGCAGCAAGACTTTTCGGTAGGTGCTGAGTATGAAGCTCTGGCTGAGGGCAGCGCATCGGGTGCAATAGTGACGTTCACGGGCAAAGTACGTGATATGAACTTGGGCGACGATGTGCAAGGTATGTCGCTTGAGCACTATCCGGGGATGACGGAACGCGCGTTAGAGAAAATCTGCGACGAAGCGGAAACGAGATGGATGCTGAACGGGATTCGTGTCATACACCGTGTTGGCGATCTTGATGCAGGTGATCAAATCGTGTTTGTCGGTGTTTCTAGTGCTCACCGCGGTGCGGCGTTTGAAGCGTGTGAATTCATTATGGATTACTTGAAAACCAAGGCACCATTTTGGAAGAAAGAGCGTACGACAGAGTCAACTCGATGGGTCGAGTCTCGCGAGTCCGACGCGCAGGCCGCTGAGCGCTGGCAAAAATAACAAGAGCATGCCTAGGCATGCTCTTTTTACATAGTGAACCTGATTGTCTGGCTTCTATTTAGCGACAGCAAGCTCACCATCAAGAAAGGTGTTGACCGCTTTAATCACACCATCTTCTGTGTTGCTCGGTGCAGAGAAACGTGCAAGTTCTTTAACACCTGGGTGGGCATTTTCCATCGCGTAAGAGTAATAACTCTCCTTCAACATCTCCACATCGTTAAAGTAGTCACCAAAACTCATGGTCTGCTCAAAAGTAAAGTCCATGGTTTGCTGTAGGTGGCGAATGGCCGCACCTTTTGATGCGACTTTGTTCATTACATCAAGCCAAATTTTTGCGCTAACCACGACTTGAAAATCTTTACCAAATGCTGGGCGGATCACCGGATCGATGTGAGCTTCAGAGCCATCAAAGTGAAGCAGAGCGACTTTAATAAATTCGTCTTCCACACTTAGTAAATCGTCGACATATTGACAGCGGTGGTAGTACTTATTGATTTCTGCCAGCGCTTTTGGATCTTGTGTTTCGATGTAAGCCCCTTTTTTACCACATAGCACAATAAACGCACCGGAAATAGCGCGGGCTTGGCGAATGATGTCAGGCACAGAGGCTGAGTCGAGCGTGCAGCTATACAGCTCTTTGTCTTGATGCATAACCATGGTGCCATTTTCAGCAATAAACAGCATCTCGTCTTGGTAGTCTGCAAAGGTATCACGCAAGCTATAGTATTGACGGCCAGACGCCGCAGCAAACAGAATGCCTTGAGACTTTAGCCTTTGAAATAACGCAGGAAACTGCGCAGGAAGCTGGCCTTGCTCGTCTAACAGGGTTCCATCCATGTCGGTTGCGATGAACTTGATTTTTGAAGCTGTCATAGTTGAATGCTAATTTTGTGAGTGAGGTTAGAGTTTAGCGCTCAAGATATGGTAAAGGAAGTACATTACTGGTTGTTACCTATATGAAGAGCCTTGACCGCCCATTAATTGTGCGTCTCCCCAAAATAGTGCACCGAAGAACACGTGTTTGTTCATAAGTACTTGATATATCAAATAATCGTTATTGGAACTATTCTTGCTCTATCTTTTCTCAAAGGCTGTGTCTTGTCTATAACAAGACAGATGACCGTGAACAATAACTAACTCGTCAATGGCAAAGGCGCCTCTTCCTGAAATAGGAAGAGGCGCCTTTTTTATCGATGTCGCCGGGCTCAAGGAGAAGCTATGAAGCGAGAAGTGTCAAAACAACCTGTCCTTATTGTGGTGTCGGCTGCGGCTTAGTGGCCAAATGTGTTAGCCATCCGAATCAAGCATCAACCAGTGGTGATCTTTCGCATCCTGCCAACATGGGGGCGCTTTGTGTGAAAGGTTCATCTTTAGATGAGAGCCATACTGGGCCTGCAAGGTTGCTATACCCTAAGTTCAATGGCAAGCAAGCTTCATGGCAGGAAGCGATTGATACCATCGCGCAGCGGTTTTATGACATCAAACAGCAACACGGTAGTGATGCGCTGTCTATGTATGTCTCGGGCCAACTGCTGACAGAAGATTACTATGTTGCCAACAAGCTTATGAAAGGCTTCATTGGCAGCGCTAACATTGATACCAACTCTCGACTTTGTATGTCGTCTGCGGTTGCGTCTCACGTGCGTGCATTTGGTGAAGATGTCGTCCCCGTGAACTATCAAGACCTTGAGTTGGCGGAGATGATAGTGTTGGTGGGCTCCAATATGGCCTGGACACACCCCATTGTCTTTCGACGAATTCAACAAGCGAGAGAATCAAATCCAAACTTAAAGCTGGTAGTGATCGACCCTCGTAAAACCATGACTGCAGAACAAGCGGATCTCCACCTGCCTCTTGTGAGCGATAGTGATGTTGCATTGTTTATGGGCTTGGCGCGGTATTGTGAGGACACCAAGCAGTTCGATACAAAGTATATCGACGAGCACACGCAAGGCGCGGATGCGCTGATGAAAGCGCTAAAACAACCCTCTTGCTCTCTTGATGCTGTCGCAGAGCAAACTCAAGTCGATAAAACTAGCCTTAAACAGTTCTATCATTGGTTCGCGACCAAGCAGCGCGTGATTACACTTTATTGCCAAGGCGTGAATCAGGCTGAGAACGGGACTGATAAGGCAATGCCATTATTAATGCTCACTTGCTAACGGGGAAAATCGGTCGTGAAGGGTGCGGCCCATTTTCGATTACTGGCCAGCCCAATGCCATGGGCGGACGCGAGGTGGGGGACTGGCAAATCAATTGGCTGCCCATCGTGGTTTTGATGCTGAGTCGATAGAGCAGGTTAAAGCGATTTGGCAGGCACCAGACATGGCAACCAAGCCCGGCTTGAAAGCGGTGGATCTGTTTGATGCGATTGAACGCGGTGAAGTGAAAGCGGTTTGGATCATGGCGACCAATCCAGTCGTATCACTGCCGCAAAGTCAGAAGATCAAACGAGCACTAAAGCGCTGTGAGTTGGTGATAGTGTCGGATATCTGTGCTGATTCTGACGTTGCCCAGTATGCGGATATCTTGCTGCCAGCAGCAGGGTGGGGTGAAAAGCAGGGTATGGTAACGAATTCTGAGCGCATGATGTCTCGCCAGCGAGCATTCTTACCTATGCGCGGTGAAAGCAGGCCTGATTGGTGGGCGATTTCCAAAGTAGGTCAGGCTTTGTGTCGGCTAATGGATGTTCCCGATGGGTTTGGGTATCACAGTGAGTATGAGATTTTCAAAGAACACATTCAGTTATCGGGCATCAACAAACATGCACCTCAGTTATTTGATTTAAGCAAGTTAAGTACACTGACTGAAAGCGACTATCAACAATGGCAACCGAGACAATGGCCGCTTAGCGGAGAGAGACCATTTGCCGACGGCGCGTTTGCGACACCTTCAGGGCGTGCCAATTTGATTGTTCCTGAGACTATCGAGCTTGAGACGCCTCGCGGACATCAAGAATTCATTCTTAATACAGGGCGTGACCGCGATCAGTGGCATACCATGACGCGTACAGGCTACGTTCCTTCGCTTACTCAAAAGGAGGTCGAGCCTACGCTTTATCTCAACCCAATCTCCATTGAAAGAGCAGAGCTTAAAACGGAGCAACTCGCTGAACTAACACTGCCTGGTTACAGCGGTAATGTGGTCGCTCGTATTAGAGCAGACGAAGGTTTAAGTATGCACAGTGTGTATTTGTCGATGCACTGGGCAGGCGAGTTTGGTGCCGGCAGCGGTGTTAACCAGGTGACAGAATCCGTGGTTGACCCTATTTCGGGTCAGCCGGCGTTTAAATCGACGCTGGTTCGCGTCACGCCATTTAGCATTGGCAGCTATATGGTTGCCATAGGCGAGGGCGGTGACAAGCTGCGCGACCTAGCGGACTTCGCCTCGATGCAAGTGACTGACATTGACGGCGCTAGTGGGCGTTTATGGCGCTATGCGACACAGGCGCCATTGGAGAAGCACACCTGGAATCAGGCAACAGGCGCTGCCCTTAAAGGCAAGCTATTGGTGATGGATACTGAGTACGGCTGGGTGACGCTAAGCTGTGCTGATGACGCCGCGCTGACGGTAAAAAGCATTATTCAAGTCGAGAATAAGACCTTTGATGCTGATGTCGAGCATCTTTCACAGCTGTTGGGGCAGCCTTTTTCACTTTCAAAACTTCTCAAGGCGACCCAAACGGGGACGACAAGCAAGCTGGTCTGTAGCTGCTTTAGAGTGACTGAAAAACAGATCATTGATGCGATTCAAACTCAAAACCATACCAGTGTCGCCCAGCTTCAAAGTCAGCTCAAATGCGGCAGCAATTGCGGCTCTTGTCTACCGGAGGTGGAAAAACTCGCCAATCAGCACTTTCAGCACGCTCAGCATATCGACGTGGTAGTTAAATAATGGTTCAGTTACTCAAGGAGTTGTAGGATGAATACTCAAAGGAATGAGCACGCATACCGTTTGCACCAGAAGCAAGATGTCGGCTTTATTGATGAGCTGCCTTATCTTTCTGAAAATGGCTTTGTTTCTATTGTCGGGGCGGGTCCTGGCGATCCGGACTTGCTAACTATGGCTGCCCATAAGCGGATATCTCAGGCGGATATTGTGGTTTATGATCGTTTAGTCAGTCAGCCGATCTTGGATTTGATTCCCAGCGGTACGTTACGATTTTATGTAGGTAAACGCTGTGGTATGCCAAGTCTGAATCAAGATTCAATCAACGAAATCCTTAAAGATTGTGGGCGAAAAGGGTATCGAGCAGTAAGGTTAAAAGGCGGTGACCCTTTTGTATTTGGGCGTGGCGGCGAAGAAGCACTGGCGCTAAAAGAAGCAAACATTGAGTTTGAAGTGATTCCAGGTATTACCGCCGCACTGGGCTGCTCTTCTAGTGCGCTTATCCCGTTAACCCATCGCAAAGTGGCGCGCAGTGTCACCTTCGTCACCGGTAATGTTGTGTCTGGTGCACTGCCAGCATGGTCATCGCTGATTGCTCAAGGGCAAACGTTAGTTTGTTATATGGGGCTTGAGAAAAGCCACGAGATTCAAAATGGCTTAGTGCAAGCTGGACTGAGTACTTCAACACCAGTTGCTATTATCGGTAAAGGTTGTAGCGCAGAAGAAGAAGTATATACTTTCGAGCTATCGCAACTGAATCAAATCGCGGATCAACTTCGCGGCTTGAGCCCGGCCTTGATGATCATTGGTGAAGTGGTGTCGATTCGCCAGCAGCTTGTTGATATAGCGAAAGAGTATAGCCAAGACGAACTGTTGGTGTCGTTGCCTTGATGTAACCGATATTAGGTGGTTAGGCGGGACAGTCACATTAAGTAGGAGAAGATGTGTCGTTAATTCAAGAATGTATTCGCACGGTTGGTCGTGGTTCACGAGGTAGAGGGCCGCTGACGCAGACTCAGGCACGTGAAGTAATGGCCGCGTTTAAGAATGGCGAGGTCGGTGATGACCAAATGGCCATGCTGATGATGCTCATTCGCGTGAGAGATGAAACGCCAGAGGAAATTGCTGGTTTTGTCCAGGCGCTTAAATCTTCATCAGAGAGTTTTGCTGATCTGGATTGGCCTTTGTATGCGGGAAAACGCACCGGCCAAACGTCAGGTTTACCGTGGCATCTAGTCGCAGCCAAGATATTGGCGGACAGCGGCGTGAGAATCTTGCTCCATGGCGATTTGGATAAAATGCATAACCGCTTGCACGCGAGAGACTTTTTAAACCAGCTTAATATCACCACTGCAAACAATCTTGCGGATGCACAGCTGCAGCTTGAGCAGTTCAATATTACTTACTTACCCCTTGAGAATTTTCTGCCGCAAGTTAAGACCATGCTCGATTGGAAGCATCGTTACGGACTAAGAACGCCCGTCAATACCGTCGCTCGCGCTTTAAACCCAGCGAATGCGCCGTTTGCAGTGCGCGGCAGTTTCCACCCAGGCTTCCAAGAGCTACACGCCAAAGTGGAATCTTTGGTGCACCTACCAACGGAGCAAACTCAGAGAACCGTTTCTTTTAAAGGTCAGTCGGGTGAGACTGAATATAACCCTAAAGTAAGTCAAACCATTTGGTGGGCAGAAAACGGTAAGGTGAACTCGAGCTACATTGAAGAGCGCATGACCCCGCAGCGAGAGATTTCTTGTCCGCTGGGCACGCCAGAGGATGAGCAAGAACTGATGGCCAATACCGTGATTAGTACGATGACGGTGGCGCTGTTTACCTTGTCGGCAGATTGGAATAAGGCACAAACCAAAGCTCAGCAACTTTGGCACACATATTGCGATGGACTAACGAGTGAAGGAACACTATGTTAGGGAAATCGTATGCCAAAAACACCAGTCTTAGTTTGTTGCGATTCAATCGCCGAGCAGGCGCATATAAGCGCTAGGCTTGCCAGAGACTTTGATAAAATTATGGGCTGCCAGCTGTCTCAGCTGGAGTCCATGCTTGAAAAAGAGCCCTCAGCTACCCTTGTCATTTCTTGGCAGCAACCTTGTGCTGAACTGTCGCTGATCATTGAGGTCGCTAAGCAGCTACAGCGTCCACTTCTCGTTATCCTTAAACAACTCAATGATAATGATATCAACCGCTTACCAGTGAGCAACGATTACGTTTTGTTGCCTCATGATTCCCAATTCGAACTTAGTGCCTGGGTGATTCACGCTAGACAAGTGCGAGAGAAATCCATTCAAGATGACCAAAAAATTGCAGCACTGAACCTAAAACTCGAAGAGCGAAAAGTCATCGAGAAGGCCAAAGGCTTACTGATGAAGCACCACCACCTTGATGAACAGACAGCGTTTGCTGCGCTTCGAAAATCAGCCATGCAGTCGAGTTTATCGCTGGCTCAAGTCGCAAAGAACCTGATCAACACTTTGGAATCTATCCATCTCTAACTACCACTTTGGGGTTAATGACAATTCATTCAATTGGTGCAGGGTGCACACTGGAGAAGCAAAAAATGGTCAGGATGGAACTTGTTTTTGTTTAAATTCCTGATTTTAAAAGACAATTAAAATCTGGCATGCATATTGAATTACTCATATTAACTACATACCCCCGCCCTCAAGTGGGCAGCTCCTGAAATCATCAACGGCGGTGAATGAAAGGTTGGCGACGGCGTTACTGCTTAAACATAGGCTCTATTGCTTATATATGGCAGTAGCGCCTTTTTTTTGGAAAAATTTTTAAGCATCACACGGAGATAGTGTTATGAACAAATGGACGCAACGAGCAAACAAAGTGGGTAAGACGTTTCACCGCGTCAGTACCGCGACTATTGCAACGGCAACGCTACTGGTTGGCACATCGGCTTGGGCTGAGTTGGGTGAGCCGGAAATTGAAGAGCTCAAGTTTGGCTTTATCAAACTGACTGATATGGCACCGCTGGCGGTGGCTTACGAAAAAGGCTTTTTCGAAGATGAAGGTCTCTATGTCACCTTGGAAGCACAAGCGAACTGGAAAGTACTGCTAGACCGCGTCATCGATGGTGAACTGGACGGCGCTCATATGCTAGCTGGTCAGCCTCTGGGAGCGACCATCGGTATCGGTACTAAGGCGGAGGTCATTACCGCATTCAGCATGGATCTAAATGGTAATGCCATCACCGTTTCTAATAACACGTGGGATGCGATGAAGCAGCACATTCCAAAGCAGGCCGATGGCAAACCTGTTCACCCAATCAAGGCAGATGCGCTAAAGCCTGTAGTTGAAGGATATCTTGATGAGGGTAAGCCGTTCAATATGGGTATGGTTTTCCCAGTTTCAACGCACAACTATGAGCTGCGCTACTGGTTAGCAGCCGGGGGAATTCACCCAGGTTACTACGCACCAAAATCAGGTGATAACAGCGGCCAAGTAGACGCAGACGTTCTGCTTAGCGTGACACCTCCTCCACAAATGCCAGCGACGATGGAAGCGGGCACGATTGAAGGCTATTGCGTGGGCGAACCGTGGAACCAGCAAGCAGTGTTTAAGGGCATTGGTGTTCCTGTCGTTACGGATTACGAGATTTGGAAAAACAACCCTGAGAAAGTGTTTGGTGTGTCGAAATCTTGGGCTGAAGAGAACCCTAATACGCATATCCGCGTTGTGAAAGCGCTTATCCGCGCCGCACATTGGTTGGATGAAAACAACAATGCTAACCGTCAAGAAGCAGTGAAAATGCTCTCGAAAAGTGCCTACGTTGGCGCTGATGCTGAGGTTATCGCCAACAGCATGACCGGTACGTTTGAGTATGAGAAAGGTGATAAGCGTGATGTGCCGGACTTTAACGTGTTCTTCCGTCATAACGCCACTTACCCATACTACAGTGATGCGATTTGGTACCTAACGCAGATGCGACGTTGGGGACAGATTGCAGACTCGCAAGACGACCAGTGGTACATGGATATCGCTAAAGAAGTTTACCGCCCTGATATCTATCAACAAGCGGCTGAGGCCTTGGTAGAAGATGGCGTGCTAACGTCGAAAGACTTCCCTGATTTTAAAAATGAAGATGGCTTCCGCGCCCCACAAACTCACTTTATCGACAACATCGTGTATGACGGTACTAAGCCGAACGAGTACCTGAAAAAGTTCTCTATTGGTCTGAAAGGTAACGACAAAGTGTAGACGTCAGCGTCTTATCACAAACGTTAAAACGAGTAAGCCGAGAAAAGCTAAGGAGTATAGGCGATGGCAACGAACGTAATTTCACTTAAGCCTAGCCGCGACATGGTGGTGAACCGCAGCCGAGTGCTGCTGTTCCCCCTCATTGGGATTTTGTGTTTCCTAATGATGTGGCATTTGGCAGCAAAACAGGTAGAGACGTCTTTAGGTACCTTACCGGGACCAGTTCAGACGTTTGAACAGTTCAAAAATTTAGCCGCAGAACACGTTGAGGAACGCGATAAAGCGTTGGCGTTTGTTGAGCGTCAAGAAAAGCGCAATGCCGCCAAGCTAGCGAAAAATCCCGACGCGAAAGTGAAAATCCGCCCTTATACAGGGAAACCGACTTTCTTTGATCAGATTGGTACCTCACTTATCACGGTGGCAGGCGGGTTCATCTTGCGTCGGTGATTGCGATTCCCCTTGGGATTGTGTTGGGGTTGAATCAGGGAGTATATCAAGCATTTAACCCAATCATTCAGCTACTAAAACCGGTGTCACCTTTGGCCTGGCTGCCTATCGTGACCATGGTGGTCAGTGCGACATATGTGAGTGACGATCCTTTGTTTGCGAAATCTTTTGTCAACTCATTGATTACTGTTGCGCTGTGTAGCTTATGGCCAACACTCATCAATACCGCTGTTGGTGTCACTAGCGTGGATAAAGATCTGCTCAACGTGAGCAAGGTGTTGAAGCTTTCTTGGTGGCAGCATATTCGCACCATTGTATTGCCTTCTGCGATTCCAATGATTTTCACTGGCCTTCGACTGTCACTAGGTATTGCTTGGATGGTGTTGATTGCCGCAGAAATGCTGGCTCAAAACCCAGGGCTTGGCAAATTCGTATGGGATGAGTTCCAAAATGGTAGCTCAGCGTCACTAGGCCGCATCATGGTCGCGGTGATCACCATTGGATTTATCGGACTTTTGCTTGATCGCGGCATGTTGCTGCTGCAAAAGCATTTTTCTTGGAACAAACAACAATCGCTCCGCTAACTAGGCTCTGTTGTCATTCTGTTCTCATTGAGAAGAAATGACGCCTTGATTATCGAATAAGGAAGTTAATGATGTCGAAACCTTTACTTGACCTGACCCAGCTAGGAATGCGGTTCCCTACGCCACAAGGGGAGTTTGTGGCACTCAAGAATGTCAATTTACAGATCCAAAAAGGGGAGTTTATCTCGCTAATTGGTCACTCAGGCTGCGGTAAGTCCACGGTACTGAACTTGGTCGCCGGTCTGCATTTCCCCACCGATGGAGGTGTGATTGTCGATGGCCGTGAAGTGGATGGCCCTGGACCTGAGCGAGCCGTAGTGTTCCAAAACCATTCATTACTACCTTGCTTTCGGTGTATGAAAACATTGAACTTGCAGTAAAGCAGGTCGCGAAGGGCAAGGACAAAGCCTGGGTGAAAGAGCAGGTTCATCACTATCTCGACCTGGTTGAAATGGCTCACGCGGCCGACAAGAGGCCAGATGAAATTTCTGGCGGTATGAAGCAGCGCGTCGGTATTGCTCGCGCTCTAGCGTTAAAACCAAAAGTCTTATTGATGGACGAGCCGTTTGGCGCACTCGATGCACTGACGCGTGCCAAGCTGCAAGATGCGCTAATGGCGATTCAGGCGGAGCTCAACAATACCGTCATCATGATCACTCACGATGTGGATGAAGCCGTGCTGCTTTCCGACAAGATAGTGATGATGACTAATGGACCGGCAGCGACGATTGGTGAAGTTTTAGATATCGATCTGGAACGACCTAGAAATCGCGTAGCGATGGCCGACAATCTGCAATATCAGAAATACCGTCAAGCCGTATTGACCTTCCTATATGAGAAGCAAGCGAAAAACGAGTTGTCAGCAACGGCAGAAATCAGCAAGCAGCAAGACGCGAAGAAAAGCGCATAGGGAGACGAGATATGGAACATATCGTTGTAGTCGGTAATGGCATGGTTGGGCATCATTTCATTGCTCATCTCATTAGCCTGCAAGGACATTTAAATTATCGAATTACGGTGATTGGCGAGGAGCGTTATGCTGCCTATGACCGTGTTCAGCTTTCATCGCTGTTTTCTGGTAACTCGCACGACTCTCTGATGCTAGGGGACGAAGAGTGGTACAAAAAATATGGCGTTGAGCTAGTACTAGGAAGTCGGGTCACCGGCGTTGATAAACAAAGCAAACGTATCACTCTTGATGACGAGGACATTCTTGGCTACGACCACTTGGTACTGGCGACGGGCTCTTATCCGTTTGTGCCGCCGATTGAAGGCAAAGATCGCGACAATGTATTCGTATACCGAACCTTGGATGATCTTTCTGCGATTCGTAAAGCATGCGAGGGGGCGAAAACGGGCGCGGTCATCGGTGGCGGTTTGCTGGGTCTTGAAGCAGCCAATGCTTGAAGCTTCTTGGGCTTGAAACTCACGTAGTAGAGTTTGCACCAAGATTAATGCCAGTGCAGCTTGATGATGGTGCTGGCGGTCTGTTGAAGAACAAAATTGAAGACCTAGGGCTAACGGTTCATACCTCAACCGGTACCGATAAAATCTGTGATGGTGAAACCGCTTATCATCGTATGGTGTTTAAAGATGCTGAACCATTGGATGTAGACGTAGTGGTATTTTCTGCCGGTATTCGTCCCCAAGATGCACTCGCAAGAGAGGCGGGTTTAGACATTGGTGAGCGTGGCGGCATCGTGATTAACGATCATTGCCAAACCAGTGATGAAGCTATTTATGCAATCGGTGAATGTGCCCTTTGGCAAAATCGTATCTTTGGCTTGGTGGCACCCGGTTATGCCATGGCGCGCGCAGTCGCAGACCAGCTTATGGGTAAAACGGCGACGTTTGAAGGTGCCGACATGAGCACCAAACTCAAGCTACTAGGGGTCGATGTCGCTTCCATCGGTGATGCGCAAATGCAAACACCTGGGGCAAAAGAGATGGTGCTGCAAGATAGTGCGCAAGGCACTTATAAAAAGCTTATCGTCGATGAGAGCAGTAGCCGCTTGCTAGGCGCAATCCTGGTTGGAGACACCACCGATTACGATTTGCTCTTGCAAGCGTATCTCAATGAGAAAACCTTACCCGAGCATCCAGCGGGGCTGCTGTTTGATACCAGTTCATTATCTGGCGGCGCAAGTGCCTCAACCATGATCTGTTCTTGTCACAATGTAACCCGCGGGGATTTGGTCGAAGCCATTCATGCAGGCGCCCATGATCTTGCGACATTAAAAGATGAAACTAAGGCTGGAACCGGCTGTGGTGGCTGCGCCAACATGGTGAAAAGCGTTCTTGATGAAGAGCTGGTGGCGATGGGGCAAGAGGTTAATAACCATCTTTGTGAACACTTCGAATTCTCAAGACAGGAGTTGTTTCACATCTGCCAAGTGGATTCCATTAAGAGCTTTGATGAACTGATAGAAAAGCACGGTAAGGGTAAAGGCTGTGACATTTGTAAGCCTACAGCGGCTTCTGTGTTTGCCTCTTTGTGGAATGAACATGTTCTAGAAGGCTCACATCGTGGATTACAAGACTCGAATGATTTGTTTCTTGCGAACTTACAAAAAGATGGCTCTTATTCAGTCGTGCCACGTGTCCCAGGTGGGGAAATTACTCCTGAAAAACTGATTGTACTGGGTGAAGTAGCGAAGAAATTTGATCTCTACACCAAGATTACCGGTGGTCAGCGAGTGGACTTGTTTGGTGCTCAGGTGGAACAACTTCCAGAAATTTGGGACACGTTGATCTCCGCAGGCTTTGAAACCGGCCACGCCTACGGTAAGTCGCTGCGCACAGTGAAATCATGTGTGGGCTCGACGTGGTGTCGTTATGGCGTCGACGATTCAGTAGGTCTCGCTATCGATCTTGAAAATCGCTACAAGGGTCTTCGAGCTCCCCATAAGATCAAGTTTGCGGTGTCAGGTTGTACACGTGAATGTGCCGAGGCGCAAAGTAAAGATATTGGTGTGATTGCCACCGAAAATGGTTGGAACTTATATGTATGTGGCAATGGTGGGATGCGTCCACGTCATGCAGATTTACTCGCGTCTGATCTAACCACAGAAGAGTTGGTCACTTTGATCGACAGAGTGTTGATGTTCTACGTTAAGACGGGCGAACGTCTGCAGCGTACGTCGGTTTGGATGGAAAGCTTAGAGGGTGGGCTAGATTACCTGAAACAAGTGGTGATTGAGGACTCTTTAGGCATCAACACGCAGCTTGAAACCCAAATGCAGCACATTGTTGATACCTACCAGTGTGAATGGAAAACCGCCGTCGAGTCAGAAGAGAAACGTGCTACGTTTATGCCTTTTATTAACAGTGACCAGCAAAGTAAAGATCTTGGCTACCAGCGCGTTCGGGGTCAAAGGATCCCAGTGACTATCGTTGACCCACAACTGGAGGAATAATCATGTGGAATAAGATTTGTGACGTGGCTGATTTGACCCCTTATCAAGGTCGAGGCGCATTGGTTGGCGATGCGCAACTTGCACTGTTTTACTTGCCAGAGACAGAGCAAGGTGTGTTTGCAATTGACAACTGGGATCCGATTGGCGAAGCCTTTGTGCTAAGTCGCGGGATTGTTGGTGATATCGGCGGACGAGATTGTGTGGCGTCGCCACTGTACAAACAGCATTTCGATCTCATATCTGGTGAATGCATTGAGGAGCCAAAAGTCAGCGTAAAAACTTGGCAGGTGGAAGTGCGTGGTGAGGAAGTGTGGGTGATGTCAGCGTAAGCGATGTCCCAACAAAGATGGGGGTGAGGTTATTTCACCCTCATTAGCTGATGAGTGGTTTCTCCGAGTTCAACAACGAGTACTTGTGAACGCTTCATTGCTTCGACTTTGCCCAGCATAGTTTCAGAGTAGCCGCGGTTTCTCATCCAAGACAACGGGCTTGAAAACTGATCTTCATTGATCACAAAAGATTGGTCTTTAAGAAATGACTCTGAGATGTGAACAACCCAGATGCGCGAGCGAAATTCAACAGCATCGGATAAGGATTGGAGCAGCTTTTTAAACATAATGAAGCCAGTAACGGAAAATCTAATTCACGGGATTGTTACAAAATTCTTATCGATAAGATAGGCAAAATTGAAAAAACCGTCTTACGCTTAGAAATATCAATGCAGTGGAATCAAGGAGTTTCCGCTGTGATAGGGATTCACTATCGATAGTATCGATAAGTCCCATTTCTACCTTGTGACGGATTGCACCAAAATGAACGTACAAGGTTTGGATATCGGGAAGTAAGGAGAGTGCTATGGAGTCGCTAAAAGTAAAAGATTATATGACGCAAAGAACGGTCACGTTCACGGAAGACATGTCGCTCAGTGCAGCACTCGACAAAGTGATGCAATCGACCCACTTAGGCGGGCCTGTTATTGATGATAAAGAGCAGGTGATTGGGTTTATCTCTGAACAAGACTTGCTCGAGAAGTTGGTAAAAGTGAGTTATCACTGTCAGGACACGCATACGGTAGGGGATTGTATGTACCGTGAGGTATTGTCTGTCGCACCGGATACCTCCATTATCGAACTGGCTGATATGATGAAAGTGGGTAAGCCAAAAATGTACCCTGTAATCGACAATGGCCGTTTGGTCGGTGTGATTACCCGTCGTGATGTGCTGCGTGCTATTGGTAAAACTATTGAAGCATGCTTCAAACATCCAGTATAAACTAGGTATTACTCGAAATGGGCGCTGCGGCGCCTTTGTTGTTTGTAGAGCGTTTGTAGACAGAAAGGGAATTCAATGGCTGAACAGTCTGCCAAGTTTGTTGAAGGATCAACGATGCGCCACATTTTGGTGATGTCCGGTACATCGACAGTGGGCATCATGGCGATTTTCGTGGTCGACTTACTCGACATGCTGTTTATCAGTATGCTCGGACAGGCAGAGCTCGCCGCAGCGGTAGGCTTTGCAGGCACCCTCACTTTCTTTGCTACGTCTGTCAGTATCGGTACATCCATTGCCATGGGCGCCTTGATGTCCAAAGCCATCGGTGCGAAGAACATCAGCTACGCGCGAGAGATCGGCAGTAGTGTTTTGGTGATCTCCTTCGTCATAAGTGCTTTGGTGACCGCGCTGATGTGCGCGTACATACCCGAGCTACTTACTGCCATCGGGGCGGAAGGTCGTGCACATGAGCGTGCTGAAGCCTATTTATGGATTTTGCTGCCTAGTACGCCACTCATTGCGCTTGGGATGGCGAGTGGTGCCGGGCTTCGTGCTGCAGGAGATGCCAAGCGTTCAATGTGGGCAACGCTCGCGGGGGCATTGTTAATGCCATTCTCGACCCGTTATTTATCTTTGGCTTTAATTGGAATGTAGAAGGCGCCGCCGCGGCTTCTGTCGTTGCTCGATTCGCCGTATTCTATTTCTCATTTGCACCGCTCATCAAAGTACATCAACTGCTTTCTAGACCAACATTTGATTCCGTGAAACGCGATACCAAGGTCATGCTTGCTATTGCGCTACCTGCGATTGTCACTAACACGGCGACGCCAATTGGTAATGCTATTGTTACCACGCTATCGCTCAATATGGTGAAGATTATGTGGCTGGTTTTGCGGTTATTGGCCGTATTATTCCCGTGTGTTTTGCGTTTATTTTTGCGTTGTCGGGGCGGTGGGTCCCATTGTCGGGCAAAACTTTGGTGCTGCAAGGATTGATAGGTTGAAGAGACATTAAAGAACTCGTTAATCGTCACTACGTTCTACACGCTGGTGGTTTGCTTGTTGCTCTACCTAGTTCAAGATCCTTTAATAGCGGTATTTTCATTGACTGGCGATGCGGCTCATATTGTTGCGGCGTTCGCTACCTATGTGGCGATCACCTTCGTGTTTAATGGCGTGCTGTTTGTTGCCAATACATCATTTAACAACCTAGGCAAACCGCTGTACTCCACTGCGCTCAATTTGGGAAAAGCGACCGCCGGTACCTTGCCATTTGTCTACTTTGGCTCACTGTGGTTTGGCGCTTTGGGGGTTCTGTATGGTCAAGCCGTAGGCAACATTGTTTTTGGTGTTCTTGGTTATATTGTGCTGCGTTTTCATATTGCAGAGCTTCATAAAACGGGAGCGTGCTCGCAAACCAAAGATCCAAGTATTGTTAGCGTCAACTCACAGCCTTTCTGCTCCCATGACCCTGTGATGATCGAAGAAGTATCGAAGATCGACAAGCAACTCGAATCACCAACACTTTCTGGTTAATTTATTCTTGACCTTGGAGCTAGCTCCAAGGTTTACACTTGGGGTTAAGGATATGAAAAGGAGAGTCCCATGTGTAACAAACATAAAGCGTGCAGTACGCAAAAAATCAATGCTATTCGTCCGGTAAGTGACGCTTGTGATGCACCAACAATCACTCAAGTTTCCACTATCACTTCAGCTCCGGCTGAAGGCTGCCAATCCGGTGATAGTTGCTGCGGCTCTGAACCTGAAGAGCCCGCTGCCTCCAGTAGTCAACCACAACCCTCAACCGAATCTGCAGGACTGTTAAAGTCTTGGAAAGTCGCCGGCATGGATTGCCCCGCCTGTGCGCGAAAAGTAGAAACCGCAACCAGTCGAATTCAAGGTGTTGTTAATTCAAAAGTGATGTTTGCTACCGAAAAATTGGTGGTGAGAGTCGATGATGCCGCGCTATTTTCACAAGTCGAAGCCGCTGTTGCCGACGCCGGATTTACTCTCAATGCATTAGATGGCAGTACGGTCAGTAACAATGGTGACGTTGCGCTGACAGGCTGGAAAAAGACCTTTAAAGACAACGCTCATATCCTAGCGATATCCACAGGTATGGTTATCGCCGCTGCCTTTAAAGGCGCTTATCCTGTTATCAGTGAGTGGCTATTTACTCTGACTTGTATCCTCGGCTTAATGCCGATTGGTGCCAAAGCCATCAAGCTGGCTAAATCTGGTACGCCTTTTGCCATTGAAACTTTAATGAGTGTGGCGGCGATTGGTGCGCTTTATCTCGGTGAAACTGTAGAAGCCGCAATGGTGCTATTGCTGTTTTTGATTGGTGAGCGTCTTGAAGCGTTCGCTGCTTCACGAGCAAGAAGTGGTGTTCAAGCGCTAATGTCGTTAGTACCAGAAGAAGCCACGGTCATTGTTGACAACACCCGTCAAAAGAAAAGTGCCGCTTTGCTTGAGCCTGGCGATATTATCGAAGTCGCTCCAGGCGATAGAATGCCTGCTGATGGTGAACTCCTAAGTGCCAATGCCAGTTTTGATGAGAGCGCACTTACTGGTGAATCTGTTCCTGTTGAGCGCATGGTGGGTGACACGGTCATGGCTGGCGCAGTGCTGGCTGATAAAGTCGTGCGCCTAAAAGTAACCTCAAAACAAGGTGAGAATGCGATTGATCGTATCTTGCACCTTATTGAAGAAGCCGAGTCACGCCGAGCGCCGATTGAGCGTTTTCTCGATAAATTTAGCCGCTGGTATACCCCGCTTATGATGCTGGTGTCTTTGTTGGTTATCGTTACGCCGCCACTTCTGTTTGCTCAGCCTTGGGAAACATGGATTTATCGAGGCCTTGCACTGCTATTGATTGCTTGTCCTTGTGCTCTCGTTATTTCAACACCAGCAGCAATTACTTCTGGATTGGCTGCGGCGACAAGACGTGGTGCACTCATTAAAGGTGGGGCGGCGCTTGAGCAGCTTGGCAATATTGAATCCGTGGCGTTTGATAAAACGGGTACCCTAACGTTAGGTAAACCGCAAGTGACGGATGTGATAGTGAATGGTGCATTGTCTGAAGACGAGCTACTTTCAGCCGCAGCGTCGATTGAGCAGGGTTCTAACCATCCACTCGCGACTTCGTTAGTGCGTTATGTAGAAAGCAAAGGTATAGCAATTTCGCCTGCTTCAGAGCAAAAAGCGCTAGTTGGTGTGGGCGTTGAAGGCATGCTGGAAGGTGTGAAGTGGACTCTTTCTGCCCCTTCTAAGCTTGAAGTATCGATTTCGAGCAAGGCTCAAGAGCAAATTTCAGCACTTGAGGATCAAGGTAAAACTGTCGTGGTCGCACTTTGCAACACCGAGCAGGGGATGACGCTGCAGGGTCTGATTGCGTGGCAAGATGAAATCAGGCCAGATACCGCAGAGGCAGTGGCAAAACTGTCCAAACTTGGTATCCGAACCATCATGCTGACCGGTGACAACGAACGCAGCGCCGCATCCATCGCTTCTCCTCTTGGGATGGACTATAAAGCGCGACTGTTACCTGCGGATAAAGTGAGTTATGTGAATGAACTGGCAAGCCAACATCGTGTGGCGATGGTAGGGGACGGTATTAATGACGCGCCAGCAATGAAAGCAGCCAATATTGGGGTTGCGATGGGAGGCGGCACGGATGTCGCGCTTGAAACCGCCGATGCGGCGCTGACCCACAACCGCTTAACTGAGCTACCAGCGATGATTGAGCTTTCCCGTGCAACGCTCAATAACATCAAACAGAACGTGGCACTGGCGCTTGGTTTGAAAGGCGTGTTCCTTGTCACGAGCTTACTGGGTATTACCGGGCTCTGGGTTGCCGTATTGGCCGATAGCGGCGCGACGGCGATTGTGACCTTGAATGCGTTAAGATTGCTTCGTCATAAATCCTCGTTGGATTAATCCCGACTAGAATGATGAAAGCCGCTCACGGACATAACGTCTATAAGCGGCTTTTTTGTGAGCTGAAAAACTGAATTTGTGCAATATCAGAGCAAAATCGACAACAAAATGTGATGCAAACCGATTTAATGTGAAATGTTGTCGTTGTTGCATTAAATAAGTGTGATCTGTGTACGTTTATTGGTGGCGCTATCTTATAAGCTTAAACCCATACCCAAGAGACAAAAGGAGTCCCCCATGTCCCAAGCTGTTTTCCATCTCGGAGTAAATAAAGAAGATCTACAAGGCGCGACAATTGCCATTATTCCAGGTGACCCAGCTCGAGTTCAGAAGATCGCTGAGTTGATGGATGAGCCAGAGTTTTTGGCAAGCCAACGTGAGTACACTGTGTACCGTGCAAAACTAGACGGCAAACCAGTGGTGGTTTGTTCGACTGGTATCGGTGGTCCATCAACGTCAATCGCGGTAGAAGAACTAGCGCAACTTGGCGTGCGTACTTTCTTGCGCGTTGGTACCACAGGTGCGATTCAATCACACGTGAATGTGGGCGATATGATTGTGACTACAGGCTCTGTTCGCCTTGACGGTGCAAGCCTACACTTCGCGCCAATGGAGTTCCCAGCAGTCGCGGACTTTGATGTAGCAACGGCAATGAAAGAAGCTGCGATTGAAGCAGGTTCAACAGTGCACACTGGCGTGACAGCATCAAGCGATACGTTCTACCCAGGCCAAGAGCGCTACGATACGTTCTCGGGTCGCGTGGTACGTCGTTTCCAAGGTTCTATGGAAGAGTGGCAACAAATGGGTGTGCTTAACTTTGAAATGGAATCCGCTACGTTACTAACCATGTGCGCTAGTTCAGGTTTACGTGCAGGCTGTGTTGCGGGCGTTATCATCAACCGTACGCAAAAAGAGACGCCGGATCACGATACGCTGAAACAAGCAGAGACTCGTTCTATTCGCGTTGTTGTGGAAGCGGCGCGTAAGCTCTTAGCTTAACGACAACTAGTAGATTAACTTTAAAGCGAAGAGGTGACTCTTCCGCTTTTTTTGTTTCGGTACAATGGGTTGTGCTCTAAATGAACCATATCAAACACAATTGGTCCAACTTAAATCTTTGTTCATGAACTAACCTGAACAAAAGCATTCGTTTATCTGAAGAGGGAAGTGGTAATGCGGAAATTACAATGGGTTGTATTGATATTGGTGGCGCTTTCTTCATTGGTTTGGCTAGGTGTGAAAGATGCAATTGCGCCGGTGATGCGAAGTGACGTGGACTCTCCAATTTTTACGGTTGGAGATGGTCATTATCGTGACGCATTAGCTTCGGGGAGTCAGGTACTAAAATTCGGTCGATTGTTTTGGGGAATATACCCGGGCGGCCTCGCCTTTGAGAGTGCGGAAGCTGCAACACAGTATCTACATTTACACAAAGAAGAGTTGGAAACGATATCGTCGGATTGGAGTGTGTACCGTCTGTCAGGAGAGTATCAACTCGACACGTATGTTAAAGATGATCAACGTTACATCAAGTCGTCAATGCTGGTGCTCGCGGAGTCCAAGATTTAATATCAGTCAAACAAAAAGAGCCTCTCAAATGAGAGGCTCTTTCCATCCATCCAGAAGACTTAAGAATTAAGCTTTACGCTGCTTCTCAAGTTCTGCTTTTGCTTTTTTGAAACGCTCAGGAAGGATTTGCGTAGCAAATACGTCTTCCACAGTTTCAGCGCGCTTGATTAGTTCAGCTTCACCGTCTTTAACTAGTACAGTTGCAGGACGTGGTAGAGAGTTGAACTGGCTCGCTTGAGATTCTGCGTAGTGACCTACATCCATGATAGCTAGAACGTCTTTTGGCTCTAGAGCTGGCATGCGTGCACCGCTTTCCCAGATTGATGGGATACAGATTGGACCCGCTACTTCAGTTGTCTTCTCTTGAAGAGGCTGAGTCATCTTGTTTGCTGGTAGAACTGGGTTCTTAGACTCTTGAGACTCAACTAGCGTTGCTAGGTAAGTAGACGCATCAACCATTGTGTAGGTGTAATCCATCTCTTGGTCATCTTTTACTACGTATACAGACGTTAGTAGTGTACCGATGTTACCTGCGATGTAACGACCTGGTTCTAGCCATAGTTGTGGGATCTCGAAGCCTTCTTTGTTGAACTCTTCTAGCATGCCTTTACATACGATAGCAGCGTAGTCTTCGATTGTGTTGCGGTTCATCATGTGCTCAACGCTACGACACTCTGGCTCACGCTCGCGTGGCCAACCGCCGCCAAGGTCGATTTGGAATGGTTGAACGCCACACTCACGAGAGATCTCGATAACGTTGCGTGCGTACTCACGGTATAGCGCATCCCAACCTTCAGGTTGCTTAGAGAAACGACCTAGGTGAGTGTGGAAGCCGTAGAATTCGAATGCATCGATTTCTTTAACGCGGTTAACGATTTTCTTCGCTTCTTCTTTTAGTAGACCGAACTTGATCCACTTCATCGCGCCGATGAAGTTAGGGAACGGGTATGCATCTGGTTCGAAGTCGTTGAAGAAATCTTCTGGGATAACTTTTAGACGTACAGCGATACGTACTTTTTCTTTTGGCTTAACTTCTGCTGCAATGCGCTCTACGATTTCAATTTCTTCGTAAGAATCTAGGTGGATTGCGTAGCCGTACTCAATCGCTTTACGGATAGCAAGCTCAGGCTTAACAGTACCGTTTAGTGCGATAGTTTTTGGATCCGCACCTGCGATGTAAGTTGCTTCAACTTCGCCAGGACCGAAACAGTCACCACCAACACCTTCTTCGTTACAGATAGCACGAACAGCGTAGTTAGTGTTTGATTTGATAGCGAACATTACGTTCACAGGCTTTGGCCAGTTTGAACCGAATGCTGCTTTAACGCGACGTAGGTTGCCACGTAGAGTGTCTTCGCTTAGTACGAACAGTGGGCTGCCGTATTGTTCGATTAGATCAGTTGCTTTACAGCCACCGATGTATAGGTCATCACCTTTAGTGCTTAGTTCATCTGTTGGAGTAAGCAGGTTTTGTAGGCGCTCAGCGTAGTTTTGGTTCGCTTTGTGCTCAGCAAGAAGTTGCTTTTGCTCTTCAAGTACAGTGTTTAGGTTTTTTACACTTTCTTCTAGGCGATTTTGGATTGTCATCGTCGACCCTTACTTAATAGTAGTCAATGGTATATCTACTTTGTGATTCAGAAACTTAAGCTTCTCAATCACGTTGATTAGCTGAGCTCAGTATAGGGTATGGTTATAAAGCAGGGCACTTCACTCAGCGTCAAAAAAACTTACTCTAGCGTTACTATTACACTTTACAAATGCGTCATTAACATTCACGTGTTGAATGATTGGCTTGGGCATAGGCAACTAGATGGCCTTTAATCGTAAATAGCGAATAGATAATTGCTGTGAATTTATCGCTGATGGTCGCAGTGTTACTCAACTTTTTATAGGTAACTTACCTAGTGTAAAGGGTGTGTTACCTAAGCTCTGCCTTGTTACGTTTTGTCTTTTCCCTGTCAAATTGACATCCAAATCTAAGCAAATTTGTGATCCCGGTCTTCTCCCATAGCTACTGGTGATATGAATGCCCATGAATCATTCATGGTCAAACGGTTGTTACCGTAAATCGGTCAAAAAAACTGACACTGAGTGACGTTAATTCCGATAATACCTACGATAAATTCAACCCATCCTTTCACGAGGGTCCAATAAAATAATTCGCTTCTATTGCTCCACAATGACGAATTGTTTTTAGAGATAAGTGTTTATCGATAATAGAAAGAGGGCGAGTGGCTCTCTTCTTAAATAAAAGGTATCGCCCCTATGTACAATAAAGACTTCTTTATTCAGCAAGCTAAAAAGTTCGGTAAGAAGCAACGCATGGTTGTTGCAGCAGCGCACGACGATGCAACGCTAGATGCAGCAAACAACGCATTCCAAGAAGGCATGGCTGACGTGATTCTTGTTGGTGAGCGTGCGCTAATCAACGAAGCAGCAGCTAAAGCTAACGTTGATCTAGCGAACTTCGACATTATCGAAGCTGATGGTCTAGAAGCAATCGCTACTGCAGCGGTATCTGCAATTGCAGAAGGTAAAGGCGACCTACTAATGAAGGGTCTAATCGACACTTCAGTTCTACTAAAAGAAGTGCTTAAGAAAGAGCACGGTCTACGTACTGGCAATGTTCTTAGCCACGCAGGCGTTCTATTCAAAGAAGGCGGCGACAGCTTCCACGTATTCACTGACGCAGCGATGAACATCATGCCAACGCTTGAGCAAAAAGCAGGCATCATCAAGAACGCAGTGAGCCTAGCGCACTCTGTAGGCATCGAAGAGCCTAAAGTGGCTAACCTATGTGCGAAAGAGAAGCCATACGACAAGATGCCAGCGACTATGGACGCGGCAGAGCTTCAAAAAATGAACCAAAACGGTGAAATCGAAGGTTGTATCGTTTCTGGTCCTATCTCTCTAGATATCGCGGTATCTCAGTACGCTGCAAACCTTAAAGGTTACGAGTCTCCAGTAGCGGGCAACGCAGATATCCTAATGGTTCCAAACATCGAAGTAGGCAACGTATTTGCTAAAGCACTTCAGTACATGGCTGGTTTCAGCATGGCGGGTGTTCTACTTGGTGCACGTATTCCTGTTGTTCTTGTTTCTCGCGCTGACGGTGAAGCTGAGAAGACAGTATCTATCGCGCTTGCATGTTCTGTTGCGGCTATGAGCCAGCAGAAAGAAGCAGCAGACGCGTCTGCTTAATTATAACTAGCAATAACTTAAATTAGGTTTATAAGTGATGAAAATTCTAGCTATCAACCCAGGCTCTACGTCTACAAAAATCGGTCTTTTCGAAGGTACAACTGAACTGTTCGAAAAAACTCTACGTCACAGCGCTGAAGAGCTAGCGCCATTCGGTGCAGTTGTTGCAAACCAAAAAGAATTCCGTAAAGAAGCCATCCTAGCGGCTCTAGAAGAAGCGGGCGTTAAAGCTTCTGAGCTAAACGCTATTGCTTGTCGCGGCGGTGTTCTTAAGCCAATCGCTGGCGGTACTTACAAGGTTGACGATGCAGTAATCGCAGACCTTCTAGAAGCGCAAATCCAGCATCCAGCTAGCCTTGCAGGCATCATCGGTAAAGAGATCGCTGATGAGAACGGTATCGAAGCGTTCTTCACTGACGCTCCAGTAACTTACGAGCTATCTGAGCTAGCGTCTTTCTCTGGTCACAAAGCTATCAAGCGTAAAGGTCGTTTCCACGCTCTTAACCAAAAAGCTATCGCGCGTAAATTCGCTGAAGAGCAAGGTAAGAAGTACGAAGACGTTAACGTTATCGTTTGTCACATGGGTGGCGGTATCACTGTAGGTGTCACATGGGCGGCCAAACTGTTGACGTAAACGATGCAGTTTCTGAAGGTCCATTCACTCCAGAGCGTTCTGGTGACCTACCAACTCGCGAGCTAATCGACATCTGCTTCAGCGGTGAGTACACGCACGCTGAGATGAAAGCATTCATCCAAGGTAAAGGCGGCGCATTCAGCTACACAGGTAGCATCGACATGCGTGAAATCGAAGAGAAAGCGGAAGCTGGCGACGCTGAGTTCAAACTAGTAACAGACGCTATGGCTTACCAAGTTTCTAAGCAGATTGCTGCTATGGGCGCGGTATTCGGCGGTGAAAAAGTTGACGGTATCCTACTAACTGGTGGTATCGCTTACAGCAAGTACATCACTGCTGAAATCACTAAGCGCGTTGAGTTCATCGCTCCTGTAACTAAGTTCCCTGGTGAAGTTGAGCTTGAAGCTCTAGTACTTGGTACGCTGCGTGTAGTGAACGGCGAAGAAGCTGCTCAAGTTTACGCTTAATTCGTAGCTGCGCTTAATTGAATAAAGATTAGGAGCAGGCTTTGAGCCTGCTCTTTAAAAGTGGCCTCGCCACTGAATACTTTACAGAAGGTAATTATAATGTCATTCGATATCAACAACGCACAAGGCGTTTTCGAAACTGTTGAAGCTGCAATCGAAGCAACTCATAAAGCACAAGTAGAATACTACGCAAACTCTACTAAAGAAGGCCGTGAAGCTATCCTTACTGCTATCCGTGGTGCAGTTCTAGCTAAAGCTGAAGACTTCGCGAAAATGGTTCGTGAAGAAACTAAACTAGGTCGTGTTGAAGACAAGATCGCTAAGCACCAACTTACTGCTGCTAAAACTCCAGGTACTGAAGTTCTAGAAACTAAAGTATGGTCTGGTGACAACGGTATCTCTCTAGAAGAGCGTGCACCTTACGGTGTTATCGGTGCGGTTACTCCTGTAACTAACCCAACTGAAACTATCGTTAACAACGCTATCTCTATGCTAGCGTCTGGTAACGCGGTAACGTTCAACGTTCACCCATCTTCTAAAGTTGTTTCTGCGATGATGATCGACATGATCAACAAAACTATCGTTGAAGCAGGCGGCCCAGCTAACCTAGTCACTATGGTTAAAGAGCCTACTCTAGAAACTCTTAACCAAATCGCTAAGTCTCCACTAGTTAACATGCTAGTAGGTACTGGTGGTCCTGGTCTAGTTAAAGCAATCCTACAATCTGGTAAGAAAGGTGTAGGTGCTGGCGCTGGTAACCCACCTGTAA